>NZ_DASWQI010000001.1:0-43265 GCF_036403745.1 Allosphingosinicella sp.
GCTTGTCGCGGTCGTTGACGGTGATCGCAACGGCCGACTGCCGATCGGCACGCGTCCCCGGCAGCGGCTGGCCGGCGGCGCGGGAGGCCTTGGCGAAGGCCGTGGCGAAGTCGGGGCCGATGCCCATCACCTCGCCCGTCGCCCGCATCTCGGGGCCGAGGAGCGCGTCGGCGCCGGGGAACCGCGCGAACGGCAGCACGGCCTCCTTCACCGAGACCACCGTGGGCGTCGTCTCGCGCAGGCCGAGGTCGGCGATGCGGTCGCCGAGCGCGACGCGGCAGGCGGCCTCGACCAGCGGCATGCCGGTGGCCTTGGCAACGAATGGCACCGTGCGCGATGCCCGCGGGTTCGCCTCGATCACGAACACCTCGCCGTCGCGGACGGCGAACTGCACGTTGACGAGCCCGACCACGCCCAGCGCGCGCGCGAGCTCGCGCGTCTGCCGCCGCACCTCGGCCTCGACGTCGTCGCCGATGGCGAGCGCCGGGATCACGCAGGCCGAGTCGCCGCTGTGGATGCCGGCCTCCTCGACGTGCTCCATGACGGCGCCGATCAGCACGTCGTCGCCGTCGGACACCGCGTCGACGTCGATCTCGATGGCGTCCTCGACGAACGAGTCGACGAGCGTGCTCGAGGCGATCGGCCCCGAGCGCAGCATCTCCTCGTCGTAGCAGATGCGCATCGCCCGGCCACCGAGCACGTAGCTCGGCCGCACCAGCACCGGGTAGCCGATCTTCGCGGCCGCCTCGGCCGCCTCGTCGGGCGTGCTCGCGATCGCCCAGGCCGGCGCCTTCAGGCCGATCGAGTCGAGCAGCGAGCCGAACCGCTGCCGGTCCTCGGCCAGGTCGATCGCGTGAAACGGCGTGCCGAGGATCGGGACGCCCGCCTCGATCAGGCGCTTCGCGAGCCGCAGGGGCGTCTGGCCACCGAACTGGATCACGACGCCGGCCGGCTGCTCGACCTCGACGATCTCGAGCACGTCCTCGATCGTGAGCGGCTCGAAGTACAGCCGGTCGGACGTGTCGTAGTCGGTCGACACCGTCTCGGGGTTGCAGTTGATCATGATCGTCTCGAAGCCCGCGTCCGCCAAGGCGTAACAGGCGTGGCAGCAGCAATAATCGAACTCGATGCCCTGCCCGATCCGGTTCGGCCCGCCGCCGAGGATGACCACCTTGCGGCGGTCCGACGGCTGCGCCTCATTCTCCGGCTCGCCGAAGCTCGGCGCCTCGTAGGTGGAATACATGTAGGGCGTCTTCGCCTCGAACTCGGCGGCGCACGTGTCGATGCGCTTGAACACCGGCCGTACGCCGAGCTTGTGGCGCAGCGCCCGCACTTCGTCCTCGGTGGTCGCGCCGGCGAGCGCCTTCACCGCGTCATGGATGAGTCCGTGGCTGCGCGCCGCGACCTTGCCCAGCACCCGGTCCTTGAGATGCGCCGAGCGGATGGCGAGCTCCGCCAGCCTCTTGTCGCAAAACCCCATCGCCTTGAGGCGCCGCATGCCCACAGCGTCGGTGGGAAGCCCCTGCGCCTCCACCTCCCGCTCCGCCTCGACGATCTCGTGGAGCCGCTCGAGGAACCACGGATCGTAATGGGTGATGGCGTTGATCTCGGCGACGGTGAAGCCCTCGCGCAGCGCCTGCGCGGCGACGAGCAGCCGGTCCGGCGTCGGCCGCGCCAGCGCCGCCTCGATTTCGGCCCTGGGAGCGCCGTACAGCGCCTTGACGCCGTCGAGGCCGGTGAGGCCCGTCTCGAGGCTCCTGAGCGCTTTCTGGAGGCTCTCGTGGATCGAGCGGCCGATCGCCATCGCCTCGCCGACCGACTTCATCGCGGTGGAGAGCAAAGGCTCAGCCCCTTTGAACTTCTCGAACGCGAAGCGCGGGATTTTGGTGACCACATAGTCGATCGTCGGCTCGAACGAGGCCGGGGTGACGCCGGTAATGTCGTTCTGGATCTCGTCCAATGTGTACCCCACCGCCAACTTGGCGGCGACCTTGGCGATCGGGAAGCCTGTCGCCTTGGAGGCGAGCGCAGAGGAACGGCTGACCCGCGGGTTCATCTCGATGACGACGAGCCGGCCGTTCTTCGGATTGACCGCAAACTGGACGTTGGAACCGCCTGTTTCGACGCCGATTTCCCGCAGGCAGGCGATGCTGGCATTGCGCATCACCTGATATTCCTTGTCGGTGAGCGTCAGCGCCGGCGCGACGGTGATGGAATCGCCCGTATGGATGCCCATCGGGTCGACATTCTCAATGGAGCAGATGATGATGGCATTGTCCGCCCGGTCGCGGACCACCTCCATCTCATATTCCTTCCAGCCGAGCACCGATTCCTCGATCAGGACCTCGGTGGTCGGCGAAGCGTCCAGGCCGCCGGTGACGATCTCGACGAACTCCTCGCGGTTGTACGCCACCCCGCCCCCGGTACCGCCGAGCGTGAAGGACGGCCGGATGATCGCCGGCAGCCCGATCGTCTCCAGCGCCCGCATCGCCTCGTCGAGGCTGTGCGCGATCTCGGACGCGGGGCTTTCGAGCCCGATGCGGCTCATCGCATCGCGGAACTTGAGCCGGTCCTCGGCCTTCTCGATCGCCTCGGCGTCGGCGCCGATCATGGTGACGCCGTATTTCTCCAGCGTCCCGTCCTTGAACAAGGCCAGCGCCGTGTTGAGTGCCGTCTGCCCACCCATCGTCGGCAGCACCGCGTCCGGCCGCTCCTTCTCGATAATCGCGGCGACATATTCGGGCGTGATCGGCTCGACATAGGTGGCGTCCGCCAGCTCCGGATCGGTCATGATCGTCGCGGGGTTCGAATTGACGAGGACGATCCGATAGCCTTCCGCCTTCAGCGTCTTGGCCGCCTGCGTCCCCGAATAATCGAACTCCGCCGCCTGGCCGATGACGATCGGCCCCGCGCCGATGATGAGGATCGAGGAGATGTCGGTACGCTTGGGCATCAGGGGTGGGGTTTCCGGGTCCAATAGGAGAAGAAATAAGGGTCCGTTGCTCCGTCGGTATCGTAGGTCGCGCGGAACTCGATCCGCACGCTTGCGGCAGTGGAACGGGACCGCCGGGCCGCCGCGCAGAGGGCGGCAAAGCGGGTATCTTTAAGCCTCGTCAGATCTTCGAAGGAGATCGCTCCCCAGACGGGGATCGCACAACAGCCGAGCAATATTCCGCTTCCACGAGCCTCCTCGAAGCTCGGAAAGGCGGCCTTGAGGGTGCCGATTGCCTTCGGGTAACGCTCGTTACGTCCGTGGACGGGCACATTGATCAGCACGACGGGAAGATGAAGCGACGAATCGACGGCATGGACTGCAGTGTCTCGTCGCCAGTGATCGCTGAGAAACCGGCTGCATCGCTGGATGTAGCCGGAGGAAGCCGAGACCGGGGATGCGACGCCTGCGAGGAGCATCGGGACGGCGAGAGCCGGCAGAAAGGGATTGCGCCGCACCTATCTGTCCTTGAGCTCGATGCCCTCGACATAAGCGAGGTGGAGATGGTTGCGCTTCGCCCAGCGCATCGCGCAGCCCCGCTCGCGCGGGCTCGCCTTCGGGCGAACGAGGAACAAAATGCGCGGATCCTCCTCCTCCTGCACCAGCTCCCCGGCGGCGAGTCCGCAGACCCGGGTGACGTCGGCGAGTTCGGCGTCGGTGTGAAGGCGCGCGGTGGCGCAGGCGGAGAGGGTCAGTGCCGCAGCAATGAGAGAAAGGCACCTGATCCTAATCATTTGCTCAACCAAATGGTGATCGCAACGCCAGCTATGGCGACGGGGAGCGCCAACCAAGCGGCGACGGCCCCCCATTTCGTCCAATCGACGGATCGCTCGTGGCCCGGGGTGAAAGGAGCCGTCATCGTGACGTCAGGCTCGGCCTTTATGCTGGCGACAGGCGGCAGCTTCTTCAGGACAGCTTGTCTAGCTTCTTCGCTCTCCAGCCAATGGTCTCCATTTACGTGTAGCCTCGCGATGAATGACGCAGGCACCCGTAGCGCTCTATCGACCTTGGCGATTCCCTCTCTCGAGACCTGCCAGAGCCCTTCTTCAAGATAGTGAGGATGATATTCCTGCTCAACATCACCGATCTTGAGCAGTTCTCTCAGCGCGAGCTCAATCCGGCGGAGCGGCATCGCAGGCTCAAACAGGTACGTGATCTCACCGGGAGGAATCCCGCCGCCGCCTTGGTCAGCGTGTTGGTGCAGCTTGTAGAGAACCGCCAAATCGATCTTGCTCTGGCTCAGGCTCACCGAATGGCCCCAAGCTGGTCCACGAACTTCCCGAACAGATACGTGCTGTCCTGCGGCCCCGGGCTCGCCTCCGGGTGATATTGGACGCTGAACGCGGGCCGGTCGGTCAGCTCCAGCCCGGCGAGGCTGCCGTCGAACAGCGAGATGTGCGTCGCCCGCGCATTGTCGGGCAGCGTCTCCGTCTCCACCGCGAAGCCGTGGTTCATGCTGGTGATCTCGACCTTGCCGTCGGCGAGGCGCTTGACCGGGTGGTTGGCGCCGCGGTGGCCCTGGTGCATCTTTACCGTCTTCGCGCCGACCGCGAGCCCAAGCAGCTGGTGGCCGAGGCAGATGCCGAACAGGGGCTTTCCCGTGTCGAGGAGCTGACGGATCACCGGCACGGCATATGCGCCCGTCGCCGCGGGATCGCCGGGTCCGTTGGAGAGGAAGATGCCGTCGGGCTTGTGCGCCATCACCTCGTCGAAGCTCGCGGTAGCGGGGAGGACGGTGACGCGGGCGCCGGCGTCGGCGAGGTTGCGGAAGATGTTGCGCTTCGATCCGTAGTCGATGGCGACGACGTGGGGGCGGTCCTCGCTCCCCTCCCCTTCGCCGTAGCCCTCGCCCAGGTTCCAGCGGCCGCCGGACCAGCGGTACATCTGCCGGCACGACACCTCCTTCGCGAGGTCCATGCCCTCCAGCCCCGGCCACGCGCGGGCCTTTTCGAGCAAAGCGTCCAGGTCGAATGCTCCGTCCGCGCGGTGGGCGATGACCCCGTTGGGTGCGCCGTTGGTGCGGATCCTGCGGGTCAGCGCGCGCGTATCCACCCCCGACAGGCCGATGCGGCCGTTGGAGCGCATCCAGGCGTCGAAGCCCTGCAGCGCGCGGAAGTTGGACGGCTCCGTCACGTCCTGCCGCACGATAGCGCCCAGCGCCCAGGGATTGTCCGCCTCGACGTCCTCGAAATTGGCGCCGACATTGCCGATGTGGGGGAAGGTGAAGGTGAGGATCTGCGAGGCGTAGGAGGGATCGGTCATCACCTCCTGGTAGCCCGTCATCGCGGTGTTGAAGACGATTTCGCCGACCGCCTCGCCCTCGGCGCCGAAGCCCCTGCCCCACACGATCGTGCCGTCGGCCAGGACCAGGACGCCGGTCGCTCCGTTCGGATCGTAGGCGGAGCGTGACGCAGTCATGCTCCGACGGTCCGATCCGAACCGCCTGCAACTCGCGCAGGCGTGTGGCTGGCGTGGGCCATCGTGGCGGGCACTCCTTCTTGCGGATCGGCGATGTCGCTAAGCGCCGGTCGCTAGGGTGCGGGGGCGGCAGCGTCAATCTATTAAACGCGCGCGGGCGGCGCTATCCCTCGCCCTTTCCCGCACCAGCAGAGCCGGACATGCCATGATTCGCGACGACCTCAAGGCCGCCCTCGTCACCGCCATGAAGGGCGGCGACAAACCCAAGACGGCGACCATCCGCCTCATCCAGTCGGCCATCAAGAATCGCGACATCGAGCTGCGGACCGGCACCGCCCCCGCGGACGACGACGTCACTGTCACGGAAGTCCTCCAGAAGATGGTCAAGCAGCGCCGCGAGTCGATCCAGCTCTACGAGCAGGGCGGCCGCCAGGAGCTCGCCGACCAGGAGAAAGCGGAGGTCGCAATCATCGAAGGCTTCCTCCCCGCGCAGATGAGCGAGGACGAGGCGAAGGCGGCGATCGAGGCGATCGTCGCGGAGACGGGCGCGGCGTCCGTCAAGGACATGGGCCGGGTGATGGCGCTGGTGAAGGAGCGGCTTGCCGGGCAGGTCGACATGGCGCGGGCCAGTGCGCTGGTGAAGTCCCGGCTGAGCTGAGGTTGGCCGCCGCGGCGCAGGCCCCCAAGGTTAGGCTATTTCGCGCACCACTTCCAGACGGACGCGAGCGTGGCCCGGGCCGATCATGGCGATGTCGCGCGCCGCGGCGAGCGACATGTCGAGGATGCGGCCGCGCGTGAACGGCCCGCGGTCGTTGACCCGGACGATGACGCTGCGGCCGTTGGCGAGGTTGGTGACCCGGAGCTTCGTGCCCAGCGGCAGGCTGCGGTGCGCGCAGGTGTAAGCGTGCGGGTCGAAGCGCTCGCCGCTCGACGTGCGGTTGCCGGCAAGCTCGTTGCCATAATAGCTCGCATTGCCCTCGCCGACCTGCTCGAAGGCCTGGCGGACGATTGGAAGCTTGGTGGCGACCGCCTCGTCGAGCGCCGGGTCGCCGACGGACGCGACCGCCTGCTCGAGGCTCTGCAGGCGCGGGGTCGGGGCCGGGGCCGAAAAAGCGGTCTGGGCAGGAGCGGCGCTGGTGAGCACGGCAAGTCCCAGCGCGAGGACGCGCGGCAGGCCGATCCTGCGAAGACGTTTTACCATGTGCGAAGCCCCTCAGCGTTCGTTTCGAGGGTGGGGCTAATCGGGAAATCCTCACGAGTCCCGTTCGTTACGGCGACGTGTGGGGTCAGCGGGACGAGTCGAAGGATGCGATGGAACTTCCCTCTGCCTCCCTGCGAGCGGTAGCTCGTGGGGAGGGGGACCACCGAAGGTGGTGGAGGGGTTTGGCGTAGAGCCCCAACGCCGTTCGCCCTCGCCCCTTCAAATACCCCTCCACCAGCTTCGCTGGTCCCCCTCCCCATCCTCTGGATGGGGAGGCAGAAGGGCCGCTCGACATCGCGCTTTTCGCCTGCCACCAAGGCCGCAATGCGCGAGAAAGAGCTCCGGCTGGCCCTCATCTGCTATGGCGGCATCAGCCTTGCCGTCTACATGCACGGCATCACCAAGGAGGTATGGCGCCTCGCCCGCGCCAGCCGCGCCTATCACGCCAAGGCACCGCGCGAGAACGGCTCCGAGGGCGTCTACCGCAAGCTTCTCGAAGCGCTGGCGACTCATGCCGATCTCGAGTTGCGCGTGCTCGTCGACATCCTCACCGGCGCCAGCGCGGGCGGGATAAACGCCGTCTTCCTCGGCCAGGCGATTGCCAGCGGCCAGTCCCTCGACCCGCTGACCGATCTATGGCTCGACAATGCCGATGTCGACCGGCTGCTCGATCCGGCGGTGAACCGCGTCTCCCGCTTCGCCAAGCGGGCGGCGGTGCCGATCGCCTGGGCGCTTTCCGCGCGGCGCGGCAGTTCGGTCGAGCAGACGGTCGAGCCGGCGCACCGCGAGGAAGTGCGCGCCAAGCTCGCCAATTTCGTCCGCGCCCGCTGGTTCGCGCCGCCGTTCAGCGGCCCCGGCTTCAGCGAATTGCTGCTCGGCGCCTTCGACGCGATGGCGGCGGGAAAGGCGGGGCCGGCGCTGCTCCCGGAACACCAGCCGCTCGACCTGTTCGTCACCGTCACCGATTTCCACGGCCATCCGGAGCGCCTGCGCCTCCACTCACCATCGGAAGTTACGGAGATCGAGCACCGCCTCATCCTTTCCTTCCGCCGCGAGGCCGGGCCCGCCGCCCCGCTCGCCGAAGCGCCCGCCCTGGTCTTCGCGGCGCGGGCGACGGCGAGCTTCCCAGGCGCCTTCCCACCGTTCCAGGTGGGCGAGCTCGACGCCGTGCTGGCCGCCCGCGGGCAGCCCTGGCCAGGGCGCGCACCGTTCCTCACCGCCGCCCTCCCCCGCCACAGCGCCATCGGCGACGCCGAATCGGCGGTGCTGATCGACGGGTCGGTCCTCGCCAACGCGCCGTTCCGCCCCGCCATGGGGGCGCTGAAGAGCCGCCCCGCCCGCCGCGAGGTCGACCGCCGCTTCGTCTATATCGACCCCAAGCCCGGGCGCCATTCGGTCCGCTTGGGCGACACCGGCCCAGCCGAGGCGCCGAGCTTCTTCGCGACCATCTTCGGCGCCCTCTCCGACATCCCGCGCGAGCAGCCGATCAGGGACAATCTCGAGGCGATCGACGGCCGCTCGCGGCGGGTCCGACGGATGACCAAGATCGTCGAGGCGATGCAGCCCCAGGTCGAGCGCGCCATCGAGCGGGCGTTCGGCGCCACGCTGCTGCTCCTCCGCCCCACCCCTGCGCGCCTCGCCGGCTGGCGGGCCAAGGCGCAGGCGGTCGCCGCGCGCGAATCGGGCTTCGCCTATGCCGCCTACGGCCAGCTCAAGCTCGCCGCCGTCGTCGAGGAAGTCGCCCTCGCCCTCACCCGCGACACGCGCCGCGACGGTACCCGCGGTGCGCTGTGGGCGCATGTCCGCGCCCGCGGGCTGCTGGGGCCGGACGCGATCGGCGAAGCGGGCGGCACGGATGAGGTCGTCGCGTTCCTGCGCAATTTCGACCTCGGCTTCCGCATGCGGCGCCTGCGCTTCCTGTCCCGCCGCCTCGCCGAGATGGAGCAGCAGCCCGGCTGCCCGCGCGACGCGGTGCGGCGGGCGCAGGCGGCGGTCTACGGCCTCGTCGAGCGCTATGAGGAGGCCGCCGGCCACCCCTGGCCGGAGGAAGGCGAGATTTCCGAGCGGCTCGATGCCCTCGCCGCCGCCTTCGGCCTTAAGGCGGTCGATGACGAGGCGGACGCGCGGCTGACCGAGGCGCTCGCCCTCTTCCCCAAGCCGGAACGGCGGACCCTGATCCTCGCCTATCTCGGCTTCGCCTTTTACGACGTCGCCACCCTCCCCCTCCTCCAGGGCGAGGGGCTCGACGAATTCCACCCGGTGAAGGTCGACCGCATCTCGCCCGAGGACGCCACCTCGATCCGCGCGGGCGGTGCGGCGGCGACGCTCAAGGGGACCCAGCTCAACAGCTTCGGCGCCTTCTTCAGCCGCGCCTACCGGGAGAACGATTATCTGTGGGGCCGCCTCCACGGCGCCGACCGCTTGATCGAGATTACCGTCTCGGCCCTGCCGAAGGGCACGCACCTGCCGCCCGGCCTCGTCGCGGAGCTGAAGCGCGAGGCGTTTCGCGCCGTCCTCGCCGAGGAGCGCCCCCGCCTGCAGGCCATCCAGCCCCTGTTCGACGCGCTCGACGCCGAGATCGGCCCGTCCCCAAACCCGCCCTCCCCGGTTGCACCGCCCGCCGCCGCGCCATAGACAGGAGGCTGGGAGGCGCGGATGCAGTTTCTGAAGACCCTCTTCTGGATCGTGCTGACGGTGATCCTCGTCCTCTGGGCGAAGGCGAACTGGGCCGTGGTGCCGCTCAAGCTCTGGGGCGGGCTGATCGCCGACGTGCGCCTGCCGCTGCTCATCGTCTTCGGCTTCCTCATCGGCTGGCTGCCGACGCTGATCATCTACCGCGCGAAATTGTGGTCGCTGCGCCGCCGCTTCGAGCCGATCGAGCGCAACGCCGCGCCTTCCGTTCCGGCCATGGCCGTTGCGCCGGCGCCGACCACGGTCAGCAATGCCGCCGACGAGCGGGTGGCGCGGGACAGCGAAGCCTGGCCGACCGCCACTCCATGAGCAGCCCGATCTTCGTCGCCATCGACACGCCCGATCTCGAGCGGGCGAAGACGATCGCGACCAAGGTCCGCCGCCATGTCGGCGGCCTGAAGCTCGGCCTCGAATTCTTCTGCGCCAACGGCCGCCACGGCGTCCACGAAATGGCCGACCTCGGCCTGCCTTTGTTCCTCGATCTGAAGCTCCACGACATCCCCAATACGGTCGGCAAGGCGGTGCAGGCGCTGCGCCCGCTCGAGCCCGCCATCCTCACCGTCCACGCCGCGGGCGGCCGCGCGATGATGGAGGATGCCAAGGCCGCCGCCCCCGCGGGCACCAAGGTGATCGCCGTCACCGTCCTCACCAGCCTCGATGCCGACGATTTGAACGCCATCGGCGTCGCTGCCGATCCCCACGCCCAGGTCGAGCGCCTCGCCGCTTTGGCCCGCGATGCCGGCCTCGACGGCCTGGTCTGCTCCGGGAACGAAGTCGCCGCCGCCCGCCGCCTCTGGCACGACGGCTTCTTCGTCGTCCCCGGCGTCCGCCCCGCCGGCGGCGCCAGCGCCGACCAGAAACGGGTCATGACTCCCCGCGCCGCCCTCGACGCCGGCGCCAGCATCCTCGTCGTCGGCCGCCCCATCACCCAGGCGGCGGACCCCGACGAAGCGGCGCGCGCAATAGAGGCCACGCTCTAGCTCTACCTCCCCATCGTGAGATGGGGAGGGGGATCACCCGCAGGGTGGTGGAGGGGTAACTGGAGCAGGTCTCGGCGATTACCCCTCCACCAAGCATAGCTTGGTCCCCCTCCCCACCGCTTCGCGCCAGGGAGGCAAAAGGTTGCCCCGTCGCCCCTCCCGTCCTATCCGCCGCCGCCAAGGAGACACCGCATGAGCTGGTTGGACCGCGTCCGCAACAGCATCCCATTCCTGCCCAAGCGCGAGACGCCGGAGAACCTCTGGCACAAGTGCCGGACCTGCGGCGCGATGATCTTCACGCGCGAATGGGAAGAGAATCTCTTCGTCTGCCCGCGCTGCGATCATCACGACCGCATCGGCCCCCGCCCCCGGTTCAGCATGCTGCTCGACCCCGGCTACACCATCCTGCCGCCGCCGCAGGTGCGCGAGGATCCATTGAAGTTCCGCGATTCCAAGCGCTACGCCGATCGCCTCAAGGCCGCCCGCGCCGCCACCGGCGAGACCGATGCGCTGATGACGGCGCGCGGCACAGTGGAGGGCCGCAAGGCGATCGTCGCGGTCCAGGATTTCGCCTTCATGGGCGGCTCGATGGGCATGGCGGTCGGCGCCGCCTTCGTCGACGGCGCCCGCGCCGCGATCGCCGACCATTGCCCCTACATCATCTTCACCGCCGCCGGCGGCGCGCGCATGCAGGAGGGCATCCTCTCGCTCATGCAGATGCCGCGCACCACGGTCGCCATCTCAGAACTGAAAGAGGCCGGCCTCCCCTACATCGTCGTCCTCACCGATCCGACCACCGGCGGCGTCACCGCGTCCTACGCGATGCTCGGCGACGTCCAGATCGCCGAGCCCGGCGCGCTCATCGGCTTCGCCGGCCAGCGGGTCATCGAATCGACCATCCGCGAGAAGCTCCCCGAAGGCTTCCAGCGCGCCGAATATCTCCTCGCCCACGGCATGATCGACATGGTCGTGCACCGGAAGGAGCTAAAGGCGATTCTCGCCCAGCTGATCGGCTACCTCGCCCCGGAGGAAAGGGCCGCGGCGTGAACCTTCAGTGCCTCCCCATCGCCAGATGGGGAGGGGGACCAGCGAAGCTGGTGGAGGGGTATTCGCACGCACCGATGGTGCCAATACCCCTCCACCACCCCGCGGGTGGTCCCCCTCCCCGCCGCTTCGCGGCAGGGAGAGACTAGGTGGCTGACCGCGCCACTTCCGACGACCCCGCCGTCCAGCGCCAGCTCGACCGGCTCGGCACCCTCTCGCCCGGCGTCGACACGCTCGGCCTCGAGCGTATCACCGCCCTCCTCGCCCGCCTCGGCAACCCGGAGCGGGGCCTCCCCCCGGTCCTCCACGTCGCCGGGACCAACGGCAAGGGCTCGACCTGCGCCTATCTCCGCGCCGCCATCGAGGCCGCCGGGCTCGAGGCGCACGTCTACACCAGCCCCCACCTCGTCCGCTTCAACGAGCGCATCCGGCTCGCGGGCACGCTGATCGAGGATGCCGCCCTCGCCGCCTTGCTGGAGGAAGTGCTCGACGCCGCCGACGGCATCGCCCCCAGCTTCTTCGAGGCGACGACGGCGGCTGCCTTCCTCGCCTTCGCGCGCACCCCCGCCGATGCGGCGATCGTCGAAGTCGGCCTCGGCGGGCGGCTCGACGCTACAAACGTCATCCCCACCCCCGCGGCCTGCGGCATCGCCCAGCTCGGCCTCGACCATCAGCAGTTCCTCGGCGACCGCATCGAAGGTATCGCCGCCGAAAAAGCCGGCATCGCCAAGGCGGGCGTACCCCTCCTCACCCAGCATTATCCCGACGCCCTCGCCAACCGCGTCGGCGAGGTGGCTGCCGCCGCGGGCGCCCGCTGGATACCGCGGGGCCGCGGCTGGGATGCGACGGTGGCGAAGCAGAAGCTCGAATATTCCGACTCTAGGGGGGCGCTCCAGCTCCCCCTCCCCCGCCTGGCCGGCGCCCACCAGGCGTCGAACGCCGCGCTCGCGGTGGCGATGCTGCGCCACCAGGTCGCGGTGCGGGTCCCGGACTCGGCGCTCAAGGCGGCGATGGGCTGGGCGGAATGGCCGGGGCGGCTGCAACGCCTCGGCGCCGGGCCGCTCTCCGCGCTGCTGCCCGCGGGCGCGGAGCTATGGCTCGACGGCGGCCACAATCCCGCCGCCGCCCGCGCTATCGCCGACCATTTCCGCGCCCACGTGCCGGCCGGGCGCCCCTTCCACCTCGTCTTCGGCTTGCTCGCCAACAAGGACGCGCAGGGGGTGCTGAAGGCCTTTGCCGGCCGCCAGCTGACCCTCCACGCCGTCCCGGTGCCGAACCACGCCTGCCACGCCCCCGCAAACCTCGCCGCCGTCGCCAAGGCGAACGGCCTTTCCGCCATGGCCGACGAAAGCGTACCCTCCGCCCTCGCCTGGATCGCCCGCCACGCCGACCGCGCCGCACCGCCCGTCGTGCTGATCATGGGATCCCTGTACCTCGCCGGCGAGGTGCTCAGGGCGAACAATCAGGTGCCGACCTAGCCGGCGCGCAGCTCCGCGAGCGTCCGCACCGCCCAATCGTACATCTGCGCGTCCTTCGTTCGCTCCATTCGGTCGAGTCGCTTCAGCCGCCGTTCGACCTCGGTGAGCGGCTCCAGCGCTTCGCCGCGCCGGCCTTCTGACATCAGCAGCCCCGCCCGCCGGCAAAGCGCCTCGCCGCCGGCCATCCGCCGCCCGAGGTCCTCGTACAGCGCCAATGCCTGTGCCGTTTCGCCGCAGCCTTCCAGCGCCCGCGCCAGCAGCAAAGCGGCGCGATCCGTCTCCGCACCGGAGGCCGACGGCGGCAGCGCCTCGAGCAGCGCCCGCGCCGCTTTGTCGTTGCCGCTCTCGAGCTCGGCGCGGGCGATCCGCAGCTGGGCCGCGCGGTCCCCTCCGCCCGGCACCCGCGCGATCGCAGCGCGATACTGCACCGCCGCCTCGCCCCATTCGCCCTGCTCGGCGAGCGCGTCGCCAAGCGCCGTGCGGTTCGCCGCGGTATCCGCCACTTCCAGCGCCTCGCGGGCCCGGCGCACCTCGCCATCCGGATTGAGCCGGCGAACCGCCGTCGCCCGCGCCATCCGCACCTCGCGCCGCCCCGCAAGACCCGGCAGGATTTCGAAGATCGCATAGGCGAGGCAGCCCGGCAGCGACAGGAAGATGATCACCATCAGCCACATCGAATTGCGATGCCCCCGCACGCAATGCACCGCGCAGGCGATCTGGACGAGGATCGAGAGGCCGAGAATCGGCATGGCTTAGCGCGCCGGGCCTCCTTCGACCATGCCGAGCTCCGAACCGCCGGCGGCGGGCGCGAGGCGCGCTTCGCGGCGCCGCTCGGCTCCGACGCGGAAGCCTTCGAGCACCACGAACAGCACGGCGAAGACTCCGGCCGCCGCCGTCCAGCGGAACACCGTCGCATAACCGTAGGTGTCGAACGCCTCGCCGGCGATGCCGCGGCCGAGGGTACCGATGAGGAAGGTCAGAGACGACAGCAAAGCATATTGGATGGCGGTGAATTTCTTGCTGACGATGCCCGACACGTAGGCGACGAACGCCGCGCCGGCGATGCCGGTCGAGACGTTCTCATAGGAAATAGTGAGGAGCAGCCGCACCATCCTCTCGTCGGAACCGATCGACGTCGCCAGCCTGTCGAGGAACAGCAAATGCGAGACCCAGTCGATATGCGCTCCGCCCTCGGCCAAATCGGCATAGACGAAATTGCCGAGCACCGGGAGGACGGCGCCGATGAAGATGGTCGGGATCCGCCCTAGCCGCAGGAACATGTAGCCCCCAAGGCTGATGCCGACGATGGTCATGAAGATGCCGAACACCTTGGAGGCGAATGCCACCTCGTCCTTCGAATAATGAAGCGCGTCGAGGTAGAAGGGGAATGCGAAGGACGACCAGATATTGTAGCAGAGCGTGTAGGTGAGGATGAAGCCGATCACGATTAGCACCGCCCATCCCAGCCGTCCGGTGAGCTCGGCCAATGGGGCGACCAGCGCCGAATAAAGGTGGTTCATCGCCGTCCGGCCGGCGGAGCGGCGGGTCTGCTGCTCCGTCTGCACGCCGCGGCCATGCGCCTTCAGCCAATTGACCGTTGCCGCGACGACCAGCGGCACCAGCACCGTCGCGACGATGATCCACGGCCCCGTGCCCTTGGTGAAATCGGTCACCGACGGCCGCTTCGTACCCGGCGGTGCGTCGCCGAGCATGCTGACCATGAAGTGGCCGATCGAGAAGATCGCCCAAGCCCAGCCGAGGCCGACGATGCCGAGCGCCACAGCCCGCAGCCGGCCGTCGACCGCGCCGGCATGGCCGAGCGCCGCTTCCATCTCGGTGACGTCGGGCCGCTCCGTATCTGGCGCCGTCAGGGTGAAGAGGAGGACGAGGACGATCACCCCCGCCATCAGCAGGAACACCGCCGGCCACGACATCCGCGCCGCCAGCACCAGCGCCAGCGCGCCGCCGACGATGCTCGCGATGCGGTAGCCGAACTGGTAGATTGCGGAGAGCAGTTCCACCGGCGTTTTCTCGTCCGCGACGTCGATCCGCCAGGCGTCGACGGCGATGTCCTGCGTGGCGGAGGCGAGCGCACCCATCACCGCGAACAGGGCGAAGGTGCCGATCGCCGTGCGCGGATCGGTGGCCGCGAGGCCGGCGAAGCTCGCCGCGAGCAGCGCCTGGCACAGGATGATCCAGCTCTTGCGACGGCCCAACCGGTCGAGCAGCGGCAGCCGCACCCGATCGACCAAGGGTGACCACAGGAACTTGAACGCGTAGCCGAGGCCGATCCAGGACAGCACCCCGATCGTCGCGAGGTTGATCTTGGCCTCGCCGAGCCAGGCGTTGAGAGTACCGATCAGCAGCGCGAACGGTATGCCCGAGGAGAAACCGAAGGCGAGCATGGTCCCCGACTTGCGGGTGGCGAGTGCAGCCCTGAGCAGGCGCCAGCCCTTCGGCCGTGGTGCTGCGGATGCCATTCGACTGCGTCTCCTAGAGGGTCGGGCCGCCACCTTAGCCACGCGTGCGCGAATGGCTAGGGGCGCAAGAAGGCCCACCCCCTACCCCCCAGGAATTCCGGGAGGGGGCGTCCCGGTCATGGAAGCTCCTCTCCCCTCCCGGATTTCCGGGAGGGGCCGGGCTGGGCTCGTACCCCCATCCGCCTCCGCTTGCCTTCGCGAGCGCTTCGCCGCACTCTGCGACGCCATGGACATGCCCGCCCGCCAGCGCCCTACCGAGGGCCAGCTCGCGCTCGCGCGGTTGATCGCGTCGGGCCAGCCCAGCCTCGGCGAAGGCATCGAGACGGTGCCCGCCTCCGTCTACACGAGCCCCGAGCGCTTCGCCGCCGAGCAGGCGCGGATCTTCGCGAAGCGGCCGATGGTGATCGCCCCCTCGGCCCTGCTGCCGCGCCCCAACATGGCGGTGCCGCACGACGGCTTCGGCCTCCCCCTCCTCCTCGCCCGAGACAAGGCCGGCAAGGCGCACGTCTTCTGGAACGTCTGCCGCCACCGCGGCACGCGCCTCCTCGAAGGCGCCGAGCCGCTCTGCGCGCCGCGCATCGTCTGTCCCTATCACGCCTGGTCTTACGCGCTCGACGGCAGCCTCGCCGGCCTGCCGCGTCCCGACACCTTCCCCGGCCTCGACAGGGCGGCCCACGGCCTCGCCGAGATACCCTGCATCGAAGCCGGCGGCCTCCTCTGGTTTGCCCGCGACGAAGCCGCCGATTTCACCGACGCCGCCGCGCTCGCCCCCGAGTTCGACGCCTTCGGCCTCGCCGGCCACCACCTCTACCGCCGCCGCGTCCACGACGTCCCCGCCAACTGGAAGCTGATCATGGACGCCTTCCAGGAGAGCTACCACGTCCAGCGGCTCCATTCGCCGACCATCGCCCGCTTCTTCGCCGACGGCGTCACCGCGATGGACGTTATCGGCATCCACCAGCGCTCCGCCGTCGGGCGCACCGACCACCTTTCAAACATCGATCATATGGACTGGCCGGCGCTGCGGGCCGTCATCACCTTCGCCTACCAGCTCTTCCCCGGCACGATCATGATCATGAGCCCCGATTATGTGAACATCATGGTGCTGATGCCGCAGTCCGCCGGCCGCACCCTGGTCGAGGATTTCATGCTGATCCCCGAGACGCCCGCCTCACCCGGGGAGGAGGACCATTGGGCCCGCAGCTGGACCCTCCTCGACGAAGGCGTCTTTGCCGGAGAGGACTTCCGCGCCGCTGCCTTGGGGCAGGAGGGGCTGGCGACCGGCGTGGTTAGGGAACTGACGCTGGGCACGCTGGAGACGGGCATCAAATTCTTCCACGACCAGGTCGAAGCCGCCCTCTAGTTCCTCCCCATCCGCAGGATGGGGAGGGGGACCAGGTGAAACCTGGTGGAGGGGTATTCACCCGGCGCTGAGCTAATCAAACGGACGCCCTTCTGCCCCGGCAATTACCCCTCCACCACCTTCGGTGGTCCCCCTCCCCATCTCCGATGGGGAGGCACTAGACCGCCTCGTAAATACTCAAGCCCGCTGGCACCCTTTTCACCGGCTCGCCGCGCAACTTCCGGTCCAGCGCCGCCAGCGCATTCCTCAGCATGCGGTCCGAATAGGGCTTGGAGAGGCAGCCGATCGCCAGCGCCCGGGCCGCGTCCGGGCAGGTGCCGGTCACGAACAGCACCGGCACCCCCTTCGCCGCGGCAGCGCGCGCAACGTCCGTGCCGTCGCCGTCGCCCGACAAGGTGATGTCGCTCAGCACCAGGTGGATATCGTCATCCTCCCCCAGCACCCGCACCGCGTCCGCCAGGTTATCGACGGTCGCAACCACCTCATAGCCGGCCTCGCGGAGCAGATGCTCGTTGTCGAACGCGACGAGCGGCTCGTCCTCGACGATGACGATGCGCCTGATCGCCCTTTCGCGCTTTCCAAACAGCATTATAGGACGTGTTGCCCCCTCTTCGTCAGTTATGCCTGCGTAACGAGCGAGATGGGGATGCGTGTCCCGCCGCGCCAGCGGCTGGGCGCAAAATTCCGCCGCTCTGGCGGTGAAGGAGGATCGCCCTGCCCCCGCCCCCCAAAGGCCCCCGCCGCCCCGCACGCCCGACTCGCCCCGGCCAGCGGACGGACTCGCGCCGGCCGCCGCAGCCCTCTGCATCCGATGGCGCAGGCCGCAGGGCCGAGCGTGCCCGCGGCCACTCCCGCGACGACGAACCCCGCCGCGCCGAGGGGCCGTTGAAGCAAAGGCGCGGCGGCAGCGAAGATCGGTCCTCCGGCACCGGTGCTAAAAGCGGCTTCCGCAGCGCCCGGCAGGACGATCCCCGGCGCGCTGGAGCCGGCCCGAAGCCGCCACGCGCGCGCGGCACCCGCGACGCGGACGAGCCGCGCCGGGGCCCCGGACAGCCGGAGCGGCAGCGCAACGCCCGGCAGGAGCGGCCCGCCGGCGCCGCTGCCAAACCCGGGCGCCCGCGGCGCGAGAATGAACCGCGCCGTGCATCCGGCGCCTCGAAGCCGCCGAGCCGCCCGGCTGAGGCTCCCCGCGCCGAAGCGGAGCCGCCGCGCGCCCACGTCAAGGGCGAGCCCCAGCGCATCGCCAAGCTCCTCGCCCGCGCCGGCATCGCGTCGCGCCGGGAGATCGAGCGGATGATCGAGGAGCGGCGGATCGCCATCGACGGCACGCCGATCGAGACCCCGGCAACCCTCCTCACCTCGCTCCAGGGAGTCAGCGTCGACGGCAAGCCGGTCCAGGCGGCGGCCCCGGCGCGCCTCTTCCTCTACCACAAGCCGCCCGGGCTCCTCACCGCGGAGCGCGATCCGGCGGGACGGCCGACCATCTACGACCGGCTGCCGGCCGAGCTGCCGCGCGTCGTCCCGGTCGGGCGGCTCGATCTCAACACCGAGGGCCTGCTCCTCCTCACCACCGACGGCGGCCTGAAGCGCCAGCTCGAGCTGCCCTCCTCGAAGATCGAGCGCATCTACCGCGCCCGCGCCTTCGGCGACGTGACGCAGGACCAGCTCGAGGCGCTGATCGAAGGCATCGAGGTCGACGGCATGCGCTACGGCCCCATCGACGCCAACATGGAGCGGCGCACCGGCCGCAACGTTTGGATCGAGATGCGCCTTACCGAAGGCAAGAATCGCGAGGTCCGCAACGTCCTCGAGCATCTCGGCCTCCAGGTCTCCCGCCTGATCCGCGTCGCCTACGGCCCCTTCGTGCTCGGCGACCTCCCCGCCGGCGCCGTCGTCGAGGTGCGCCAGCACGAGCTCGTCGAATTCAGGAAGGGGCTCAAAAGCCCCTCCCCTTCAGGGGAGGGGTTGGGGGTGGGGGATGTCGGTGACCAGCGCCGACCACGACAGCGCCGCACCGGCACAGGCCCCACCCCAACCCCTCCCCTGAAGGGGAGGGGCTAGATGAGGATCATCGCCGGCCGCTGGCGCGGGCGGCCGATCCTTGCGCCGCAGGGCCAGGCCACCCGCCCCACCTCGGACCGCACGCGCGAGGCCTTGTTCTCGATGCTCGCCAGCCGCCTCGGCACGTTCGAACGCCTCAAGGTCGCCGACCTCTTCGCCGGCTCGGGCGCCCTCGGCCTCGAAGCCCTCTCGCGCGGCGCGGCCCACTGCACCTTCGTCGAGACCGACCGCCACGCCCTCGAGACCATCCGCCGCAACCTCGCCGCGCTGGGCGCAGACGGCGACATCCTCGCGCTCTCCGCCGAGCACGCCCGCCTCCCAGCCGAGATCGACCTCGCCTTCCTCGATCCGCCCTATAGAAGCGGCCTCGCCGCGCCGGCCCTCGCCCGCCTGCCCCTCGCCCCCGGCGGCTATGCCAGCGTCGAGACCGCCCGTGACGAAGAAGTCGCCGCGGAAGGTTTCGAGGAGGACGCGGTGCGCACCTACGGCAAGGCGAAGATCACCCTGCTCCGCCGCCTCGGCTGAAGCCGCTCAGCCCGGATAGCGCTCGAACGCCGGCAGATCGCCGAGCCGCGCCATCCAGCCGACCCGCTCCGCCACCTGGATCTGCGCCGCCGGCGGCACCGCGTCGGGCTCGTCGAGCGTGCAGGTCTGGACGTCGATCGCATCGGGAAAGACGACATCGTTCGTGTAGAACAGGCTCGTCCCGCAGCCCGGGCAGAAATGCCGCCGGCCGTGCTCGGACGAGGCATATTCCTTCGTCTCTCCCTCCACGCTCAGCGCATCCTTCTTGACCAGCGCCCACGCCACCGCCGGCGCGCCGGAGTGGCGCCGGCAGTCGCTGCAATGGCACAAAGCCTGGTGAATCGCCTCGGCAGGCATCTCGTAGCGCACCGCTCCGCAATGGCATCGACCCGTCGGCATTTCTCGTCCTCTCTTTGTTCTGGAACCCTCCTGCCATATCCGCAGTATCCGCGACAAGCACCAACTGCCGCTTGCCCCCGCCGCCGCCGTTCCCTAGCTGTTCAGACGTGACCCAACCTCTGACCGCCGCCCCCGAACCCGGATACCTCCGCGGCCTCAATCCGCCGCAGCGCGAGGCGGTGCTGACCGTCGATGGCCCGGTCCTCGTCCTCGCCGGCGCCGGCACCGGCAAGACCGCCGCGCTCACCGCCCGCCTGGCCCACCTCATCGCCACCCGCCGCGCCTGGCCGAGCGAGATCCTCGCCGTCACCTTCACCAACAAGGCGGCGCGCGAGATGAAGGAGCGGGTCGGCCGCATCGTCGGCGAGGCGGTGGAGGGCATGCCGTGGCTCGGCACCTTCCACTCGGTCGCCGCCCGCATGCTGCGCCGCCACGCCGAGCTGGTCGGCCTCCAGTCGAACTTCACCATCCTCGACACCGACGATCAGCTGCGGCTCTTGAAGCAGCTGATCAGCGCTAACGACATCGACGAGAAACGCTGGCCGGCGCGGATGCTCGGCGGCCTCATCGACCGCTGGAAGAACCGCGGCTGGACCCCCAACCAGATCGACGCCGGGGAGGCCGAGGCCTATGCCGGCGGCAAGGGCGCCCTCCTCTACCGCCAGTATCAGGACCGGCTGAAGGCGCTGAACGCCTGCGACTTCGGCGACCTCCTCCTCCACATGCTGGTCATCCTGCGCACCCGCCGCGACGTGTTGGAGCTCTACCAGCAGCGATTCAAATATGTCCTCGTCGACGAATATCAGGACACCAACCAGAGCCAATATCTCTGGCTCCGCCTCCTGGCCCAGGAGAGGAAGAACATTTGCTGCGTCGGCGACGACGACCAGTCCATCTATTCCTGGCGCGGCGCGGAGGTCGCGAACATCCTCAAGTTCGAAAAGGATTTTCCCGGCGCCAAGGTGATCCGGCTCGAGCAGAATTATCGTTCCACCCCCCACATCCTCGCCGCCGCCTCCGGCCTCATCGCCCATAATGGCGGCAGGCTCGGCAAGACGCTTTGGACCGAGGCAAGCGAGGGCGAGAAGGTCCAGGTCGTCGGCGTCTGGGACGGGCCCGAGGAAGCGCGCCGCGTCGGCGACGAGATCGAGGCCGCCGGCCGCCGCGGCACCCGCGCGAGTCAGGTCGCCATCCTCGTCCGCGCCCAGTTCCAGACCCGCGAGTTCGAGGACCGGTTCATCGCCATCGGCCTCCCCTACCGCATCGTCGGCGGCTTCCGCTTCTACGAGCGCGCCGAGATCCGCGACGCCCTCGCTTACCTGCGCGCCATAGCCCAGCCCGCCGACGACCTTGCCTTCGAACGCATCGTGAACACCCCCAAGCGCGGCCTCGGCGACAAGGCGGTGGCGCGCATCCACGATCTCGCCCGCCGCGCCGGCGTGCCGCTGATGCAGGCCGCCGCGCAGATCCTCGACACGGACGAACTCACCCCACAGGCCCGCCGCGCATTGGGCAACCTCGTCGGCGACATCGCCCGCTGGCGCTCGCGGCTCGCCGAGCTGCCCCACCCGGAGCTCGCCCGCCTCGTGCTGGACGAGAGCGGCTACACGGCGATGCTCCAGGCCGACCGCTCCGCCGAAAGCGCCGGCCGCCTCGAAAACCTCACCGAGCTGACCCGCGCGATGGAGGAATATGAAAATCTCGGCGCCTTCCTCGAGCACGTCAGCCTCGTGATGGAGAATGACGAGGCGCGCGAGGCGGAGAAGGTCACGATCATGACCATCCACGCCGCCAAGGGCCTGGAATTCGACACGATCTTCCTCGCCGGCTGGGAGGAAGGCGTCTTCCCCTCGCAGCGCGCATTGGACGAAGGCGGCAATGCGAGCCTCGAAGAAGAGCGCCGGCTGGCTTACGTCGCGATCACAAGAGCGCGCCGCAAGTGCTTCATATTTCACGCCGCCAACCGCCGCATCTACGGCCAGTGGACGAGCAGCATCCCGAGCCGCTTCGTCACGGAACTCCCCGAAGCCCACATCCAGAGCGAGCAGACGATGTCGGGCGGCGAGTCCCTCTGGCGCGCCAACTGGACCGAACGCGCCGATCCCTTCGCCGACGTCTCCCGCGGCACCACCCGCGGCCCCGGCTGGCGCCGCGCTGTGACCGGCGGCTTCGAACGCACCCCCTCCCGCGTGATGGAGGTGAAGGCCTCCGCCGTAAGCCTAGGCAACCCAGGGCGGACCGACATCGCCTTGGGGCAGAGGGTGTTCCACTCCAAGTTCGGCTACGGAATCGTGGCGGAAATCGAAGGCAACAAGCTCGAGATCGACTTCGAGCACGCGGGGCGGAAACGGGTGTTGGATAGTTTTGTGAGCCTAGGATGAATGTACTTAGGCGCGTGGCGGCCAACCAAGTTAACACCGGCCAAATGACTAACGCTCACTCATGAACCGGCAGGCAAGCCATGTCTCATCCTACATCTGAGCATCACTCGCTCATGGCGAAGTTTGGACATATGATCTCCGTCTGGAATGACGTGGAGTACCAGTGGAAAGCGTGCTTGCCGGGCCTTGAACGTCCTGAAGAGCCAGCAAGTCGCGCGGTGACCATCATGACGGCTCATCTAGGGAGCTTGCAGTTTCTCGATGTCGCCCGCACCATCGCCCATGAACTGGTAGAAGGGGATGCGCGAGAGACTCTGCTGGAAGCGATCGATCAGCTGAATATCATCCGGGAGTATCGGAACTACTATGTCCACGGCTTCCAATCAGTGGGATGGCGTGCATCGGGGGAGCCTGTCGGATTTCTGGTCACGTTCGCAGCGCGGGGGCGCTTCACGCAGCATGATCTCGCGTTCAACGAGGCGGATTTAGACCAGTTGATTATCCGATTGGACGCGCTGCGTACTGTGTTTGGCCAAGTGCAGAACGTGCTTTCAGGACGAGTAGATCCACTGGCAGGTGAAGCCTACAAGCTGCCGGCACTGCCGCCTCGCCTAGAACGATTGTCCAAGCCGAAAAGGCTGTTGTTCGACCCGCCTAGTCCGCGTGACTTCGGCAATCGCGGATGACAGCGTACTGCCAGGCCCGCGATCTCACAGCGGGCTCAGGCCGCCTCGCCGTCCCTCGCCCAAGCGTTTGCCAGCTCATGCGCGGCCTGCATGCGCATCAGCGTGTCGGCCCTGACGCCGAACGCCTTTTCCCACCTAATCGCCATCTCCGCCGATAGGCCGGCATTGCCGTTGAGCAGGTTGCTCGCCGCTTGGCGGGTCACGTGAAGGCGCTCAGCCAAGCCAGTCACGCTGAGCCCCGCGGGCTCCACAATCTCAGCGCGCAGCCACACACCCGGATGCACCGCAAAGCTCGAATGAAGCTTGATCGCCATCAGTGACAATCCTCCAGGTCCATGTCCTCGATCGCAGGAGCTGTGTTGACCGAAAACGTCATCCGCCAGTTGCGCGTCACGGTAAGCGCCCACGTGCCCTTGCGATCGCCAGTCAAGGGATGCGCGCCAAAATTGGGCGGCACGTGCAGTTCGTCCTCGCTTTCGACCGCAGCCAAGTACGCCAGCATATTCCGCAACCGGTCGATGCTTCCGGGTGGGAGCCCTTTCGACACTCCTGTCTCGGCAAAGCGGCGGAGCGCCTTATGCCGAATGCTCTCGATCTGCACCGACACCGCCTAGTCCCGGTCATAGCCTTTGTCAAGTGTCGCTTGACGGGTGTCAGCTGGTGAAGGCATAAACGATGCGTACGTCAGCGTGGGTGAATTGCATGGAAGTGCCCCTCAGCATCGCCAAGGCCAAACTGTGTGAGTTGGTTCATCGCGCAGAAGCCGGTGAGGACATTATCATCACGGAGTGGGGCCGCCGGGTTGCTCGCTTGGAACCGGTCAAACCGGCCGCCGTCGCCGTTCTTAAAAAGCCTTAGTCTGGAGCAGAGGCCGGGCAACAAGAGCCGGAGCGGGAACCCCTCCGCCCCTCGCGCCTTCACGCATCAATGAGCGAAGGCCTCCCCACCCCCCGCCGCTACCTGGCGATCGGCGCGGTGTCGTTCGGCACCGCGCTGGTCGTCATCGACGGCGCCATTCCCTCGGTCGCCCTCCCCACCCTCGCGCGCGACCTCAACGTCTCCGGCTCCGAGGCGGTGCTCGTCGTCACGATCTACCAGCTCGTGCTGGTCATGACCCTCCTCCCCTTCTCCGCGCTGGGCGACAGGCTCGGCCACCGGCGGCTCTACCAGATCGGGCAGATCGTCTTCACGGTGGCGTCGCTTCTCTGCTTCTTCGCCCGCTCGCTTCCCTTCCTGCTCGTCGTCCGCGCGGCGCAGGCGCTGGGCGCAGGCGCGGCGCTCAGCGTCTCCACCGCGCTCGTCCGCGCCATCTACCCGCAGCGCCAGCTCGGCCGCGGGCTCGGCGTCAACAGCGTCGTGGTGTCGAGCGCGGCGGCACTCGCGCCCACGTTGGGCGGTGCGATCCTCGCCTTTGGGTCCTGGCCCTGGGTATTCGCCTCCGCCGTCCCCTTTGCGATCCTGTCGCTGCTGCTCGGCCGCCATCTGCCGGAGATCCAGCAGCGGGCGGAGGATTTCGACATGCTCGGCGCGGTGCTGTGCGCCGCCACCTTCGGCCTCGTCATCTCCGGGCTCGAGGCTTTGGTCCACGGTAGCTCCCCCGTCGTCTCGTCGGCGATCGTCGCCAGCGGGCTGCTAATCGGCTTCTTCTTCGTCCGCCGCGAACTCGGCGAGCCGCGGCCGATCATGCCGGTCGACCTCCTCGCCCGCCCGGTCTTCGCCCTCTCGACCCTCGGCGCCTTCACCGCCTTCATCGCCTCCATGGCGCTGATCCTCTCGCTGCCCTTCCGGCTCGAACATGCCTACGGCTTCAGCCCGGGCGCGGTCGGCGCGATCATCGCCCCGTGGCCGCTCACCACCATGTTCGTCGCCCCCGCCGCCGGCGCGCTGTCGGACCGGGTGCCGGCGGGCCTGCTCGGCGGCATCGGCATGGGGATCGCCACCGCCGCCCTGCTCCTCCTCGCCTGGCTCCCCGCCCACCCTGCTTATTGGGACATCGCCTGGCGCATGGCTTTGTGCGGCGCCGGCTTCGGCCTGTTCCTCTCGCCCAATGCCCGGGTCATCATCGGCTCGGCGCCGCGCGAGCGCGCCGCCTCCGCCGGCGGCCTCATCTCGACCACCCGCCTCACCGGGCAGACGCTTGGCGCCACCCTCATCGCCGCCCTCCTCGCGCTCGGCGACGGCTCCGGCCCAATGCCCGCCTTGGTCTCCGCCGGGCTCGCGGTGGTCGCTGGCCTGTGCAGCGTCGCCCGCCTCAACCCCGCCCTGCGGCGGCCCGCGAAAGATGAAGTCGGCCACCACCAGCCCGCCGTGCAGCTGCGTTGAAGTCCGCGAACATAAAAAGAACTTTCCTACACCCCGCCCGCTGCGTCATAAGCTTGGGATGCACGATTCCGCCCTTCCGTCTCGTCCCCCCGTAGCGCCTCCGGCCGCGCCGGAATCGCGGGCGGCGACCGCTTTGATCGGCTCAGTCGATCAAACTCGTGTTTTCGATCGACTGAATTTTTTGATTCCACGAAAGTTCGAAACTTTCGCGATCCCCAAACTTCCGTGTCGCCCGCCCTGCCCGCTCGGCAAGGAGCGGCTTCGTACTGGCGCGCGTCCGGTAACCACCCGGCAGCGACCCGGCAAGCGCACGGCAGCGACCCGGCAGGCGCACGGCAGCGATCCGACAAGCGCACGGCAGCGACCCGCTTCACCGCCATTGCCGCCGCGCCGCACCTTTCCTAAGGCCGCTTGCGAATGAGTGACGCCGCCCCCCACCCGCTCGCGATCCGGGACTTCCGCTTCTACTGGGTCGCCCGGCTCGCCTCGACGATCGCGCAGATGTCGATGGTCATCGTCATCGGCTGGCAGGTCTACGACATCGCCCGTCGCACCATGGACCTCCACCACGCTGCGCTGCAGCTCGGTCTGATCGGCGTCGTCCAGTTCGTGCCGCTCTTCGTCCTCACCCTCGTCACCGGCTGGACCGCGGACCGCATCGACCGCCGCTGGATCGCGCGCGCGACCATCGCGCTCGAGACCTTCTGCGCCGCGACCCTGGGCTGGCTCAGCTGGCACGGCGCCACCACGCTGCCGAGCCTGTTCGCCATCGCCGCCTTGCTCGGCGTCGCCCGCGCCTTCGCAGGCCCTGCGCTGGGCGCGCTCGCGCCGAACCTGGTGCCGCGCGAGATTTTGCCCCGAGCCATCGCCTTGAGCTCGATGAGCTGGCAGGCGGGCGCCATCGCCGGTCCGGCGCTCGGCGGCTACCTCTACGCCATCTCCGCCGCCACGCCCTATCTCGTCAGCTGCGCCCTCTTCGCCTTGTCGCTCACCTGCATGCTGCTGATCCGCCCGGTGCCGCGCACCGACATGGGCCGCGGCCGCAATCCGTGGAAGCAGATGGTCGACGGCCTCCATTATGTCCGCCGCAACAAGCTGGTGCTCGGCGCCATCTCGCTCGATCTCTTCGCGGTGCTCCTCGGCGGGGCGACGGCGATGCTGCCGGTCTATGCCCGCGACATCCTCCACGCCGGCCCCGCGGGCCTCGGCAATCTCCGCGCGGCCCCCGCCCTCGGCGCGACGCTGACGGCTGCCTGGTTCGCCTGGCGGCCCCTGAAGCACGACGTCGGGGTCAAGATGCTCGCGGCGGTCGGCGTGTTCGGAGTCGCGACGATCGGCTTCGGCCTGTCGCGCTTCATGCCGCTGTCGCTCCTGTGCCTCGCCTTGCTGGGCGCCGCCGACATGCTCTCGGTGTTCGTGCGCCAGTCGCTCATCCAGCTCTACACGCCGGACGAGATGCGCGGCCGCGTCGGCGCCGTCTCCTCGCTCTTCATCTCCGCTTCGAACGAACTTGGCGAGGCGGAATCGGGGTTCCTCGCCTCCGCCGTGGGGCCGGTGGTGGCGGTGGTCGGCGGCGGCATCGGCGCGATCGGAGTCACACTCTTATGGGCCTGGATCTTTCCCGAGCTTCGGCGGGCGCGAACATTTGACCCACCGGCCGAGCCGATCTCGGTTTAGGTTGAAACCACGCAACCACCCACCCCATCTGCAAGCGAGCTTAGGCAGGAGACAAGATCATGAGAGCGGGCAGCATCCTCGAGACGATCGGCAAGACCCCTCACATCCGCATCAACCGCCTGTTCGGCGACAATGAGGTGTGGGTGAAGTCGGAGCGCGCCAATCCCGGCGGCTCGATCAAGGACCGCATCGCCCTCGCCATGGTCGAGGATGCCGAGCGCAGCGGCGCTCTCAAGCCCGGCGGCACGATCATCGAGCCGACCTCCGGCAATACCGGCGTCGGCCTCGCGATGGTCGCAGCGGTGAAGGGCTACAAGCTCATCCTCGTTATGCCCGAGAGCATGTCGCTCGAGCGCCGCCGGCTGATGCTCGCCTACGGCGCCAGCTTCGACCTGACCCCCAAGGAAGGCGGCATGAAGGCGGCCATCGCCCGCGCGCAGGAGCTCGCCTCCGGCATCGAGGGGTCGTGGATCCCGCAGCAGTTCGAGAACCCCGCCAATCTCGACGTCCACCACCGCACCACCGCCCAAGAGATCCTCGAGGATTTCCGCGACAGCCCCATCGACATCCTCATCACCGGCGTCGGCACCGGCGGCCACATCACTGCCTGCGCCGAGGTGCTGAAGAAGGAATGGCCGGGGCTTCAGGTATTCGCCGTCGAGCCGACCCTGTCCCCTGTCATTTCGGGCGGCCAGCCCGGCCCGCACCCGATCCAGGGCATCGGTGCCGGCTTCATTCCCGCAAACCTCCACACCGACGTCCTGGACGGCACCATCCTCGTCGATCCCGCCGACGCCAAGGAGATGGCCCGCCGCGCCGCCCGCGAGGAGGGCACCCTGGTGGGCATCAGCTCCGGCGCCAGCCTCGCCGCCGTCGCCCAGAAGCTCGCCGAAATCGGCCCCGGCAAGCGCATCCTCACCTTCAATTACGACACTGGCGAACGCTACCTCTCGGTCCCGGACTTCCTGCCGGAGCAAGGCTGAGGCCGGCGCCTAACCCGGATCAGGAACCGGCCCGGCACGGCAGCGTTGAGGCTCCGAAACGACAGGGAGTTCCGACGACATGACCGATCCCGACCGGCCGGTAGAGCGCGAGACGACGATCATTCACACCGACAGCGGTCGTGGTGGGGGTGGCGGCGTGCTCGTCGGCGTGATCCTCGTCATCGCCATCCTCGCCTTGCTCTTCTACCTGTTCGGCGGCCAGCTGCTCGGCGGCAAGAAGACCGACGTCAACGTCAAGGTCGACACCCCGGCCGCAACCCATTGATAAGAAGCGCCCGCCGCTTGCCTTTGCGGGTGGCGGCGGGCATGCTTTGGGCGACGGTGCGAAGGGGGAGCGGCGACACGCCTGCGTCCGACGGGGCGCCACTCTTCGCGGGTGAAAGACGGCGTTTGAAGCGGCCCCTCCTACACTTCCTCCTCCTGCTGCTCGTCTATTGGGCGCTCGCCGTCCTCGGCCTCCACTGGGCGCGCCTGGGCGGCGCCGGCTCGGCGGTGTGGCCCGCATTCGGCGTGTCGCTCGCCGCGCTCTCGCTGGGCGGCCTCAGGCTGTGGCCCGCAATCTTCCTCGGCCGCCTCGCCGCCAGCTTCACCATCGGCAGCCAGCAGCCTCTCTGGGCCGAGCTCGCGATCGCCGCCGACAATGCGCTGGCCGATGCGTTCGGCGCCTGGCTCCTCATCAACATCGGCCAGATCGGCACGGCGCTCCGGACCCGGCGCGACGTCGTCTGGCTCGCCATCGCCGTCGCGGCCGCCGCCGCCGTGTCCGCCGCGTTCGGCGCGCTCATCTTCACCTTCTCGTGGCACCTCCTGCCGGCGCAGACCGCCCATGCCGGGAGCAACTGGTTCCTCGGCAACGCCGTATCAGGGCTCACCATCACGCCGTTGCTGCTCAGCTGGGCGGCGCGCGAGCCGTTCACCGCGACGGCCCGCGAGCGCGCCCATTTCGCCCTGTGCATGGCGAGCGTCGTCGGCCTCGCCTGGGTGGTCTTCGATCCCAACACCTTCCCGTGGCTTCGCGGCTGGCACCTCTTCCCTGTGCTGATCTGGGTGGCGATCGCCTTCTACGTTCGGGGCGCCGCCATCGCCCTCGTCCTCACCTCCGCCTTTGCCATCTGGGGCATCGCGTTGGGCCGCGGGCCGCTCTTCTACCCGATGGTCGACCCGGTGCTGAGCACCCAGCAATTCATCGCCGTCGTCTCCCTCACCGTCCTCATCCTCGCCGCGACCTCCGACGAGCGCCGCCGGGTGGAAGCCGCCTCGCGCCTCGCCGCCATCGCCTCTTCGTCTCCCGATGCGATGGTGAGCTGCGACCTCGAGGGCCGCATCACCGGCTGGAATGCCGGCGCCGAGCAGCTGTTCGGCTGGACGGCCGACGAAGCGATCGGGCGTCCATTCACGTTCATGGCCCCGCCCGACCTCGCCCCCGAAGCGGCGCCCGCGCACATCTTCGCGGCGATAGGCGGCGGCGGCAGGGTCGATCTGGAGACGGTGCGCCGCGGCAAGGACGGCAGCCTCGTCGACGTCCACGTCGTCGGCACCCAGCTCAGGAGCGCGGCCGGCGAGACGATCGGCCAGGTCGTCGTCATGCGCGACATCGGCGCCAGGAAGCGCACCGAGGCGGCGCTGCGCGAGGAGCAGGAGACGCTGGAGATCCTCAACCGCACCGGCGCCGCCCTGGCCGCCGAACTGGATCTCGACCGCATCGTCCAGATGGTCACCGACGCCGGCCGCGAAGTGACCGGCGCGCAGTTCGGCGCCTTCTTCTACAACGTCTACGACGCCGAGGGCGGCGCCTACATGCTTTACACCCTGTCGGGCGCGGATCGCTCGCAGTTCGAGGCTTTCGGCATGCCGCGGGCCACCAAGGTGTTCGCGCCGACCTTCCTTGGCGAAGGCGTCATCCGTTCGCCGGACATCACCAAGGATGCCCGTTACGGGAAGAACCCACCGCACAAGGGCATGCCGGAAGGGCACCTTCCGGTACGTTCCTATCTCGCCGTTCCGGTTTCCTCGCGCACGGGGGAAGTGATCGGCGGCCTGTTCTTCGGCCATTCCGAAACCGACATGTTCAGCGCGCGGTCGGAGCGGGTGATGGAGGGGCTCGCGGCCCAGGCGTCCATCGCCATCGACAATAGCCGCCTGTTCCGCGCCGCCGAGGCCGAGATCGCCGAGCGCAAGCGGGCCGAGGAGGCGCTGCGCGAGCTCAACGAGACGCTCGAGACCCGCGTCGAGGAGCGCACCGGGGAGCTGGTCGCCGCGCAGGACCAGCTTCGCCAGGCCCAGAAGATGGAGGCGATCGGCCAGCTGACCGGCGGCGTCGCGCACGATTTCAACAACCTCCTCACCATCATCCGCTCCTCCGTCGACCTCCTGCGCCGCCGCGAAGTCGCCGAGGATCGCAAGCGGCGCTACATCGACGCCATCTCCGACACGGCCGACCGGGCCGCGAAGCTCACCGCGCAGCTCCTCGCCTTTGCGCGGCGGCAGGCGTTGAAACCGGAGGCGTTCGACGCGCCGGAGCGGGTACGGATCGTCTGCGACATGATCCGTACCGTGGTCGGCTCGCGAATCCGCATCGACCTCGACATCGAGTGCGAGGATTGCTTCATCGAAGCGGATATCGGCCAGTTCGAGACCGCGCTCATCAACATCGCCGTCAACGCCCGTGACGCGATGGACGGCGAAGGGACCCTCACCATCTCCGCCCGGCCGGTGCCCGAAGTGCCGGCGGACGCATGGCACGAGCGGCTGGAGGGCGATCATGTCGCGGTCGCGATCGGCGACAGCGGCCGGGGCATCCCGCCCGAACTCATGGCGCAGATATTCGAGCCCTTCTTCACCACCAAGGAAATCGGCAAGGGCACCGGCCTCGGCCTCAGCCAGGTCTACGGCTTCGTCAAGCAATCCGGCGGCGACGTCCGCGTGGCCAGCGCTCCGGGCGAGGGTACGACCTTCACCCTCTACCTCCCGCGGGTCTCAGCGCACGCTCCGGTGAGCGACGATGTACAGCGCCGCCGCGCCGAGGCGCCGCTGAAGCGCAGCCGGATCCTTGTCGTTGAGGACAATGCCGATGTCGGCGCCTTCGCGACCCAGCTCCTCGCCGAGCTCGGCCACCAGACGCAGCTCGCCGCCAACGGGCTTGAGGCGCTGGAGGTCATCGAGGCGCAGGCGGACGATTTCGATCTCGTCTTTTCCGACGTCGTCATGCCGGGGATGACGGGGATCGAGCTGGCCCAGGAATTGCGGCGGCGGCGGCCCCAGCTGCGGGTGGTCCTCACCAGCGGCTACAGCCATGTCCTCGCGCAGGAGGGGCGGCACGGCTTCGAGCTGCTGCACAAACCCTATTCGGTCGAGAGCCTGACCCGCATCCTGCGCAGCCCGCCGGCCGAGGCGGAGGAACCGGCAGCGCAAGCGGCGGTTCCGGACGGCGACAGGGAGAGCTGAGCATGACCGATTCTGACCGCGACCAGCCCCCGCGGCGCGAGAGGCGCCGCACGACCATCATCGAAACTGGCGATAGCGATCGCGGCGGCGGCTATGGCGGCGCGATCGCCCTCATCCTGCTGCTGATCCTCATCGGCGGCATCGCCTGGTTCCTCATGCATGGCGGTTCGACGCGCTCCGCCAGCGAGGTCGGCGTCAACGTCAGCCTGCCAAAGGCGGTAAACGTGAAGGTGCCGGACAAGATCGACGTCAAGGTTCCCGACGTCTCCGTCAGGACCGAAAAATCGGGATCGAACACGAGCCGCTGAAGGCGGTGGACGTGAATGGCCGCTGACGGCTCCATTCAGCCTTTCCTCAACCGAATCAGCACATAAGCGTCCGGTCACTCCCCGGGGTGGCCCCTCGTGTCGCGTATTGAGGGAGGGGCCGGTTCTCCTCGGAGGGCCGGCCCCTAATGCGTTGTGGGCACCCTTGCCTCCCCATCGCAGATGGGGAGGGGGACCACCGGAGGTGGTGGAGGGGTAGCACGCGCCGAACGCGCCCAATCGTCACTCGAGCCTCTGATTCTGAGCCAATCTACCCCTCCACCACCTCCGGTGGTCCCCCTCCCCACGCCTCCGGCGCGGGGAGGCAAATCAATCGTCGTCCTTCGCCCCTTCCGCCGGCGCGTTGGCGTTGCCGCCGACATCCTTCCCGCCGAGCCGGCCCGTGCCGAAATAGTTGATGTCGCTCTCGCCGCCATGGCCCATCCAGCCTTCGTTGCCGCCCTTCCCTTCCTTGCCCGTATGCGGGTTGGGATAGGCGCCGCCGCCGGAATCGCCGCCGCCCTCGCGGCCTTGCAGGTTCGCCTCGGTGTCGGGGTCGCGCCGGTCGAGGTCGCCGCCCTCGCCCCATGAGCGCGGATTGTCCGGAGTGCCGGTCTTGGCGTTGGGTGTCTCGGGGTTGTTCATGACGCGCGTCCTCTCGAGCCGTTCAAAAGCTCAATGGACGGCGCTCCGAGCGGGTTCCCCCAGACCCTCAGCCCCGCGCTTCAGGAAGATACTGGTCGTCGATCCAGTCGGAGAAGCGGGTGATCTTCGCTTCGAACTTCATCTTGACCTTGCCGGTGGCGCCATGGCGCTGCTTCGCGATGATCAGCTCGGCCGTGCCGTAGACCCGCTCCATGTCGCGCATCCACTCGGCATGGGCGTCGTGGACCTTGGAATCGTCGCCTTCGATCGGCCGCTTGGGCTCGCGCGCGGCGGTGTAATATTCCTCGCGGTAGATGAACATGACGATGTCGGCGTCCTGCTCGATCGAGCCGGATTCGCGAAGGTCGGAAAGCTGCGGCCTCTTATCCTCGCGCTGCTCGACGGCACGGCTCAGCTGCGAGAGCGCCAGCACCGGCACGTTCAGTTCCTTGGCGAGGGTCTTCAAGCCCCGGCTGATCTCGGAAATCTCGTTCACGCGATTCTCGTTGCCGCCTTTGCCGGTGCCCTGGAGCAGCTGGAGATAGTCGACGACGATAAGGCCGACGCCGCGCTGGCGCTTCAATCGCCGGGCGCGGGTGCGCAGAGCCGCGATGGTCAGGCCCGCCGTGTCATCGATGTAGAGCGGCAGGCTCTCGAGCTCGGCCGCGGCGCGGGCGAGGTTGCGGAAATCCTGCTGGCTGATCTTGCCCATGCGCAGATTCTCGGAGCTGATCCCCGACTGCTCGGCAAGGATACGCGTGGCGAGCTGGTCGGCGGACATTTCGAGGCTGAACAAGGCGACCGCGGCGCCGGCCGATTTCTCCGGCGCGATCCCGTCCTCCATGTCCTGCACGTAGCGGCGGGCGGTGTTGTAGGCGAAGTTGGTGGCGAGGGCGGACTTGCCCATGCCGGGGCGTCCGGCGAGGATGATCAAGTCCGAATGGTGGAGGCCGCCGGTCTTGGCGTTCACCGTCTCAAGGCCTGTGGTGATGCCGGAAAGGCCGCCGCCCGTGTTCAACGCCTTTTCGGCCATCTGCACGGCGAGGCGCGTCGCTTCGGCGAAGGTCTTGACCGTCCCCTCGCTGCCGCCTTCCTCGGCCACCCGGTAGAGCGCGCTTTCGGCCGCTTCGATCTGGCCCTTGGGGTCGACCTGCTCGGAGGTGTCGAGCGCATTCTCGACCATCTCCCGGCCGACGCCGATCAGCGCGCGCAGCAAAGCGAGCTCATAGACCTGCTCGGCAAAGTCGCGCGCGCCGATGATAGCGGCGCCGGAGCCGGTGAGCTGGGCGAGATAGGACGGCCCGCCGAGCTCCTTCATCTCCTCGTCCGCCTCGAACATCGGGCGGAGGGTCACCGGGGAGGCGATCATGTTCCGGTCGACCATCTTCAAAATCTGCTCGTAGACCCGGCCGTGGAGCGGTTCGAAGAAATGGTCGGGCCGCAGCTTCAGCTGGACGTCCTCCGCCAGCCGGTTGTCGATCATCAGCGCGCCGAGCAGCGCCGCCTCCGCCTCGATATTGTGCGGAACGGAAGCGGTCTCGGGCGCCGGCGCGTCGGCGAGGCGAATGATGTTGTCGGCCATGCCCGCAGTCTTCCACCTTTCCCGGCCCCGGCTCAAGCCAGCAACCCTGTGGAAGTGCTGTGGATAATGCCGGTTCGTCTCGCTAACAGCTCTTCATGGCCGAGCCGAAGATCATCGACATCGAGCTCGACGAGCGGACCATCATCCGCCGCTCCGAGGAGATCGAGCAGGAGCGCCGCGTCGCGATCTTCGACCTGCTCGAAGCCAATTTCTTCCACCCCGACGGCCTCGACGGCCCGTTCCGCATCCTCCTCCGGATCGAGGACAACCGTCTCGCCATCGAAGTGAAGGACGAAGCCGGCGAGCGGCTCGAGACGATCCGCCTCGGCCTCGCGCGCTTCAAGCGGCCCGTGCGCGACTATTTCGCGATCTGCGACAGCTATTTCAAAGCCGTCCGCGCCGATTCGCCGCACGGCCTCGAAGCGATCGACATGGCCCGCCGCGCCGTCCACAACGAAGCCGCCGAGCTCCTCCAGGAATGCCTGGCCGGCAAGGTCGAGACGGATTTCGACACCGCGCGGCGGCTGTTCACCTTGATCTGCGTGCTCCACATTCGGTGACGGTGGGTCTTGTCCCCACACGTCATTCCGGCGAAACCGGGGACGCCATCCCTGATCATCGGAACACGCACAGATGAGTATCATGTCCGACCGCTGGATTCGCGAGCAGGCGCTGGCGCACGGCATGATCGAGCCCTTCGAGGATGGGCAGCGCCGCGCCGGGACGATCAGCTACGGCCTATCGAGCTACGGCTACGACGCCCGCGTTTCCGACGAGTTCAAGCTGTTCACCAACGTCGACAACGCCATTGTCGATCCCAAGGACTTCAAGTCCAACAGCTTCGTCGACCGGCAGACCGACGTGTGCATCATCCCGCCGAACAGCTTCGCGCTCGCCCGCACCGTCGAATATTTCAGGGTGCCGCGCGACGTGCTCGTCATCTGCCTCGGCAAATCGACCTATGCCCGCTGCGGAATCATCGTCAACGTGACGCCGCTGGAGCCCGGCTGGGAGGGCCACGTGACGCTGGAATTCTCGAACACGACGCCGCTCCCCGCCAAGGTCTACGCCAACGAAGGCGCGTTCCAGTTCCTGTTCCTGCAGGGCAACGAACCGTGCGAGACCAGCTATGCCGACCGCGCCGGCAAATATATGGGACAGCGCGGCGTCACCCTGCCCAAGCTCTGACCGTCAGCCGGCGATCTTCTCGATCCAGCCGGCGAAGGCGTGGATGAACGTTCGCATGAACTTCGCGGTCCCTTCGTTCGCCAGCTTGCCGTCCGCGTCGAAATAGCTACCGGCGCCGCCGAGATAGGCCTCGGGCTGCTGCATTACCGGCATGTCGAGGAAGACCAGCGACTGGCGCAGGTGATGATTGGCACCGAATCCGCCGAGGCCGCCGGGCGAGACGCTCGCCACCGCCGCCGGCTTGCCCGCCCAGACGCTGGCGCCGTAGGGCCGCGAGCCGACGTCGATGGCGTTCTTGAGCAGGCCCGGCACCGAGCGATTATATTCCGGAGTCACGAACAGTACCGCGTCGGCGGGGCGGACTTCGTCGCGGAAGCGGCGCCATTGCGCCGGCGGATCGCCTTTGTCCAAGTCCTCATTGTAGAGCGGCAGGTCGCCGATCTCGACGAACTCGAACCTCAGATTTTCCGGCGCGAGGCCGGCCATGGCTTGGGCGGCACGGCGGTTTAGGGAGCCTTCGCGAAGGCTGCCGACCAGGGTGGCGACGCGATAGGGCTGAGGCATCGGGCGCTCCTCGCAAATCCGGGAGCCGCGCCATGCGCCGGATGCCAAGGCGCCGCAAGCCCGTGGCGTCCGCCACACCGGATGCAGGAGCGCTTTGCGATATCGCTCCCGTCCGTTACTGTGGCAGGCAAGGAAGGGGGGCCTTCCCATCTGTATTTTCGTTCAGTTGAACGGCTTGGCCCGGCCGTTCATGCTGGAGCCGGACGAACCGACATGGCCCATGCGCGCCTTGCCATTGCTGATCCGCCTGCGCCCGCGCCCGCCACGCGGGTCAGCGCCGAGGGGCTGCGCATTGCCCTGTTCTCCGGCAATTACAATTGCGTGCGCGACGGCGCGAACCGCGCGCTGAACCGCCTAGTGGCGCATCTCCTCGACAGGGGGGCGGCCGTTCGGGTCTATTCTCCGACCAGCGCCAATCCGGCTTTCCCGCCCGCGGGGGACCTGATCTCCGTTCCCTCCATCGGCATACCCGGCCGCTCCGAATACCGGCTGGCGACGGGCCTCCCCGCCCGGCTGCGGGCGGATCTCGACGCCTTCGCGCCGACCCATGTCCACCTCTCCTGCCCGGACATTCTCGGCGGCCGCGCCCAGGCTTATGCCCGTGCTCGGGGCATTCCGGCGGTCGCCAGCCTTCACACCCGCTTCGAGACCTACCCCGCTTATTACGGCCTCCCCTTCCTCGCGCCGCCGATCCGCGCGCGGCTGCGCTATTTCTATTCGCGCTGCGACCGGGTGATGGCCCCCAACCCGGCGATGGCCGCAACCCTCGCCGCCTTCGGCGTAGCGCCCGACCGGGTGCGGTTGTGGGGCCGCGGCGTCGACCACCGCCTGTTCAGTCCCACGCTGCGCAGCAGCGAGCGGCGGCGCGCTCAAGGATATGCCGAAGACGAGCCGGTGCTCCTCTTTTTCGGCCGCCTGGTGCACGAAAAGGGTCTGGAAACCTTCCTCGCGACCGTCGAGGAACTGCGCAGCCGCGGCCACGGCGTCCGCCCGCTTGTCGTCGGCGAGGGCCCGGCACGATCCTGGCTGGCGGATAGGCTTCCGGACGCTGTCTATACCGGCCACCTCGACGGCGAGGCGCTCGGCCGCGCGGTCGCGAGCGCCGACATCCTCATAAATCCCAGCGTCACCGAGGCGTTCGGCAACGTCAACCTCGAGGCGATGGCGTCGGGCCTTGCCATCGTCAGCGCCGATGTCGGGAGCGCACAAGCGCTGATCGAGCACGGCCGCACGGGTCTCCTCGTCGCCCCGGCAGACCCTATGGCCTATGCCGACGCGACCGAAGCGCTCATGGCCGATCCGTCCCGCCGCCTCCGTCTCGGGCGCGCCGCTGCCGAGGCGAGCCGCGCCTACCATTGGCCCGACATTCTCGACGCCGTCGTCCACGTCTACCGGGGGGCGGCGGGAGAGTGATGCGACACCTCAGCCTTGTGGTAGCGGCGTTGCTCAGCCTGTTCCTGTGCGCTTGCAGCCGCGAGGCCGCGCTTCAGAAGATCGCGTCGCCCGAGGATCAGGCAATCGCGCGGTCCGCGGTTGCCGACATCGCCTCCGGACGCGCGGGCGCCCTCTCGGCCAAGCTGGTTCCGCCGCTCGTCCCGACGATCGGCGCGGCGCTGCCGCAGATGCGGGCGATGCTGCCCGTCGGGAAGCTCCGCCTCGTCGATGCGCGCTTCTTCACCAACGTGACCGCCGGCACGCGCTTCACCAACATGCTCTGGGAAGCGAGCGACGGCCGTCGATTTGCGCTGGTTTCGACCACAATCTACCGCCGCGGCGCGGAAGCGAGAGTGTCGGAACTCTACGTCGTCCCTATGAAGGCGTCGGCGGACACTCTTTCCCGCTTCGACTTGGTGGGCAAGTCGTTCGTCCAATACCTGTTCCTGGTCCTCGCCATCGCCGCCCTTCTCCTGTGCCTGACAGGGATATTCGTCGCGCTGCGCCTGCCGGGGCTGCGGCACCGGTGGCTCTGGGCGATCGGCTCGCTGGTCGGAATCTGCCAATTCTCGGTGCGGTGGAGCGACGGCAACATCTTCTTCCAGCCGATCAACATCCAGCTGTTCGGCGCGTTCGCCGTGAAGCCCGCGCTGCTCGTTCCGTGGCAGGTCGGCTTCGGCATCCCGGTCGTTGCGATCATCCTGCTGGTGAAGCGGTTCCGCTACCGCCGCACGCTCAAGGAGGCGTTCGCCTAGCGCCGCCCCTGATGGCGGACGTTGCCGGGACGCCCGCGGCGGCCCTGACGGTGTCCGCCCTCCCCGCGCCGACCATCACCCTTAGGGCCATCGGGTTTCGAGCCGCCCCGCCTGGGACCGGAGCCCTGCCCGCCGCTGTCGGGCAGCTCGAACCTCAGTCCGCCGGAGACGGGGTTCGCCTCGGCCAGCCGCAGCTTGAGGCGCTGGCCGGGCACGAAACGCTCGCCGCTCTGCTCGCCGACGAGGTTCTGGCTCGCTTCCTCGTAGCGGAAATATTCCGCGCCGAGGGTGGAGACCGGCACCAGGCCGTCTCCGCCTAGCCCCTCGACGGTAGCGAAGAATCCGAACGGCTGGACCCCGGTGATGCGGCAGTCGACGAGGTCGCCGACCCGCTCGGAGAGATAGGCGGCGACGTAGCGGTCGAGCGTCTCGCGCTCCGCCTCCATGGCGCGGCGCTCGAGCTGCGAGATGAGCTCGCCCGTCACCTCCATCGACTCCGCTTCCTGATCGCTGAGGCCGCCTTCGCCGAGGCCATAAGCCCGCACCAGGGCGCGGTGGACGATGAGGTCGGCATAGCGCCGGATCGGGCTGGTGAAATGGGCATAGGAGCCGAGCGCCAGCCCGAAATGCCCGGCATTTTGCGGCCCGTAATAGGCCTGGGTCTGGGTGCGCAGGATCTGCTCCATCACCTGCGGCCTGAAATCCGCCTCGCCGACCCGCTCGATGATATGGTTGAAAGTCGCCGGCCGCACCACCTGGCCGAGCGCGAACTCGACGCCGAACGTCGCGAGATAGTCCTTCAGCGCGACCAGCTTCTCGCGCCCCGGCGGCTCGTGGTCGCGGTACATGACCGGCGCCTTCTTCGCTTCCAGCGCCTTGGCCGCCGCGACGTTCGCCGCGATCATATAATCCTCGATCAGCTTGTGGGCGTCGAGCCGCTCGCGCGGCGCCACCGAGGTGATGCGCCCCTTCTCGTCCAGCACCACCCGCCGCTCCGGCAGGTCGAGCTCGAGCGGCCCGCGTTTCTCCCGCGCCTTGTAGAGGGCGGTCCAGCAAGCCCAGAGCGGCTTCAGCGTCGATTCGACGAGCGCCGGCGCAACCGCCGGCTCGGCGGTCTCGATCTCCGGCATCGCGCAGACGGGCGACGAAACCTCGATTCGCTCCTGCCCACGCGATTGATCGATCGCCGCCTGCGCGTCCTCGTAGGCGATATTGGCGGCGATACGCACCCGCGCGCGCGTGAACCGCCAGGACTTGAGTTGGCCGTCCTTGGAGACCTGGAGGTGGCAGGCGAGCGCGGCGCGGTCCTCGCCCTCCTTTAAGGAGCAGACGTCTGCACTCAAGGTCTCGGGCAGCATCGGCACCACCCGGTCGGGGAAATAGACGCTGTTGCCGCGCTTCCTCGCCTCCTTGTCGAGCGCCGAGCCGGGGCGGACGTAGAAGCTGACGTCGGCGATGGCGACGATCGCCTTCCAGCCGCCGGCATTGGCGGGATCCTCGTCCTCGGCCGCCCAGACGGCGTCGTCATGGTCGCGCGCGTCCGCTGGATCGATGGCGACGATGGGGATGTGGGTGAGGTCTTCGCGGGCGCCGAGGTCCTGGCGTGCGATCCGCTCCGCTTCCTCGATCACATGCTCCGGGAATTCGTGCGGGATGCCGTGCTTGTGGATCGCGATGAGGCTGAAGCTGCGCGGCGCGAATGGATCGCCGAGCACTTCGGAGACGCGGGCGGTGAGCCGCGGCGGGCGCCCGACCTTCTCGGCAAGGACGAGGTCGCCGGCCTGCGCGGGGCCGAGATCGGAGATGGCAAGCTCGCGCCGCTCCTTCTTCTCGACGGGCTTGAGCCAATAGCCCTTCTCCCCTTCCCGGTGGACGACGCCGAGCACCAGTTCGCTGCCCTTGAGCAGCTTCTTCATCGGGTGCGCAGCATAGCCGTTGCCGCGCTGCTCGGTGCGGGCGAGAATTCGGTCGCCGACGCCAAGGGCTGAGCCCCGGCCCCGCCGCTCCAGCACCCGCACGCGCGGCTCCGGCGCAGCGGATTCCCACCGCTCCGGCACCGCCCAAGCCTGCCCGCTGTCGTCGACGTCGGTGACGCGCAGCACCGTCACCTTCGGCACGCCGCCGGCTTGGTGGAAGGCGCGGCCGGGCGAGGAATCGATCAGCCCCTCGTCGGCCATGTCGCGCAGCAGCGCCTTGAGGACGATCTTGTCCTGCGCCGAGAGGCCGAAGGCGCGCGCGATCTCGCGCTTTCCCGCCGGCTCGTCGGACGACGCGATGAAGTCGAGGATCTGCTGCCGGGTCGGCAGACCGGCGCGGGGAGGTCGTTTGGCCATCAGCGCTTAAATCTCCGCGCGCGTCACGAGTTCATCGCCGCGCCGGAGGAGGCGCCGGCGGCGTGTAGGGGCGGAAGCCCCCGCCCGGCACGGCCGAAGCGACCGGCGATTCGGAGCCGTCGGCGCCGACCGACGAGACGCCGAACACCCAGTCGTCCACGCGCACGTGGGAGAGCGTGCAGGTGTTGCGCGGCACGCTGCCATTCGGGGGTCCCGGCCTGTCGCCGTAGACGGTGATTTGCGCCGGGCAGTCCGCAGCGCTGACGGGCCGCGCCTCCCCCCACTGATTGGCGTCGGTTCGGCGCCAGCGGATGACGTAGCGGGCCGCGCCGCTCACCGCGGGCCAGCTGATCCTGGTGTCGGTGCTGACCGCACCTTCCACCACGGGCTCCGGCGGCATCGGCGCGGCGGCCAGCGCCGCGAGGGCCGCCACGTTGAGCTGGGTCACCTTGCGGAGGTACGGGAAATCCATCTTGTCGATCGTGTCGCCATATTGGACGCCGTGCTCGACCCTCAGATCCTGGTGCTGCTGATCGTAATTCTCCATCGCCACGGTGAAACGCACCGCGGGGAAGCCGAGATTGAGGAACTCGCTATGGTCCCCGCCACGGCCGAAGCGGTCGTTGCGCCACACCTGGCGGACGTCGAGACCGATGTTGAGCCGGTCGGCGAGCCCATCGATCCAGCGCGAGATGTTGCGTCCCGGCGCATCATTCTCGCCGCCGAGGCTGCGCTGGCGGGCGGCGAGCTCCTCATGGCCCTGCCAGCGCGGCCCTTCCGAGAAGATGCGCACATGCGTGTTGTCGCGGATCCCGTCGGAGCCCAGCGAATTGCCGACGATGTCGTTGTTGAGGTCGGCCTCGACCTGCCACCCCTGTGCCTTGGCATAGTCGGCGAGGGTCTTGCCGCCGTAGAGGCCCTGCTCTTCGCCCATCAGCACGCCGTAGACGATGGTGCCGGCGAACTTGTGCTTCGAGAGCACCCGCGCCGCCTCGATCACCGCCGCCGTGCCGGAGCCGTCGTCGTTGGCGCCCGGCTCCTCGGCATTCACGTTCATGACGTCGGTGACGCGGCTGTCGATATGCCCGGTGATGATGACGACGCGGTTGGGATCGCCGGTGCCGCGCTGGATCGCCACCACGTCGCGGATGCGGACGCCGTTCGGTGCGCGGGGACCTTTGAAGTCCTCCTCCGGCGTCACGATCTGCAGGCACCCACCGCACGCTGCCGAATAGCGGCCAAACTCCTCGGCGACCCAGCGCTCCGCCGCCCCGATGCCGCGATTGGGGTCAGTCATCGACGATAGCGTGTGGCGGGTCCCGAAGCCGACCAGCTTGGCGACCGTCGCGTGCAGGCGCGCCTCGCTGACGTCGGCCGCGGCGGCCCGCGGGACCCGTAGAATGGCCTCGGGACCCGGAGGGGGCGGCGGGGCGGCTGCGGTGAGGAGAGCGGCGGCGGCGAGAACGGTCTTTTTCATATGTCGCCCTCTGCGCGTGGACGCCGCGAGTCGCAAGTCAGGCGACGCTCTGCTCGATGACGCCGAAGATCGGGTGGCCCTTGTCGTCGTCCATCCAGATGCGGACGGTGTCGCCGCGCTTCAGGAACGGAGTCTTCGGCTTGCCCGAGAGGATCGTCTCGACGGTGCGAACCTCGGCGACGCAGGAATAGCCGAGGCCGCCATCGGCGATCGGCTTGCCCGGGCCGCCGTCCGGGTCCCGGTTGGAGACCGTGCCGGAGCCTATGATGGCGCCGGCGCCGATGTTGCGGGTCTTCGCAAGGTGGGCAACGAGCGTACCGAAGTCGAAGGTCATGTCGACGCCGGCATCGGCGCGGCCGAAGGGCTGGCCGTTCAAGTCGACCTTCACAGCCCCGTGCAGCTTGCCGTCTTTCCAGCGGTCGCCGAGCTCGTCCGGCGTCACGAACACCGGCGACAGCGCCGACGCGGGCTTGGACTGGAGGAAGCCGAAGCCCTTGCCGAGCTCAGCGGGGATGAGGTTGCGCAGCGAGACGTCGTTGACGAGGCCCACGAGGCGGATCGCCTCCAGCGCCTGCTCCCGGGAGGTGCCCTGCGGGAGGTCGCCGGTGACGACCACGATTTCCGCCTCAAGGTCGCAGCCCCAAGCCTCGTCGGCGAGCGGGATCGCCCCGCGCGGCGGGAGCATTTCGTCGCTCGCGCCCTGGTACATGAGCGGGTCGCTCCAGAAGCTCTCCGGCATCTCCGCCCCCCGCGCCTTCCGGACCAGCTCGACATGGTTCACGTAGGCCGACCCGTCGGCCCATTGATAGGCCCGCGGCAAAGGCGCCAGCGCCTCGCGCTCGTGGAAGCGCTCGCGGGGCACAACCTCATGCTCGAGGTCGGTGGCGAGGAGCTGGAGCTGCGGCGCCGCCTGCTCCCAGCGGTCGAGCGCCGCCTGCAGGGTCGGGGCGATGTGGCGGGCGTCGGTGCACCAGGCGAGGTCGCGGCTCACCACCACCAGCCGTCCGTCGCGGCCATGTCCGGGAAGGGTTCCGAGCTTCATCTTGTCTCCTTGCCGGGGTCCACTGGCATTTGCCGCGGGGCTTGGCTAGGGGCAGGCCGTTCCTTTCAGACTCATTCGAGAAGCCATCCATGCGGAATATCGACCATTATATCGGCGGCGATGCGTTCGTCTCCGGCACGCGCCACGGCGACGTTTTCGACCCCAACAATGGCGGCGTCCAGGCGCAGGTCCGCCTCGGCACCGCGGCCGATCTGGAGCGCGCCGTCGCGGCCGCGCGCGAGGCGCAGCCGGCCTGGGCGGCGACCAATCCGCAGCGCCGGGCGCGGGTCATGTTCAACTTCAAGGCGCTGGTCGAGAAGAACATGGACGACCTCGCCCTCCTCCTCTCCTCGGAGCACGGCAAGGTCATCGCCGACGCCAAGGGCGACGTGCAGCGCGGGCTCGAAGTTATCGAATATGCCTGCGGCATCCCTCATGCCCTGAAGGGCGAATACACCCATGGCGCCGGCCCCGGCATCGACGTCTATTCGATGCGCCAGCCGCTCGGCATCGTCGCCGGCATCACCCCGTTCAACTTCCCGGCGATGATCCCGATGTGGATGTTCGGCGTCGCCATCGCCTGCGGCAATTGCTTCATCAACAAGCCAAGCGAGAAGGACCCGAGCGTTCCGCTGCGCCTCGCCGAGTTGTTCATGGAGGCCGGTGGTCCGCCAGGCGTCCTTCAGGTCGTGAACGGCGACAAGGAAGCGGTGGACACATTGCTGAAGGATGATCGCGTGAAGGCGATCGGGTTCGTCGGCTCGTCGTCGATCGCCGAATACATCTACGCGACC
>NZ_DASWQI010000002.1:0-1554 GCF_036403745.1 Allosphingosinicella sp.
GCTGGATCCCATCAGGTACTCGACCGGCCGCCCTGCCGTCGCCGCGAGCGACACGACATGATCCCGGATGCGCTGCGTTTCGGCCTCAAAGAACCCAGCGGCGTCCTTGAGCAGAATCCCTCGCCGCGACAGGTAGCGGCCGAACGCCCCCTCGGGGAAGAAGCTGTTGAAATGCCCCTTGAAGATCATCCGGTCGAACGTGTTGATCACGCCCGTGATCGAGTCGCCATGCAGATCGATGAAACTCTTCATGCCTGCCCCGGTGCTCGTCGCGGTGGTTCAGCTGCCCGTCAGGTTGGAGATCCTGGCTCTGCGAGTCAAATCCGGATCATCTCGGGGTGGCCGCCTTTGGTTGCGGCCGCAGGCCGCGCTATGATTACATTGCAAAGTGAGCCTCTTGCAGAAATAAATTCGCCAATGCATGCCGAATAACCGATACATATCGGTATTGCTGTTTGCGGCTTCGAGTGGTCTGAAAAAATAAATTCTTCTATACATGTCAAGATTACGAACACATAATTGCCGCGAGTCGCAGACAATCCGGGCCCAGTTCATGACCGAGGAAGCGAAGCGGTACTGCGGAGCGTGGATCAACAGCCAGCCCAGCCTTTTTCCCTGGCTGGAGGAAGAACTCGATCCGCTCACCGTCAAGCTCGAACGGCTCATCATCATTCTGGACACGCTCGGCCTGGACGCCTTCGTGGCGCCGCCGCCTGGCGGGCGCGGACGGGCTCCCGAGGACCGCCCGGCGATCGCCCGCGCCTTCGTTGCCAAGACCGTGCTCAACCTGCCGACCACCGTGGCGCTGATCGACCGGCTGCATGTCGATCGCTCGTTGCGGCGCATCTGCGGCTGGGAGCGCCGGGCTCAGCTCCCGAGCGAGGCGACCTTCTCCCGGGCCTTCGCCGAGTTTGCCGACCAGCGACTGCCCGAGCGGGTCCATGAGCAGGTGGTCCGCGACGGTCTGCGCGATCACATCATCGGCCACGTGGCCCGTGACGCCACCGAGATTGAGGCGCGCGAGACGCCGCAGCGCCCCCCACCCGACGCGCCGCCTCCGTCCGAAGCGGCCAAGCCCAAGCGCGGTCGTCCGCGCAAGGACGAAGTGCGCGACCCCAAGCCACTGACGCGCCTGGAGCGCCAGCGGCAGCAGACGCTGGCGGACATGCTCAGCGAGCTTCCGGCGGCGTGTGATATCGGGACCAAGCGCAACAGCAAGGGCTTCTCCCAAACCTGGATCGGCTACAAACTCCATCTCGACGTCAGCGACGCCATGGTGCCGATTTCCGCCGTGCTCACTGCCGCCTCCACCCACGACAGCCAGGCGGCCATTCCGCTGGCGCGGCTGAGTCAGCAGCGGGTAGTCTGGCTCTACGACGTGATGGATTCCGCCTACGATGCCGAAATCATCGTCGCGGACTGCCTGGCCGCCGGCCGGGTTCCGATAATCGACTTCAACACCCGGCGCGACACCGCGCTGAAGGTGGAACTCGCGGCGGAACGAGCCCGGCGCCGTCTCGTCAACATTCCCGATCCCGATGATGAGCATTACAA
>NZ_DASWQI010000003.1:0-13983 GCF_036403745.1 Allosphingosinicella sp.
CCGGCTTCGGCTCGGCGTGCGGCCGGTGTTCAAGCGGATCGACAGCTGCGCGGCCGAGTTCGATGCGGCCACGCCGTACCTTTATTCGACCTACGAGGCGCCTTTGTTCGGCGAGGCCGAGGACGAGGCGGAGGTCGAGGCGAAGCGCAAGGTGATGATCCTGGGCGGCGGTCCCAACCGGATCGGCCAGGGGATCGAGTTCGATTATTGCTGCTGCCACGCCGCGTTCGCGCTGCGCGACGCGGGGCTGCAGACGATCATGGTCAATTGCAATCCGGAGACCGTGTCGACCGACCCCGACACCTCCGACCGGCTCTATTTCGAGCCGCTGACGGTCGAGGACGTGCTCGAAATTCTCCATGTCGAGCAGTCGCGCGGCGAACTGGTCGGCGTCATCGTGCAGTTCGGCGGACAGACGCCGCTCAAGCTCGCTGCGGCGCTGGAAAAGGAAGGCATTCCCATCCTCGGCACCTCGCCGGACGCAATCGACCTTGCTGAGGACCGCGAGCGGTTCGCCGCCCTGGTCAACAGGCTGGGCCTCAAGCAGCCCGAGAACGGCATCGCCCGCTCGCGCGAGGAGGCGATCGCGGTGGCCGAGCGCATCGGTTATCCGGTGCTGACCCGGCCTTCCTACGTGCTCGGCGGCCGCGCGATGGAGATCGTCGACGGGCCGGCGCAGCTCGACGATTACATCGTCACCGCGGTCCAGGTCTCGGGCGACAGCCCGGTGCTCATCGACCAATATCTGCGCGACGCAATCGAGGTCGACGTCGACGCCATTTCCGACGGCAGCGACGTCGCCATTGCCGGCGTCATGCAGCATATCGAGGAGGCCGGCGTCCATTCCGGCGACAGCGCCTGCTCGATCCCGCCCTACAGCCTCTCGGCCGACATCGTCGCCGAGATCGAGCGGCAGGCGCGGGCGCTCGCCCTTGCGCTCGGCGTCGTCGGCCTGATGAACGTCCAGTTCGCGGTCAAGGACGGCGAGGTCTACCTTATCGAGGTCAACCCGCGCGCCAGCCGCACAATCCCCTTCGTCGCCAAGGCGATCGGCACGCCCATCGCCAAGATCGCGGCGCGTGTGATGGCGGGCGAGAAGCTCATTCCCTTCTTGCCCCTGAACCGCGACATCCCCCACATCGCCGTCAAGGAAGCCGTCTTCCCGTTCGCGCGCTTCCCGGGCGTGGACCCCGTCCTGTCACCGGAAATGAAGTCGACGGGTGAAGTGATGGGGATTGCCGACGATTTCGCCCATGCCTTCATGAAGTCGCAGATCGGCGCGGGTACCTTCATTCCGGAGGGCGGCACCCTGTTCGTGTCCGTCAAGGACAGCGACAAGGCCCTGATCGCCCCCGCGGTGCGGGCGATGCGGGAGCTCGGCTTCCACATCATCGCGACGTCGGGCACCGCCGATTACCTCGCCGGGCAGGGGATCGAGGTCGAACGGGTCAACAAGGTGGCGCAGGGGCGCCCCCACATCGTCGACCGCATCAAGGACGGCGACGTCCACATCGTCTTCAACACCACCGAAGGCTGGCAGAGCCATAAGGATTCCGCCTCGATCCGCGCCTCGGCGCTGATGGCCAAGGTTCCCTACTTCACCACGGCCGCCTCCAGCGCCGCCGTGGTCCGCGCGATCGCCGCGCTGCGGGAGCACAAACTTGAAGTTCGCTCGCTTCAGGACTATTATTCCGCCTCCAGGGCATGATCCTCACAATATGCGCGTGATGAGGCGGCTTCCCGCGAGGCCGCCCCCGACGAGTTTTTGACGAAAGGCAAAGGAATGGCGACCGTCGACAAGATGCCGATGCTGGCCGAAGGCTATGAGCGGCTCCAGGACGAGTTGCGCCGGCTGAAGACCGAGCGGCCGCAGATCATCGACGCGATCGAAGAAGCGCGCGGTCATGGCGACCTTTCCGAGAACGCCGAATATCACGCCGCCAAGGAACGCCAGGGCCAGGTCGAGGCGCAGATCGCCGACATCGAGGACCGGCTGAGCCGGGCGATGGTGATCGATCCGACGACCCTGTCGGGCGACCGCGTCGTGTTCGGCGCCACCGTCCATCTGATGGACGAGAACGACAAGCCGGTCGTCTACCAGATCGTCGGCCAGACCGAGGCGGACGCGCGGGTCGGCCGCATCTCCTACAATTCGCCGCTGGGCCGCGCCCTGATCGGCCGCAGCGTCGGCGACGAGGTCGAAGTGTCGACCCCGTCGGGAGACCGCTATTACGCGATCGAGAAGCTTGAGTTCATCTGAACCCCGGCGCCCCGCGCGTTGCGATAGCTAGCCCGATGCGTCCGCCCGAAAGTTGGAAGAATGCGCGGCTGACGCTGGGCATCGCCCTCGTCACCTCGCTGACGTGGGCGATACCGAACTTCCTCGGCTACGAGCGGTTCCTCGCTTTCTGGGGCGGCTTCATCCCGGCGCGCCTGCTCGTCCCGGCGACGCCCTTTCCATCCGCGCCCCTCTGGGTGACGCCGTTCACTGCGACCCTCGTCCACGCCGGCTTCATCCACCTGTTCTTCAACATGGTGATGCTGGTCTTCTGCGGCCGCCCGGTCGAGGCGATCCTCGGCCGGCGCGGGTTCGCCATCCTCTATTTCGTCGGAGCCTATGCCGCGGCGGGCGCCTATTTCATCCCGAACCAGCATGAGATTGTGCCGATGGTCGGGGCGAGCGGCGCCATCTCGGCCGTGCTCGGCGCCTACGCTTTGCTGTTCGGACGCAACAAGGTGAAGGTCGGCAGTCCCGCCGTCGCGACCCTACTCCACGCCGCGTGGCTGTTCGCCGCCTGGACGGTGATCAACCTCCTCGTCGGGGCGACCTTCGAAGTCGACGGCGCCCGTATCGCCGTCGCCGCGCATATCGGCGGCTTCCTGGCCGGCCTCGCGCTGGCCCGGCCGCTGCTGCTGCTGAGGTGGCGGGGGGCGTAAACTGCCTCCCCATCGGTAGATGGGGAGGGGGACCCCCGTAGGCGGTGGAGGGGAACTGGCTCGGGCTCAGCGGGTAAAGCGCTCGATGGCGAGGGCGTGCACCCCATTACCCCTCCACCAGCTTCGCTGGTCCCCCTCCCCAAGCCTTCGGCTCAGGGGGGCAGGCTAACCCATCTCCGGTTCCAGGAGGCGGTGGAGGTGGACGACGACATATTTCATCTCGGCATCGTCGACGGTGCGCTGGGCGGCGGCGCGCCAGGCGTCGAGGGCGCCCGCATAATTGGGATACACGCCGACCATCTCGATGGTGGCGAGGTCGAAATCGAGGCCGCGCGGATCCTTGACCCGGCCGCCGAACACGAGGTGGAGCTTGCTCATGCGGCGCGGATTAGCCGCCCGGGCCGGGAAGGCAAGCGCTTCCCGCCAGGACGGCGATGCTCAGCTCTTGGTGGCGGAGCGCAGCGCGTCGGCGGCGCGGCCGCCGAGGTCGCCGATCTGGTCGCGCGCCGTCTCGCGGGCGTTGTCGATGGCGCCGCGGGCCGTCTCGCTCAGCTTCTGGCCGACGGGGCGGAGCAATTCCTCCTCGCGGCTGCTGCGCGGTAGCAGGGCCCCGAGCAGCGCGCCGAGCGCGAGACCGCCGGCGATCGCCACCATCGGCGCCGAGTCGATTCCTTCCGCGGTGCGCTGGCCGACGCTGCCGGCCCGTTCGCGCGCCGCGGAGTAAGCGGCGGAGGTGCGGTCGCGGGCCGCCTGATAGGCGTCGGCCCCGCTCTGACGGACGGAGGAGAGGGCGCCGCCCTCATCCGCGGCGCCGCCGCCGCTGTTGCCGCCGGCGCTGCCGGCGGTGCCGCTGGAATTGGCTGAGGTGCGCGCGTTGTCGCTGGTGGTGGCCATGTCTTTTACGCTCCTACTTGGCTGGTTCGGTGGGCCGCTCGGCGAGCGGCGCGGTGATGTCGTACGGACCCTCGGTATGGAGGTTGGTGGTGACGAGGTCCTCGTCCGGCGCCGAATGGAACAGCCGCGAGACGGCCGAGCGGATCGGTTTGCGGGCGAGGAACAGGGTGAAGGCGGCGAGGCCGGCGGAGACGTGGTAGGGCCGCGCCTTCACCGCCTCGACCGTCGTTTCGGCGAGGTCGGTGCCCCGTTCCTTGACGCCGTCCCAGGCGTTGCCGACGATGGTCCCGGGCTTGAGCCGCGTCTGCAGATTGTGCGCCGTCGCCATCAGCTCCTTGCGGGCATGCTCGGCGTCGCGCTTGGCTTTCAGGATTTCAGCGGCGCTCATGCGAGCCTCTCCCCGGTCTGGAGAGCGGCACGCTCCTCCTCGTCGCCGCCGAGCGCGCCGAGCCTGGCAACGCCGTAGCGGACGAGGAAATAGCCGAGCGCGCCGACGACCAGGAAGACGATCAGGCCGCCGAGGGCGGGGCCGACCCATTTGGCGAGCTGCATCGCCAGCCCGACCGTCAAGGCGATCAGCCCCGCGTTGACGAGGAACATCGTCGCCACCAGCGCGATGGCGCCGTTCTTGGCCAGCGAGATGCGGCGCATCGCGATGGCGCGGTAGAGGTTGGCCTCCGCCCGGGCGAAGGACTTGCCCTCGTCGGCGAGGCGGCCGAACAGGTCGCCGATCGTCGGTTCGGGGGGATGGCTGGTCTGCGCGTCCAAGGTCAGGCTCCCGTGCCACCGCCCGAAGTGCCGCCGGCGCCGTCGGCGCCGCCGGTCGTGGCGCCGCCCGTGCCGGCGCTGCCGCCAGCCGCCTGGCTGGCGTCGAGGCCGGACTTGGCGAGGCGGGCGAGGGTGAAGCCGACCACCGCAGCAACGCCGATCGCGATGCCGGGGCTCTTGCGTACCGCCTCGCGGACGTTGGTGTAGAGCTCGTCGACGTCGGTCCGGCGCAGCGTGTCGGCGAAGCCGGACACGGCGTCGGAGGCCTTGCGGGCATATTCGCCATATTGGCCGCCCATCCGCTCGTCGATCGAGTCGGCGGTGTCGGCGACGATCCGCGACAGCTCCTCGAGGGCGTCGCTGGCGCGGGTCTTGCCGCCGTCGGCGAATTCGCGGACGCGGCCGCCGGCCTGGTCGCGCAGGGCCGAAACCTGGCCCGTCAGCTGCTCGCGAATGCCGCCGCCATCGCCGCCACCCGTGCCGCCACCGCCCGTAGTCGCAGGCGCGCTGCCGCCGCCGCTCGTCGTCGAAGTCGCCATCGAAGTTCCTCCTCCGCCCTGTGTGGTTGTGCGCGTGGTTCCACCGGTATCGTCGCCGCCGGCCGAGCCGACGAAGCCGCCGCCGTCCCGGGTGCCGCCCGCGTCGTCGTCCGTCGCCATCGCGCCGTTGATGATGTGGTCGGTGCCCTCCGGCAGTTCGTCGGGATGTGGCATGTATGCTCTCCAGTTGATGCAGGTTGTGCCCAGAATATCGTGACGCCAGAACCTGCGAGGTCGGCGAACCGTTCCGGCGCCGTGCGACGAAAGTTGCGTCGTCCGCGCCGCACCGATAAGCCGCCCGCCGTCACCTCCTCTCCTGATATAGATCGAAACGAGGCCGTAACAATGACCGCCATCCTCGACCTCCACGCCCGCCAGATCCTCGACAGCCGCGGCAACCCCACGGTCGAGGTCGATGTGTGGCTCGAGGACGGCTCGATGGGACGGGCGGCGGTGCCCTCGGGCGCCTCCACCGGCGCGCATGAGGCCGTCGAGAAGAGGGACGGCGACAAGACTCGCTACGGCGGCAAGGGCGTGTGCGACGCGGTTGATTCCGTGCGCGGTGAGATTGCCGAGGCGATCCGCGGGCTGGAGGCCGAGGACCAGGGCGAGATCGACGCGCTGCTGATCGACCTCGACGGTACGGAGAACAAGTCGCGGCTCGGCGCCAACGCCATTCTCGGCGTCAGCCTCGCCGTCGCCAAGGCCGCGGCCGATGCACGGGGGCTGCCGCTCTACCGCTATGTCGGCGGCGTCTCGGCGCAATTGCTGCCGGTGCCGATGATGAACATCGTCAATGGCGGCGTCCATGCCGACAACCCGATCGACTTCCAGGAATTCATGGTGATGCCGGTCGGCGCCGCCAGCCTCGCCGAGGCGGTGCGCTGCGGTGCCGAGATTTTCCACGTCCTGAAGGGCCGTCTCCACGACGCCGGCCTCTCCACCTCGGTCGGCGACGAGGGCGGCTTCGCGCCGAACCTCGGCTCCGCCCGCGACGCACTCGACTTCATCATGCAGTCGGTCGAGCAAGCGGGATACAAACCCGGCGACGACGTCGTCCTCGCCCTGGACTGCGCCGCGACGGAATATTTCCGGGACGGCGCCTACCAAATGGAGGGGGAGGGCAAGACCTTCTCCTCGGCGGAGATGGTCGACTATCTGGCCGACCTCGCCCGCGACTATCCGATCCGCTCGATCGAGGACGGCATGGCCGAGGACGATTGGGACGGCTGGAAGCTCTTGACCGAGCGCGTCGGCAAGACGGTCCAGCTGGTCGGCGACGACCTCTTCGTCACCAATCCGAAGCGCCTCGCCCGCGGCATCGGCGAAGGCATCGCCAACTCGATCCTGGTCAAGGTCAACCAGATCGGCACCCTTACGGAGACGCTCGAGGCGGTCTCGATGGCCCAGCGCAGCCGCTACACGGCGGTGATGTCGCACCGCTCCGGCGAGACCGAGGACACGACCATCGCCGACCTCGCCGTCGCCACCAATTGCGGGCAGATCAAGACCGGCTCGCTCGCCCGCACCGACCGCCTCGCCAAGTACAACCAGCTCATCCGCATCGAGGAGGAGCTCGGCTCCATGGCGCGCTATGCGGGGCGCGAGGTTTTCTCGCGGCGGGGCTGAACTGGCCTCTGAGGGCCCTCAGAGGCAGTAATCCACCGGAAATCCGCGCTTCAGGCCGCAAAGGGCTTGATTCGCCGGGCTTTTACTGATTCTGTACTTCGCATGGCGAGCGTAGGGCGCAATTCGATCGAGATCATCCGGCGGGCGGCGCTGCCGGCGCTGGCGCTGCTCATCATCGCCAACTTCCTCGGCTATGCCATCGTCGGCGCGAACGGCATTTTGAGCTGGGGCGATTACCGGCGACAGAAGGCGGTGCGGGTGGTGCAGCTCGCCCAGCTGAAGCAGGACCAAATGCGGCTCGCGCATCGTGTGAAGTTGCTCGATCCGAACAGCGCCGATCCCGATCTCTCCGACGAGATGGTCCGCAAGGAGCTCGGCCTCGTCCGTCCCGACGAAGTGGTGCTGCAGGTCAACTGAGCGGCGCCGCTACGGCACCCGCGTCTGCCGCCCGGCACAAGTTGCACGCACTCGCGTTTGCAGCCATAGACCCGCCCGAACCGATCCACCGACAGGAAGACGCCAGACGTGGCCAAGGCAGCAACGCCCAACAGCGCAGGCGCTGAGACGCCCGCCCCGCCCGCAACCCCCAATCGCGAACGTCCGCCGGAGCCGAAGCGCTACGAGCCCACGAAGGAGGAGCTGCTCGGCTTCTACCGCGAGATGCTGCTCATCCGCCGCTTCGAGGAGCGCGCCGGCCAGCTTTACGGGCTCGGCTTCATCGGTGGCTTCTGCCATCTCTATATCGGCCAGGAAGCGGTCGCCGTCGGCCTCCAGCATGCGATGGAGCCGGGCAAGGACAGCGTCATCACCGGCTATCGCGACCACGGCCACATGCTCGCTTACGGCATCGATCCCAAGCTGATCATGGCCGAGCTGACCGGCCGCGCCGCCGGCATCTCCAAGGGCAAGGGCGGCTCGATGCACATGTTCAGCGTCGAGCATAAATTCTACGGCGGGCACGGCATCGTCGGCGCCCAGGTCAGCCTCGGCACCGGCCTCGCCTTCGGCCACAAATACAAGAAGGACGGCGGCGTCTGCCTCGCTTATTTCGGCGACGGCGCGGCCAACCAGGGCCAGGTCTATGAGAGCTTCAACATGGCCGAGCTGTGGAAGCTGCCGATCATCTACGTGATCGAGAACAACCAGTATGCGATGGGCACGAGCGTCAACCGCTCGTCGGCCGAGGACCAGCTCTACCGGCGCGGCGAGAGCTTCCGCATTCCCGGCATCCAGGTCGACGGCATGGACGTGCTGGCGGTCCGCGGCGCCGCCGACACGGCCCTGGAATGGGTGCGCGCCGGCAAGGGGCCGATCCTGCTCGAATTGAAGACCTACCGCTATCGCGGCCACTCGATGTCCGATCCGGCCAAATACCGCTCGCGCGAGGAAGTGCAGGCGGTGCGCGAGAAGTCCGACCCGATCGAGCAGGCCAAGCGCGAGCTGGAGGCGATGGGCGTCGCCGAGGACGCGCTCAAGAAGATCGACACCGAGATCAAGCGCATCGTCGTCGAAGCCGCCGATTTCGCCGAGCAATCGCCCGAGCCTGAGCCGGGCGAACTCTACACCGATATTCTGGTCGAGACTTACTGATGCCGATCGAACTCAAGATGCCCGCCCTTTCCCCAACGATGGAGGAGGGCACGCTCGCGAAATGGCTCGTCAAGGAAGGCGACGAGGTCAAGTCCGGCGATATCCTTGCCGAAATCGAGACCGACAAGGCCACCATGGAATTCGAGGCGGTTGACGAGGGTACGATCGCGAAGATTCTTGTCGCCGAAGGGACGGACGAGGTGAAGGTCGGCACCGTCATCGCGCTGATCGCCGCGGACGGCGAGGACGTTTCCGCCGCAGCGCCCGCCGCTGCAGCGCCGCAAGCCGACGCCAGGCCGGCTATCGAGCAGCCGAGCGACCAGAAGACCGAGGCTAGCACCATCGAGACGGAGGGCAAGCAGCCGAGCCCGACCGGCGCGACCCAGCTCGTCGTGGCGACGGAGCGCACCCGCGCCGATCCCGAAGTGCCGGAGGGCACCGAGACGCTGCGCCAGACGGTCCGCGAGGCGTTGCGCGACGCGATGGCCGAAGAGATGCGCGCCGACGACCGCGTCTTCGTGATGGGCGAGGAAGTCGCCGAATATCAGGGCGCCTACAAGGTCACGCAAGGCCTGCTCGACGAGTTCGGCCCCGGCCGCGTCATCGACACGCCGATCACCGAATATGGCTTTGCCGGCCTCGGCACCGGCGCGGCGATGGGCGGGCTGAAGCCGATCGTGGAGTTCATGACCTTCAACTTCGCCATGCAGGCGATCGACCACATCATCAATTCGGCGGCCAAGACCAACTACATGTCCGGCGGCCAGATGCGCTGCCCGATCGTCTTTCGCGGCCCCAACGGCGCCGCCTCGCGCGTTGGCGCGCAGCACAGCCAGAATTACGGCCCCTGGTACGCCAACGTGCCCGGCCTGGTCGTGATCGCCCCTTATTCCGCGGCCGACGCCAAGGGACTTTTGAAGGCGGCGATCCGCTCCGAGGACCCCGTCGTCTTCCTCGAAAACGAACTGCTCTACGGCCAGAGCTTCGACGTGCCCAAGATGGACGATTACGTGCTGCCGATCGGCAAGGCGCGGGTCGTGCGCGAGGGCAAGGACGTGACCCTGGTCAGCTATTCGATCGGCGTCGGCGTCGCGCTCGATGCCGCGAACCAGCTCGCCGAGCAGGGCATCGACGCCGAGGTGATCGACCTCCGGACCCTGCGCCCGCTCGACAAGGCGACGGTGCTTGCCAGCCTCAAGAAGACCAACCGCATGGTCTGCGTCGAGGAAGGCTGGCCGACCTGTTCCATCTCGTCCGAGCTGATGGCGGTGGCGATGGAGGAGGGTTTCGACGACCTCGACGCCCCCGTCCTCCGGGTCACCGACGAGGACGTGCCGCTTCCTTACGCCGCCAATCTCGAGAAGATCGCCCTCATCAGGGTCGCCGACGTGATCGAGGCCGCGAAGAAGGTCTGCTACCGCTAGCCTTTATGGGCAGTTGCGATGCCTGACCTCGATCCCGACCGCACGCTTGCACTCAGCTATGTGGGTGCGCGGCATCGCCCGGCTCTGGAAGCGCTGTGGCGGCTCGACCTTGCCCTCGGCGCCGTCCTCGCCGGAGGGCGCGACCCGATGCTGAGCCGGATCAAGCTCGTCTGGTGGCGCGACGCCCTCGAAGCCCTGGACTTGAAACCGGCACCCGCCGAGCCGGTGCTGCAGGCAATTGCCGTGGCGGTGCTTCCCCTGGGCGTGACGGGCGCGGAGCTGTCGGCGATGGAAGAGGGGTGGGCGGTGCTCCTCTCGGATGGTCCGCTGACGGCGGAGGATCTCGACACCTATGCCGCCGCCCGCGGTGCGACATTGTTCAGGCTTTCCGCGCGGTTGCTCGGCGGGCGGGAAAGCCTGGTCGGTGTGGCGGGAGAGGCCTGGGCGCTCGCCGACCTCGCCCGGCACAGCAACGAGAAGGATGCGGACGCGGCTCTTGCTCGGCTTCGCACGCTACCCACGCCGCCACGGCTGCCCGGCCGCCTGCGCCCGCTCGGCATGCTCGCCGCGCTGGCGCGGCGCGATGCGGAGCCGAACCGTCCGCGCGGGGAGCCACAGGGCTCTCCGGGACGAGTTTGGCGAATGCTGCGCTACCGCCTCACCGGCCTTTAGTCCGTTTTCGAAATATTCTGCGACCGAAACGGACTGAATCGGGGACTAAACGTCTTCCAATTGTGGGAGGATGCGATGCTTCGAATTGCGACTGCGGCCGCGGCGGCCGTCCTGCTGGTTCTCGCCGGCTTCTTCGTCTGGAAAAGCCGCGCGGCGGCCGATCCGGCCTCTGCGTCGGTGCCCAAGGTGGCGGCCGCGCTCGATGTTCCCGGCACGGGCTTGCCCACCCACCACCGCAAGTCCTTCCTGCCGCCCGCGGCGTCCGATCAGGACAAAGCCGCGCGCCGCTTCGCCCGCGCCGACAAGGACAAGGACGGCAAGATCGAGCTGCCGGAAATGCTGTTGGGTCGCCGCAAGGGCTTCGACAAGCTCGACGCCAACCATGACGGCGTCCTCAGCTTCGAGGAATATACGTCGAAGACGCGGCAGAAATTCCAGGAAGCCGACGAGGACCACACCGGCTGGCTCAGCGCCACCGAATATGCCGAGACGGCGCCGCGCAAGAAGCCGCATGCGGCGCGGTGCGCCTGCTCGTGACGACGCTTCCTCCCGATCGCGAGATGGGGAAGCGGGGGCGGTAGCTCTGCCTCCCCATCCGCAAGGATGGGGAGGGGGACCAGCGAAGCTGGTGGAGGGGTATTTGCAGCGCTCGACATTCTGGCGTGACCGGAACCGCTCGATCGTGCGCGCTCGCGCGCTTCGGCGAGAGCCGACGCCATCCGAGTGCCGCTTGTGGGAGGTGCTGCGCCGGCGGCCAGAGGGCCTCAAGTTTCGCCGCCAGCATCCGTTTCCCGGCTGCACCGTCGACTTCTACTGCCCGGCTGCGAAGCTCGTGATCGAAGTGGACGGGGACAGCCATTCGATGGGCGACGCACCAGAGCGGGATTCAGCCCGGGACCAGTGGCTCGCTGGGCAGGGGATCACCGTCGTTCGCAACGATGCGAAGGACGTGATGCGGAACCTTGACGGCGTAGTTCTAAGCATTCTGGAGGCTAGCCGGCGCTAGCGAATACCCCTCCACCACCTTCGGTGGTCCCCCTCCCCACGGCTGCGCCGTGGGGAGGCATATGGAGCATCCACGCCGCCAGCGCCGCCTTCGCGCGCTCGGTGTAGAGCTTCTTGCGGTCCGCCTTCTTTGCCTTGCCGACCACCGGCGGGAACAGGCCGAAATTGACGTTCATCGGCTGATAGGCGTCCGCCTCGGCACCGCCGGTGATGTGGCCGAGGAGGGCGCCGAGGGCGGTCTCCGGCGGAGGCGGCGCGAGGATCCGGCCGGCCAGCTCGGCCGCTGCGAAACGCCCGGCGAGGAGGCCGACGGCAGCGGATTCCACATAGCCTTCGCAGCCGGTGATCTGCCCGGCAAATCGGATGTGCGGCGCCTTTTTCAGCCGCAGCGTCGCGTCGAGCAGTTGGGGCGAATTGATGAACGTGTTGCGGTGGAGCCCGCCGAGGCGCGCGAACTCCGCTTTCTCCAGCCCCGGAATGGTGCGGAACAAGCGAACCTGCTCGGCATGTTTGAGCTTGGTCTGGAAGCCGACCATGTTCCACAAGGTGCCGAGCGCATTGTCCTGGCGGAGCTGGACGACCGCATAGGGCCAGCGGCCGGTCTTCGGGTCATCGAGCCCGACCGGCTTCATCGGCCCGTAGCGCAGCGTATCGACGCCCCGCTCGGCCATCACCTCGATCGGCATACAGCCCTCGAAATAGGGCGTATCCTTCTCCCACTCGCGAAATTCGCTCTTCTCACCGTTGAGCAGGCCCTGGTGGAAGGCGAGATACTGCTCCTTGGTCATCGGGCAGTTGATGTAATCGTGGGTGTCGCCCTTGTCCCATCGCGACGCCATCCAGGCGACCTCCATGTCGATCGTCTCGCGGTAGACGATCGGGGCTATGGCGTCGAAAAAGGCCAGCGCGTCGGCGCCGGTGGCGGCGCCGATCGACTCGGCGAGGGACATGGCAGTGAGCGGACCGGTGGCGACGATGGTGATGCCGGAGGCGGGGAGGGCGTCGATCCGTTCGCGCACCACCTCGATATTGGGATGGGCGACGATGCGCTCGGTCACGGCCGCCGAGAATCCGTCCCGGTCGACGGCCAGCGCCGAGCCTGCCGGGACCTTGTGCGCGGCGGCGGTGTCCATGATCAGGGAGCCGAGCGCGCGCATCTCCGCGTGGAGCAGGCCGACGGCATTGTGCTCGGCATCGTCAGAGCGGAAGCTGTTCGAGCAGACCAGTTCGGCGAGGCTGTCGCCGTGGTGGGCGGGCGTCATGTCGCCGCCGCCCCGCATCTCGCTGAGCCGCACCTTCACACCCGCCTCGGCGAGCTGCCATGCGGCCTCGGAGCCCGCAAGGCCGCCGCCGATGATGTGGACGTGGTGGTTCATCACCGGCGGCGGTTAGCGGCGAAGCGCCGCGGCGGCTAGCCCCGCGCGGGGAGGAAGCGGCTGTTGCGCAGCAGGGCTGCGGCGATGAGGCTGACGAGGACGCCCACCGGAAAGATCTCGATGAAGGTCATCGGCAGGCGGAAGACGGGGTTGGCGTAGCTCTTGCGGAAGGCCTCCATCTCGGCGGCGTAGCGGGCAAGCGCCGCGCCGGTGACGCCGGCGGCGCGCTGCTTCTCAATCATGGCGTGGCTGTAGACGGCCGCGAAATCGCCGCCGCTCAAGCCCGAGCCGATCTCCCAGGCGGCGACGTAGACGAGGCTCGCCACGAAGGCGATGCCGAGGCCCAGGCCGAAGGCCGGCCAGAATCGGATGACGCCACCGCCGGGCCCGTCCCGCTGCGCCTTGATGGCGATGAAGATCGTGGTGAAGGCGAGCAGCATGCTGGCATAGCCGACCAGCATCCCCCATTTCATCATATGGTCGCCGCTCATCGAGAGCGTCAGCAATGTGAGCGGGACGCCGACGATGAGGCCGGCGACGATCCCGTAGGCGATGATGGTCTTGAGCATGTGTTGTCCCCCTTGCGCAGTGTCGCCCGCGAAGGAGCCGCAGCCAAGGGGCGAATGCAATCGCCCGAAAGGGTGATTTTGAGGCCCTAGCGAATAATTCCGAGGCTGCGGGCGCGGGCGATCGCCTCGGTACGGCGGCGCGCCTCCAGCTTCTCGCACAGGCGCGCGACATGGGTTTTCACGGTGTGCGGCGAGATGTGCAGGCGGGCCCCGACTTCCTTGTTGGAGAGACCTTCAGCCAGCGCCTGAAGGACGCGAAGCTCGGCGGGGCTGATGCCGAGGCTGGCCTGCGCGGCCGGGTTGCCGTCGAACTCCTTCGCGGGGCGGGTGCCGAAGAGGCGGGCGCCTGCGAAGACGCCGAGGCCGAGGAAGGCCGCGGCGACGAGGAAGATATAGATGTCGGCGGACCGGGCGCGTGCGAGGCGCCGATAGTCGAGCCAGTCGAGCAGAAACGCCCCGGCCGCGAGGGCTGCCGCATAACCGAGGAGCGGCTTCCAGGAGAGGGCGGCGGAAGGGGCACGGCGGGGCACGGGCGCGAGGGTAGCCCGGGCCGCTGCCGCCGCAAGCGTGATTTGACCGC
>NZ_DASWQI010000004.1:0-36571 GCF_036403745.1 Allosphingosinicella sp.
TCACCATCGCCGGCTATGAGGGCGGCACCGGCGCGTCGCCTTTGACGTCGCTCACCCATGCCGGCCTGCCCTGGGAGATCGGCCTCGCCGAAACCCAGCAGACCCTGGCGCGCAACGGCCTGCGCGGCCGGGTCTGCGTCCAGGCCGACGGCGGGCTGCGCACCGGCCGCGACGTCGCCATCGCCGCTTTGCTCGGCGCCGACGAATTCGGCTTCGCCACCGCACCTTTGATCGCTGCCGGCTGCATCATGATGCGCAAATGCCATCTCAACACCTGCCCGGTCGGCATCGCCACCCAGGATCCGCTGCTCCGCGCGAAATTCACCGGCCAGCCCGAGCATGTGGTGAACTATCTCTTCTTCGTCGCCGAGGAGCTGCGCGCGATCATGGCCGGCCTCGGCCTCCGCTCGCTGGACGAAATGACCGGCCGCGCCGACCTGCTCCGCAGCCTGGACGCGGGGGAGCATTGGAAGGCGCGGGGTCTCGATCTCTCCCGGTTGCTCGCGTGCGCGGCGCCGCATGCCCTGCACCGGCTGCAGGGCCACGCGCAGCGGCACGAGGCGCCGCTCGACGTCGCCATGCTGGATGCGCTGCAGCGCGGGCAGCGCCGCTTCGCCTTGCCAATTCGCAACGTCGACCGCAGCGTCGGCGCGCGGGTCTCGGGCGAGATGGTGGCGCGTGGACTCGGTGGGGAGCTTCACGCCTGCTTCACCGGCACCGCCGGGCAAAGCTTCGGCGCCTTCGCCCTCGCCGGGCTGACGCTGGAGCTGGTCGGCGACGCCAACGACTATGTCGGCAAGGGCTTGTGCGGCGCGCGGCTGATCGTCCGGCCGCCCGAAGAAGCTCCGCGCGAGGCGGCGGCAAACATCGTGGTCGGCAACACCTGCCTCTACGGCGCCACCTCGGGGGAGGCCTATTTCGCCGGGGTCGCCGGGGAGCGGTTCGCCGTGCGCAACTCCGGCGCGGTCGCAATCGTCGAGGGCACGGGCGACCATGGCTGCGAATATATGACCGGCGGCGTCGTTGCCGTGCTGGGCGAAGTGGGGCGCAACTTCGCGGCCGGCATGTCGGGCGGTGTCGCCTATGTCTACGATCCGCGCGGCGAGCTGGCGGCGCGGTGCAACACCGCTTCCGTCGCGATCGAGGCTCTGGGCGTGGAGCCCTGTTTCGACCCCGCCGAGCCGATGGCCGACATGCTCCGCCACGATGCCGAGCGCCTGCGCTTGCTGGTCGAGCGGCACCAGGCGCTGACCGGAAGCCGCCGCGCCGCCCGCCTGCTGGCCGATTGGGCCGCAGCGCTGCGGCACTTCGTGAAGGTCATGCCGATCGATTATCGCGCGGCCCTCCAGCGGGCCCAGGCGGCGCACGCTGCCGAGCCGGCACCCCTCGAAGCGATGGCGCTCTGAGATGGCGAACCCCACCGGCTTCCTCACCATCGAGCGCCATGAGCGGGCCTACGCGCCGGTCGAGGAGCGACTGCGCAGCTGGGCCGAGTTCGTCCGCCCGCTCCCCGTCGGCGAGGTGCGGCGGCAGGGGGAGCGCTGCATGGATTGCGGCATCCCCTTCTGCCATTCCGCCTGCCCCGTCTCGAACTACATCCCCGACTGGAACGACCTCGCCGCCCGCGGCCGCTGGCAGGAGGCGCTGGCGCGGCTCCATCGCACCAACAACTTCCCGGAATTCACCGGCCGCATCTGCCCGGCCCCCTGCGAGGCGGCGTGCACGCTGAACCTCGACGACGCGCCGGTGACGATCAAGACGATCGAATGCGCCATCATCGATCGCGGCTGGGAGGAAGGCTGGATCGTCCCCGAGATCGCGCCGCGCGGGACGGGCAAGCGCATCGCGATCGTCGGCTCCGGCCCCGCCGGGCTCGCCTGCGCCCAGCAATTGGCGCGGATGGGCCATGCGCCGACCGTGTTCGAAAAGGCCGACCGGGTCGGCGGCCTGCTCCGCTACGGCATCCCCGACTTCAAGATGGACAAGGCGCTGATCGACCGCCGCGTCGCCCAGATGGAGGCGGAAGGCGTGATCTTCCGCACCGGCATGGCGGTCGGCCGCGCCGTCTCCGTCGAGCGGCTGATGGACGATTACCACGTCCTCGTCCTCGCCGCCGGCGCCGAAGCGCCGCGCGACCTGCCGGTGCCGGGACGCGAGCTGGCTGGGGTGCATTTCGCGATGGACTATCTCACCCAGCAGAACCGGCGTGTGGCGGGCCTCGATGGGGGCGCGGAGCCCGTCGACGCGGCGGGGAAGCATGTCGTGGTGATCGGCGGCGGCGACACCGGCTCCGACTGCATCGGCACCGCCAACCGCCAGGGCGCGGCGTCGGTCACCCAGCTCGAAATCCTGCCCCGCCCGCCGCTCCGCGAAGACAAGGCGCTGATATGGCCCGAATGGCCGATGAAGCTCCGCACCTCCTCGTCGCAGGAGGAAGGCTGTGAGCGGGCGTTCGCGGCGACGACGGAAGCCTTCGTCGGCGATGGGCGGGTCGAGGCCGTGCGCTGCCGCCGTGTCGATACGGGCGAGACCCTGGCGCTGAAGGCGGACCTCGTCCTGCTCGCGATGGGCTTCACCGGTCCCGAAGCGGATGGCGCGGTCGCCCGCGCCGACGTGGCCACCACCGGCCGCGGCAACGTCGCAACGCCGCCCGGCCGCTACGCAACCTCGCGCGAGGGCGTCTTCGCCTGCGGCGATGCGCGCCGCGGCCAGTCGCTGGTGGTCTGGGCGATCCGAGAAGGCCGCGACTGCGCCGCGGAAGTGGACGCCTGGCTGAAGGTCAGCGCCTAGCCGCTTCGAGCCCGCGGGCGAGGTCGGTGATGAGGTCGTTGGCGGCTTCGAGGCCGACCGAGAGACGGAGCAGGTCCGGGTGGATGCCGGCGCGGGCCTGCGCTTCGGGCGGCATGCCGCGGTGGGTCATGGTGGCGGGGCGGCAGATAAGGGTGCTGAAGCCGCCGAGCGAGGAGGCGAGGGTGACGAGGCGGAGCGCCTTGGTAAACGCATCGGCCGCGGCGGCGCCGCCCGAAAGGCGGAAGCTGAGCATGAAGCCGGGGCCGGCCTGCTGGCGGCGGGCGAGGGCGTGATCGGGGTGGGTGTCGAGCCCCGGGTAGAAGACTTCCGACACCCCGGCCTGCGCGCTGAGCCAGGCGGCGATAAGCTGCGCGCTCGCCTGCATCTGGCGGACGCGCAGCGGCAGGGTGCGCAGGCCGCGCAGGGTCTGCCAGGCATCGAAGGCGCCGGCGTTGAGGCCGCCGGCGTTGGACCACCAGCGCAGCGTCTCGACCTGCTCTGGGTCGGCGGCGAGGAGCGCGCCGCCGAAGAGGTCGCCGTGCCCGTTCAAGGCCTTGGTGGTGGAATGGAGCACCATGTCGCAGCCCAGGGCGAGCGGGCGCTGGAGGACCGGCGTTTGCAGCGTGTTGTCCGCGAGGGTGCGGGCGCCGGCGTTGCGCGCCTGTGCGGCGCGGGCGGCGAGATCGGTGAGGCGGAGGAGCGGGTTGCTCGGCGTCTCGAACCAGACCAGTGCCGGCCCCTTCGCCAGCGCCGCTTCGAAGGCTGCACCGTCCTTCATGTCGATGAAGTCGGTGCGGATGCGGCCACGCTCGGCGAAGCCCGAGAGGAGCCGGTAGGTGCCGCCGTAGCAATCGTGCGGCGCGACCACGAGCGCGTCGGCCGGCAGCGGGAGGAGGGCGAGCAAAGCCGCCGATTGGCCCGAGCCGGTGATCACCCCTCCGGCGGCGCCTTCCAGCTCCGAAAGCAGTTCGGCGAGCTGGTCGCGATTGGGGTTCACTGTGCGCGAATAATCATAGTCCGGCTTGGTCTCGCTATCGTCCCAGCGGTACGTGTCGGAGGCGCTGAGCGGCGGCGTGAGGGCCCCGTGGCCGCCGCCCCATTCGGAGCGCGCCCGCGCAACGGCGCTGTCCGGCGCCTCGTCCGTCACGCGAGGAAGCCGGCGATGAGCGGCGCGATCATGGCGGTTTCCTTGAGGAAGGAATCGTGGCCGTAGAGGCTGTCGAGCAGGTGCAATTCGCAATTGGGAAGGGCGCCGGCGAGCGCTTCGAGCTGGTGCGGGGGGACGAGACGGTCGCTCCTCGCCCCGATCACGAGCGTCGGGTGCGGGATGGCGCTCGGGTCGACGGCGTGACGGTCGATCGAGGCGGAGAGGCTGAGGAAGCGCTCCGGCGACATGACGGAGAGGTAGGAATCCCCTCTGGCGCGGAGATAGGCGCCGGGCGCGGAGACGGCGAGCGAGGCGTCCTCCGCGTTGCCGCCGGCGAAGCGCGCGTCGAATTCTTCGGGGGTGCGGTACGTCAGCATGGCGAGGCCGCGGGCGATGGACAGCGCTTCGGCGCCGGAGCCAAGCGCCAGTCCCATGGCGACGGTGCGGCGCTGGAGCTCGCGCATCGCAGTGGCGGCGGGGTGGGGCGTCGCCGGGGCGCAGAGGATGGCGAGGCGGCGAATGCGCGCAGGGAAATGCTGGGCGAACGCGAGCCCGACCATGCCGCCGTAGGAGGCGCCGAGCAGGAGGTCCGCCGCGTCCAGCCCGAGCGAATCGAGCGCGGCGGCGACGACTTCGGCTTGCTCGACGGTGGAGGGCGCGCGAACGCCGGTCGGATCGGCCGCGAAGTCGAGGCCAACGATCCGGGCACAAGCGGGGTCGATTGGGCATCCCGCACCGACCAGTCCCCGCCACCAGCCCGGCCCGCCGTCCTTGCCGGTGCAGACGAAGCGGTCGGCGGAGATGCCGCCGAGCGCCACCACCACCGGACCGCTGCAGCCGGAGAGGCGCGCGGTCGTCGCGCCGCCGTAGCGCTGGAGGTGCGGCGGCAGCCTCACCTCGACGTCCAGCCCCTCTCCGATCGTCGTCGCCATCATGCGCCTCCGGCCGCGATCGCCGCGCGGACCCGGACGAGGTCTGCCACAATCGCCTCCGACGTGGGAGCCCCGCCGGCGCCGCGGCCGAGGCAGCGAAACACACGGCCGTCCTCGGTGGTGACCGCCGCGCCGTTCCACTCGTCGGGCAAAGCGGGAAGAGCGCGGACGTTCGCCGCCCGCGCCAGCGTCACGCGCGCCTCCAGCCCCTCCGCGGTGCGGCGCAGGCGGGCGAGCTGCACCCACCGTTCCCCGCTCGCCGCGATTGCCGCCGCCTTGGCCGCATCCAGCGTCTCCGTCTCCACCTTGAGCCCGGCCGCAGCCTCCGGTCCGAACGCCTCGATGGCAATGAGGCGGAGCTTGGCGGCGGCGTCGGCCCCGGTGAGGTCCTCGCTCGGATCCTCCTCCGCGAAGCCGGCGAGCCGGGCATCGACCAGCGCCGCCTCGAACGGGCAGCCCCGCGCGAGCCGGTCGAGCAAATAATTGACGGTGCCGTTGAGGATTCCCGCCACCTCCACCACCGGCGAGACCTGACGGGCGGCGGCGACGGTCTCCAGCACCGGCGCCGCGCCGCCCACCGCCGCGCCGTAGAGGAGCTTCGCCGCCCCGGCGCGGGCGGCGCCGGTGAGCGCCTCGTAGCGCGTGCTCACCGCCCGCTTGCTGGCACTGACCGCGTGGACCCCCATGGCGAGGCAGCGCGAGGCCAAAGCGGCGCCCGTCTTGTGACAGGAGAGCACGTCGACCAGCACGTCCGCCTCCGGATACAGGAAATGGTCGACGCTGGCGGTGAGCGGCACCGGCGGCGCGAAGGCGCGGGGGCGGGCGGTGTCGCGCACCAGGATCGATACGATCCGGTACGCCGGGTCGCCCGCCAGCCGGGCGGCGAGCGCCTGGCCGACATGGCCGTAGCCCGCCAGCGCGATGCGGAGCGGCCGCTGCGGCGCGGCGGCAAGGCCGGTCAGCGCGCTGACGGAGAGGGTGTCGTCGTCTGGAAAAGCCAGCTTCATGTCTTCATCCTTCGCTGATCGAAGGACGACGCTGCCTGGGGTCCCGTTTGGTTGCCTCAGCCGCATCGTCCCGTTGGGGACCGCCACCTTGCCCGGGAGGGCAGGTTGGCGTGGGCCGTGAAGCCCACTCTTGATGCCGAGACCGGCGCATTGCGCCTGCCTCTGAGCCCCGGTTAGCGGGGTCTGCGGCGCCGGGTCAAGTCGCCGGAATCGACCGCCAGGCGAATTTTTCACCGCACCGGGGCGTGACATTGTGCGTTCGAGCCCCGACATTGTGCGGTGCAACATGACGGACTTGACCAGCCTTCCGGCCTTCGCGGCCACCGCTCCGCCCCTGGCGGCGGCGTGGCTGCGCTGCAGCCCGGAAAAGCCGTGGGGCGTGCACAGCGCCTTTTCCGGCGGCGCCTGCACGCGCTGCGGTTGGTCGGTCGCGGAGGAGCCAATGCCATGCTGAGCGATGCGGAACTGGTGCGGCTGGCCGAGGCGATCCGCGAGCATCGCTTCATCACGGTGCGCTACAACCGCGGCCTGTCGATGCTGGCGCCCTACGGCACCTTCACCAAGCGCGACGAGCTGTATCTGACGGCGGTCACCATGGCCCGCGACGGCGTCCAGCCCGGCAAGCTCAAGCTCGGCACGTTCAAGGTTGCGGGCTTGAGCGAGCTCCAGGAAACGCCGGTCCCGTTCTCGGCACCCGGCCTCTACGCCCAAATCCAGCGCCACGCGCCCCAGGAGCGGCGGCTTTAGGCGCTAGCGCCCCGACTGCCGCTCCAGCCACCATTGGCGGATCATCGCCTGGGTGCAGCCGGTCTGGCCCCAGGCGCCGACGGTCGAGCAGCTGTTCGGCATCGTGTAGCGGCTGGCATTCTCGACCCCCGCCCAGCGCGCGGCCCAGGACATGCTCGGCGCGTCGGTCCGGCGCGTCTGGCGCAGCGCCTTGGGGATGCGGTAGCGCTCGTTCTCGGGGCGGCGGGCGCAGACGACGATCTCCCCGTCGGCGGCCTTGGGGCAGGTCTCGTTGCCGTAGACCTCGGTCGTCACCGTCTTCTGCGGCAGGCCCACGGCCGCCGCCGGCGCCGCGCTGAGAAGGATTGCCGTGGCGGCGAGGCAAGTCGGCAGGCGCCTCATCCGAGCTTCCCCGACACGATCCACGACCGGCCGAACAGCTGGACCAGCTCCACTCCGCAGAGGCGGCAGCGGCTTCGCAGGAGGCCGCGCTCGTCCGGCGTGCGCTGCGCCTCGGCGAGATGGCGGCCGAGCTTGCACCGGCCCCTGCGGGCGGCGCGGATCGGCGGGCGGCGGTTGAGGGTCGGCTTCGTCATGCCCCTTCGCTTCGAACCGCTCTTTGGCCGGGATTTTTCCCGAATGTGACACCGGTGGCGCACGCCGCGCCCGGGGCTCCGGCCGTCGCAACGTCACAAAGGAGACAAACCGCGGCAACGCGGCCGCGCCAGTTCGGCGGGGCAGCCGGAAAAGGGCGCCGGGAGCGGGCGCCAACGGGAGAAGGTCCGGCGCCAGGGAAGATATATGGGAGTGCTCACATGAAGTTCTGGCTGGCGCTGTTCGCGCTCACCTCGGCCTCCGCGGACGTCGCCTTCCGGTGGCCGGACGGGATGGTCTCGACCTTCGCGAACCTCATCTTCTGGTATCTGCTCTTCATCATGGCCGCGATCGCGCTGATGAAGATCGTCGACCGCCGCTGGCGCGAAGCGCCGGGTTTGGACGGCCCGGAGCTTGGGCCCGAGGAGGCCTAAACGACCGGCAGCCTGACCCGCGCCGACAGGCCGCCCTCGGGCCGGTTGGCGAGGGTGACCTCGCCGCCGTGCCGGCGCGCCGCGGCCCGGACGATGGCGAGGCCGAGGCCGATGCCGCCGGTGGCGCGGTTGCGGGAGCCCTCGGCGCGGTAGAACGGCTCGAAGGCGCGTTCGAGGTCGGCCTCTCCGAGGCCGGGGCCGGCGTCGGCAATCTCGACGTCCGCCCAGCCGCCGCCCGCGACCTTGATCGTCACCGTCGCGCGGTGGCCGTAGGTGACGGCGTTGTTGACGAGGTTGGCGAACAGCCGTTTGAGCAGGATCGGATCGCCCGACACGGTGGCAGGCTCGACGCCGGCGAGCGCCACGGCGCGGCCCGTGTCGGCGAGGTCGTCGACCACGCCTTCGACCAGCAAGGCGAGGTCGACCGCCTCCTGCGGCCGCGCCCGCGTCTCGTCGGCGATGAATTCGAGGGTGGAGGCGATCATCTGCTCCATCTCCTCGATCTGCAGCTCCGCCTTGGCGCGCAGCGCTTCGGGCGCGGAGGCGAGCAAAAAGGCCAAGCGGGTGAGCGGTGTCCTGAGGTCGTGCGCGATCGCGCCGACCAAAGCGGTGCGCTCGGCGACATAGCCGGCGATGCGGCGCTGCATGTCGTTGACGGCCTCGGCGGCGAGGCGGATCTCGGCCGGCCCCCTGACCTCGACGGGCGTGAGCTGCTGGCGCCGTCCCACCTTCTCCGCGGCGAGCGCGAAGGCGCGGATCGGCCGGGCGAGGCGGCTGCTGAAGAGCGAGGCCAAAGCGACGACGACGAGGACCGAGAGCAAGGTGGTGATGATCGTCCCCACCTGCCAATTCTCGAGGCGGTCGCGGCCGGCGCGGTGGAGGACCCGCCATTGTCCGTCCGGCAGCCGCGCGGCGGCGGTGAAGGCGCCGAAGATGACGGGATCGAAATGGTCGAGGCCGTATTCGGCGAGCTCCCGCCGGTCCTGGTCGGCGCCGCGGGGGAAGCGTCCCCGGTGCGATTCCTCCTGGTGGATCCGCACGTCCGCGGACGGCACGGCGAGGTAGTGGGCGAGCGCGATCGCCACCATTCCATCGGTGTCGGTGGCGGCATGGAGACGCGGCGGCGCGGCGGCGAGGCTGGTCGCGATGCCGCTGGTCGTCTTGGCGATCGGCGCGCCGTTGAGGAGCCGCGACATCTCGTAGGCAGAGAGCGGGATGTCGCGCGGCGGCGGGCGCAGCAGGATCGCGCCGAGATTGACCGCCGTCAGCAGCACCGCCGTGCCGATGGCGACGAGAAGCGTGCGGCTGAGGATCGTGTCCGGGAAGCGCAGGCGGCGGCCGCTCACCTTTTGGCGACCTTGGGCAGGAACATATAGCCTTCGTTGCGGACGGTGCGGATCAGCTCGGACTTGGTGCGGGTGGCGAGCTTGCGCCGGAGCCGGCTGACCTGCGTGTCGATCGCCCGGTCGAAGGCGTCGCTGTCCGGCCCGCGGGCATATTCGAGCAATTGGTCGCGGGTCAGCACGCGCTGCGGCCGCTCGACGAACACCCGCAGCAGCGAGAATTCGCCCTCCGACAGGCTGATGATGACGTTGGAAGGATCGCGCAGCACCCGGCGGATGACGTCGAAGGTCCAGTCCTCGAAGCTGAAGGCGGTGGCGACGTCGTCCGCCTCCTCGACCTGGTGCTGGCGCCGCAGCAAGGCGCGGATGCGGGCCAGGAGCTCGCGGGGGCTGACAGGCTTTGCCAGATAGTCGTCGGCGCCCACCTCGAGTCCGACGATGCGATCGGTCTCGCTGCCCAGAGCCGAGACCATGATGATGCCGAGATCGAGCCGGCCGCTCAAACTCCGGGCCAAGGAGAGCCCATCCTCACCGGGCATCATCACGTCCAGGACGACGATGCTGACCCGCTCCTGCTCGAGCAGCTTGCGCATCGTCTGGCCGCCGTCGGCCTGAAACACCGTATAGCCGTGCCCGCCGAGGAACTCGGCGATGAGGCCGCGCAGCGCCTCGTCGTCGTCGACCAGCAGGATGCGGCTCTTCTCGTCCACGAAATTGGTTTCCATCAACATGATGCCGGTTTGGCGTGCGCGCTTATACCGGGTTTTTCGGCCCCGTCAGGAACCGGACACAAAGCGTGGCGCCGCCGCCACTTACGCCGGCTCGTTCAACGGACGAGCGCCGCCAGCGGCACCGCCGCCGCCATGGCGGCATAGCCGCCGGGGGAGGGGTGGAGGTGGTCGCCCGAATCGTAGGCCGGGAGCAGGCGCTCGGGGTGCGCGGGGTCGCGCGCGACCCGGTCGAAGTCCACGACGGCATCGAAGTGGCCGGGGGCGCGGATCCAGGCGTTGATCGCCTGCCGATCCGCCTCCGTCGCGGCGTCGGGATGGTAGTAGCCGGAGCCGACGAAGGGCGTGAGGGTGCCGCCAAGGATGCGCAGACCCCGTTCGTGCGCTCGCTCGACGATCTGCCGATAGGCGCCGACGATCCGCGCGACCAGGACGGTGTGCTCGGTGGGGCTCAGCGGGCGCTCGCGGGTGGCGGTGCCGAGATCGTTGATGCCTTCGAGGAGGATCACGCTGCGCACACCCGCTGCGGCGAGGACGTCGCGGTCGAAGCGGGCAAGGGCATTGGGGCCGAGACCGTCGAGGAGCAGGCGGTTGCCGCCGATCCCGGCATTGGCGACGGCGATGTCGCCATAGCCGGCGCGCAGCAGGCGCTCCGCAAGCCGGTCGGGCCACCTGTCGTCGACGTCGGTCGTGGCGCCGTGGCCGTCGGTGATGGAGTCGCCGAGGGCGACGATCGTGGCGCCCGCGCCGCCGGCTTCGGTCTCGACGCCGGAGAGCTGGTACCAATGTTCGGCCTTCGTAGCGCCAGGGAGGGTGCCGGCGCCGACGAGGTTGCCGCGGGCAAGCCAGGAGGTGGCGCGGGAGCCGGGATGGCCGGTCTGCTGCTGCGGCGCGGCCGTGAAGTGGATGCTGACGGCGAGGCGGGTGCGGGGCCTCACCATGAGCGCGACCGGGTCCGAAAGGATTTCGGCGCCGGCGGGGATGGTCACCTCCGTCCCGCCTCCGAACCGCAACGGCCGCGCCCCGGTGATCGACCCCGGCGTCCGTCCGGCGAGGGCGATGCCGGCGGCGTCGATGTTCAGCGGTGCCGTGCCGAACGCGTTCGACAAGCGCACCCTCACCCTCCGGCCGCCCGCGGAGAGGCGGACGACCTGCCGCAGCGTTGCATCGCGCAGCGCTTCGGGAGGAAGAGCATTGGTCGGCTCGGGCACTTGTTGCGCGGACGCCCAGCTCAGCACCCATCTTTGGGAGGCGGGTGCCGGGGCGGCGGCGAGCGTCGCCAGCAAGGGGACCATGGCAAGCAGGCGGCGAATCATGTGCCGGTTCTCCGTCGGGGCTTGCGTTACCGCTAACATTGCGCAGAAACTGGGGCCATGCTGCGCCGTGCCGCCCTGTTTCTTGCTCTCGCCGCGGCCTTCGCCGCTCCCGCTCCCGCGGCGCCTCCGGCCGTCGGGGCGCGGGCCCCGGCCTTCGCGGCGCTCGTCCCGCCGGGCGCCGAGGTGCGGATCCTCGCCGACGGCTTCAGCTGGGCGGAGGGCCCGGTGTGGGTGGCAGACGGCGGCTATTTGCTGCTGAGCGACGTGCCGAAGAACCGCATCTATCGCTGGTCTCCCGGCGCGGTCGCGGCGAGTGTCTTCCTCGAGCCTTCAGGCGGAACGGAGGCGGCCGGATTCCGCGAGCCCGGGTCGAACGGGCTGAAGCCGGGCGGTCCCGGACTCCTCCTCCTCGCCGACCAGGGCCATCGCGGCATCGCCTTGCTCGACCTGCGCACCAAGGCGAAGCGGATGCTGGCGGAGCGGTTCGAGGGCCGGCGGTTCAATTCGCCCAACGACCTCGCGGTCGGCCCCGACGGCGCGATCTGGTTCACCGATCCGCCTTACGGGCTCGAGGGGATCGACGCCTCGCCGCTCAAGGAGCAGCCGGTGAACGGCGTCTATCGCCGCGCGCCGGATGGCCGCGTCACGCGCGTGGAGGCCGGGCTGCGATATCCGAACGGCATCGCCTTCTCTCCCGACGGCCGCACGCTCTACGTCTCCAACTCCGATCCGCAGCGGGCGGTGATCCTCGCCTGGGACGTCTCGGCCAGCGGAACCCTGTCCCGCCGCCGCGTCTTCGCGGACATGACCGCGCTCGCCGCCAAGGGCCTGCCGGGGCTGCCCGACGGGATGACCGTCGATGACCGCGGGAACCTCTGGGCGACCGGGCCAGGCGGCGTCCACGTCTTCACCGCGGCCGGGCGCGAGATCGGCCTCGTCTCGACCGGCGCGGCCATTTCCAACTGCACCTTCGGCGGACCCGATGGGCGCACCCTGTTCATGACCTCGACGCACGTCCTGGCGGCAGTGCGCACGAACGTCCGCGGCGCGCCGGTGCGGCTGCCGAAGCTGAGGTGATGGGATGAACGACGACATCTCCCGCCGCGGACTCCTCGGCCTGGGATTGGCCGCCGCCGCTTTGCCGACGCTCGGGCGGGCGCAGGGCGACGGCGTCGGCTTCGCGGTGGTGGGGCTGGGCAAGCTGTCGCTCGGCCAGATCGTCCCCGGCTTCGCCCATTGCCGCAGCGCGCGGCTGGCGGCTCTGGTCAGCGGCCATGCGGAAAATGCGAACCGCCTTGCCGCCGAGCACAAGCTGCCGGCACGCTCGGTCTACGGCTACGAGGATTTCGACCGCATCGCCGCCGATCCGCGGATCGAGGTGGTCTACATCGTGCTGCCGAACTTCCTCCACGCGGAGTACACGATCCGCGCCTTGAAGGCCGGCAAGCACGTCCTGTGCGAGAAGCCGATGGCGACCAGCGTCGGCGATGCGGAACGGATGATCGCGGCGGCCAAGGCGGCCAACCGCAAGCTGATGATCGCCTATCGCTGCCACTACGAGCCGCTCAACCTCTACGCGATGCGCAAGATGCGGGCCGGCGCGCTCGGCCGGCCGCGGCTCGTCGTCACCAACATGGGCCGGCAGTCGGACCTCTCCGACCCGTCCGACGCGTGGCGGCTCGACCTGGTCAAGTCGGGCGGCGGCGCGCTCACCGACATGGGCATCTACGGCATCAACGGTGCGCGCTACCTGTTGAACGAGGAGCCGGTCGAGGTCCGCGCCTGGGCGCAGACCGACCGGCGGGACCCCCGCTTCCAAACGGTGGAGGACATGATCGCCTGGGAATTCCGCTTCCCCTCCGGCGCCCTCTCCACCGGCACCACCTCGTTCGACCAGGCGGGGACGATGGCGTGGGAAGTCTACGGCACAAGCGGCAAGATGAATGCCGACCCCGGCTGCTTCTACGGCGGCAACCGCCTCGTGCTCGGCGGCATGCCGGGTGAGCGGGAGCCGAAGATCGTCGAGATCGACCAGTTCGCGCGGGAGATGGACTGGATGGCCGACGTGGTGCGCGGGCGGGCGCCAATGGTCTCGCCCGGCGAAGAGGGGCTGCAGGATATGCGGTTGATGCACGCGATCCTCGAATCGGTGGCGCGCGGCGGCGCGACGGTGCGGACCGCCTGGAACTATCGCCGCGCCGTCGATCCCGCCACGGCGGTGCCGGCATGAAGGCCGCTCTCCTGGCCGCGCTGCTGGTGAGTGCCGCTCCGGCCGCGGCACAGGTGTGGCGCGACCCTTCACAGCCGATCGAGCGGCGGGTGGACGATCTCGTCTCCCGCCTGACGCTCGAGGAGAAAGCGGCGCAGATGCAGGATGCGACGCCCGCCATCCCGCGGCTCGGCATCCCGTCTTACTCCTTCTGGAACGAGGCGCTGCACGGCGTCGCCCGCGCCGGCGAGGCGACCGTCTTCCCGCAGGCGATCGGCATGGCGGCGACGTGGGACAAAAGGCTGATTCGCGCCGAGGGCGAGACGATCGCGCTGGAAGGCCGCGCCAAGTTCAACCAGGCGCAGCGCGAGGGGAACAGGGGCCGCTATTTCGGCCTCACCTTCTGGTCGCCCAACATCAACATCTTCCGCGATCCGCGCTGGGGGCGGGGCCAGGAGACGCTCGGCGAGGACCCGTATCTGACGGGCGTGCTGGCGACCGAGTTCATCCGCGGCATCCAGGGTCCCGACCCGCTTCTGTCGCCGGCGCTGGCGGCGTCGAAGCACCTCGCGGTCCACAGCGGACCGGAGCCGCTGCGCCACGGCTTCAACGTCGCTCCGTCCCGGCAGGACCTCGCCGAGACCTACCTCCCCGCCTTCCGACGCACCGTCGTCGACGGTAAGGTCGCGTCGATCATGTGCGCCTACAATGCGCTGGACGGGAAGCCCGCCTGCGCCAATCCGGAGCTGCTCACCGGCCTCATCCGCCGCGACTGGGGCTTTTCCGGCTACGTCGTCTCCGACTGCGGCGCGATCGACGACATTACCACCGGCCACCATTTCACCCGCACCAACGTCGAGGGCGTCGCCGCGGCGGTGAAGGCGGGGACCGACCTCGCCTGCGACATGAAGGACGAATATCTCGACATCCCCAAGGCGGTGGCGGCGGGGCTGCTGACGCAAGGCGAGGTGGATACGGCGCTGAAGCGGGTGCTCGCCGGGCGGATGCGGCTCGGCATGTTCGATCCCACGCCGCCCTTCGCGAACGTGCCGCTCTCCGCCAACCATGCGCCCGAGCACCGCGCGCTGTCGCTCCAGGCGGCGCGCGAGGCGATCGTGCTCTTGAAGAACGGCGGCATCCTGCCGCTGCGGCCCGGCAAGCGCGTGGCGGTGCTCGGGCCGGGCGCCGCCTCGCTCATCTCGCTTGAAGGCAATTACAACGGCACGCCGGTCGGCGCCGTGCTGCCGCTCGACGCGCTCGCCGCCGACTATCGCGCCGCCTACGCGCAGGGCTCCGTCTTCGTCGATGGCGCCGCGGTCCCCGTTCCGCGCACCGCGCTCTCCGGGGTCAAGGCGCGCTTCTATGCCGGCACGGAACTGGCTGGGCCGCCGCTCGCGGTGCGGGACGAGCGGGAGATCGACCACAATTGGAACTGGCTCGCGCCGGCACCGGGAGTCGATCCGAAGAGCTTCTCCGTGCGATGGGAAGGGACGCTGCAGCTTCCCGCGGGGGGCGACTACAGCTTCGAGCTCCAGCGCCGCCGCTGCGACGCCGCGGCGACCGTGGAGCGCTACTCGATCCGCATCGACGGCGCCGAGCCGCTGCGGGTCGAGAGCCCCTGCTCGGCCCGCGACGCCGGCGAAGGGCAGGTGGTGAAGCTCCACGCCGCCGACACCCGTCCGCGCCGGATCGTCGTCGAATATGCCCACCGCTCCCCCAGCTACGCCCCGGCGATCACCCTGGCGTGGCGGGCGCCGGCGGAGGCGCAGCTTGCCGAGGCCGTGGAAAAGGCGCGCGGCGCCGACGTGGTGGTCGCCTTCGTCGGCCTCACCGCCTGGCTCGAGGGCGAGGAGATGCCCGTCAAGGTCCCCGGCTTCGAAGGCGGCGACCGCACCGACATCCGCCTGCCGGAGGCGCAGCGGCGGCTGCTCGCTGCCCTGGAGGCGACCGGGAAGCCGGTGGTCGTGATTCTGCAGAGCGGCTCGGCCGTCGCGCTCGGCGCGGAGGGCCGGCGCGCGGCGGCAATCGTCGAGGCTTGGTATGGCGGCGAGCAGGGCGGTCAGGCGATCGCCGACGTCCTGACCGGCCGCGTCAACCCGGCGGGGCGCCTGCCGGTCACCTTCTACGCCGACAACGCCCAGCTGCCGGCCTTCGCGGACTACGCGATGGCGAACCGCACCTATCGCTATTTCCGCGGGCAGCCGGAATATTCGTTCGGCCACGGCCTCAGCTACACGCGCTTCACCTATTCCGGCCTTGCCGCGAGCCCGGAGGTCCGCGCGGGCGAGGGGCAGGCGGTGCGCGTCACGGTCCGGAACGCCGGAGCGGTGGCCGGCGACGAGGTCGTCCAGCTCTATGTGGAGACGCCCTCGCTGTCGGGGACGCCGCGGCGGTCGTTGAAGGCCTTCGAGCGCATCCACCTCGCCCCCGGGGAAGCGCGGACCGTCACCTTCCAGCTCGCCCCCCGTGACCTCGCCTTTGCCGACGAGAGCGGCGCCACGCGGGTACGGGCCGCGGATTACCGGCTGTGGGTCGGCGGCGGCCAGCCTGGAATGAGCGCGTCCGGCGTGGCGGCGACCTTCCGCGTCACCGGCGAGGCGACGCTGCCGCGCTGAGGCGCCACTGCCGCGCGGCGAAGGCGAGGAAGGCTGGCCAGTTGCGCGCGTTGGAATGGCCGCCATCCTGTTGCCGAAAGGCGATACGGCCTTCGGTCCGGCCTTCGTTGATCGCCGGATAGGCTTCGCCGACCAGCCCCGGTGCACCGAGCAGGCGCCATGCCGGCGTCGCCGCCCTTGCCGCCTCGAAGCTGCCCCTCGGGTCGACCCAGCCGTCGGCGTCGAAGCGGCCGGCCCCAAAGAACAGCGGTCGCGGCGCGGCGAGGGCGATGAGGCTGTGGGCGTCGAACGGCAGGTCGTCGACTGTGCGCGGGCCGGCATGAAGGAGGAAGGCCGGGGCGAACCAATGATACTCGCCCGAAGCGGCGAGGTTTCCGATCCGCTCGCCGAAGTCGCGGCGGAGCAGCTTCGCCCCGCCGGCGCCGGACGAGCCGATAAAACCCATCGAGAAGCCAGGCTCGAACGCCATCGTCACCAGCGCCGCCTTGCCGTAGCGCGACAGCCCTTCCACGGCGACCCGGCTGCGGTCGATGCGCGGGTCCCGGGCGAGCAGGTCGAGCGCGCGGCCCGCGCCCCAGGCCCAGGCGCGCAGGGCGCCCCATTCGTGCGGCCCGCGCGGCTTCCCGCCCGCCGCGGCGCCGATCACGCCGTCCGCGAGGCCGGCGCCGTCGTCGGGCTGGACGGTGCGCGGATCGAGGATCGCATAGCCCCAGCCGCGGCGGAGGATCTGGGCCGTCCAGGGATCGGCGGGCGCCGGCTGTGGCGGGAAGCCGGGGAAGCGGAAGCCTTCCGGGAAGCCGAGCTCGAGGATGACGGCGACAGGGCCCGGCGCACCCTCCGGCACCGTCAGCCACAGGTCGATGGCAAGTTTCGTCCCCGCTGCGCCCCCACGATAATGGCGGGCGAGAACGGGGATGCCGTCCTTCAGCGCATGTGCGGTAGAGTCGAGCCGCCAGACGATCGTCGGCGCTGTCGCGGGGACGCGGCCGACCATCTCGTCCTCGATCATCCGGACGAGCTGCGGCCGCCGCACCGTCCACCACCAGCGGGCCGTGGGCTTGGCGACCGTGAGCAGCGGCGGCAGCGGCGAGGTGAGCCCCGCCTTCGCCTCGTCGTAATTGACGGCGTTGGCCGCAGCGCGGTTGTAGCCGTCGGCGCCGGGGCGAAGGCTGGCGATGCCGAGGCGGGCGAGGGTCGCCTTGTAATCCGCCTCGGTCGCGGCGCGGCGCTCAGCCGAGGGTGGCTGCGCAGCTACGGCACTGGCGGCGAGGGCGGCGAGCGCGAGAACCCTTCTCACCGCCCCTCCGCCTCGATCTCGCGATAGAAGCCGGCGAGAACGTCGAACGCTAGCTTGCGCTGGCCCGTCTCCGAGATGAGGCCCTTGCGGTTCCAGCCCTGCTGGAAGACCGGGTGCTGGCGGCGCGGGGAGCGGAAGTCCTTGAGGATCCAGGGCGACATGCCGGCGAGGAAGGGAATCTTCGCCGCCATCGCCAGCGTCTGGCGGTAATATTCGGCTTGGAATTCCTCCGAATATTTGCGCAGCGTCGCCGGGTCGTGGAAGCCCGCTTTGGCATCGGCGCCGAGTTCGGACAGGATCAGCGGCTTGTCCTCGTTCACCCGCCAGCCGATCGCCGGCAGGTCGGCGAGACGGTCGTCCGTATACCAGCCATTGTAGGTGTTGACCGCCAGTACATCGAGCGACGCGGCGAGCGGATCGTCGAGGACCATCACCGGGTGCCCGTCCCGCTGCTCCCGGCGGGTGAGGAGGGCGGCGGTGACGAGGCGGGTGTCGTCGAGCTTGCGCACGTCACCGGCGAGGGCGGCGAGGAAGGCGTTGCGGTCGGCGCCGACCGGCGTCTCGTTGCCGACGCTCCACAGGGCGATGGCGGCGCGGTTGCGGTCGCGCAGGATGTTCTCGGCGAGCATCGTTCGGGCCAGCGCCAGCGTCTCCGGCCGGCCGAAGGCGACGCGCCAGTAGACGGGGATCTCGCTCCACACGATCAGCCCCATCTCGTCGGCGGCCCGGGTCATCGCCTCCGCATGCGGATAGTGGGCGAGGCGGACGAAATTGCCGTGGAGGCCGGTCTTGACCTCGGCGAGCAGGGCGCGGGCGGCGGCGGGTGTCATCGCCCGGGTCGGGTCGGCGCCGAGCTCCTCCTCATGGACCGAAATGCCGCGCAGGAAGATCGGCTTGCCGTTGAGCAGGATCTGGCGGCCGCGGACGGCGATGGTGCGGAAGCCGATGCGGTCGGTGAGGCGATCCTCCCCGGCTTCGACAATGACGTCGTAGAGGGTGGGGCTGTCGGGTGACCAGCGCTTGAGGGTACGCGGCGCCGCCGCCTCGACGGACCAGCTGCCGTCGGCGGCGCTGCGTGCGGTGAGAAGGAGCCCCGCAACTCGCACCCGCACCTCCGCGCCGGCCGCCGCCGGTCCGTCGAGCCGGCCGCTCGCCCGGATGTGGCCGTCGCGGGTGAGGCGGATCCAGGCATCGTCGACGTAGGTTGCCGGCACCTCGATGAGGCGGACGGGGCGGGTGAGACCGCCGTAGGTCTCCCAATCGGTGACCGTCGGCGGCACCGTCGCGTCGGAGCGCTGGGAATCGACGCCGACCGTCACCTGGTTGGCGCCGGCGCGGAGCAGCCCCGTCACCTCGAACGCGAAGGGGGTGAAGCCGCCCTCGTGGCTGCCGACCCGCTTGCCGTTCACGAAGACATCGGCGCGATATTCGGCGGCGCCGAAGCGCAGGAAATAGCGGCGGCCCGCGCGCGGCTGCGCTTCGAAGCCGCGCTGGTACCAGACGAGGCCGTCATAATGGCGCATGGTCGGATCGTGGTTGATCCAGGAGGAGGGGAGGGTGGCGATCGGGGAGCGCGCCATGTCGAACTCGAACAAGGCGTTGGGGTGCTTCGCCATCTCCGCCTCGACATCGACATCGGCATAGCGGCGGTGGCCGAGGCCCGGCTCCTCCCCGTGGAAGCCGGCGACGCCGTCGCGATAGGGGTCGGCGGACCAGTGCCAGGGGCCGGTGAGGTCCTGCGCCGGGCGGATGTCGCCGGCGACGAGCACCGGGGCGGCGGACCCGGGCGTGGCGAGGGAGACGAGGAGGAGGGCGAGCAGAGCTTTCATGGGACTTCCGCGAATTTGGTGACGGGGGCGTAAAGCGGGTTGATGACGTGGGTGACGGCGAGCGCGATCAGGTACGCCATGCCCGAGACGATGAAGATCGGCGTGTAGGAGCCGAAGCTCTGCAGCACCCAGCCGGCATATTTCGCCATCAGCATGCCGCCGGCCGCGCCCGCAAAGCCGCCGAGGCCGACGACGGAGCCGACCGCCCAGCGCGGGAAGAGGTCGGCGGGCATCGAGAAGAGGTTGGCTGAGAAGCCCTGGTGGCCTGCGCAGGCGAGGCCGATGAGCAGCACCGCAACCCACACGCCCGGCGCCGCCATCGCGAAGGCGACCGGCATCACGATGAGGGCCGCGCCGAGCATCGCCCGTTTGCGCGCCCGCCCGAGCGCGACGCCGCGGCCGAGGAGGCGCGAGCTATACCAGCCGCCGAGCACGGAGCCGACGTCGGCGAGGATGTAGATGGCGACGAGCGGCAAGCCGAAGCTCTTGAGATCGAGGTGATAGCGCTTCGAGAAGAAGTCCGGCAGCCAGAACAGGAAGGTCCACCAGATCGGGTCGATCAGGAACCGGCCGGCCATATAGGCCCAGGCTTGGCGGGTGGCGAGGAGGCGGCGCCAGGCGACCGGCTTCTGCTCCGCCGCCGGCTCGGATTCGATGAGGGCGAGCTCCGCCGCGCCGAGGCGGCGATGCTGGCGGGGGGCGCGGTAGTAGAGAAGCCAGACGGCGATCCAGACGAGGTTGAAGAGGCCGGTGACGACGAAGGCCGACTGCCAGCCCCAGGCCAGCGCCAGCGCCGGCACGAGCAGCGGCGTCACGATCGCGCCGACATTGGCGCCGGCGTTGAAGATGCCGATCGCGAAGGCGCGCTCGCGGCGCGGGAACCACTCGCCGGCGGCGGCCAAGGCGGCTGGGTAGGTCCCGGATTCGCCGGCCGCCAGCAGCACCCGCACGAGCGTGAAGCCGGCGGTGGTGCGGAAGAAGACGTGCGCCATGTGCGCGAGCGTCCACACCCCCATCGCCAGCGCGTAGCCGAGCCGCGGTCCAATGCGGTCGATCAGTCGGCCGAACAGCAGGAAGCCGATGCCGTAGGCGGCCTGGAACCAGAAGACGACGTCGCCATAGCCGGTCTCCGACCAGCCGTAGAGGTGCTGCAGCGTCGGCTTCAGGACCGGCAGGACGAGCCGGTCGATGTAGGAAAGGACGATGGCGGCGAAGAGGAGGCCGCAAATTACCCAGCGGACGTGGCCGGTGCGGGCGGGAGGTGGGGCGGTTCCGGCGTCGCTCACTCGTCCTCCCCTCCCGCGTGTGAGCGCTAACATTGCTGGCGCGGAGGCGAACGAGTCAAGCTCCTCCCCGGGACGGCCGGACGTGTTTGCTCGTCGCCCCAGCGAAGGCTGGGGCCCCAGCGGGTGAAAGGCCCCGCGTTCTTCACCCCCTGGGGTCCCGGCCTTCGCTGGGACGACGGAAAGGCTACGACCTCAGCACCACCTCGGACACGCGCCGTTTCCCGCCGGTGCGGGTGAGCTGCACATAGACGTCGATCGTGCGGCTGACATAGTGGCGGACGTCGTCGCGGCCCAATTGGCTGCCGCCCTGGAGGACGAGGAGGACGATCTGCTCGACCGCGCGCTCAGGGCTGTCGGCGTGGACGGTGGTCATCGAGCCGGGGTGGCCGGTGTTGACGGCGCGGAGGAACGCATAGGCCTCGGGTCCGCGGAGCTCGCCGAGGATGATGCGGTCGGGCCGCATGCGCAGCGAGGCGCCGACGAGGTCGTCCGCGCTGACCTGCGCTTCGCCGAGCGCGCTGCGGGCCGCGAGAAGCCCCACCATGTTCTGGTGGGCGACGGCAAGCTCGGGCGTGTCCTCGATGAGGATCAGCCGCTCCTCGGGCGGGACTTCGCGCAGCAAGGCGTTCAAGAATGTCGTCTTGCCGGTCGAGGTGCCGCCGGAGACGAGGATGTTCTTGCGCGCCTTGACCGCGGCGGAGAGCAGGCCCGCAATCTCGCCGCGCTGGAGCATGGCGGCAAGGGCGCGGTCGGTCTCGTCCTTGTCGAAGCCCTGCCGCGCCTTGGTCTCGGCAAAGGCGCCGGTCGCGACATAATCGTCGAGCGCCAGGTCCGGCGAGACGTGCTTGCGGATGGCGAGGGCGAGGGCGCCGCGCGTCGCCGGCGGCGCGACGACCTGAACTCGCGCGCCGTCCGGCAAGGTCGCGGAGAGCAGCGGATGCTCGCGGCTGATCCCCTGGTGGGAGAGGGCGGCGATCTGGCGGGCGAGCCGGGCGAGAGTGGCCTCGTCGAGCCCCGGCGCGTCGTGCCGCTCGATGCCGCCGCCGGTCGTCTCCGCCCAGATCTCGCCAGGGCGGTTGACGTAGATGTCGGTCACGTCCGGCCGCGCCAGCATGCCGGTCAGCGGCGCGAGATAGGCGCGTAGATAGACGCCCGGCTCGCCGGCCGGAGCGGTGGCGGCGGCGGCGCTCACTGGCCCTTTCCGGTGCCCGAGAAATCGAGGTCGTGGGCGACGAACACGCTGATGCTGGTGCCGGCCGGCACCGTCACCGTCGGCACGATCCGGGCCGACTGGAGAAGGGCGGGCGACAGGGTCTGGGTCGATCCCGGCAGCGCCACCACCACGCTCGGCGAGGCGGCGCGGCTGGCGATGTTGACGCCGACGTCGAGCGCCGACTGGAGGATGGCGCCGGCGAACCGCTCAAAGAAATGGCTGTTATAATGGCCGCTCACCCCGCCGCGGCCGAGCGTGTCCGTCGCCGGCGAGGCGAGGGCGATGGTGATGCCGTCCGGCCGGATCAGCCGCGTCCAGTTGATCAAAGCGCGCTTCTGGCCGGGCGCGATGTCGGCGCGATATTCGCCGGTGAGGCGGCTGCCGCGCGGGATGAGGATGCGGCTGCCGTCGAAGCCGCGCACGTCGCGCGAGACCACCGCGCGGGCGAAGCCGGGGCGGGTCGAATCGAACGCCGTTTCGAGCACGGCGGGGATCAACGTTCCCTGGGCGACGGTGACGCCGCGGTTGGCGAAGACGCCGGCGCGGACGCGGCCGCCGCCCTGGCTGCCGCCGAGCGCCTGCGCATCGCTCGCCGCCTGCGCGGCGACGACGGCGGAGGGAGGGACCGGCGGCGCGCTGGTCGTGTCGATGACGAGGGTCGGGCTGTTGGAGGTCCGCTGCGGCGGCGGCGGCTGATATTGCGGCTGCTGCTGGATGTAGACCGGTGGCGGCGGGGGCGGCGGCGGAGCCGGACGCGGCGGCGCCGTTACCAGCCGCAACGGCTGCGGCGGCGCGGGCGGCGCGACCGCCATCACCGGCGGGGGCGGGGCCGGCACGGGCGGGATGTAAAGCGCCGGCGGCGGCGACGTCGGCAGCGGCTGGGCGCCGCGCGCGGTGACGCTCGGCTGCGACAGCGTCTGCCGCCGCGAATTCAGGACGAAGAAGAGGAGGAGCGCCGCCACCGCAATGCCGATCGCAATGACGAGCGGGGAGGCACCGCCGCGGGGCAAAGGGACGACGGGGCGCACGCCCTCCTCGCGCGGCGGCTCGGCGGCGCGGGCGGTGACGCGCGGGTCGGTCGGCGGCGTGACGCTGGCCATTATTTGTCCACTCTGACGCGGGTGGCGGTGGCGGCCGCCTTGTCGATGCGGAAGACGAGCTTCTGGGCGACGCTGTCGATGACGAACACGTCGTCGCGCATCATGCCGTTGACCACCATCTCCTGGCCGGTGTCGCTGATCGCGTAGACGGCGGGCAGCGCCCGGTCCCGCGGCCAGCGGACATAGGTATGGCGGCCGTCGTCGCTGATCTCGCTCGGCCGCAGCGACTTGTCGCCGCCGAGGCGGTAGCGGCCTTCGCCCGATGCGCTCGGCGCATCGTCGAGCGAGGCCCCGCCGGCGCTGCCGTTCGGGTAGCGGAAGCGGACGGTATAGGCCATGTCGCCCGATGCGCCGGAGAGCGGCACCAGCTCGAAATTGTAGAGGCGGACGCTCGTCACCACGGTCATGTTGGTCGAGACGCCGCCCTGGATCGCCTTGACGAACAGATGGTCGCCGCGGCGGTTGGCGGTGACCTGCCAGGCGGCGCTGTCGCCGACGGCGACATTCTCGACCTGCTCGTCGGGCGAAAGCTCGACCGTCACCTGGTAGCCGGCCGCGCCCTGCAGCTGGACCACCTGGTCCGCGACATAGTCGATCGACTGGATGCGCGGGTCGCCCGTGCCCGGCTTCGGCTTCACCTGCGCGGCCGCCGGACCGGCGGCGACGAGCGCCGCGGCGAGGAAGAGGAGGACGGCTCTCACAGCTCGGGCTCGGGCCGGCGCGGCCGCTGCGGGTTGCGCGCGGCCATAGCGGCGCGGGCGGCCTCGGCGGTCGCCTGGCCGAGCGCCGCGGAGCCGGGGGCGTTGGGGGTGGTGGTGACGGTGGTGCTGGAGCCCGGGACGACGACGACCGGCAGCGGCGCCGCGGCACCCGGGACGACGGTGGTTCCCGGCACGACTGCCACGTCCGGCGCCGGCGCGCTCTCGGCGTCGCGGCGGTAGCGCAGCACCTGGAAGCCGAGCGGGTTCACGAACCTATCCTCGAGCTTCATCGGCTCGCCCGAATAGCGGTAGCGGATCACCGACACCCAGGAGCGGGGCGGCTGCACCGCGCCGCCGGCGTCATGGCGCACCGTGTCGAAGCGGACGAGGGCGACGTTCGGCCCGACCGGCGACACGCTCTTCACCCGCGTCTCGACGACGCTGGTCGCCGGGTAGAGGACGAGGGGGCTCTGCGGGTTCGAGACCTGCATCAGGCCGAGATATTCGGCGCGGGCATTCTCCGCCGACCACAAGGCGACCTTGCGGTAATTGGCCTGGGCGATGTCGCGGTCGTAGCTCTCGCGGGCGATGACGTACTGGACGAGGAAGCTCTGGGTCAGCGCCGCGTCGGGCGAGACCTTGTCCGCGTCGAGCGGCTTCAGCGCCTGGACGTAGCCGGTCGTCCGGTCGACCAGCAACGTATAGGGCACCACCGTCTTGAGCGGCGTCAGCACGAGGAGGGCGACGGCCTCGAGGATGGCGATCGCGGCGGCGCCCCCCGCCACCCACCAGGCGGTGCGCTGCGATTTGGCGAGCGCCTCCTGCCGGTCGCGATTCCAGGTCGCGGCCTCCTTGTAATAGGTTTCGCGGCTATGTTCGTTCATGTCCGGCGGTCCCGTCGCCCGGCGCTGGCGGAGACCCGGCCGCGGGTGCGGCGCGGGAAGCTCTGGCCGAGCGGAACGGGTCCAAGTGGTTCAGATGCGTCGTGCGGCCGGCCGCCATGCGCCTGCGGCCGTCCACCGGGGCCGGCGGGGTCGCCGCGGCCGGGCGTGTAGGCGGCGACTTGCGTATTCCCCGCCTCGCGCCGCTGGGTGGCGGCGACGGCGTCGACGACGGTGGCTGCACGGCTGCGCCCTTCCGCAGGCGCCGCGGCACCGGCTGCTCCCGCCGCGCCGGCCGGGACGGCGTCGCGGCCCTGCAGCATCTCGACGACGCGGCCGGGGCCGGCATGCCAGATCGGCGCGAGGCGGAAGCCCCAGGCGATCCGCGCCGCGCCGTAGAGCATGGCGAGGATGATGACGGCGAAGACGATGGTGACGACGAGCAATTCCACCGGCATCCCCGGCAGCCATTCGTCGGCGGTCCGGCGGGCGAGGAGCTGCGTCAGCCACGGCTCGATCAGCGCCAGCTCCGCGCCCAGGGCCACCGCCGTCCCGAACGCCGCCAGCGCCGCCCCCGCAAGCACCCGTATCCAGCCTTCGAACAGCGAGCGCGTATTCTCGAACAGCAGGAAGGCGACGAACAGCGGCCCCACCGCGAGCAGGAGGCCGGCGATCATCCGCGCCGCCGCGAGCCCAGCGATGGCGCCGACCAGGAACAGCATGCGCGCGCCGCCGATCGCGAAGGTGTTGAACCCAGGATAGGGCTGCGGCACCGTCTGGGTGACCGCCGCGACCTGATTGGCGTCGACCGGCACCGGCGGGTGTCCCTCGCCGAGGATGGCGAGCGCCGTCATCGCCTGGTCCGCAACGTCGAGCCGTTCGACGAGCCCGCCGCCCGCGCCCGGCAGCCCGCTCGGCGCGCCGATCTCCGTCGCCAGCTCGGCGGGACCGCGTAGCGCCACGTCGTAGACCAGCGTGCGATAGGCCGGCCAACTCGTCGCCAGCGCCAGCACGATGGCGATCTTGGCGAAGGAGAACATGCCGCTGCGAAGGTCCGGCCCGTAGCCGAGCAGCAGCCGGTAGCCGAACAGCGCGATGAACAGGGTCATGAAGCCGGTGAGGGCGAGGCTCAGGGTCGAGCCGGGGGTGGCAAGCGCCTGGTAGCCGCCGGCGCCGAGCGTCGCCGCCTGGCAATCGACGAAGGCCATCATCGAGCGGACGAAGCCCGCCTCGGGCACCAGGGCCGGGCATTCCATCACGCATGCTCCAGCAGGCGCGGGATCCACTCGGCGGGATCGTCGCCGGTCTCGGCGCGAATCTCGTCCAGAAGCCGCACGGTGCGCTCGCGGCCCGACAGGATGGTGAGGAGGTCCTGCTCGCCCGACAGGTTCAGGCGCGCGACGACGCTGTCGTTGCCGTGCTTGACGAGGAAGCAATGGGCGTTGTCCGGCAAGGTCCGCACCAGCTCGTACTCGTGCGGGGTGAGGCCGAAGCCGCCGATATAATCGTCCGCCCGCGCCTTGGGATTGGCCATGAAGATCTGCGTCGCCGCCTGCTCGATGATCGCGCTGGCGATGCGGCTCTCCAGGGCGTCCTGCGCGCTCTGGGTGGCGAAGCCGACGATGCCGTTCCTTTTCCGGATCGTCTTTTCCCAATCCTTGATGCGGCGGACGAACACGTCATCGTCCAGCGCCTTCCAGCCTTCGTCGACGACGATGATCGCCGGGCTGCCGTCCAGGCGCTCCTCCACCCGGTGGAAGAGGTACATCATCGCCGGGCTGCGCAAAGCGGGATCGTCGAGGATCTGGGTCATGTCGAACCCGACAGTTTCCGCGGTCAGGTCCGTCTTGTCGCGGGCATTGTCGAACATCCACGCCCGCTCGCCGTCGCCCCACCAGGGCCGGAGCCGCGACCATAAATCGTTGGCGGACGGGCGGTGGCCGCCGCGGAACAGCTCCGCCAGATGGCGCAGCCGGCGATGGTCCTCGGGCTGCTCGTAATTGGCGTCGATCGCGTCCTTGATCCGCGCCGTGTCGTCGATGTCCGCGCCGCCCGCCAGCAAAGCAACCCAGTCGATCAGGAACTGGCGGTTGACCGGATTGTCGGGGAGCTGGAGCGGGTTGAGGCCGGACGGCGTCCCCGGCCGCAGCAAATCGTACCGCCCGCCGATGGCGCGGATGAACAGCTCCGCGCCGCGGTCCTTGTCGAAGAAGATGATCCGCGGCCGGAACTTGCGCGCTTGCGCGAGGAGGAAGTTCAGCACCACGGTCTTGCCCGAGCCGGACGGGCCGATCACGGTGAAGTTGCCGAGGTCGCCCTGATGGAAGTTGAAATAATAAGGGCCGGCGGCGGTGGTCTCGAGGAGAGTCACCGCCTCGCCCCAATGGTTGGCCTGGGCCCGGCCCAAGGGGAAGTTATGGCTGCTCGCCAACCCCGAGAAATTCCCGGTGGAGACGAGGCCCCGGCGGGCGATATATCTGAAATTGCCGGGGAATTGCGCCCAGAAAGCGGGCTCGAGCGCGATCTCCTCGCGCACCGAGATGATGCCGAGGTCGGCGAGCGCGGCCTGCACCTCCGCCACCCCGTCGTCGACGCCGCCCGGCGTGTCGGCGCGGATGGCGATGGTCATGTGATGCTCGCCGAAGCCGGCGCGGCCGGCGGCGACCTCGTCCTTCGCGCTGGCCAGCTCGGAGCGCAGGCTCACCGCCTCGTCCTCGGCCGAGCGCATGCGCCTGAGCGCCAGGTTCATCCGCCCGAGGGCCGCCTGCCGCTCGACGAAGCCGAACGATTGCGAGACGGTGATTTCGAACGGCAGACGCAGCAGCTCGTCGAGCATGCCGGGCACGGTCTGCGCCGGATAATCCTTGATCGAGACGATGCCGACGAAGTTGCGCGGCGACGCGCCTGCCGGCCCGAGCTCCACCGTTTCCTGGCCAAAGCTGATTCGGCGGTAGGGGAGATAGTCGCCGAGATCCTCGAGCGGCATCAGCACCGGCCGCATCTCGCCATTGTAGAGCAATGAGAGGAACTCGAGCGGCTCCGAGCAGGGCCCGTGCGGCGTGTCGTAGACGCCGAGCAGCCGCGGCTCGTAGCTGCCCAGCGCCGCCATCAGCGCGTCGCGCGCCTGGTCGAGCTGGTGGCGCTCATAGGCGCCGGTCGCCTCCGGCTGCGTCGTCGCCGCGCGCCCGAGCCGCTCGCGGAACCGGTCGAGCCGCCCGACCCGGCCCTGCAGCGGCCGGCGGATGAGGGTCAGGAAGATATCGTTGACGTAGAGCTTCTTGCCTTCCAGCCGCGTCCGCCACGCCGCGTCGAGCTGGCGCGAGAAGGCGTCCGGGTGCCCGCCGGACAGCCCCGCCTCGATCCGCCGCCGCACGACATGGTGGTAGACGGCGTAGCGTGAGGAGCCGATCGCCTGCAGCATCGCATCGCGCAGGCGCTTCCTGTAATTCAGTTCCTCGGTGTCGGCGGTTTCGAACAGCAGGCCGCGCAGGTGGATGACCTGCATGAGCAGCCCGTCGCGCGTCTCGATGGTGAAATCGTCGACATGGCGCGCGTAGGGAAGGTGCTTCCCCGCAGGCTGCTCTTTGGCCGGCGCGCGCCGGTCGTTGGTCAGGGGCGGTAGGAGTTGCATCCCCACACCTTGTGGTTCTTGACCCGGGGGCAGCGCGACGCGCGCGTCAGCCACAGGTCGAAGAAGCGCGGCTCGCGCAGGCACAGCAGCACGCCGATGAAGTGGATGACCAGCGCCGCGAGGATCGCCCAGAAGGAGTGGAAGATCAGGAACAGCTCGGTCGCCACCACCGCGTTGGCGATGAAATAGGAATAGGTCACGCCCCCGAACATCTGCGGGCGCGTCAGGGCGACGAACAGCCTGTCATGTTCGAGCCCGTTCAAGGCTCAGCCCCCGAGCGACGAGGTGGACTGGATCCCGGCGACGATCGACGCCGCGCCGAACAGGATGAAGCAGCCGAGGATGACGGTCGCGCCGTAGCGCCAGTTGATCCGTCCGGTGAGCATCAGGAAGCCGACCGAGGCGACGGCGATCACGGCCACGACCGTGGCGACCGTGCCGAGCAGGGTGCCCTGCAGCCACCGCACCGCGGAGACGATGACGCCCGACCCCTGCGGATCGGCGCCGGAATAGCTGTCCTGCGCCATCGCGGCGCTTGCCCACGCCACTGCGCCTGCCGCAAAAGCCGCACGAAACCAACGATGTAACACTCGAATCACAAGTCGCTCCCCCGGGTCCGCTTCGAATCGGACCTTCCAGCCAGCCGATATTGCTCTCTTGTCAGGGACTTGCCAATAGCAGCGGGCGCGCGGTCTCCACTGGATGTGCCGATTCGGGCGCGGCCGGCCTGGACCTTTCCACTTTTTGCAGCAATTGTTGCAGCGATCATGCCCCGCAACGTCCGCCTCTCCGACCTCGCCCAACTTGCCGGCGTGTCCACCTCGACCGCCTCGCGCGCCCTCAATGACCATCCGGCGATCAACGCCCGCACCAAGCAACTGATCTGGAAGCTCGCCCGCGAGCACGATTACCCGTTCCGCCGCTACATGCCGGCCGGACCGATCGGCGCGACCGGCACCATCGCCCTCGTCGTGCCGAGGCCGCAGGGGCGCGACACTCAGCTCGACGACCCCTTCTTCCTTGAGCTCGTCGCCGGCCTCGGCGACGCCGCGCGGGAGCGGGGCTGCGACCTCCTCGTCAGCCATTTCGCCCCAGCGAGCTATGACGACCTCGCCAGCGCGATGACGACCAGCCGCGCCGACGGCGTCATCTTCCTCGGCCAGAGCTCGCTCCACCACGCCTTCAACCGTCTCGCCGCCGCCGACAGCCGCTTCGCCGTCTGGGGCGCGCAGCTCCCCGACCAGGCCTATTGCTCGGTGGGGTCCGACAATCATGCCGGCGGCAAGCGCGCCACGCTCCACCTCGCGCGGCTTGGGTGCCGCCGCATCGTCTATCTCGGCGACACCGAGGCGCCCGAAGTCGCCCAGCGCGTCCGCGGCTATTCCGAAGCGCTCGACCAGGCGAAGCTCAGGCTGGAGCCGGAGCTGATGGTACCGGCCCATTTCACCGTCGAATCGGCCGAAGCCGCGGTCCACGCCCTGCTCGCCCGCGGCATCGCCTTCGACGGCATCGTCGCCGCCAGCGACCTCATCGCCCTCGGCGCCATCCGCGCGCTCCTCCACGAGGGCCGCAGCGTGCCCGGCGACGTCGCCGTGGTCGGCTATGACGACGTCCCCTTCGCCCGCTACAGCCGCCCCGCTTTGACCACCATCCAGCAGGACACCGTCCGCGCGGGCAGGCTGCTGGTGTCGAAATTACTCGATGCTGGCCCCGGCGGCGAAATGCGCTCGGAGCGGCTGGCGACGGACTTGATCGTCAGAGAGAGCTGCGGGGGGTAGTGCCCAGTGCCTCCCCGCGCGAAGCGGGGGGAGGGTGGTGGAGGGGTATTATCATTCGCTTCGGGGGTAGAAGGCATAAGCGCCTGGGGTCTCGGAAGACCCCTCCACCAGCTTCGCTGGTCCCCCTCCCCATCCTGCGGATGGGGAGGCACTAAAGGCGCTCGGCGATCACTCCCGATAGCGGGCCCGGAAACGATCCCGCCTCCGCGATCACCCGCCACCCGCTCGGCAGCGCCCACTGCGCCGCCTCGTCGCCCAGGTTGAACACGCACAGCAGATCGCCGTCGCCGCGCTCGAAGGCGACGAGCGGCTCCGGCACCGGCACCGGCCGCAGTGCGCCGCTGCGGAGCGGCTCGCACTCGCGGCGCAGCGCCACCAAACGCCGCGTGAAGTTGAGCATAGAGCCGTGGTCCGCCTCCTGCCGATCGACGGCCAGCGCCAGATGCGTGGGATCGACCGGCAGCCACGGCTCGGCTGGGGAAAATCCGCCATTCTCCGCCGCCGCGGCCCACGGCATCGGCGTACGCGCCCCGTCTCGTCCCAGCGTGGCCGGCCAGTTGGCGATCGCTTCCGGATCCTGCAGCCGCTCGAACGGCACCTCGGCCTGCGGGAGGCCGAGTTCCTCGCCCTGATAGAGGAACACGTTGCCCCTCAACGCGACGAGGAGGAGCATCGCCAAACGGGCGAACGCCTCCCGGTCCCGGCCCGAGAGCCAGCGCGACACCACGCGCGGGGCGTCGTGGTTGGAAAAGGCCCAGCTCGGCCACCCCTCGCCATCCTCGCCGGGCCACAGCGCCATCGTCTCCTCGATGAGCCGTGGCGTCAGCCGGTCGGCGTAGAGGAAGTTGAAGCCGTAGGCGCTGTTGAGGCGGGCGGGCCCCTGCGTGAACAGCTTCATCTCCCGGTCGGCCTGCTCACCGCCGACCTCGGCGACCATGAAGCGCGCGCCGGGATAGGAATCCGCCAGCGCCCGCACCCGCTCCAGGAAGCCGGTTATGGCGCCGTGCGACTGGTTGTAGATGTGGTGCTGGAAATCGAACGGCCGCAGCCGCCTGGCGCGCGGATCGGCGACCGCCGGGTTATCGCGCAGCGCCGGGTCGTGCATCGCGAAGTTCAGCGCGTCCAAACGGAAGCCGTCGACGCCGCGGTCGAGCCAGAAGCGGGCGGCGTCGAGGATCGCATCCTGCGCCGCCGAATAATGGAGGTTGAGGTCCGGCTGGCTGCTGAGGAAATTGTGGAGATAATATTGGCCGCGCCGGGCGTCCCAGGTCCAGGAGGGGCCGTGGAACACCGATTGCCAATTGTTCGGCGGCGATCCGTCGGCCTTCGCGTCGGCCCAGACGTACCAGTCAGCCTTGGGATTGTCGCGGCTCGAGCGGCTCTCGCGGAACCAGTCATGCTGGTCCGACGTGTGCGACCAGACCTGGTCGATCAGCACCTTGAGCCCCAGCCCGTGCGCCCGCGCCAGCAAGGCGTCGAAATCTGCGAGGGTGCCGAAGATCGGGTCGACGCCGCGATAGTCGGCAATGTCGTAGCCGAAATCCTTCATCGGCGAGGTGAAGAAGGGCGACAGCCAGATCGCGTCGACGCCCAGCGACGCGATATGGTCGAGATGCGCGGTGACTCCGGGCAGGTCGCCGATGCCGTCGCCGTTCGTGTCGGCGAAGGAGCGGGGATAGACTTGGTAGATGACGGCCCCCCGCCACCATGCGGCCACGTCGGCCTGCACCGCCGGAGCGGCGCGTTCGAGAGTGATCCTGCTCACCGTGCCGCCGCCCGGCAGACGACATAGTCGAGCGGGGCGATCTCGACGCTATAGCTCCCCGGCGCGCTCCCCGCGGCGGCGCACCGGCCGTGCACGCTTTGCCAGCGGCCCGAAATGCTTGCCACCGCCACCTGCGCAGCAATGGGCGTCGTGCCGGTGTTGAGCGCGACCAAGGTCTCGCCCCCGCCCGGCGCGATGCGGGAGAAAGCGAACAGTCCCGGCTTGTCGCCGGCGGCGCGGACGACGAGCGCGCCGGCCGTCAGCGCCGGGTCCGAGCGCCGGATCGCCGCCATCTCCGCGAAGGCGCGGTAGAGGATTGCATGTGTGTCGAAGCTCGCCGTCGCCGTCGTGCGGTTCGATCCCACCAAAGTCTCGTCATTGTAGGAGGCAACGCGGCTGGCGAACATGTCCTGCCGCGCCGCCTGGTCGCCGCCATGGCCGGCAAAGCCCTGCTCGTCGCCATAATAGACGACCGGCGTGCCGCGGCCGAACATCATCAGCGCGTGGCCGAGGAGGACCCGCTTCAGCACCTCCGCTTCGGAGGCCTTCGGGTTCGCCTGCCGCACGAAGGACGCGAAGCGGCCGGCATCGTGGTTGCCGAGGAAGGTGGGGAGGGTGCGTGCGCCGGCTTCGCCGCGGGCGTAGAGCGGATCGGCGGCGTAAACGCGGGCCAGATGGTCGGTCCCAGCGCCCTTGGCCACGACATCCACGGCGGCGAACGCGAAGGCGAAGTCGAGCACCGCCGGAAAGCCGTCCACCCTTGTGTGCAGCGCGAGCGGCGCCGGGTCGGGATCGAACACCTCGCCGAAGATGTGGAAGTTCGGAATGCCCCGCGCCTTCGCGCGGGCCATCATCGCCGGGATGAAGGCCTGCCAGAATTCCGGATTGACGTGCCGCGCGGTATCGACCCGGAAGCCGTCGATGCCGAACTGGTCGATCCACGCGCCGTAAATGTCGATGAAGCCGCGCACCACGCGCGGATTCTCGGTCATCACATCGTCGAGGCCGGCGAAATCGCCCTGCAGCGAGCTTTCGCCCTGGAAGGTCGAGTCGCCGCGATTGTGGTAGTAGATTGGGTCGTTCAGCCACTCCGGCTTCTTCACATGCGCTTCGCCCGCGGGAACGTAGGGCGTGTAGGCGTAATCCGGCCGCGTGAGGCGGGCGAAGTTCGCCGCGTCGCGATGGTCGAGGCCCGCAAAGCCGTCGTTGATCGCCGCCCCGCCGACGCCGCCCCGGCGGGCGAACGGATAGTCGCCGATGCTGCGATAGGCGCAGTCGTTGGCCGGGCATTCGCGATATTTGATCACGTCGGCTGTGTGGTTGGTGATGATGTCGAGATAGACCTTGAGGCCGCGCGCATGGGCGGCGTCGACGAATGCCTTCAGATCCGCCTTCGTCCCGAAATGCGGATCGACGTCGGTGAAGTCGGTGATCCAATAGCCGTGATAGCCGGCGCTCTCATGCCCCGGCGGCCCTTGCACCGGCTTGTTCTTGTAGACCGGCCCCAGCCAGATCGCCGTGACGCCGAGGCCCTGGATGTAGTCGAGCCGCTGCGTCAGGCCTTTGAGGTCCCCGCCATGGTAGAAGCCGGTCGCAGTGGGGTCGTAGCCGGTCTGGAGCCGCCCGCCGGTCAGGCCGCCGCGGTCGTTGGAGGGATCACCATTCTCGAACCGGTCAGGAAGGACGAAGTAGATGATCTCCTGCTCCGGCGCGCGCGCACGATAGCTTTGCGCCTGCGCGGCAGGGGCCGCAGCCGGGGCGGCCGCCAGCGCTGCGGCGAGCAAGGCGGCGAACCGGCCGCGTCGGAGCATCCCTTTTCCTCCCCTCATCGGCTGGCGGACGACCGCCGCCGAAACTTTTGCAATTCTTTGCAGAAGCCGAAGCGATTGGCAAGCGCCCGCATTCGCATCGCTTTTCGCCCCTTACACCTCTAACGCTGTGGCGCTGCGGACACAGGAGACGCAGGATTGTAATTTTCCCGCTTGCCTTTCGCGGCAAAGATTTGCACTAATTTGCGCCAAGCCGAAAGACCGCGATGAAGCGGCACGGCGCCGGGCGTCCGCCCGGGGGCAAGAACAGTCGCACGCGACCCGGGTAAGGACGCGACCGCGGCGGGGACGGGAGGATGCACATGGCCAGGATTTCGCAGACGCGGCGGCAGACGCTGCTTGCCGGGGCGGCGCTCGCCGCGTTGACGCTCGGCATCGCTTCGCCCGCGCAGGCGCAGGGCGGCCCGAACGCGCAGCCTCCCGCGCCGGACACGGCGTCGAACCCGAACGATCCGAACGACGTGCAGGAAATCACCGTCACCGGTTTCCGCGCCAGCCTCGAAAGCGCGGTCAACGAAAAGAAGCGCCGCGACCAGGTCGTCGAATCGATCTCGGCCGAGGATATCGGCAAGCTCCCCGACGCCTCGATCGCCGAATCGATCGCGCGTCTCCCCGGCCTCACCTCGCAGCGCGTCTCCGGCCGCTCCAACTCGATCTCGATCCGCGGATTCAGCCCGGACTTCTCGACGACCCTCCTCAATGGCCGCGAGCAGACCTCGACCGGCGACAACCGCGCCGTCGAATATGACCAATATCCGTCCGAAGTGATCAACCAGGTCCTCGTCTACAAGACGCCGATGGCCAGCCTCGTCGGCCAGGGCTTGTCGGGCACGGTGGACCTCAAGACCATCCGCCCGCTCGAATATGGCAAGCGCGTCTTCTCGATCGGCGCGCGCGGCGTCCTTGCCGGTCTCGGCAAGCTCAACGCCGGCTCCGACGACAAGGGTTATCGGGTGAACGGCGTCATCGTCGTGCAGACGCCCGACAAGCGCCTCGGCCTCGCCCTCTCGGGCAGCTACACGGACGAGCCCTACCAGACCGAGGAGTTCAACTCCTGGGGCTATCCCAACGTCGGCAATTCGAGCTCGCCCGTCGTGATCGGCGGTTCCAAATCCTACGTCACCTCCTCGAAGCTGAAGCGCCTCGGCCTCCAGGGCACGCTCGAATTTCGGCCGATGCCGAACTTCACCTCAACCTTCGACGCCTTCTATTCGAACTTCCGCGACGATCAGATCAAGCGCGGCATCGAGCTGCCCCTGTTCTGGAGCTCCGCGCAGCTGCAGCCCGGCTTCACCGCCAGCAACGGCCTCGTCACCTCCGGCACCTTCACCGGCGTCAAGGGCGTGCTGCGCAACGACGCCTTCCAGCGCCACGCCAAGCTCTATTCGTTCGGCTGGAACAACAAGTGGGACGGCGACAATGGCTGGCACGTCATGGGCGACGCCAGTTACTCCCGCACCGATCGCAACGAACTGGTGTTCGAAAGCTATTCGGGCACCGGCCGCAACGCGATCGGCGCCACCGACACGATCGGCTTCAACACCGGGCCGAACGGCACGACCTTCACCCACAATCTCAATTACGGCGATTACAACCAGATCCTGCTGACCAGCCCGCAAGGCTGGGGCGGCGACCAGACGGCGGTGAACGGCACCCGCATCCTGAACGGCCAGGACGGCTATTACAACAACCGCATCGTCCAGGACGAGCTGTTCCAGTTCCGCGGCGAGGTCGAGAAGGAGCTTTCGGGCTTCCTCTCCAGCGTCAAGGCCGGCGCCGATTTCACCAGCCGCACCAAGCGCCTGACGCCGGACGAATATTTCATCGGCCTCGTCGCCAACACCAACGGCACCACCAGCGTGCCGGTGCCGACCCAGTTCCGGCTGGGGACCACCAACCTCAACTATCTCGGCCTCGGCCCGGTGATCAGCTACGATCCGCTCGCTTTGCTAAACGCCGGCGTCTACCAGCGCGTGCCCAACCCTTATGGCGACGTCGTCGTCAAATCCTACGCGATCCGCGAAGAGCAGAAGATCCTCTTCCTGCAGGGCAACATCAAGCAGCAGCTCGGCATGGGCGAGCTGACCGGCAATTTCGGCGTGCAGGCGATCTGGACCGACCAGCGCTCGCAGGGCGCGTCGGCCGTCTATCTCGGCCCGAATGCCAACGGCTCGCCGAACATCGGCGGCCTGCCGCGCAACGTCGACACGAAATATGTCGACGTGCTGCCGAGCGCGAACCTGTCGCTGCGCACCGCCGGCGATTTCGTCATTCGCGCCGCCGCGGCGCGCGAGATCGTCCGCCCCCGCCTCGACGACATGCGGGCGAGCTTCAGCTACGGCTACAACATCGTCGGCCCGGTCGCCTTCGTCAGCGGCAGCAGCGGCAATCCGACGTTGCGGCCGTGGCGCGCCAACGCCCTTGATCTCACCTTCGAGAAATATTGGGGCTCGAAGGGCTACATCGCCCTCCAGCTGTTCTGGAAGGATTTGCAGACCTACGTCTACAACCAGGATTTCAACAATTACGATTTCTCGAGCTTCGTCCTCGCCTCGCCCGGCAACGGCGTCGTCGTAAACCCGATCGGCGCGCTTAACATGCCGGTCAACGGCACGGGCGGAAAGCTTTACGGCGCCGAGCTCGCGGCGACCTTGCCTTTCTCGACCTTCACGCCTGCGCTCGACGGCTTCGGCGTCACCGGCGGCGTCTCCTACACCAAGACGTCGGTCCACCCGTCTCCCGGTGCGCCCGCAGAGGACATTCCCGGCTATTCGAAGTGGGTCGCCAACGGCACCGCTTATTTCGAGAAATGGGGCTTCTCCGCCCGCGGCAGCATCCGCTACCGCTCGACCTTCATCGGCGAGGTGTCGGGCTTCGGCGCCGCCCGCGTCCGCCGCAGGGCCGCGCCGGAGACGATCGTCGACGCGCAGATCGGCTACGAATTCCAGAAGGGGTCACCGCTCTATGGCCTTTCGGTCTATCTCCAGGGCCAGAACCTCACCAACCAGCCGTTCGTCACCTACAATCCGGGCCAGCCCTCGCAGGTGATCGATTATCAGAATTACGGGCGGCGCTACCTCGCCGGCTTCAGCTTCAAGTTCTGACGCCCGGGCCGCGGTGGATGAGGAAAGGGACGGCGCCACCGTCCCTTTTCTTTGTGCGGCGTCCGGCGCACCATGGCGGCGAGGGAGGGTGCCGGTGACCGTGAGCTTGGACGCGACGCGCAAGCCGAAGCTCGGGTTCGCCCAGCTGTGGAACATCTCGTTCGGCTTCTTCGGCATCCAGATCGGCTTCGCGCTGCAGAATGCGAACATGAGCCGCATTTTCCAGTCGCTCGGATCGAGCCTCGACGATTTGCCGGCGCTGTGGATCGCGGCGCCGCTGACCGGGCTGCTGGTCCAGCCGATCATCGGCCACATG
>NZ_DASWQI010000005.1:0-57374 GCF_036403745.1 Allosphingosinicella sp.
GATACTTTTCCGACTTCTTTCCAAGCCGGGGACGCTCTAGGTTCGAGCCGTGGTCGAAAGATAATCGGGAATTATCGAATGCGGCTGAGCGTGATTGTTCCGGTCTATAACGGGCTGTCCTTCCTGCCCGCCTTCTTCGACAGCCTCGCGGCGGCTGCGTTGCCTGAGACTCAGCTCATCCTGGTGGACGACGGCTCGTCCGAGCGAGTGAGCGAGGTGTTTCCTTCCGGCAGCCCGTATCGCGAGGTGGTCCGGATCCGAAATCCGATGAACCTGGGCTATTCGGCTGCCGTTAATCGCGGCTTCGAAGCCGCCGACGGCGACATTGTAATCCAGCTCAATACCGACCTGATTTTGCACAGCGACTGTCTTGAGAAGCTGGTGGCCTGGATCGATGGAACGCCGAACGTCGGTATCGTCGGCTCAAAGCTGATCTTTCCGACAACGGGCCGGGTCCAGCATATTGGAATGGCGTTCGGGGCGCTCAGCTGGTGCCATGTCTATTTCGACATGGCGGCTGACCATCCGTTATGCCGGCGCACCCGCAAGATGCAGATCGTGACCGGAGCGACGGTCGCCATGTCCCGACCCGTTCTCCAGGCCGTCGGCCCCCTCGATGAGCGCTACTACAATTGCAACGAGGACATCGACCACTGCCTTGAGGCGGTGAAGCTCGGCTACGACAATTATACCGTCGCCGATTCCGTCGCCTACCATTGGGTCAGTCAGTCCGGCCCGCCTCGCTTCTCCGGCATCGAAGAGGCGGACGCCCTGTTCTGGATAAAGTGGAGCGGCGCTCGGCAAGTCGACATCGGCGACTACATTGACGAGGCTCTCGACTACGTGCTGGATCAAAGGCCGGAGCTGGCGGGCTACCCGTTCGCCCCCCTCAACCTTTCGACCACCCGGGACGATGAGATATTCCTCGACCGGATCGATCGCCGCTGGTCCGGAGCGCTCGCCCGAACCGTCCATCGGCGTACTCATAGCCTGGGCAAGGGGCCGCTGCTCCTGCCGATGCTTCTCCCGCACCGGGCAGTCCTCGAACCGATACCCTATATCTACTTCGTCAACGGCTGCGCGGATCTCGCCAGCAACCGCCTTTGGTTCGAAAACCGCCTCCGGACCGTCGGCGAGGAGATCATCGCGGACTCGACCGGCGCCATTTTCACCGCCAGCGAGTTCTTGGCCGAACGCATTCCGGTATGATCCGTTGGATGCAACCCTCGCTCGGCGACGAGGAGCTCGATGCAGTTGCAGGCGTGTTCCGAGACGGCTGGCCGGGTGCGGGACCGCGGGTGCAGGCGTTCAGGCAGGAGTTCGCGGCTTATGTCGGAGTTCCCGAGGAGCAGCTGATCGCGATAACGAGCTGCACGGAGGGCCTCTTCCTGACTCTCGAGGCCCTGGACCTCGGCCCCAACGACGAGGTCGTGCTGCCCACGATCAGCTATGTCGGCGCGGCGCATGCTGTGCGGAGCGCGGGGGCCAGGATCCGGCTCGCGGATGTAGACCCGCTCACCCTCAATCCCACCCCCGAGCAGATCGAGCGCTGTCTGAACGCTCGCACCCGTGCCCTCATCCTACTCCATTACGGCGGCCGGCCGGGATGGGTCGAAGAGATTGCGGCCCTGGCGCGCCGACACGGCGTCCTGCTCATCGAAGACGCGGCTTGCGGCCTCGCCGCGACGACTCCTGCGGGGGCCTGTGGAACGCTGGGCGACGTCGGCATCTGGTCATTCGATTCCATGAAGCTGCTCGCCGCCGGCGACGGCGGGATGCTCCGGTGCGCTGACGAGATGCTGCGGGGGCGGATCGATCGAAGCAGTCGACTGGGCGGGATATTGTCCGGGCTTGACGCGGCGGCACATGCCCAAAGGTGGTGGCAGATGGATCCGCAGCAGCCGGGCAGACGTGCCTTCATGAACGATCTGACGGCGGCCATCGCACGGGTCCAGCTGAAGCGACTGCCTCTGTTGGTGGAGCGCCGCGCGGCTCTGATCGAATCCTATGCTGCCGGGTTTGCCGGTTTCGACGAGATCGCGACGGCTCCAGACCTCGTGGCGACGGACGCCCCATATTTTTTCTGGATCCAGACGCCGGCTCGCGACTCCGTGGCTTGGGCCCTGCGCGATCGGGGGGTCTACGCCACCTTTCGCTACTGGCCTCTCCACCGGATGCGCTTGTACGAGGACGGGGGCGACTATCCGGGGGCCGATCTAGCAACCCGGTTGACGCTTCTCCTGCCGCTTCACGCGGAACTCGGCGAGGCCGACGTCGAACTCATCTGCAACGTCGCGATTGAGGCGAGTAGGGGCGGCGCCGATCAATAAAGGACATAGTCCCGGCCCCCCACCCGCAACCATTCGTGGCTCGCGAAGCCGCCTCGATCTGGGCGCAGGACGCCCCCGGCGACGTCCACGAACAGGTGACGCAGAGCAGGGAATCTCTCCAGGATCGCGGCTCCCCGGGGGTCACCGGCGACGATGCAATAGCGCGCCGCCGCCGCCAGTGGCACCGCGACCAGCCGAAATCGCGGCGACTTGTCGGGATCGGGAATATCGTCGAGGCTCTGCTCGAGCAGGCCCATGGCGGCGGCCGCGCTCTCCAGTGGAGAGCGGCCGGCACAGTCGAGACTGTGGGCGAGGTTGATCTGGGATCGCCAGAGCGTCTCCAGCTGGCGACCCCGGCTCGCTCCGGTCACCGCTTCGGCAAACCAGCGCGTCGACTCGTCGCCGCGCAAGGTCGCCGCGAGGCCGAGCAGCAGGGCCGCCGCGGCGGCCGTCGAAAACCGTCCTAGCGCCGAGGCGAGGCGATGGACGGCGCTCAGACTCTCCCAGGCCTCGGCGAGAAGCTCGGCCGATCGGCCCGGGGCACGGTCCCGCTCTTCGTAGGCGAGAACGATTCGAACTAGGTCGGTATTTATCTTCAGGCGCATCAGGGTCGGCTGATCGGCCTCGTCGGCTCCCGGCATGGCCGCGCAGCGAAGCAGGATGTCCAGTGCGGCCCGAGCGTCGAACGCGCTCATTATGTTGCCATGGCAGCTGACGACGTCGACAGCGTGGGGCGTGGCCGGAACGATGGCCAGGGCAAGCGAGGTCGCGCGCCCCGACGCTTCGCGGGCCAGCTCTAGATCGCCGGCCAGCGCGGCCGCCACGGCATGGACCTGCAGAACCTCCATGACTAGGTCCCGAGCCGCTGCGCCCGCCTCGTCGGGACTCGCGCCGAGCCGCTCGAGGCGGCGCACAAGGCCGCCGCTGATCGCGGCCGCCTGGATGGGCTGACCGTCGTTGAATTTGATGCGGGCGGACATTGCCAAAAGGCGCATGCGCTGGAGCTCGAGAGGCGATGCCGAATCGCCCTGATCGATCGCAGGCAGGCCGCCCAGCCGTTCCAGAGCGCGATCGACGCGGCGCCCGGCGACGTCGCGCCTGCCCGCCGTGATGAGATAGGCGCACAGAGCAAGCTCGTCGTCGCAGACAGCAACCAGGCCGTCGGCGTCCAGCGCTTCGACCCTTCCGGGAGCCCACATGAATTCGTCGAGCAAAGTCGTGATCGCCCTGGCGGCAACTGCGGGCTTGGCCTGGTTCCGACCCACCTCAACCGCCCTTCGAAGCAGGGCCGCGGCCCGCTCGTCGGGGCCCCGGTGAGCCTGGAGACGAACCCGCGCCTCAAGGAATATCAGGTCCGGATCGTCGCCCGGATTGGTTTCGAACCAGTCAAGATAGGACGCGAGTATGGCGCGGCGATCCTGCTCCCCGAGCGGCAGCTCGTGCAGGGCGTGGAAATAATTTTCATGGCGGAATCCGACATCGCCTGAGTCGGTCTCGCCCTCGGGGAAACGAAACAGCTCGAGTGACAAGACCTCTGGCCGCGACAGCGCGGGCGCCAGTCGCCGCCACAGGCTGGTGAACAGGCGGGTAGGAAGTCTGTCTTCGAACATCGCTGCCGCGGCGACGAGGAGAGCCGCTTCGCGCGCGTGTGAAGCAAGATAGATCCATCGTGCTCGGATCGTCTCTATTACGTCGGTGGAAAACTCGATCTGCCCCACGACCGGTTGGGTCAGATAGGCTAGTCCGGTCACCGGACTGAGACCGATCAAGCCGCTTTGCTTGAGGAGCCTGAGGTGTTCAAGGATGTGGAAGGGATTGCCTCCGCTCGTGCGGCAGAGGGTTACGATCAGCTCTTCCTGCGCTTCGGTGAAAGACTCGGGAAGCTGCCGATCGGCGCTCCAGGGTTCCTCGAACAGCCGCCGGACGAATGCAGCACTTTCGGGATCGTCGAGGTGGGGACAGCGGATTCGGCGGCATTTCAAGCCGTCGAGAAACTCCTCGAAAGCGCGCGTCGACCAGCGCCGATCCATCGAGTGGCGCTGCTCGTGGGTGCGCCCCTCGAGCAGGAACAGGATGGGGATTCGCCTGCGCTGACTGTTGACTCCGTCTCCGAGGGCAGCGCGCTGCAACTGCCAGATCAGCCGCTCGACGAATTCGAGCGCTTCGCCGGTGCACCAGTGCAGGTTCTGCAGATGAATGATCAGCGGCTTCGACTGCGACCGCGCCACCGCCAGCAGGACGAAGCAGGAGAGAAGCAATTGGTCGTCGTCGATCGTGGCCTTGCCCGTGCTGCCGACTAGGGCGGTGATCAGCGGCCGCGCCCGCTCGGCCAACGGGGGCTGAAGCCGGGACAGATCGGCAAGAACGTCGGCTGCCGGATCTTCGCTCGACAAGGAGGGCCCAGCAAGGGCGATGAGCAGCTCCGCGAATATCCGATACGGCCGTTCGATCGAAACGACCTGCTCGGCGGTAATATATTCGGCGCCGCGGCGCCGTCCCTCCAGCCCTGCCTCCTGGCAGAGCCTGGTCTTGCCGCTGCCGCCGTTGCCGAGCACGGCGAGGACGGTCGGCTCGCCGGCCTCGGCGTGGCCGAGCGCCTCCGTTATCGCCTCCAGCTGCCGGCGATAAGGAGTTGCGTAGAAGCGCGGCCGTAGGTTCGGCATCACCTCCACGTCGGGCAGGGTTGCCCTTGTCGATATCGATCCCGGCCCCTGGACTTCGACGGATCCGAGCGGAATCACGCCGACAGAATACGTCAGAAACTCTAGCTCCAGCCGGTCCGCGAAGGGGTCGATAGGGTCCTTGCCGAGGCTGAGCGGGGCGCCCTCAGGAAAATCGCCGCCGACCGGAGCGACGAGCGTCGGCGCCGGGCCGCTCGGACCCGGTACCCAGCGAAGCCGGAGCGGAGCGCTCCCGGCGCCTTGATGGCGGATATCGACGACCAGCCGGAACGGAGCGCCTGCCTGCATCGAACGTGCTGCGGGCGCAACGTGGAGCGAGAATTTCGACCCGCCGCGCCGGCTGAAGTAGCGGACGACTCCGTCTGACTGCGGCTTGGAAAGCCCGGCGCGGAGGATCGGCGCGACGGCGTCGATCTGATCAGCGATCAACGCCTCGATCCCGCGGCGATCAAAGATATGGCAGTGCCTGCGCAGCTCCCCTTCCAGATCACGTTTCGCGCTGGTCACGCGCTCCTCGCTGAGCCGTGCCGATACCACCGCGATGAAGAAGGTCGGCCGGAGGCGCCGCCCCATGGCGATCAGGCTGCCGGCCAGCTCGTCGAGCAGCTTTCCGGCGCGATTGCGTTTCTTGCATTGCCCGCCGATGATGATCGAAGCGTCGATCCCGAGCGGAATCGACTTCAGGAAGTCGCTTCGTCCGACAAAATCGATTCCGCCGTCTTTGGATCTGGGCGATACGGACCAGCGGTAATCCGGCCGAAGCTTCGAGAAAACGATCGCGGTGACGACTTCGAAGATTTGATATTGCCGTTCCGCGTAGGCGCCACTCCGGGGCGGCACCTCCGTTTCAATGCCCGCGCTCACCAGCTCCTCGGCCGCCAGCTTGAGGTCGCGGGTCATCAGATCCCACACCTCAACCTCGCCAAATTCAGGCGCAAGAACCTGGTCGGTCAAGCTCTATAATTCCCGATTATCAATCGGGCGCGGTGCGCGGCCCGGCTGCTCTTTGTCCGGGTCAGGCCGAGCAGAGTCGGTCTGCGCGCAGCCCGAATGAACTCAGTCCGCAGCTCATCTAGATTCCGTCGGCGCTAAGCAGACACCCGCAGCCATGCTTTCGGCGAACTTACGCGCGACCGGCCGACTCCGAAGCGAGCGGCAAAACTAAGCTGAACGAGGTCGATTGCTCTCGGGGGTGCACACTAGACCGGGCAAGAGCGATGATCGCTGACATCGTCGGCCCGGATATGAACCGTCTTCATACAGAATGTGACCCGGGGCCCCGCGTGGATGCTGGTTCTGGGGGATAACTATTGCTCCTAATCGGGCCACGTTGTGCCCAGGGTCTTTTCTTCGAATGGCGACTCTGGCAACCTCTCCTTCTGGCGACTCATGGTGATTTCGCCCTGCGGATCATCAGCCATACGCCGTCCAGGGAGCTTCTAAGGGGGGAGGCCGTATTGAGACCCATATTTCTCGCCACTGTCGTTTTGCTCGCCTCGCCCGCCGCCGGCCAGGACAGCGGGTCCAGTCCAGCTCCCGATCCCGTCGCGCAAGAGACGGCGAAGCTGAACGCGCGAGCGGCGCGCGACACCGCCGCTGCCGCCGCCACGACAGCAGCGACCGCCCGGCTCAAAGCCCAAACCGATGCTCTGGGACTGCCGCAGGCGGAGGGGAAAACCAGCCTCGGAGCCAATGCCGGTCTGATCGAAGCGTGGATGCTGTCGACTTCGACACTTGACGCTGCCGGACAGTTCATCGCCACGGATATCCGCGCCGCAGATACGAGGAGCAGTGGCTCCCCGGGGATGGACGGCCCTACCCCGTCAAACGATCCGAATGCACCGCCGCCTCCGCCGACTCTGCCGGGGCGGGCGACCGTTGGGGCACCGCGTGCGGCGAGCCACTCAATCCTGCTGGTACCCGTCGACGAACCTCTAGCTCTGGACCTCTCAGAGAACGTCGCCGGCCAGATCGCCGACGTACGACGGCTCCTCACCCAGGGAACGCCACAATATTGTACCACGAACAGCGTTGCTCCGACCGACAAGACCGGTGGCGGGATCCCGCTCGCCGTGATCGGAGCCGGACTCAATCTCCTCAAGACGGACACGGAAATCAGCGGGGTCGAGGTGCCGCTCGTGCACCGAATGCTCGTCGCTGCGACCGGACGGCGACTGCTGGACGCAGGTTACGACGTCATCATCCCTTCGGCAGCAGTGGCAACGCCCCAGCGAAGCGTCCTCGCCCAATCGTGGTCCGATCTCAAGGCAGCCCGCGCGTTGGCCCAGGAATGCCGCGAACGCTTTGCGAAGGAGAAGAAGAGCTCATGGCTTACCAAGAAACTCGCCGCCTTTGATGCCGCACTCGCCTCCATCGACGGACTTGAAGCGAAGTTGCTGAAGCGCGACGACAACGGCCAGACGCCGCTCGCCCAAGCGATTCGCGTCGAGGCTCTCATGCAGGGAGAGCCACGCGTGCTGCGGGTCGCAGTCGAAAAGGGCGGGGGGAGCATACTCAAGCGCTCAAACGTCTGGACCGCCCTTGGAGCGCCGGCCGTCGGAATCACGGGAGCCCTGGTGGTCAGCTACAGTCTCACCGAGCCGCGCTCGGGGCAACTCCTCAGGAGCGGCTACCTCGTCTGCCGCACAGCGCTAACCAACCTTCGAGACGTCCAGAACGCGACCGTGCGCAGATCGCAAAAAACCAGAGCTCAGACATGTACGCCGTCTGTGCTCGAGTGAGCAACTTGCCTCCCCTCCTGAACGGGAGCTTGGATCATGAGTGACGATTTCGCCGACTCTGATTTATCCCCTGGTCCGTCGTCGGCGTCTGCAGCCGCTCCAGCGGCCGGAGGAGCCGGAGCTCAGGCGCAGGGGGATGCCTTTGCGATCGAAATGGTGGGCCAAGAGCAGACGAATTGGTGCTGGGCAGCCGTGACGCAGGCGATCGAGATTCATCTGCGCCAAGCAAGATACAGCCAAGAGGAGATTGCCACCCATCACATCTCCCAGAACCGCCCTGGCGCCAGTTGCGCGCCGCCCGAAGCAAGCCGGACTGGGGGCGGACGCTGCGCGGCGGCGTTCCGGTGCGCCGCCGAATGCAACGGCGACCACGACGTGACGTGCGTACTCGGGGAAAGGGGAATCGCGACCACTGTGCTGGCGGAGGATGCGCCGGTCCCCTTCGAGGCCCTCCCCGCTCAGATCGCCGCACGTCGTCCGATCATCTGCCGAATGGCGTTCGGGAATGACGGCCACTACCTGTGCATAACGGGATGGTGGGTGGCGCCGAACGGGACGCGGCAGGTGCTCGTTTGCGACCCTTGGTCCCAACCGCCACGACTACCCGTCCAGAGCCGGTACATGCCCTACGACGAGTTCATTGCCGACTATCCCGCGAACGGCCTCCTAGGCCGGAATACCGATGCCTGGGCCGCCAGCGCCAGCTGACGCCTCGTGGGCCGCCGCCGCTCAACTCCGGCGAGTCTCGTCCTCGAAGATATGGTCCGGTTATCGTTTCCGACCACTGCGTGCGGGCTTGGCGATCATAGAAACGCCCCCGATAAGCTAGCACGAGCGGTCGACGGCGCTCCGCCCGCTCGAGACGTAGCGCTTCCCAGGTGGGCACGGGGTATGGAACGGCCGAGGTCCCTCTGCCGTAGGCCCAAAATCACGCTCCGAATGGGGCTCGCGGCAACAATATGTACGCAAATATTGACATATTTGTGAAAGTTGCCGTAGAAGCACCGGAAGGTGGACAGGAGAACTCAGCTCATCCCAATCCGTACAGCCTTGGTGACATTTAAGCGGCAACGCGTCGGCACGTTGTTAGAAACCGACAGCGGTGGGACTGTCTTCATCTATGACGAAGGCGCCACTCAGGACATTGGCTGCGCACTTCCCGCGGCCGAGCGCGAGCATAGATGGGCGCAGGGGCTACACCCCTTCTTCGAGCATCTCGCCCCCGAAGGGTGGCTTCGGAGTCGGCAAGCACGCGCAGGTCATTTTGCAGACGAGGACGATCTGGGGCTTCTGATCCGCTACGGAGCCGACTGCATCGGGGCCGTAGGAGTGCTTCCCAGTGAGCCGGCATCGGCCGGTCCAGCGGAAGCAAACGAGGCGGCTCCGCCGGAAGAAGCAGCCGTGCAGGCCCGCAGGACGGTTTCGGGCGTACAAAAGAAGCTGCTCGCCTATCGCCAGGAAGCCGCTTTCCTCCCCTCGATCGGATTCGAGGAGCCCGCGACGCACATCGCTAAGTTCAACGATCGCGACGAGCCTACCCTCGTGCAGAACGAGGATCTGACTCTCAAGATTGCGCGCGAGGTGCTGGGGGCCTCCGAAGTGACCGGTGCCGCTATCGGTACCCTGCACGGGGTCGAAGGAATCGCCCTGCTCGTCGAGCGCTTCGACAGGGACGGCGACCGGCTGCTCCGCCTCGAGGACTTCGCGCAGGTGCTGAGCAAACCGCGCGGGCGTGATTTTCGAGGTAAGTACGAGTCGAGCTACGAGGAGGCCGCGGAAGCGGTCCGGCGATATTCGGCAAGGGCGCAGATCGATCTCGTACGATTCTATCGGCTCGTCCTGTTCAACCTCGTCGTCGGCAACGCGGATGCGCACCTGAAAAACTTCTCGTTGCTCGAGCGAGGAGAGGGGCTGCGCCTAAGCCCTGCGTACGACCTGCTCAACACGGAAGTGTATGGTCGATATGACGCGCTCACGGCGCTTGCGATCGACGGACGCGTGCGGGCGCTCGAGGAGGTGTCGGCGTCCCTTCTTCGCAAGCTTGGGGACGACATCGGCCTCAAGGAGAGCGGCGTGGAGCTCGCCTTCGCCGATCTGCGGCGGGGGTTCGCGCGGTCACCCACGCTCTCGGCATGCGAAGCCGCCGCGCCCGGCGATTTCCGGAGCCGCTATGCTGAAGTAGTACGGCGCCACGAGCAAAGGATCCTGCGATGAACCAGTCGGCCCTCAACTGGCGCGGACTCGTCGAGGAAGCGGTGCGGCGGCGCAAAGCGGAGAACCTCACCCAAGCGGGGCTCGCATCGATCGCCGGCGTCAGCCGGGCGACGGTCCTGCTGTTCGAGCGCGGCGAGACCAATCTCCAGCTGGGCAAGGTATTCGACATCCTCGGCGCGCTGGGACTCCTGGAAGGCGTCGGCCCGATCGACGGTCAGGACAGCTTCGTCCAGGCGGCGCAGCATCGCTGGCAGGACCTCGTCTCGGCGCTTCCGGAGGGTGATCCGGCCCGTCTGCCACTCGGTCATGTCAGCTACGACTATGTGATCGAGGATGTCGAGGCCGGTCCGGCGGGAGATCTCCTCGAACAGCTACGTTCGGTCGAAGGCCATACCGGCTGGCCACCCTTCTGGGTGCCCGAAAAGGAAGGACTACGGCCCTACACGCGCGGCGGCCTGGTGGAATGCTGGCTCGGCGCACGGCGGGACCGGGTCTTCGCGGACGCCGCGCACAGTGACTTCTGGCGCGTGTCGAATGAGGGCCGGGCCTTTCTGCGTCGCGGTTATCAGGAGGACGGCCCCGACAATCTCCAGCCAGGGGCGGTCTTTGATATCACGCTTCCGATCTGGCGTGCTGCGGAGGTCATCCTTCACGCGGCGGCGCTCGCGCACCGCCTTGCAGCGCCCGACAGCACAGCCCTCCACATACGGGCGGGCTTCACCGGCCTAGAAGGACGTGAACTCGCTTCCTGGGCGAAACCGTTGCTGCGCGGAGTGGTCGAGCCGGGCAGGCGCGCCCGCGCCACGGCCGCGACGGTGGGGGTAAGCCTGACAGTGCGGGAGGCGCTCGAAGCGCTGGAGGGGCCGCTGACGCGCTTCCTCGTCCCGCTCTACGAGCGGTTCGATGGTTACCGACTAACCGAATCGCTAGTGGCTCAGGAGCTTGCGGAGTTGCTCGCCGCCCGCCGGCGCTAGGAGAGCCTCGCCAGGCCGCCCGGCACGGTGCGCGTCTATCAAACGCCGTCATCGCTACGACTACGTCGCGGCCCCTGATCGCCGCACGCCGCCCGATATGCGACACTCCCAATCTGCCCCGCAGCCAGCGGCGTGTTGCGGAGATTAGGCCGTTCATTCTCCGCACAAAGTGCGGAGAATCAGGCTTCCGTTTGCGGAGAATGTGGCCTACAATCTCCGCAGAGAGTGCGGAGAATATGGCCTACATCTATGAACGAAAAGCTTGGCCAAAATTCACGTGGCGCGACGATCAGCTTGCTGCGTTGCTCGCCGATGTGCGCCACAAACAGGGGCGATTGCTCGGCCGAATGGAGGGGCTGGGGTTCCGCCTGCGCACCGAAGCGCTGCTGCAAACGCTCACCGAAGACGTCCTAAAGACCTCGGAGATCGAGGGCGAAAAGCTGGATGAGGATCAGGTTCGCTCCTCGATCGCGCGCCGCCTCGACATCGCGGGCCTAGTTCCCGCCGACCGGTACGTGGAAGGCGTGGTCGAGATGATGCTCGACGCGACGCAGAACTATGAGAAGGAGCTCACCGACGAACGCCTATTCGCATGGCATGCGGCGCTGTTTCCGACCGGGCGCAGCGGCATGTCCCGTATCATGGTCGGCGCGTGGCGCGACGATTCGAGCGGTCCAATGCAGGTAGTTTCGGGGGCCATCGGCAAGGAGAAGGTCCACTACGAGGCGCCCGCGGCGAATAAGCTCAAGCGGGAAATGGAGCGCTTTCTCGATTGGTTTGCGGGTGAAGGAGGTATCGATCCGGTGCTCAAAGCCGGCATTGCCCATTTGTGGTTCGTCACAATCCACCCGTTCGAGGACGGGAACGGCCGCATGGCGCGCGCGGTTGCCGACATGTCGCTTGCGCGCTCAGAAGATAGCACGCAGCGCTTTTACAGCATGTCCGCACAGATCCGGGCCGAGCGAAACGCATACTATGATATGCTCGAGACCACGCAAAAGGGCGACCTCGACATCACTCCTTGGTTGAAATGGTTTCTCGAATGCCTGCGCCGCGCCATCGAGGGGGCCGATGGCATGCTCAACGCTGTCCTGGCAAAGGCGCAATTTTGGAACAAGCTGGCCGCGGTGCAAATCAATGATCGCCAGCGAAGGGTGCTGAACCGCCTCCTCAACGGCTTCGAGGGTAAGCTGACGAGTTCGAAGTACGCGAAGCTGGCGGAAACCTCGCAAGACACCGCTGCGCGCGACATTGCTGATCTGATCGATAAGGGCGCGCTGCAAAAGGATGTGGGCGGCGGGCGCAGCACCAGCTATTCGCTGGTCGTCGACGCGAGGTAGGGCCTTCTCCGGCCATGTCAGAACCTCAACGATCTTTGACGACTGCCCCACCGTGAGACCAAGCTTCGTCTCCTCGCTAGGAGAGCGAAGGAGTTATGGTCATTGATCTCGGAGTCGCTTCGGAAGCGATCGCGAACCGGGGATGAAGGCCCTGCCGCTCGTTACCACTCCGGCGGCCGTCGCGGTTTCCCCCACGCACTCGCGGCGGTCGTCACTCCCCCTCCTTGTCGACACGGCTCTGCAATCGTGTCACCAGAGCGCAGAAGCTTTCTGCTCCCACCCGGTCCGCCCCGAAGGGTATTATAGCCACGCAGACGCGGCCGTTCCGCTCGATTTGATAGTGGATCTCCGCCCACGCCTGCTCGTCTTGTCGAGTGACCGACTGGGAGCGACTGCCTGTCGTGAAGCCGCCCATCCACCCTTGGCCGGAGAGTCCGATGATCGTGCTTCCGCCGTGCCGCGTCTCGGTGACGAGCGTCACGTCGCGCTCCACCTTGGCGTCAACAATGTGCTCGGGGTCCAGCCGCAATAAGTGAAACGCAGAGGATCGCCCGGCCAAAAGGAGCTGGCCTCGAGCCGTCACGCCCGCCGCTCCGGGAGATCCGAGCGTCCAGGACCAAACGAGCCCGGCTCTCGCACCCGCACCAGTGACCGCGCGCCGAAGGATCTTTTCAGCACGGCGATACCGGAGCCATCGACACGGCGACAGGAACAGCCTCCTCACGACTGCGATCACTAGCGAACTGAGGAGAAAGGCAGCTAGCGAACCCACAAGCACGCGCCCCGTCACCTTGCCACTGGATCTGTGCAACAACGCGGCCGCCGCGGCTGCGACCATTCCCCATCGAAGAATTCTAGGAAGGTACGATTCGAGCCGCTCCTGTGCCGTGACGGCCGCGGTAATCGCGGCAGCCTCGTCGAGTTCGATCACAGGAGAGATTGTATCGGGAACTGATGGCATGAGGGCGCCCCGCTCGAAAGGGCGACATGTGCTGTCGCCCGGTTCGGAAAAGACGGGGCCTGCAAAGCCAGCAAGGCTTGGCTGAGGCGGTCGACGAACAGCATCGCGGCGGCGGAGGACGGCACGTGAAAGGAAGGCTCGCGCGCAGGCGCTGCTGTTGGACGAAGCTCGAAAGCCCCGGCACGCCTCCCTCACGGCGACACAAGCATTGAAACCACGAGCAGCCGCCGAAGGCAAGGTCGTTGCGAAGGCCACTTCCCTTGAAACGTTGCGGCGGGTCGTTATCAAGGCGCCGGTCGGGTGCCGTGAATATAGGCCGGCTTTCTAGCCGGGGGCTCCGCGTGCGGAGCGGCGCGAGCCGGCTGGAATAAGCGGGTCCCGCTAAGCAGCAGGGATTCCACCGCCCGACCCCCCTTTCCTCTTGCCTTGCACGGAGCGACTCGTCAGCATTGGTCCTGCCGCCATGCATTGGCGGCGGGGCGTGGAAACCTCTGCTGCGACGAATAGCGACTTCGCCGGTCATCGCCGGCGATGCGCCTAGCCGCCCATCTGTTTCCGGCAGCGACGCTGCCACAGCGCCCCCGCGAGTGGGAGAGGTGCGCGCATGCCCGAGACGGTCGGACCACCAAAGCAATCGCAAGTGCGTCTGTGCCCGGAGCAGGCTGCATCTGTCGACGAACTTTACCGGCGATATTCGAGCTGGTTGGGGTTCGCGCTCCAGCGCAAGCTGCGCTTCAGCGGCTCCGACGTCGAAGACCTCGTCCAGGACACGTATATCAGGGTGGCTCGGTACTCCTCGGCCGACGTGGCTCGATACCCAAAGGCGCTTCTCCTGCGGATCGGACTGAACCTCGCCCGGGACCGGTTCCGGAAGGACGCGCGCTTGGTAGTCGGTCTAGATGACAGGGATCACGCCGTTCAGCCGGCGTGCGCGGCGGACCAAGAGGAGCTCCTGGAGCTAAAGCGAATTGTAATGTCGCTTCCGGAGCCGCTTAGAGATGTCTTTCTGCTGAGCCGTTTTACGCGATTGACCTATGCCGAAATCGCGGTTCATCTTGGCATATCGGTAAAGACGGTGGAGTGGCGTATGACGAAAGCGTTGGCGATCTGCGCTGCTCGACTGCGGGACTAAAGAGATCCCATCCATGGACGACGAGTATGAGAGAGCTGCTCAAGAAGCAGCGGACTGGCTGCAGAGGCTTAACTCGCGCTCCGTGACGGCGGAGGAGGTGACGCGATTCCACGAGTGGCGTCGCCATCCTGGCAATGCAGCAGCATATTCGGACGTCGAGAGCGTATGGAACACCTCTGAGAGCCTGCGCGACGACCCTGATATCGACGAAGCGCTCCAAGGCGCGCTCAAGCGTCCGCGCGGTCCCGTCGAGAGGCGCAGATGGTATGGAAGGCGTCAGGCGCTCATGGTCGCGGTTGGGGGCTTGTTCGCCTTCGGAGCCGTCTACCTTTATCCACACAGCAGCGCGTACGAGACCAAAGCCGGAGAGCAACGAGCCGTTTCGCTCGCCGATGGCTCCGATCTTCGCCTGAACACGAGCAGTCGCGTCGCCGTTACAATCTCCAAATGGTCCAGGCGCGTCGAACTTCAGCGCGGCGAGGCGCTGTTTACCGTCACGCATGATGCCAGTCGGCCCTTCATCGTCTCTGCCGCTGACGTCGAGGTGACCGCGCTGGGCACGAAGTTCGACGTGCGCCGCACGGAAGCCGGAGTTCGCGTCGTCCTGCTCGAAGGGAGCGTGCTCGTTCGCAGTTCGAGTCACACGGTGCGGCTTGAGCCCGGTCAGGCGGTGACCGTGACGGAGGACGGCAGCGGAACCGTCAGGAAATTGGATCCTGGTGATGCCGTTGCCTGGGTGAGCGGCCGCCTCGTCTTCAGGCAGACGCCGGTGTCGGAAGCCCTCACCGAGGTCAATCGCTACACGCTCCATCCGATCGAGCTCGACGCGCCAGGTATTGGCGGTGAAGTCGTTAGCGGGACCTTCGCGACCGGAGACGCCGAAGGTTTTGCGTCTGCGCTCACGGAGCTCTTCAACTTGCATCGCGAGAAACAGAATGATGGTCGCATCGTTCTGAAGGCCCTTAAGCGAGATGCGCTTCAGGGTGCCACCATGCCCTGAACGTTAGGAGGTGGGAGGGGGGCCCACCGCTCGGAAAGCCGCGGGCCGCCCTCGACCGTCAACCGTGGCAGGGGGCCTAAATGCTATCGCCGTCAGATCGAACCTTCAGTGTCCGCGTCGCTCTGCTCATTGCGGCGGCTGCGCTGCCATGCGGGGCCATCGCCGGTGCCGCGCCTACGCAGCAATACTCGATAAGCGTTGCGGACGGTCCGTTGTCGGCGGCGCTCGAAGCGTATGGCCGTATCACAGGGCGCCAGCTCCTCTACCGGAGTGAAACCGTCCAAGGGCGCGTCGTGCGCGGCCTGCAGGGACGTTTCACGGCCGACGACGCACTCCGCCGGATTTTAGCAGGTACCGGAATCCAGGTCCGGCGAAGCGGCGCCAACACATTCATTCTTTCGGGTGGTCGAACGGTCGCACCGGCTGCGCAGAAGAAACAGCCGAAAGGGTCCGCCCGCGCGAGCGCCACACCGAGCCGAGCATCGACCCCTGCTAAAAGCTCACCTGACGAGGAGACCATCGTTGTCGTGGGCTCTAACCTGCGCCGGCCCGGCGGAACGTCAACAGAGGTCATCACCCTAACCCGGGCTGAAATCGAGCGAGCAGGCGCCGGCTCGCTTGCGGAGGCGATTGCCGGCCTTCCCCAGAATTTCGGCGGCACGGCGACGGAGGACACGAGCCTCACCAGTGCCGACACTCGCTCCCTGAACAACAGTCTGGCCTCGGGGGTGAACCTGAGGGGCCTTGGAAGCGACGCGACGCTCACGCTGGTAAATGGACGCCGGGTCGCGGGCTCCGGCGGCAAGGGAGACTTCACTGACCTCTCCTTGATACCGCTGCTGCTGGTTGAAAGGGTCGAAGTTCTTCCGGACGGTGCCTCAGCGATATACGGTTCGGATGCGGTCGGAGGCGTCATCAATGTCGTCCTGCGAAAGAGCTTCACCGGCGCCGAGACGAGAGTTCGCGTCGGTGCGAGCACACAAGGCGGCGGCGAGGACGTGCAGGCCGGCCAGCTGTTCGGCCTTTCTTGGCGATCGGGCCATCTGATCGCCGCGTATGATTACGAGCGGCGCGAGAAGCTCGGGGCGTGGCAGCGACGCTTCACCCAGTCCGCCGATCTTCGGCCCTTCGGGGGCAGCGACTGGCGGCTCTTTTTCTCGAATCCGGCAACAATTCTCGACGTCGACCCGAAGACGCGCGCGCTCGTGCCAATGTATGGGGTTCCCGTCGGGCAGAACGGCTCCAACCTCAAGGCTCAGGACTTCCTCCCAGGCGGAAATTTCCAGAACCAGCTTGAAGGATCCGACATTCTCCCGACCCAGGAGCATCATGTCGGCTATGCCGCAGCAGAGCAGGAATTGGCTCCAAAGGTCCGCTTGTTCGCTGAAGGGCGCTTCGCACAGCGCAAGTACGAGTTCGACGGACCAGGCGCTGTAGGTGCGTTCCAGATCACCCCGATCAATCCGTTTTTCGTGAGTCCGACCGGCGCGAGCTCCACCATCGTCGCTTACTCCTTTTACGACGAGCTAGGGCCCAGCCATAATGTCGGCCGGGTGCAGGCATGGAGCGGGACCGCGGGCGCTCAGGTCGATGGACCGGCTGGCTGGCTTGCGGAGCTGTACGTCAATGCGGCTCGGGAGCGGACGAGCACCCGCTCGGAGAACCTGCTCAATTCGAGCTACGTAAACGAGGCGCTCGGCTCCAGCCCCGACCTTCCGCAAACGTCATTCTCCACCGCGCATGATGGCTTCCTCAATCTCTTCGGCTCCGGCCGGGTGAACAGTCCGGCGATTTTGGACTTCATCTCTCAAGGGTTCACTGCAGAGCGCTTCCGCAGCCAGATACGTGCCGCAAACGTCAAGGCAGACGGCCCGCTCTTTGCACTCCCTGGCGGCAAGGCCCGTGCGGCCATTGGGGCAAGCATTCGAGACGAGGACTTCCTGCGCGAAGGCGAGTCCTTCCTCTCCGGCGTCACACCCGTGAGCTTGAGCCGCACCGATGCGTCGCGGACGGTGAAAGCGGTGTTCGCCGAGGTCCTGCTCCCTCTCGTCGGCGACGGCGCCGGCTCTCCTGGGCTGCGCCGCGTCGAGGTGACCGGCGCCGTCCGACACGAAAGCTACAGCGACTTCGGCAGCACGACCAATCCTAAGGTCAGCCTGCTCTGGGAGCCGTTCAGCGGCGTGTCGCTGATCGGCAGCTATGGAACCTCGTTCCGCGCACCTGCACTCCGCGAACTGCGGGATCGTCTGGGCGTCTCGGCAACGCAGCTTCCGAACGGAAAAGGCGGCCAGACGCCGGTCATCTTCCTCTCGGGAGGCAATCCCGACCTCCAGCCAGAGCGCGCGAAATCGGTCAACGCCTCCCTACGGTGGGTGCCGCCATCCGTGCCGCGCCTGACCCTTCAAGCGACATACTTCGCCACCAGATTTCGGGGGCGGATCGAGCAGCCGGCGCTCGAGAATTCAAGCTTGGTTCTCGGCAGCCCCGCCTACGCTCCATTCGTGCAGTTCGTGAACCCCGCCACCAGTCCGGCGGACAGAGCGCTGGTACTCGACCTCATGTCGCGGCCTGGTTCTAACGTGCCGAGCTTTTTCCCGCCGGAGCTCTTCCAGGCCATCGTCGACGGCCGATACGTGAATTCGGGGGAATTGTTCGTAAGAGGGTTCGACCTGCTTGCGAGCCACTCATTCCCGCTCGGCGGCGGCACGGCCAACGGGTCGCTGAACGCAACCTATCTCATCGATTACAAGCGGCGGCTAACGCCCATTGCGGCGGCAGTTGATCAGGTGGCGACGATCGGCAATCCGACGGACCTGCGCGCGCGCGGGAGCTTTGGCTGGACCAAAGGCGCGTTCGGCTACTACGCTGGCGTGAACTACGTTCACGGTTACATCGACAACATCAGCGTACCGGCTCGTCCGGTCGGCTCGTGGACAACCGCGGATCTCCAGCTCCGGTATGACGGCCGTTCGGGACCGTGGAAAAACATCTCCGTCGCGCTGTCGATCCAGAACCTGTTCGACACCGACCCGCCTTTCGCCAATCGCCGAAGCGGGCATGGCTACGACGCGACCAACGCGGATCCGCTCGGTCGATACATCTCGCTTCAGGTGACCACCCGCTGGTGAATCGCCCTCGGGGCTGAGCCCTGGACACCCTCGAAGAAAGGAAGCTCGAGAATGCGATTCTCAGGCCTGTTGCTGCTTTGCCTGCTGGCTGCCGGTTCCGCGCACGCAAGACCCTATTCCGTCGACGATCTTCTGAAGCTGGAATCCTATGGTGAGGTCCTGATCGACGCGAAGGAGCGATGGGCCGTCGTCGACCGCCGCAGCGCCTTCCAAAGCGCCAAGACCTTCCGATACGGCTTCTTCACGAGCCGACTCGTCTCACGCGTCATGATCGCCGATCTGGCGCACCCGAAGGGGCTCCAGCCGCTAATAGATGTGGAAGAGGGTGCCGGCTACTGGGCCGCTGCCTTTTCGCCATCCGGGGATCGGCTCGCGATCTTTCGGCTGAAGGAGGACGTAGTCAGTATCGGAATCCTCGAGATCGCCAGCCGCCGCGTGGAATGGCTCCCCTATGCGGTGGATTTACCGACCGCGAGTCCGGCACCCGTTTGGCTGGACGATCGTACGATCGCCTTCTCAGCTCTCCCGGACGGCCGCCTGCCAAATGCGCTTCGCTACGCCTTTCTCCCCCAGAGCGAGACTCCGGCGCTGTGGCGCGAGGCTGAGGAGGGCGCCTTGCCTTCGGCCCGTGCCTTGGGGACTGGGCATTTCCAGAACGTGGGGATCGGCGGCGCTCCTCGCCGCCTGGTGGTTTACGATATCAAGAAGCGGTCCGGCCGCGGCGTCTTCACCGGCGAGGTTTCGGATTTCGCCATCTCTCCTGATGCTCGCCTTGCCGCCATCGTCGTGCTCGCGGAGGCGGTCGGGCCGAAGGCAGCGGAGACCGTTGCTCCGGGATTTCAGGCTCGACGCCGCCGACTGCACCTCGTCAGCCTCGCCGGCGGGCTTGAGGCGCCGATCTGCCCGGACTGCGATGTTGCGCCGGATCTTCTGAGCTGGTCCGGCCACGGCTCGAAGCTGCTTTTCTTCGCCCGCTCCAGGGCCGGGAACTGGTCCGACGGGCAATTGCATGTCGCTGATGCGACGACGGGCGACCATCCGATCGCAGGTCAGTTCAAACCCGCGGTGTCCGTGGAATATGGAAGCTCGCTGGAAGTCCACGCCACCTGGTGGGGGAACCAGATTATCGCGCTCGGCAGCACAGCGCGCTCGGGAAGCACCACTCAGTGGACCCGCGTCGACCCAGCCTCCGGAGCCGCGACCCCGCTCCTCCCCCCGGGGGCACGCCTGGTGGCAGTGGACGACTCGGCAATCCAGTATCTCTCCGGCGGAAAGCTTTGGAATAAGCCCCTGCGCGGCGCGGCGCGGCTCGTTGAACCGTCGGTCGAGGCAGTGCGGCCCGACGCCCTTGATCCCTACAGCGTTGGCTCAAGGCCGTTCCTGAATAGCTGGCCGCGTAAGGTCTTTTTCAGAACCAGGAGCACGCCCGGCCCTCCACGCCTCATTCCGGCCGGCGCGACGGAGGCCGTCCCCCTTGAACCAAGCGATCGAGTCGTAGCCTTCGCGCCGAGCACGCATGTCGCAATCGTTTCCAGGGTCGACAGCCGGGGCGTCGGAAGCCTGCTGCTGTCAAAGGCCGGAAGCCTAGCTCCGGTCGACACGATCAATGGCCACTTGGCAGCGGTGGACGCACCGCGAGTGGTTCATCTGACCAGTGCCGGCCCTAACGGCGCCGAGCTCCACCATTGGCTGTTTCTGCCGACACCGACCGGGGGGCCTCCTCCGCCGCTCGTGGTGGTCCCCTACCCCGGGTTCACCTTCGGCGGCGATCACACTCCGCCTCCCGGTCCCGCCGACTTCAATCCGGAAGCCAATCCCAACATTCTCGTCGGACTCGGCTACGCTGTCCTCGTCCCGAGCATCCCCTTGGCGGAGGCGCCGACCGATGCTGCCGCCAACGTCGCACGGCCGGTGACGGATGCGCTCGCAGCAGCGCAAGCGACCGGTCTCGTGTCGAAGGCAAGGCCGGCCGTTTATGGGCACAGCTTCGGCGGATACGGCGCCATGGTCCTTGCTGAAGAGACAGATGCATTCTCAGCGGTCATTGCGTCTCATGGTCCCTACGATCTCATCGACCTTTACGGCTCGCTCCTGCCCCAGAGCGACCCTGCCGAGTCAGGCTTGGTGCTCACCCTCTCGGCCGGCTGGGCGGAAGCTGGTCAGGGAAGACTCGGCTCCCCTCCCTGGAAGGACGCCGCTCGATATCTGCGCAACAGTCCCTTCTTCGGCGTCGAGCGGGTGCACGCGCCGGTCCTCCTCATTCATGGCGACGTCGACTACGTTCCTGTGCATATCGCCGAGAGGATGTTCTCGGCGTTGCATCGAGCCGGCAAGGACGCCAAGCTGATCCGCTACGTGGGCGAAGGGCACGTGCTTTGGAGCCCCGCGAACATCCGGGACCAATGGAAACGCATCGATGATTTCCTCCGGCGCGAGGGCGACAAGGCGGCCAAATAGCCGCTAGAGGCCCCACGCGCGTGCCCAAGCTTCTATGCTGGCATAGGGCAGAGCCATCCCGCCGAGGTCGCTATGGACGAGTGCCTCCTCGGTGAGTGCATCGTCCAGTACGTCTCGGTCGAGGAGGCCATGCGCGACGAGCCTCCCTTCAAGTAGCCATTTCCGAAGGAACGGCAGGTTCCGGACGAGCCCTCGATAATGATAATCCGAGGTCTCACCTTTCCCGCGTCGGTTCCAGATCTCTTCCGGAAGCAGGTCCTTGAAGGCATCCCGCGCGAGCGCACGGTCAGCGGCGCCGTATGTGAGTTCGAATGTGGGGATCGCTATGCTCGCCTCGACGACTGGCTGGGAGAGCAGCGGGTGCAGAACAGGAAGCCGACTGCCTGCGAAGCTGAGGGTATGGAATATCTGCCCGTTCGCGATGGCTTCGAGCTGGAAGGCCTTACCCGGCGTTATTGCGGGGTGGACTTGCAGCGAGGAGAGCTTCCTCGCCGCCGTCAGCAAACGCTCGCGGGCAGTCGTCCCGAGCAAGGCGAGGTGGGGCACCGGCGCGGCCTCAGGCACTCCGATGACCAGGTATCGGAGGATCAGCCGAAGAGCAGTCCATATCGTCGACTGGGATCGCCGTGCCGCATCGGCAAGACCGCCCGAAAATAGGGCCCGCAGGCCCAGAATCTCGAGCTTGTCGATCAGGGGCAGCAATGTTGGGAACTGGAAGAAGACTGCGTCTCCGCCCTGGCCGGTGACGCACGCTGTGCACCCCTTGCTGAGGGCGAGCGCGGCTTGTGCGTCCTCGATATTGTTGTCGAGGCCGTAGAGCGCGGGCATCGCCCCGACGGGATTTGACGCAAGCCTGGAGTAGTCCAAAGATCGATGGTCAAGCTTGATCTCGACAAGATCAACGCCCCAGAAATGCGCTGCAGCCCGGGCATAGGTACGCTCGTCGGTCGCTTCCGATTGGCTGGAGAAATTGACGCAGATGATTTCAGGGCGCGGATCGGCGCTCGCCAGCGCGCCGAGCACGACGGCCGAGTCGAGGCCGCCCGATAGCTGGAGAAGGATGCGTTGGTGCTTGCGCGCGACAGCCGAACAAGCCTGGACTACGGCACCTCGAAGCTTCGCGGCCCCCACTTCCCGATCAGGACTCTCGGACCCAATGGGCGGTCTCCACTCGGAGCGCAGACGGACTTCCCCTCTGCTCCAGTCTGCGACCCATCCTGGGGGGACACTCACTGCCTGATGAAGCAGCAGCGCCTGGGCAGCGACGGGCGGCGCGGCGAGCGCCCCCGCGAGGACGTGAAAGTCGGGACCAATGGCCGGGTTCAGCGCATGGGCAAGCCACGGCGGAAGGCGCGACGTGACGATAGCAATCCCGCGATCGGCTGCGACGTAGGCTTGCCGGGCGCCGGAGGGATCCCGAAAGATCGAAGCAGACCCTCTCCCCGCCTCCTCGAATATCGCTACGTAATTGCCCCAAACGGCTCCCGCCAGTGCTCCCGCATCGAGCAGGTTGCCCGCGTTGAGGAGAGCGCTGAGGTCCGCGTCTTCTGTCCCCCCGGCGCACCACACATCGCCGGCGATAATGACACGTCCGAGTTCCCCGTCCAGAACGGCGATATCGGCTCCGTAGAGACTGAGGCCTCTGCTCTTTGCGGGTCGGCCGAGCCCGGGCCACCGGCGTTCGATTTGCCGCTCAAGCTCGGACACCCTTGCCCCGGCGCCGGCCGTGAACAAGATTGCGAGGAAGGAGGGCTCGCGGTCGTCAGAAGACGGCGATGGGCGTGAACCAGCGGACATGGTCAATTGTGTCGTTGAGGACGGTTTCACCGCACTGAACCCAGCAATGGGCGGAGAAAGGATGGGTTCGGACGCCGAAAACCCACGCTGCTTCCTCGCCCTTCAGCCTTAAGAATTCGAGCAAAAGCATTGATCGCGGGAGGCAGCGGCTTGTGCCCGGCAAATACGGCCGCATGACATCGAACCGCTGAGCGAGCTGGGAAAGCCGTGCATCGTCGCAACGGCAGGCTCGCTTGGCCGCAGGGGCCAGCCGCAGCCAGTAACGCGGCGGGAGAGCCTTCAACTTGAACAATGTCAGGGCCCCCGCGAGGAGCACCAGTACGACGTCGGTCCAAGGGATTTTCATTCTTCCTGTTGAAGACGACAGGCCTGACCTAGCGCCGGGTAAGGAGGGGCTCCGCGGCCGGGCAGCGGTCGTGCCGCGTCCGAGAAGTCCCTGCTCGACCAGATCGACAATTACAGGATCGTGGAGCGGCTCCTGTGCAGCCTCTGGCTCAGCCAGCAAGCGGATGGCGCCTGTGGCTGTGTTTGCGGCGATGCACCAAAACTGGTTTCGACCCGCATCCATCAGGATGAGATCTCCACCTATCTCGACGGCGTGGACCTGAAGTGCGAGACTGAACAATGCAAGCGGGGCGGCGTAAGGGCGCCGCCCCGTCCCCATGCTACATCGGGTAGCCGAGCGTCTCGCTGCCGAACTCCTTCAGCGGGGCGAGCACGATCGCGCGCGTCACGCGGCTCACCTTCCCGACGCGCACGAGGGGCGATTTGGCGTTTTTCATCTCCGTCTCCTTTGATCCGCCGCGAAGACACACCCGCGGCAGGCGAAGGAAGACGATCCTCCCATTCGATAGACAAATCATATCCCGCCTATTTTTCGCTTGTCCGCCACGCTCTGCAGCGCCCGCTCAAGGCGCATCGCGGCGTCGCGACGGACCGCATGATATGCACGGATGAGGTGTCGCAGGCACTTGAAATCTTTGGCATCGAAAGCCGTTCGCATGGCCGCGGTCTCGTCAACCGATAGCTTGGGATCGAATTCCACCCTTCGCGGCCATCCAAGGCGTTCGACTGTCGCGAGACCGGACGAGACCAACAGGCGGCTCTCGGAAAGCAGCAGCAGGCTGCGGAAGAGCAGCCTTGTTTCACGTTCGACATTTTCGCTGCCGCTCGCCTTTGGTGGGCCAGGTTCTTGATCCAAGTTGACCCATTCGGGTGCTATCGGCCGCACTGCGGACCGACCCGCGGCTTCGTTCACGGCGGCCAGCAGGTACAACTCGGACATGCCAAGCAAATCGATGATCTCAGAAGCGGTCGGCAGGGGAGCGAAGTAGCCGTCCTTTCGGCGGCTCTCGACCAGGCCTTCGCCCGCCAGCCGCGAGAGAGCTTCTCTTACGGGCGTAGCGCTGATCGCGCGCAGATTGGTGACAATCCCGTCGACAGCGAGCCGAGTTCCGGGGCGATATTCGCCTTCTGCCAGCTTACGGCGCAGCAACTCGTAAGCGCGGCCAAAGCTGTCACGACTGGCATCTTCCATTTTTTCATTCCTCGCGTGATTGCGAGGACGCTGCTCGTCACCGTTATTCCCTGTCCAGAGTAAAGAGGGTTCACTGCCCTAGTTTTCGACACACTTGCAGAAACCCGTAACGCGGTTGTCTGTCTGACGCCGCAGGTCGCCACTAACCCGCAACAATTTGCGTGTTTTAGGTCATAAAATGCCGAACGGGCTATAGCAGGCATACTTCTCATTTCCTTCGCTTCATGTAATGTCTGGCGCCGGTATGAAATCACCCGGGGACAGAGCAGCAGCCTCGCTTCTATCCGAAGCGATGAGGACCATTCGAAAGGAACGGGGTCTGAGGGCAAGTGACGTCGCGCGTGCGATGAACATGCCGCTCCGCTCGTACGAGCACTTCGAGGCGGGGAACGGCCGCATCTCCTACGATCGCCTCGTACGCTTCGCCGAAGCGACCGAGTCTGATCCCGTCGCGCTCCTCGCGGCCATTCCGCTGCGGTCGCCCCGATTTGCGATACGGTGCGCCGATAACAAGTTGATGATGATCCTTTTCATCGCGATCGCGGAGCTCGAAGAGGACCTTGGCGACGACATCGCATTCCTTGAGGCTGCCACTCTGATTGGCGCGTTCACCAGCGTGAAGAAGGACCTGGTGCAGCACGTGCGGAGCCGCGACCGCTACGCCGAAGCATGGTTCAAGGAGAAGAGCACGAAGGTTCACGGCGGCTCACCGATCTCGGCACCTCCGTGGCGAAAACGAACGATATGACCGCCAAAATCTGGCGCATTCCTGAAGACTGCCCTAATGACCTCGGGGCCGGCGGCGCGGGATTCTCAAAGCGCGTGTGGCTGCCGGCGATGAGGAGGGCACATGCCAGAATACGAAAATGCGGAGCTGACCGCACTCACGGCCGACATTGTTGCCGCTTACGTATCTCACAATAATGTTAGCGTGAACGACCTGCCGGCGGTCATCGCATCAACCCATGGCGCTCTCGCGGGGCTTGCAAAGTCCGCCGTTGCTGCGGACGCGACACCGGCGGAAGCGGAGTTCAAGCCGGCTGTCACCCGCCGCAAGTCCCTCGCCGATCCGCAGCGCATCATTTCGATGATCGACGGCAAGCCCTACGCTGCGTTGAAGCGGCACCTAGCGACGCACGGCGTCACTCCAAAGGAGTATCGTGCCCGGTACAACTTGCCCGCGGATTATCCGATGGTCGCGCCCGGCTATTCGCAGGCGCGACGGGACATGGCGAAAAAGATTGGTCTTGGTCGAAAACCGGCTGCCAAGCCCGCCGCTCGTCCGAGGACTGCTAAGGCGGCCCGCGAACGCTGACTGCTTGGCAGAGTAAGGGGCGATGTCTCATCAGGAGATTGCCCCAGCATCTTGGAATTCCCGATAGAGTACCAAGTGGCCCGCATCGGAGGTGATCTCGTCGTTGGTCGTGGTGAAGCCGAGGATCGAAAGCTCCGCGGTCAGCGCGATCACGTGACAGTGCGGGCCGCGGTTCACCGGGCTCGCCCCCGCCAGGAATGGCGCGTGGGCGACGAGCACAACCGGCAGGTTCCTCTTAAGCGCAAACGATTGTCGCGCGGCATCCCGGATGCGCTCGTAAGAGGCCTGAAGGGGCTCGGAAATCGGTTGGTCCACTTTCAGGACGCAAAGCAGCCCTTGCCGCCACGAAAACAGATGTCGCTCGTACGCTTCGAGCAGACGCTCGGGGCACATGAAGGCGTCTACGCCGCCTTTCGGCAGCAGCACATCATACCTGAAGCAGGTGAACGGCGGCTCCCAGGCACCCCCCGGCGGGGCGTCCACTGGGTAGAGCTTCTGTCGCACGAAGCTCGACGCACTATTTTCGCGCCCCATATATGTCCTGCGCAGGACAGAATAGTGAAACCCAGGCGTCGAGCCAGCGGGATCGAGAAACATGTTGGGGGCCCAGGAGCGCCCTTCAACGGAGCGGGCTCCGGTCCCCGCGGAGCTTTTCCTCGTGCGCGCCATCGTCAGAGCCCCCGCCACAGCTGGTTGCTGAAGACGGCGATCGCTCTTGCAGTCGCCAACGGGCGTTGAAGTCCCCACGAGGTATCGAGAGGTGCAACCGCCACTCCTCCGGTGGAGACGTCGAGACGTAGCTCCTCGTTCTGGTCGGCGACTAGAGCCAGTCCTCCACCGAACGTCATTGCAGGAAGCAGGCCGCACCGGTGCGGGATCGTACGGTTACACGGGACCCAGTCGAAAGTGACGGGAGATCGATTCTCCAGCGCTGCCCTCAAACGAACGATGAGTATGTCTCTACATGATGCGCGCGCGGCCGCTTCCGCTTGATCAACGAGGAGCGGCGCGTCGCATCGGGTTCCCCAGATGGAGAGTTCCTTCATATCGACAGCGACGTAGCCGGAGCACGGACGAGCGACCTGCCTGCCCGCGGTGGACCCGCCGATAAGCGAGAGAGTAACGGAGACGGCCTGGGCGGAACGCCGTATTGATTGGGGAACCGCCATCGGGTGAGCGAGCTCAGTGAGAAGCATTTGCCTTTTTCCTCTTGTGGAGCGTGAACGCTCCCCTCCCCTCCCCTCCACTCTTCCGGATTTTCAATCACGCCAGCTGACTTCGTCATGCTCACGGCGCAGGTGCGCGATCCGCGGCGAGTCTTCGCTTGCGCAAGCCGTCCGCTAAAGCGCGGCGCCTGGGCGAATCCGCACTACGGCGAGGGATAGGGCTCTAGGCTGCCGTCGCGTTTGGCGTGGAAGATCACCGCTCTCTACCCGCCGCGCGACGGCTCCCAGATCTGGAGACCAGCATAGACTTCGGCGGCATCAATGCCGCGCCACGGCGTCTCCTGCGCCCGCCACGGACGCGTAAGGCTCGGTATGAGCTCGCCGCTGGCCACCTTGAACAGCAGACTTCCTTCGTGTCCGACGAGCCACCACGCGCCAGCATCGGCGAGGAAAGGACGGTAGCCGGATAGAAATGTACCCCCCCCGTCGCGCAGGCAAAGATCGAGCGTTATCTCCACCAGCGGCTCGATTGGATCGCGAAGCCGCGCCAGAATGACGTCGGATTGTCGGAGCCGGGACCAGGCAAGAAGCTCCTGCGCCTGCACGGCAGCCCGCGTGACTCCCACTTCGAGCCGGCTTGGGAAAACCTTGTACATGTCCGCAGCTGGCCGTCCGAGGGCAGTGACGCGCTGCGCACGGACCGTTCCGCCGAGGCTCGCGATCAGATCCAGGGCGCGGCGGAGGCGCAATCTTGATGGAAGTCGAGGACATTCGAATGGTCGCGCTCAGGCATGCAACGGCTCCGGCTGGAGGCCGCTACTTCCATTTCGTCACTTCTGGCGGCCAATGCCGCTCACACTAATTTCTCTGAATCTGCCCATAGTCAGGACCGCCTATCGGCGGCATGGCTATCGATGACTTTCTAACGGCTGCTGCGCCGCAGCCGCTCATAATGCCGGCACGCAGGAGGACCGGACCGAGGCGAGCAGTGCCGTGAGCCGCTCCGCTGCCGACGCAGACAAACTGACATAGATCCGTCTGCCGTCCTGCATATCTTCCGATCGCTCGATCAGACCTCGCTCACCGAGGAGCCGTATCCATCGTAGCCCGGTGGTTTGAGGCACTGCCGCCGCCACGCACAAACTGGAGACACAGACGCGGCGCCCCTCGAGCTTGGCCGCCAGTAAGTCGAGCATGATGTCCCAGGCGGGGTCGGCGAACAAATCCCGCTCGAAGTACCTCTCGCGCAGCCGCCGGGCCTTCAAGATGCCGCGCACCCACTCAGCGGAGACTCCCTCCTCGCCGATCCTCGGCAGAAGGAGCTCAGCGAGCTCCCGCAGCTGGGGCGCTAGCTCCCGAAGGCGTGCCCGTAAAATTTCTTCTTCTGCTGGGTTCGGGTCCCGAGCGCGATCGTCAGCAGCATCGGATAGCTCCAGATCACCAGCAGGAACGCGTACCCTGCCGGCAACATCCCCGGATCGATGGCCCTTGCGAGGTGCGCCAGGGTGCCGATCAGCTGGAGCGCCGCGAGCCATAATGTCCAGTTTCGGTCCGTGCGCACCGCGAGCGCGGAGAAAGCTGCGAGAGCAGCGATGTCGACGGCCAGTGCCCCCGCTTCAATGTGGGCGAGTCGCTGAGGCCCCGTCGACCATGCGAGATGCCCGACCACGGTCCCCACGAGCATGATCGACGCACCAATCCGCTCCGGCTTTTTCCCCGAGACGAAAGCATAGATGACTACTGTTCCGAGGAGAAAGTAGAATAAGGCGATGCGCATGGGGCCGAGCGACCACGGAGGCCCTTCCCGGTCAAGCCTGCGCGCGTTGCGCCTCAGCGTTCGAGATTGCCGAAAGGCCTCCCGTCAGAACGTCGGGGCAGTCGACGGTGTCGCCGATGGAGCGGATGTCGAGCGCAGCCAGCGATTGGTGAAGGGGGCGCACGGTCCTGCGAAGCTCACCGCACTGCGAGACTGCAACGATGGCCTGATCGACGATGTCCGCGCCTGCCATGGGCGAGAGCCCCGCAGACCGGCGTGCCTCGACCAACCGGCTGATGAGCCGCGCCTGGCCAGCGAGGGTGTCGTCCACGTCATTTTCCTGGGCGCGAAGATCAGCGGCGATCTCTCTTGCGCACGCGATGATGGGTTTGGTCATAGATTCCCCTGACGGGCGGGTGCCCGCTTTCCTTGTTATAGAAGGGGTTCAGCGAAGCGCGTGGACCGCAGCGGCTACAGCATAGCCGAGGCCGCGGCCGATCGTCACCAGCATCCCGGATATCAGGAATGTGAGCAGCACGATGGCTGCAGCGCGTTCCCCCGGCGATAACGTCTGTCCTCCTCCCCAGAGCACGGACAGAATCCCCCACGAACGTGCCTTTGAAGAGCGATGTTCGTGCTCTTCTGTAACTGATGGCGCGTCTTGGCGGGGGAGCCCCTCCCGGTCCTCGTTGGACGGGGTCAGCATGACGGATTCCGCAGAGCTTCCAAGGGTATGAAAACCAGCTATTGATTTCTCCCGCTCGTGCCATTCGACTGCGAGGCGCGCAGCCTCGCGCGTGGTCCGCGTGCCCAGCTTACGCCTCGCGGATTCGAAAGCCTTGTGGACCGTTGGTTCTCCCACGCCGCATCGAAACGCGATCTCTTTGATAAGGAGAGGCCGGTCGTAGAGGACCAGGAATTCCACCTCCCTCTCCGTCAGCTTCGAAAACCGGCTCATCTGGCGCTCAGCCATGGCAAGCCGCAACCCGTGCGTGAGCCCGAGGATCGAACGGCCGAATCCGACCAGAGATCGGGCGAGGAGCACGACCCCCGGCGCGGAGTTGTTCGCTTCAGCGGTTGCGGAGCAGGCGAGAGGCCGTTGGTGCACACCGCGGCGAGAGTTTGACTTAGAAGACATTCGACCCTCGATGCGGCGCGTCAGCTGCGCCTTGCTCCGTTCCCGTGTCTGTTTTGGAGAAAACTGATCCCAAGTCCACTTACTTTGCGGCACTCACGCGGCAGCGGCTGACGCCCCTACCGCCACCGCAGCTAGCGGAAGGCGACCCTCAGTTTTCGCGCAAGATTGTGTCACGGATCACCCGAGGTCGCCCATAGCCGGTAATATGTGAAGCCGTGGAACTACTCCTCGCAGAATGCTGCGTCAGTCAGTTGAGACTCATGGCCTACATGGAGAAGGATGGCGCGTGGCGCGGCTGCGCCAAGGGAAAGGCCCCGTCGCCATCCCGCAGATTCCCCGCCGAGGGCCTTCCGCAGGCCCCACTTCTGCAAGCGTGCGATTAGCCTCGATCGGCAGATCTCCGGCTTCTCTTGCGGGCGGCACGGATGAGGGCGCGACCTCGGCGCACGACGCGTACCATGCGCGCCTCCTAAAATTCCGAGAAGAGCCCGTCGCGGCCCTCGAACTTGCCCGCTCACTGAAACGTCGTCGCAGAAACATTCATGGACGAACTTTGGAGACGCCGAACCCCCGCTCTGGACGATCTTGGATAAGTCCGGCAAGAATGGCATCCGGCGATTCGTTTGACTTGATTTCGCGCATCAGCGAATTGCCTGAAGCAGGTGGGGGGATTGCCAACTTAGTGTGATTTAATCGTATCTCCGGCGCGACATTGTTCGTTCCATGGCAGAATCGGCCTTTGGTAGGCCCTGTAGCGGGTGGATTGGATCAATTCAGTGGATGAAACGGATCACTCGGGAGAAATCCTGGCGTTTTTCAGGAAGCGGCCGGGTCACGATACGGTGACGCTCGACACCGTTCTGGTGGACGTGCTCGATTCTCTCGCCTTCATCGATATGTTCCTTTACCTCGAAGAGCTGAAGGGCTCCTCCCTGTCGCTGGATGCCGTCGTCGCGTGCGAGACCGTCGGCCAATTGTGCCGTCTGACGGAGGGCCAGACGCAATGATTTCGATCCAGTCGCTGGCGAGCAGCGCTCTCGACGGGGCGGACGTCCGTCCGGGCCAAGCCACATGACAGCGGGTCCGGCGGTCCTGCGGGCGATTAGCTACGAATTGGGCGAGTTGAAGTCCATTCGGTCGCTGATCCCGGAAGGGGTCCCGGTGGAGACTGTCGACGAGCTGCTGGGCCGGGGCGTTACCGGCTATTCCTCATTCCACGGTACGCTCGCGGACGCCATCGCGGCATGCACACGTGAAACCCTGGGCCTGGCCGGGCTCGCCTCCGACGATATCGATGTCGTCATCCTGGCGACGGAGAGTTTCTTCCAGTTATTCGACGCCCGCCATTCCCAAAACAGCGAAGGCTTCCGCGAAGTCCGCAACGCGTCCTTCGACCTGTTCGCCAGCCTCGGCATCAACAGCGCCTCCCTGTTCTGCGCCACCTATGGCGGCTGCACAAACCTGCTGCAGGCGCTGATGCTGGCCCGGGCGATGGTTGGAAGCGGACTCAGCCGAAATGTCCTCATTGTCGCGGCGGAACGGTTCGGTTCGATCAAATCCCGCCTGATGGATGAAGCCATATCGATCGCCGGCGACGGAGTGGCCACCTGCATCGTCAATGGAGACGCCGCCCCCGGGGGCTTTGTCCTCGATCACGTCGGAACCGCTCCATACCGGAAATTTCAGGCCGATGCCGATATGGCGAGCCGGCTGCTGGAGATGTTTCGCGCGATGAAGAATGCCGCTGCCGATTGTTACGACAGCTGCTGCCGCCAGCCGGCCGATTTCAAGTGGGCGATCCTAGGCGACTACAACAAGCTAACGACCCTCACATACGCGAAGCTGCTTGGGTTCCCGCCCGAGCGCACGTTCCTCGATAACGTTGGTAAGATGGGGCATATCCCCTTCGACCCGCTGATCAGCCTGCGCGATCTTCAGGAGAAGAATGTTCTCGGCCCCTCGGAATCGATCCTCCTGTTCCTGTGCGGCCCGATTTCGTGCGGCTCCATCGCGCTCGAGACGGTGTAGGCCGTGGGGCGGCGGGCGGATCGGACCTGTGAACCGCAATGGCCGTCGCCATGTGCGGAATAGCGGGCATCTATGCGGAAAACGGGGCCGGGGCGGGCTTCGAGGGACTGTTCGCGGCCGTAAGGCATCGTGGCCCCGACGCAGCGGGCGTCTATCGGGACCACCGTTTGCAGATGGGCATGCATCGGCTGAGATTCAGAGGGCCCGACACACAGCTCCCGATCCGCGCGGGCGACGCGATCTCAGCCTATAACGGCCAGATTTACGGCCAGTTCGCTCCCGGCGGCTATTGCGGGATCGAAGACGGTCTCGAGCGCGAAGTCGAAGCGCTCCGGGGCGGGGACGCGGACGGAATGTACGCTTATTCCCGCTACACCGGCGATGCCGGCGCGCTTGTCCTCGCGACCGATCCCCACTTCATCAAGCCGATGTTCTTCCGCCGCGAGGGCGCGGCGATCGGCTTCTGCTCCGAGCTCGCACCCCTTCTGAAGCTGGGCGGGCGGCCCCGCGTCCATTCCGGAGCGCTCGCCGAGCTGTTTGCCTATGGCTGGTATTTGAGCGACCAGACGTGGGTGCGCGACGCCTTCCTCGCCTGGAAGAACGATGTCGAGGTGAGGGACGGCATGGTCCGCCTTCATCCGAAGAACGGCGCCCTGGCTCCGCCCGCCCCGCGCGGGGACGCCGGAATGCTGAGGGAGAGGATCAGGACATCCGTCGCCCGCAGCACGCTCGGCATCGGACCGCTCGGCCTTGCGTTGAGCGGAGGCCTCGACTCAACGATCCTCGCCTACGAGCTGAACGCGCTCGGCGTCGAGGATCTCACCTGCGTCACGGTCCGCGCGAACGGCGCTGACGACGGGCTCGAATCGCTCGCTGAGCTTGGCCTGCCCGAGGGCGTGTGGCGCGGCTGGAAGCACGTCGTCATCCCGATCGACGATGCCGATTTCCTGGACGCATTCGAAAGCGCGGCGCACGCCTTCGGTCAACCCACCACCATGTCGAGCCTCGCCCTCTACCAGCGCCTTGCCGATGGCGCGGCCGAGGCGGGCGTCCGGGCCCTGATCCTCGGCGAGGGGGTGGACGAATATTTCGCCGGCTATGCGAGCTATGCGAAGGTCCGTGGCGGGGCCGAGCTGAATTATTATCGGCACCCGCCCCGGGATGCGATCGTGAACGCCTTGTTCGGCAAAAGCGCCGCGGACGCGGTTCGCGATCGGTTCGGGCAGCTTTACGCAGGCGCCGCGGATCTCCGCACGATCGAGGTGCAGATGCGGCTTACCCGCCTGCTGCTTCGCAGCGACCTCTGCCTTATGTCGCGCTCGATCGAGGGCCGGGTGCCGTTTCTGCACAACGGGATTCCGGCCGTGGCCATGTCCATTCCGTGGCAAGAGCTGAGCCGAGCGCCCGGCAAGACCGCCTTGCGCGAAGTCTATGCGGACGATCTCGGGCCGCGCGCGCACGGTCCGAAGGTCCGCTTCAAGACCTCGGACGACATGCTGATGCGCTGCCTGGCGCGCGCGCCGCTGCACCGCCGGATCGTTGCCGCCGCCGGGGCTGTGCTGGATGCGGATCGAGTGGATGAAGCACTCGGCCTGCTGTCGCGGCCGGACTCGTTCGACGCGGATTGCGCCTGCCTGCTGATGTCGCTGACCTTCCTGATCGAAAATGGAGCTGCGGATGGCGACCGCGGCTAACCGGATCGCGCCCACGGAGCTGACCCTCGACGGGGTGGCGGCCTATTGGGCCTCGCGCCGACCGGACGACATGGCCCTGCGCTGCACGGCCGCCGGCGCGGAGGAGCAGCTCGACTGGCGCGGCTTCGACGCCGAGGTCGCCGCGGCGGCGGGGATGCTGCGCAGCGACATAGCCGCGGGCAAGCCGGTGGCCATCGTCTGCGCCACCGGAATTGCCTTCCATGTCCTCGTCAACGCGCTCTGGCGCCTTGGCGCAGGGGTCCTCCTCATCGACCGCAATTGGGGCCCGGCGATCGTCGAGGACCTGATCGCGCTGGTCGGCTGCCGCACGATCTTCGCGCAAGCCGGCTGGTCGGCGGCCGGCAGATACGCGGCCGCCATTCGCCCTTATCCCGCACGCGCCTGCGCGGACGGAGCGACCTTCGCGCCGCTGCCGCCGTCCGTCGATCCGGACGCGGTGGCCCTCTATGCGGCGACCTCCGGCACGACGGACAACCCTAAATGCGTGGCGATAACCCATCGCCGGATCCGCTCCGCCTACCGCGCCTGCCTTTCCGTACACGATTTCGCCGCGGTGGAGCGGTGCGCCTGTCTGTTCGAACTGAATTCCCTCGGCATATTAGGCGTCTGCTTCCTCCTGCCGCGCGAAGTCGGGGCGGGGACGACGATCTATCCGTCCTTCACCATCGCCAACGCCGCGAGGGCATGGCGGGCGGCGACCGAGGACGGAACCGACTTCGTCTATCTGGTGCCGCCACTCGTACGGCTGCTCAACGCGCTGCCGCCGCGTCCGGGCGGGAGACCCATCCTCGCCTTCTGCTCGGCCGCACCGGTCGCGGAGCCGGAGCTTCGCAGCCTCGAAGCCGCTTATCCGGTCACGGTCTACAACAGCTACGGCCTGACCGAGCTCACCTTCGCCGTCTTCTTCGGCTGCCGGGCGACCGACGGTGGCGCTTCGGAATCGATCGGCTATCCGGTCGACATACGCGCCCGGCTGATCGACGCCGAAGAACGCGACCTATCGGGCCCCGGAGCCGGCGAGCTGCTGATCGCCGGTCCGATGCTGACGGATGGCTATTTGCACAATCCTGCCGGGACAGAAGCGTCCTGGTCGGAGGGCTGGTTGAAGACGGGCGACATCGCAGAGCGCGACGCGGATGGGCGATATTATATCCGCGGACGCCTCAAGGACGTCGTGCTGCGCGGCGGCTACACTTACTATCTGGGCGAATTCGAACATTATCTGCGCCGGGCGCCGAACGTGGTCGACGCCTGCGCGTTCCGCGGCCGCGACCTGCCGTCCGGAGACGAGCTTTGCGTCGTCGTCCAGGTTTCGGAGCCGGTCGAGGAGGGCGTGCTGCTCGATTGGGTGCGCGACAATCTCGGGCCGACGAAGCTGCCCAACGCGCTCTACGTCTGGCAGCGGGGGCTGCCGCGCAACTCCAACGGCAAGATCCAGCGCAACCTGTTGATGCAGATGCACCGCGAAGGACGATTGCGGGAGGAGGCTCGCGGATGACCGAGAGCGACTATGAGGCGCGCGGATTCGCCCGCTTCGAGCGGGTCGTGGACCCACGGGCCGCCGGCGATGCGCTGCGCTGGCTGCGCAGGAACCGGTCGCGGACCGATATTCCTTCGACCCTCGACCTGTTCAATCGCGCCGACGCGCGGCCGATCAAGCTGCGGCGGCTGTGGCAGGCGGACCCGCTTTTCTGGAGCGCCTTCCTCGAGCGCAGCGGCGTGCTTCCGCTCGTGGTGCGGGCGCTGGGGGAGCGGCCCTTCCTGATCCGCTCGGCCGCCTTCATCAAATATCCGCGGAGCGACTCGACCGTCGGCTGGCACTGCGACGAGGATCTCTGGGGCCATGCGTCGGCGGCCGGGCTGACCGCCTGGGTGCCGCTGACGCCCGTGCCGGCGGGCAGCGGCTGCCTGCGGTTCCTGCCGGGCAGTCACAAGCGGCCGCCGGGCGCCCTCTACGTTGATTTGTCGCACCCCTATCACAAGGTCATGGACGTATCGGCGCTGGGCGAGCCGGTCGAGCTGTGTGCCGAAGTCGGCGACTGCATCCTGATGGACAAGAGGGCGGTGCATTCGAGTGGCCGCAACCAAACGGCGCGCGAGCGAACCGGCCTCGTCCTCGCGTTCGCGGTCTGCCCGCCCGCCGCTCTCAACGAATCCGCCGTCGAGATCGGGTCGGGTGGATGCCGCGAAATCGGCGGTCCGGCATGACGGACTTCCTGCTGCACGGCTTCGGCAGCTCGGCGGCGCTGTTTCGCAAGGAATGGGAGCCGTTCGCGCCCCTGCTGGCCCCAGGCGCCGTCTTCCTCGACGGGTTTGAGGCGGAGGCGCTCACGGGTCATCGCCGCTGGTTCCCGTTCAGCGGTGTCGAGAGCCGCCTCGCCGCGATGCTGGCCGAATCCGCCGACCGGGTCGAGGCGGCGATCGCCGGGCATCTTCGCACCTGCCCGGACGGGGACGGGCCGATCCGCCTGTTCGGCCACTCGCAGGGCGGGATGCTGGCTCTCGACCTCGCATGCCGCGGAAGTCTGCCGATCGCGGCGGTGCACAGTTTCGCCGCTTACCTCCCCGCGGGCGGTCCGCCGCGGCGCGGCACGGCGCGGCACGACACCATCGTTCACCTCCATTCCTCCGAGGGCGATCAGTATATCCGCCGCGGCCAGGTGCGGCGCACGGTTGAACGGCTGAGGGATGCCGGCATAAGCGACGTGCGCGATCGCGTCGCCGCCCGCTTGCCCCACGCTTTCTCGGCGGCCTGGGTGGAAGGCGCCGCCTTTGCCGAGGCTTCGCAATGAGGGCGGCGCCGCTGGATTCAGCCCTTGCCTGCGCGGTTCTCGCCGCTGTCGCCGTTCCGGCGGCCGGGTGCGCCGGCGCTCCTTCGACGGCGGCGGCGCCGCTTGCCGCCCTTGTCCAGGACCGGCTCGACCGATGCGGCTGGGTGAGACTGCGTCTGTTCGACAGCGAAGACGTGGTCAACGAGCGCTGTCTCGAACGTCTCCTCCTCGAGATTTCGGCCGAACTCGGCTTCATCGTGGCGCAGACCGCCGCCGGCACCCGGCTCGCGCGGATCGAGGATGCCGGCCAGGATTATGCCAGCCACAAGACGCGGGGGCACCAGACCGGCGCCGAACTCGCCTTCCACAGTGATCGCTGCGACGTGAACCTGCTGCTCTACGTGCATGCCGCACAGGCCGGCGGCGAGATCAGCGTCGTCGGCTATGACGAGGCGGCGGCGCGGCTGGAGCAGGTCGATCCCGACGCCTGCGCGACCCTGTTCGACGGCTTCCCGTTCGACCTGCGGGAGGAGCGCGCCTTCCCGTCGATCGCCTGGCATTGGCGGCCTATCCTGTGGCGGACCGAGAGCGGCATCCGGGGGCACTACATCCGCCGTTTCATCACCGACTCGCAGCGCCATGGCGATTGCCCGCGGCTCACCTCCCGTCAGGCCCACGCACTCGACCGCTTCGACGCCGTTCTCGACGCGCTGCGGGCGGAGCGCAGCTTCGCGCCCCTGCCCGGCGATCTGCTGGCACTCGGCAATTACCGGGTGATGCACGCGCGGTCCTCGTTCGCCGACGACGGTCCCCGGCGGCGCCTGGCCCTGCGCACGTGGATCGCCCCCTTCGCCAGCGAGCGCCTGCCCCTGTTCCTCCATCCGCTGACCGGCTGCTGCGAGCCGGGCGCGAACCGCGGGGGGGTGGCGCCCGCGTACGAGCATCATTCTGGCCGGGACGCAGGCCAGGGAACCGCCGCCGGAAGGATCGATCATGACTGATGCACGCGATACGTTCGGGAAGAAATCGGATGCCTACGCCGTCTTCCGGCCGCGCTATCCGATCGCGCTCTACGAATGGCTCCTCGCCCATTGCCCCGGGCGGGCGGCGGCGTGGGACTGCGCGACCGGCAACGGGCAGGCGGCGGTCGATCTCGCCCGGTATTTCAAAGTCGTCCACGCCAGCGACATCAGCGTCGAGCAGGTGGCGCACGGCGAGAAGCGGCCCAATATCGTCTATGCCCCCGGCGCCGCCGAGAAGACCGACTATCCCGACGAGCTGTTCGACCTCGTCACCGTCGCGCAGGCGCTGCACTGGTTCGATTACGAGAGGTTCTGGCCGGAAGCGGCGCGCGTATCGAAGCCCGGCGCCCTGTTCTGCGCCTGGGGCTATGCGTGGTTCGATTGCGACCCCGACGTCGAGCGCCGGCTGGTCCGGCCGTTCCGCGCGCTGATCGAACCCTTCTGGGCGCGCAACAATGCCATTCTGTGGCGCGGCTACGGCAATGCCGACATTCATTTTCCTTACAGGCGGCTGCAGACGCCGGCGTTCGCGATCGAAGTCAAATGGACCCTTCCCCAGCTGATCGCCTACATGCAGACTTGGTCGGCCTACAAGAGAAGCCAGGAAGACGATCGGACCGCGACCAAGCTCGCAAGCATCGTCGAAGAGGCTGAAAAGGAATTCGCCGGGCGGCCACCACTCTCAATCGCCATGCCGCTCAAAATGGTTGCCGGTTACATCGAGTGAGACTGACCGCAAGACGTGGAGGCAATGTTCTCATGGACGGTACCGTGAAAATCATCGATGCGACCTTGCGGGAGGGCAATCAGTCGCCGGGCGTCCGCTTCACGAACGCCCAGGCGGTGGACGTGGCGAGGATGCTGGAGGGCCTCGGCGTCGACATGATCGAATGCGGCCACGCCATCGTCGGTCCGCACGAGCGCGAGCGGATCCTGGCCCTGTCGCGGCTCGGCCTGTCGGTGCCGCTGCTGTCGCATGCGCGGGCGCGGGACGAGGATATCCTCGCCGCCAAGGAGAGCGGGTCCGACTGGGTCGGCATCTTTTGCGGGGTCAATCGCATATCGCGGCTGTCGCGGCTCCATGGGAAATCGCGGGAATCGGTGCTGGACATGATCCGCCGCTCGATCGCGTTCGCCCGCGCGCAGGGCCTGAAGGTGCGCTACACGCTGGAGGATGGAACCCGCACTCCGCTCGATCTGGTGATCGATGTCCTGCGCGCGGCGGTGGCGGAAGGGGCGGATCGTATCTGCTATGCCGACACGCTCGGGGCGATGACGCCGGCAAGCTTCGCCGAGACAATCGCGACGATCCGGGACGCGCTCCCGGGCACCGAGCTGGAAATCCACGTCCACGACGATCGCGGCTTCGCCATGGCCAATGCCTGGTCGGGGATCGAGGCGGGCGCTGGATGGGTTTCGACGTCGGTGAATGGCCTGGGCGAGCGGTGCGGCATCACCGATCTCACCGCTTTTCTCGCCAATCTCGATCTCGCCGGCTACCGTCCTCTCCGCGCTCCGGCGCTGCTCCAGGAATTGTCGCGCTACGTCGCCGCCGTTACGCGGTCGCCGGTCGATGAGCGGCGGCCGATCGTCGGCAAGAACGCCTTCACCCACACCGCCCGGCTTCATACGCAGGCGGTGCTCCGGACTCCCCTTGCCTATGCGGTGTTTGACGCCGAGCGGGTCGGGCGGACGATTGCGGTGGCGGAGCCGGCGGCGGAGCGGCCGATCGACGAGTTCGTGGTCAAACCCAAGGTGATATCGGCGACCGAGCTACGCCATCACCGTGCCGGCCCGGGCTTTCGGCACGTCATGATAGACGAGCGTTTCGTCCGCCACGCCCGCCAATATTGCATCGTCCGCGAGATCCCGCACCAGGACGGACCGGCGCCCGGCCATGTCGACCCCCATCGCCACGTTTGCGACAGCCTCTTCATGTTCCTCGGCAGCGGGCCGGGCTTGGCCGGCCTCGAGGTCGAGGTGATGCTCGACGGCGAGGTGCGCGCCCTGCGAAGCCCGGCGGCGATGTTCATTCCGGCCGGCGCCCTTCACTCCTATCGCGTCCTCGGCGGCGAGGGCTGCTACATCAACCATGTCGCCCATGGCGATTATGAGGGCAGCCTGCTCGATCCGCCAGCCGGACTACCGCCGGAGGGGCAGGCGGCGAAGTGCGGCCGGGACGCCTCGGCCGCGCCCGAAGCACGGCATGCGGAGACGCGGGCGATCCGCAATTTCCTGGCAACGACGTCCGGCCTGTCCCCCGGTTGCTTCACCGACCAGATGGACCTGCTGGAGACCGGCGTCCTCGATTCGCTCGGCCTGCTTGAGCTCTACGCCTTCCTCGAGAAGCTGACCGGCGCGCCGCTCGCCGGCCGCGCGGTGAATTTCGAGTCGGTGCGCACGATCCGCAGCATCTACGACACCTTCGTGCAGGCGGAGGCGGCCGAGTGATCGCGCATCTGTGACGGCGGGCGGGGTATCCTCCCGCCCCATCTCGCCTGCAGATAGTCTCCGGCGATGCGCAGCAAGAGGGCCTCACGATCCGCGGTGGCCATGATCTGCAGACCGATCGGCAAGCCTGCCGCCGAGAAGCCGCAAGGCACGCTGACCCCGCACAGGTTCAGAACGTTCCCCACCCTGGTGATCCGCGCATAGGTGGAATTCTCCTGCTCGTAGGCGTCGCCCGACTGGCTGATGAGCGAGATCGGCGTCGCCGCTGTCGGCAAGGTCGGAGCCAGCAGGCCGTCATAGGGCCCGAGCGCCGCCGCGGTCTTCGCCCGCAACGGGGCCAGCCCGCTGATTGCGTCATAATAGTCGACCGCCAGCGCGGTCGAGCCGGCGGCGAAGCTTTGGACGACCATCGGGTCAAGCCACGGCGAGTTGGTGGCGATGAGAGCGCTGTTCTGCCGGTACCCCTCGACCGCGCTGATCAGGCCGTGCGGATTGTCGTCCACGGCGGCCTGCGCCTCGGGAAAGGGAATATGTTCGATGGACGCTCCGAGCTCGGCCAGCAGAGTGCCCGCCTCCATCACCGCGCGCGCGACATCCTCGTCGACGCCTTCGAACAAGCTGTCGGCGAAGGCCAGACTCAGGCCCTTCACGGTCGGCGGCGCGAGCTTCGCCCTCGCGGGCGCGCGGTGCGGGGCCGCAAGCATGAGTTCGAACAGGATCGCGGCGTCGGCCGCCGAGGTCGCCAGGACCCCGACGGTGTCGAGCGTGGGGCTGAGCGGATAGACGCCTTCGCGGCTGATGCGGTCGTATGTCGTCTTCAGGCCTACGATGCCGTTGAGCGCGGCCGGTACACGGATCGAGCCGCCGGTATCGGTCCCCAGCGCAACGGGCGTCATGCCGGTCGCGACCGCCACCGCCGAACCGCTGCTCGACCCGCCCGGGGCGACAGGAACAGCCGCCCAAGGGTTGAGCGGCGTGCCCTGGTTGAGGTTGATGCCGAGCGAACCGTGGGCGAACTGGACGAGGTTGGTCTTTCCCAGCAGGACCATGCCCGACCGGTCGAGCGCCTGCACCACGGCGGCCGAGGTGGCGGCGTTGTTGTCCGCCAGAAGATCGCAGCCCGCCGTCGTCGGTACACCGGCCACGTCGAACAGGTCCTTCACGGCATAAGGAACGCCCTGCAGCGGACCCAGCCGCTTACCGTGGGAAAAGGCTTCGTCCGCCGCCCGCGCCTGCGCGAGGGCGCGCTCGGTGAGAACCAGGCGGAACGCGCCGTAGCGAGGATCGAGCGCGTCGATCCGGCGCAGAAAATACTCCGTCAGCTTGACCGACGAAATTTCGCCGCTGGCGAGCATTGCCGCTAGTTCGAGGGCGGTTGCTTCGTGCTGCGGGCCGTTCAATTCCAATCTCCCTCGCGACAGGAGACCCTGCCGTCTGGGTCCGCCCGCTCAGTCATAGATCGCCCGGAGCGCCGCGAACAACCGATCCACATCGTCTTCATTGTTGTAGAGGCTCGTCGAAACCCGCAACGCATTCATCTGCCGGGTCGTGTCTCCCGCCGCGTTCGGAAATTGCGTACACAACACCCAGATGCCGCGTTGAACGAGGGTTTGGACGATGCCGTTGACGAAGTCGGCGTCATAGGCCCTGAGGGGGTCGCGGGACGGCAGGAAGGCGACGAGGCCGGACCGCATCGCGTCCGTGTCCGCCGCTGTGCCGACACTGTAGAGACATTGCTCACCCCACAGCTCGGCCGCGCGGCGGCGCACGATGTCCGACAGCGTGAGGATACGGGTCTCGATGGCGCGCTTGCCGATCGTGTCCGCGAAGTCCGCGGTCCGGGCGAGCGTCAGATAGGCAGGGCCGCCGAGCTCGCCGCGCTTCTGCAGCGCCTCCGCTATGGTGAGGCCGTTGCCGACCGAGGCGCTCTTCTCCGAGATGACCGCCGCGAGATTCCAGGGGTTCGTCTGAGCGTCTCGGATATAGAGGATGCCGGTGGCGGGGGGGCCGTTCAGCCACTTGTGGCCCGAGGCGGCGTAGAAGTCGCAGCCGAGATCGTGCAGCGACAGATCCAGCATCCCCAAGGCATGCGCGCCGTCGACGATGGTCGCGATGCCGCGCGACCTGGCGAGCGCGCACAGCTGCGAGACCGGCATCCGCAAGCCCGTCGTGAAGGTGATATGGGAGAAGCAGAAGGCGCGGGTGTTCGGGGTGATCGCCGCCTCGAAGGCGTCGATGATCTGGGCGGGGCGTTCCGGGGGGCTGGGAAGCGGCAGCTCGACCACGTCGATGCCGACGCGGCTGGCGGCCACGCCGAGCGGCGAATACATTGAGAAATGATCGTGCTGGGTGGTGACGACCTCGTCGCGCGGCCGCCACGGAAAGCCGATGATCACCATGGCAAGTCCCATGGTCGTGTTGTCGGTAAGGACGATCTCCTGCGGCCGGGCACCAACGAACGCGGCCATCCGCGCGCGATTGGCGGTCTCCTTCGAGTCGAGGAGCGGATCGAAGAAAAAGGCCTGCGACGGGCTGGACGCCCATTTCGCGACTGCTTCGCCCAGCACCGCCTGGAGGCGCCTCGGCATCGATCCTTCGGAGCCGGTATTGAGATAAGTGAGGCCGGGTACGAACGAGAATTCGGCGGCGACTCCCGCCCACGGATCGTTAGCGAGATCCGCCACGGCGCCCTCCCGGGGACGGGCGACCGGCCGCCGTGCCTGCCGGAGCCGGCGCAGCTTTAAGCGGCACGGTGTGCATGAACCCCCAGACGAAATCGTTCTGCAGGATGAGGTTCGTCGCCGGCCGCGCGTTGAGGTTGAAATTGGCCGCATTGGGTGCCCCTGCCCAGTTGAAATAGACCCCGAGCACTTGGGGCGATGGACCGGTCGCCAGCGTCCCTGCCGTCGCGTGGCAGCTGACGCAGGACGTGCCGGTGACGATACCGCCGTTCGAAGCGGTCGCTCCGACGTAGGAAGGCCGCCCGGCGGGATCTGTGAAGTCCCATTGCGAGCCCCGCAGCCGATAGCTGAGCCAAGCCGGATCGCCCGGTGCCGGCATGGGGCCCGCCGCAGCGCCGGTGCCGATGCCCATCTTGCGAAGCAGCGTCGCGAGTGCCGGAGTTGCCGTGCCGGCGGGATAGGTTGTTCCGGTGATATAGAGCTGGGCCATGCCGCCGTCGCGCGCGGGCGCCTGACGCGTCGCGGGGGGAATGAAATTGCGCGAGACACCGGCTGGAACGTTGGAGCCGGAAAAATAGCCGTAGCTGTCGTTGCAGCCGGTATAGTCGCAGCGTCCGGGGGCGTTGACGTGCCAGAAATCCGCCCAGAACCACACCGGGATGTCCTTCGTCGACAGGTGAAAGGACATCAGCCAATATTCGCCCGGTGGGAAGGTTTCAGGGTTGAAGTTATAATTGCGGTGGGCGCCAAGAACGATCCTGATGAAGGGATTTTGCGGATCGTCCTTGACGCCTGCCGCAATCGCGTCCTGTTTGCTGATCCATTGGGAGCGGACCATCCATCCGTCGATCTTGAAGGAGATGGTGGTAAGGCGGCCCGGCACGCTTCGCACACGGAAGGGCGAGTTGGTGTCGAGATCCGCGTTCGCGTTGTTGAGGACGGTGACGAGGCCGTCGCTGTTGTAGAGATTGTTCTTGAACGCATAGTCGTACATCGACCGGTTGTAGAAGGAGACCGGCTTCGTCGTGATCGAGACCGGACCGTGCATTTCCGGGAGGCCCACAACCCGCGAATTGTCCTTCCGGTGCGCCGTGAGCGCCGCCACGACCGGCTGATTGCGACCGCCGGTATAGAAAGGGCAGTGGCGGCCGGGGTCGCTGGAATCCGAATAGCCCGGATTGCTGCTGCTGCCCGGCATGCAGCAGGGCTGCCCCTGCGCCGACGGGCATAGCGGCAGAGGCTCGGCCGGCCACATCAGGTCCCCGCTCGTCCACTCGGTTATGAAATTTTGCCGGACGGTTTCGATGAACACCTTCCACGCGAGCATGTCGGGACACGACATCGCAGCGTTGGTGAGCGCCGGGTCGATGCGCAGGCGGCCGTCGACCGCCTCCATCGCGCATTGCGGATCGTCGAACACGGGACTGTTGAAATACATGTCGTAATCGACATTGCCGGGCTGGCTCGTGCCGGGGGACCCGGGCCTCGTGCTCCCGCCCGGCGCGGACGCGGAGGGTGCGCCGCAGAGCAACAGCGCGACGGCCAGCACGCCGGCGAGTCTCGTCAGAGAACGTATCATCATCGCTGCGGCACCCCTTCCGGCAGAAACCGCCGAGGCCATCTTCGGGCGGAGCGGGTTGCACGTCCGCGCCGGACCCCGCTCGCGCGATCGTCTCCAGCGCCGGCAACCGCTCGGCCCAGCGGCCGTGCATCAAGCCCGGCCGTGACGGCTTTACTTGGCGGGACGCACGGAAGCGGCTTTGCCTCGCACGGAAGCTGCGCCGCCCCGAACGGAAGCTGCGCCGCCCCGAACGGAAGCCGCGCCGCCCCGAACGGAAGCCGCGCCGCCGCGCATGGATCCTGCGAGCGAACCGGCCGTTCCACGGACCGAACCCACCACGCCCTGCAGGGAGGCGACGAGACCGCTCACCGAAGCGGCGAGGCCGCGCATCGAGGCGGCAAGGCCGACCGAGCTTCCGCTGATGCCTGCAACCGAACTGGCGACGCCGCGCAAGGAGGCGTGAATCCCTCTTGCCGACGCAATTTGCCCGCGCAGCGAGGCGATCACGCCCCGCATCGACGCGGCCATGCCGCCCGCGGACCTCACCACTGAATCGAATTCCTCCTGGCTAAGCTCGCGGTTGTAAGTTCCGCCTCCAGATTTGCCCGTGCCCATGATCAGCCCCTTCTTGATCGTGTCGATGACTCGGAATCGATTATGATTTCCGAGGCGAAACGAGTGTGGGTTTCATGTTGCACCATGTCAAGCACGAGTTGGAGGATTGTCTCGACTCTAGCCACATTCTTGCTAATGTTCTTCGAGGCCACTCGGATTCCTGGTAGTCAAAGGGGCCAAGTGCTTGGAAAAATAGTGAGTCGTTACACGATGGCACTCGGAGCGTTATGGAATCGGCTGGGCATAGAAAACAACCTTGATGCTGGCGGCGTCATCGACCTAGCCTCTGCCGCCACCGCGGCGTCTGCTTGTTATCGCTGTCATTCTTGAGAGGGTCATCGCTAGCCGTTAGCCGTTCTGGTTCCCATCAGGGACTAGGGTTCAGTAGCCCTTACAGACGAAAACTACCGGGAGTTGTCTTTGCTGTGATCGCGTCTTTACAGGTCCGCCGGGGCTTTGGGCTTCTCTCAAGCTCTGCGGTTATCCGCCGCGGCAATCGTCTGCGAGCCGTTCTCGCATGAACGGTGGTGAAAACCCGCATCTTCAGGTAACCGTGCTGCTTGCTGCCGCTGCCTATGCGTTCACGAGCACATTCACCGTCGTTTTTGCCTACCACCTCAGGCGAAGTGGTGCAGATGCGCTGTTCATCGGTGCATTTGTCGCAGTGTCGCTTTTGCCCTTCCTGGCATTGTCCACCCGAATTGGCGACCATGTCTCGCGCGTAGGACGACTTGGCCTCGTCTCGGCCTCGGGAGTACTGTTGTTCATGCTCGCGCAGGTGGTCATGGCCGCGGTCGGCCCGAATGCACGGGGGGCCCTTCTCGGCCTGCGCGCTCTGCAGGGCTTCGGGCATCTCGTCGCGATCACGCCGATGTTCGCCTATGTCAGCCGGTCAGTGCCGCCGGCGCGTCGGGCGGCCGGCTTCGGTAAGCTCAGCGTCGCGTTCCAGTTCGGCGCGGCGGTCGGCGCCGCCTGCGGCGCGCGCATCCTGAGCAGTGAGGCCGGCACGTTTCTCCTGATCGGCCTCGCCGGAGCCGCGCTATCGGTCCCTCTGCTCATTCCGTTATCCGCCGAACCCTCGGCTGCCGTCACTGCGGATCGAGCACGTGCGCCCCGTGCCGTTCACAGGATCGTACCCTGGTCGCTGAGCGTTCCCTTCGCGCTCGCGGCGGCCAGCTTCGGCGTCTTGGCGCAATTCAGCCCGGCCTGGGCGTCCACCCTTTCTACCCGTAATGAGGCCACCGGGGCTGCCGCCCTGCTCCCAGCGGCGCTGTTCGGGAGCGCGGCAGGTCGGTTGCTTGTCGGGCGCCTTCACCTGAACCCGCGGTTCAACCTGCTTACTCTGGCCACGGCTGCGCTTGCCGTCCCGGCCGTTACGGCGGCCGGGAATGCCCTCACTGTCCTTGCGCTTCCGGCGCTCGGTCTGGTGGCTGGACTCGGCTACGGGCTCGCCATGCCGCGCCTGACGAGCGACGCCGTTCAGATGGGAGAAGAGGCCGAACACGGCCGCATCATCGCGGGAATGGTTGCGCTGTCGGAAGTGGGGTATCGCGGCAGCCCGCTCCTGCTCGCCGCTCTCGTGCAACGCGAAGGCTATGCGCTCGGCTTCGCCATCGCCCCGGGGTTGATGATGATCTGGCTGCTCGCAGCCTCTGGCGGCGCCGGCAAGGGAGGCGATGCCGGAGCCTTAAAGGGGAAGCAGGCCGGATGATCGACGCGGCCACCATCCGCAGCACCATCCTAGATTGCCTCGCCGCGACGTTTCCGCGTCCCGCAGGTTGTCAAGACCTATGGGACATTCCTTTCGAAGACATGGGCATCGACTCGGTAACCCTGCTCGGCTTCTTCCTTCTCATCGAGACGGGCCTCGGCATCGAATGGGCAGCACTGGCGGATCTTGACGTTTCCAGCCCAGCCGTAATGGCTGCGTCCTTGGAACATGTTCTACGATCGCGTCTCCCTCAGGCGTGACGATCGTACCGCCTGCCCTGCACGGCAACGGTACGGGCGGTATCGGCGGACTCGAAAACGATCGAGGGAGTGGCGGGTCCGGTGATGTCTATCTCCTGTCGCGGCAGAAGCCGTCCGACACAGTCTTCGGTTGATCCGAAGAGCCAGCGTCGTTTCAGACGCGGATCGCTGAAATCTACATAGGCCTGACCGTTCTCGATACCGATCTCGATCGCATGGCGGTCGCCGGCCGCGTAAAGTCCGCACAGCGCACGCGCCTCGTCGGCGGCGAGCGCGGTTCGTGCGCTGCCGCTCGATCCGGCGAAGACCGATCGCATCAGGGAAGCGCGCCCCTTCGCCGCGGCTGGGAAGGAAGGCGGCGACGTTCCGCACAAATGTGCGTAGATCGCCCATCGGGTGCATTGAATAGCGTTCGTCTGTGCACGCGGGCCGTGTTGCGTATCGGAGAAGATGACATAGGCCGCGTCGAGTTCGGGGCAGAAGCCAATTGCGGACTCGCCTCCCGAGCCGAGGCCCGGATGGTGGTAGAACACGTGGCCAGCGTAGACCTCCCGCCACCAGCCGGACGTGTACGAAACTTCATCCACGAAGGGGTGCGACACCCGAAACAGGAGCGAGCCGGCGGCGGTGGCGCGGGGGGTGAGGAATTTCGTAGCCGCGTCGAGCTGGGGCACCGTCTGGAGGGTCCAGCGCAAGAGGGCGGCCATGGCCTCGGGGGTGAGATGAAGGCCGTGCGCCGCGGCATTCTCGCAGAGATACTCGCGCGGAAGCGGCACCGTCCCGGTCGGCTGGATCAGGCGGCCTTCGGGGACCAACCCCGCGGGCCGGACAGAGGCACCGTGTGCGCCCGCCGGATGCAGGATATAGCGTGCTAACAGGGCTTCGAACGGCGTGCGCGTAGCCTCTTGCGCGAGATAGCCGACGAGGAGGTAGTGAAAGCTCTGGTAGTTCAGAAGCGGGCCGGCGGACCTCGCCGTCGCTCCTGCAGCGGCCGCGATCCGCTCGGCCAGCGACGTCCATGCATCCCCGATCAGAGGGGGCAAAGCGGTCTGATGGGAGAGAAGGTCGCGGATGGTGACATTGCTGAGCAAGCCGGGACCGACGGCGATGATCGTGTTGATCGGCGCGTCGAAACCGAGTTCTCCGGCCGCGGCCAGCGAGGCGACCAGCATGGCCGTGAACGGCTTCGTCGCCGACCATAAGGGATAGAGAACCCTGGGATCGAAACCGGATCGATCTGGGCACGCGTCCACCGCAAGTTCCCAGGCTGCGTCGCCCTGGATGCACAGCGCGTGGACGGCATTGACGCCCTCGCCCCGTGCAACAGCCTGTAGTTGCTCTCGCTGTTCGCGACGGAGCACCCGCCGTCCTCAGCGCTACTGCTCGAGCCGCGCCGCAGGGAGCGCAACGGCCAATGCTCCTGCATGTTCGACCATATTGCGCGCGGCGTCCTGGCTCAGGGCTCCGCCAAGAACCTGCTCCGAGAGACTGACAAGCAGGGCGACGACCCAAGGGGGAAGACCAGTCACTGCGGCCACGGCGCGGTTTCCAGACAATCGGCGCGAGATGTAAATTACCTGCTCAGCGGTGTGGACCAAAACAAGATTATTATCGAGTCGGTCCACCGCATCAATCGGCCAGAATTTCAGAGATCTGAGCGGTGTGTTTGACAAGCAAGACTCACCTATTTAACTAACGTATCAAAGATTAGGCACGCTCAGGTACGTTGTCAATCAGGGATATTTCCGAACTCGCTGACCAAGCGCAGCCCCAGCAAAACCTTCCAACCCTTATTGCGAGTCATGCTGAGCCCGACCACGCAACTTGCCGCCCAGGCCGCCCACTCCAGCCTCAAAATGTGTGACGCATTAGACGCGACGACTGCGGGGCTTCTCATGCTTAGTTTCAGCATTTCGGCTGCTACAGAGTGCCTGCGGCTACCGGCGGGTGGCCCCGATCTTCCGCCTGAAGGATGCGGCATGCCGAGTTTCCGGAGAGACATGATCAAAGCGACCGCCATGCTCGGAGCAGTTCCTCGAACATCCCACGCCGCCGAGCTGCCGAACCCTCCAGAAGCTCCGGCGCAAGTTCAATATTCCCGCCTTTGAAATCAACTCGAATAAGAAATAGGGCGTTCGCTAGCCCCCCAAGGCTCGTGAGAGATCATTTTGATGCCTCTGGCCAGTGGTCCCCAGCTTGCGTCACGATGATTTTTCGCTCTTCGCCTCCGCTTCTCGAGAACGGAATGCCCTTAGGGTTCTTGCCTGTCCACCGCTCGATGGCGCGAGAAAACAAGGCTGGTTCCGCGAAACCGACGAAGTACGCTATCTCATTTATCGAGACGTGTCTGGCGTCGATATAAACCGCTGCGGGTAGCCGAGGTGAGGCGGCTAGCAGATTTGGGGGGAGCGGTTAAGCAGTGGGCGTCGTGCGGCGCGCGCGGTTTCGTGGCGCTGTCCCGTGTGACTTCGAACGGGTCCGAGGCACAGATATTCAATTTACCGTCTCGATCCGTAAACTCGATCCTGAATTCGTACCTTCCGCTGAGAAAACGATCATCGAGAATCGGCCCCAGCCAAATCGCCGCCATCTTCCATTCGGGTTCGTTTCTCCGTTCGTGCAACCCGGCAGCATTTATTCCGCCGACCTCGATCACACGTCCTTCCTTGCCTTCCTCGCAGAGAGATTCACGCCCGGACACGGCTACTCGGTTGGGGTCAACGACCGCCAGGGGCACCTCACGGGTCGTATTTCGGCGGCGCTGTCGGCGACTGCGCGGAGCGACCTACTTCCGCCAATGCCGCCGATCGCCGCTCCGGTCGCAGCAACTGCAGCCGCGGCCGGGACGGCTCCCTCCGCGCCTGACACGCCGAATGCAGTGGCGTTCGACAAGATCGCCCGCAGGCTGAAGAAGGAGCGGCCGGACCTGTACGGCCACGAGGACATGTCCGATGTCCGCGCTTACCTGCTCCAGGCCTTCCGGCCGACTCCCGACGTCGAGGGCCATATTCCCGCCAGGAATCCCTGAAGACGTCCCGCCCGCGACCGCAGGCGCCGTCTAAACTGCTGGCCCTCCCCGTTGGCAACTCGCGCCGCCACTCGATGATCTCGAGCAGGACAGATCACGGACACCTGCCCTTGCAGTCGGTCTCGTTCCTAATCGGCCGCAGCGCTGTCTGTGCGTCGTGGACGGTTTTGTCGACTTGCGCGCGAGCAGCACCGATGAACAGGTCTGCTGGAACAGCTCCCAGGAGGCGGTTTCGCTCGGCTCTAGCGCGCCGGCTTTGGCCAGAGTCTCTCTCTCACGATTCCGGCGGCCAGTTTGTAGCCTTGCAACTTCTCCTCAGCGGAATTCCAAGGGACGATTGTCATCGGAACGGGACCTCGGTCGCTCAATCGGAGTGCGATGATGCTGTCCCTTGCGAGCCACCAGCTGCTGCTGTCTCGGGTCCAAAGCGCGTAGTCCTCAAGTATCGCTGTCCCGCCGTCAAAGAGCATGACGGTGAAGCTCACGTCGGCCTTCCCTAGGTGTGAATCTCGCAGGTGCGCAACGATGAGCGAGGTTCGCCTTCCACGAACCCACGAGAGGAACTCCCTCTCCTGTTGCGGCCACACGTCTTCGCCCCGCGCCGACCGCGCGACAGCAATATCGAGACGCTGACTCGATAGATGCTGAACCGCAACCGCGGCCGGCGGAGGATCATCGATTCCGATCGAGGCACGCCCTGCCATCGTCGTCGCGAGGAGATCGATGAGCGCACGGACGCGCCGCTGCGCGGCGGGCTGCCCGATAGGAGACTTCGTGGGAGACTGCATGGCGACCTCGGCTGCGTGAGCGCCGCCAAGTTTTCCTTCACTTAACGGCTTTACAGCCTCCTTCCCCTGATCTCCCCTGCGGCACTTGGCGGTCGGTGTGGCAACATTCTAGTCGCCGCACGCCGTCAGTGAATTTGCGCTAGCCTCTTTTCAGCAGCATCGCTCAAATAGGCATCGAGCGCTGCGAGTGCGAGCGAGAGATGCGCTGCCGGAAGGTGGAGCTCGAGCAGATCCATGCGCCCGAGAAGACGCCTCGCGTCGGCGCGAACCTCCTTGAGCTCCTCCAGGTCGGGCATCTGGGCTTCCTCTCAGAACGACGGCTGCTGCTTCTTCGGGTACCGCCGATCGACTTCCTGGATGACAGCCTGCGCGTAGTTTCGCTCCGCCCGCTCCCCGTGCGACAGTTCAATGCTGCGGTCGGTGATGTCGTTGAACCGGACTGTGAGGGTCGGCAGCTGCCGTGCATCGGGCGATATGGAGAGGTTGCAGGACGTCCCGGCCGGCGAGCAATAGGCGAGTTCGTTTGTCCAGCGCCGCCTCGGCTCTCCGTATCGCTGACCGACGGCCGCCCGAAACCGCCCCTCGTCGACGAGCCTGGCAAGGATACGATATTCGATGCGCCAGAGGAGGGGGCCGGCCGGAGTGGCGAGGTAATCGACAAACAGGCGTTCCTGGTCCTTCCGATACACCTCGTTCTGGGTTACGTGCGTTTCGGGCGGAGCATGGATCCCCCTCAGCCAGGCGGCTTTGGCCGCGACCTCAGCTTCCCAAGAGCGACCTTCAAGCTGCCAGTCCCGCCGATAACCGGCACGCGCAAGAGTGGCCGCCACAGCTGCGGGGGTGTCGCCAAGGCCGATGTCGGCGATCTTCCATGGCGCCTGCGGCACATCCTGCGCGCGGACTGGTCCAGCCGCAGCCACAGCGATCGCCACCGAGACAAAAGAACCGAACCTACGAATTATCATCGACGCCCCCTTCCCTGCCGGCGAACATGGCCGCCGTCCCGATGTCAGGCCCCGCCGGCCCCCGCGGACCGGACGTTGACAACCTGGGCTGAACAGGCGCGGGCGCCTTTAGGCCGCTCGGCCCTGGACATGCGCGCCCGCCATCCGGTTGGCGGGAAGCCGCCACCGTTCCAGCCGCAAGGGTGTCAAGCCTCGACCTCCACTGTTGTGGAAGCGACCCAAATAATGCATTTCCGATGACTGAATGCAAGATAGTTTTCGGTTTCGTTGAAACACATGAGCAGATGCTTCACCACCTGCCGCCGCCGTCACTCATAGAAGGGGGCCGAATGAGCCATTTCGGCCTTCAGACTTGATGTCGGGGCCGCGCCGCTTGTTAGGATACGCTGAGCGCGTTGGTTAAGGCGTATCGTCCTTCATTGCCCTTTCTTCGCCGGGGGCGCTATCGTGTAGATGATCCGCACCGAGCTCAAACCGCCCGCCTCCAGGGGAGTGAGCTCCAGCATATCGTGCGCGTCCTCTGAATGACTTAGCTGCGCAAGGGCGGAACGCGATCTCGAGGAGCGGCTGTCGAGAGCTTCCCGGTCACCACTTCACGAGCTTGAGGTCCGGGCCGACGATATGCGCAGGATCGGACGGCCCGTGACCTTGAACGTCGTGCGTGAAGTGCGCTCCGTACCAAACGACCACGTCATGGTCCGACACCGGCTCGCCATTTACCCACTGATCGATATTCGCCTCATAGGGCGGGCCGATCGCAACGGACCCGTCATCGATCTCCGTCGAGCGGTAGCGCAACACCCAGAAATCGCCGCGCCCGTAGGGCGCATCGCTCTGGGCGCTGGCGACGCCGTCGTTCGCATTGGGCACGATGTCGTAGGCATCGCCGGTGCGCGTGTTTGAGACGCGCCATTTGCGCTTGCGGCCGTAGTCGCGGCGCCGCCTGATCTCATAGGTCTTCGTATGCCAGTTGCTGTTGCCGACCAGCGGCGGATCATTGAACTCCTGGACGCGGTTGTTCGCGGCGGTGCCGATATCGAAGTCGAGCCGCCAGTAGGCGTGATGGTGGTGGACGTTGCAGACGCACTGGCTCTCGATCGCCGCAAAGCCGAAACGGGGACTTAGGGTGCCGTTGGCAGCGAACGTCCATTTGCTCACATAGCGATACCAGCCGGCCTGCATCTCGCTGACCAGCACGACATCGCTGCCTGAGACGTAGATGGCGACGCCAAGATAATTCCCGGTGTCCGACCCCGTCTCCATGATCGTCTGCGCCGGCCCGGTGCAGAGTCGGAAGCCGGGGGCGACGTCCGTCCCATTGGCCTGGATCATCCCTTCTTGATACTGCCAGTCGCGGTACGGACCGCATGCATCGTGATCGTACTTCACATTCAGGATCGGGACGTGGGCGCGGTAGAGGAGGCGTTTTCCCTTATAATCGACGAACCGTAGCTCGATTCCCGACCCGTTCGTTCCGCTCGACGCGGCCGGCCGCACCGCCAGGAAGTGCCAGAGGGTGGTTCCTCCCTGTTTGATCGTGACCCACACCTGGCCTGCCGTTCCCTTGCTTGCCGTGGCTTGGTGAGCGTCGTGCGGGACGCCGCAGAGGCCGGCGTCTTCAGGATGCGGGGTGCCCGGTGTCCCGCCGGGAAAGCGAATGACCGAGGCACGGGCGAGATCCACCGCCACGATTTCGTGCCGGACATCGCCGCCGCGCGGGAGGAGGCCGACAGCAATGCGCCGCTCGAAGGTGCCGTCCGGTAACTCCGTGAGGATCATCGCGGGGATGGGCGGGTAGGGCTGAACATGCTCTGCCCTCAAGGAGGCCGCCAGCCGCTCATCGCGATGGAGCAACTCGACTGCGGCCGCATATTCTTGATCGGACGGGGCCGGTGGTATCCCGGATTCCGAAACGGACAAGGTTTTGAGGTCGCCGAGCAGGCCATCGGCGAATATCGCCCGGCGCTCCCTGTCGTCGTAGAGCGTTGCGCGAAAGTGCGTCGGCGCTTTCGGCGCGCCGTCTGGGGATTTCTCGCGATCGTCGAGAGCCTCTACGTAAAGCAATCGGGCTCCAGCGTGCCCTACGAATTTCTGCAACGCAGAATGTTCGAGCACTTGACGACCGATCCTGGTCAGCTCTTCCGTCGTAGGACCAAACGGCTGTACGGAAACATCTATTCTATTGTCGGCCATAACCGTCCTCCCCCGTTAGGATGCGCACTGGACGAGTCTACGGAGGATGCCCCCCTCCTCGTCTTTTGTCTTCTAGAATGAAGAAGCAGCGCAACTTACGGTATCCGTTCGGCGCCCCCTATGAGTTTCGCAACCGAAACGGTGGAATGCCGGCTAGCTAAGATCCGCGGTTACACTGCCGTGGCGCCCGAGCTCGGTGGCTTCGCCAGCATGCTCAGACGGTCACTACACGCCTGACCAACCAAATCCCGCAACACTCCGGTACGGTCCAAGAGCCAATCGAGCTCAGGTGCGCCGATACGGGTAATGCGACCAATAGCGGCTTCCAACGTAGGCCTGCTCCAGCAGCACGAAGCACCGCCGGTCGCTACGCAATTCGCGCGGCCGCGCCGCTCCGATGCGAGGCTCCATTCCGATAAGGAGGTGCTCGATTTTCTCGGCTTTGCGCCCAACATTCAGCAAGCAATGCTTGCACGCGGTCCGATGCCTTCTGTTCTGCTGGTCCGGTTCTTGGGGACGAGTCTCTCGGGCCAATGGAGTGGCATTCTCGTGACGAAGGGCGAGCACGAACGGTTCAAAGACCTGAAGCAGCCCGGCGAGACGCCGGCGAAGACGTATGCGTTCACCAACCCAGCAGGCTAGGCTCGTGTTCGCCTCTTCACCCTCTCCGGGTGCCGGGGCGCGGCCGCCGGAGGTGGCTGCCGATTGCATTCGATCCCTGTTACCCAGAACCTAACGCCCCGGCGAAGAGCTTTCGGTCCACCAGCGCCTCGCCGGACAAGCAGAAGCGCAGAGCTGAGGCGACCGCGCGTACTATCCCGACTAGACCGCGCTTGCGCAGGATCACCACGACAGGCATGAACGACAGCGGGGGCGTGGAGTGCGAAGACCGCGAGCCTTCTTTAGTTTTTGCGTGAACCGGCTTCGAAGGGTCCCGAACTGGAGGGAGTGTTGCGGCGAAATTGCTTGATATGGCTACCAAGCGTCGGAGAGGACCGTTACATCAACATGCTTGGGCTTTTGCTGGTCTTCGTGCTGCTCGCTCTCGGATTTGATGTTCTCAAGCTGCCGGCGACGATCGCGCCGGACAGGACGCCATGGCTCCTGGCATCCGGCCTCGCGGCGATGGCCCTGCTCAACCTCGCGCTGGTCTGGCCGCACGCACGAGACGACTACCTGCGGGGTCGCTACGGCTTACCGCGTGTGTCGGGGACAGTTGTGATCGTCGGGCTGTCGTTTAGCCTCGCGATGCTGATCCGCGGAATGTTCGCGGGCGCCTATGCCCTCGACCCATGGCGAGCAATCGACTGGAGGACCGTTGTCACGATCCTCATTGGTGGACAGTTCGCCACGTTGCTCTTCTTCGCGGCTTACTGGCTTCGAAGGACCGAGGCCAACGCTGTGCGGGCCTTCAAGAAGGCGGCCGCGTCGATAAGGCCATTCGCCGCGGCGATCAGAAAGAGCCGCTTGCACGAAAGCAATTACGAGGCTGCGTATGCCCCGGTGAAGGCGCAATTGGAGGTGATCGGATCGACCGCCGAGGAGCTCAGCCTGGTGGTGGAGCCGAACGAAGCCGCATTTGCGCGCACCTACGTCGAAGCCGCGAAGACTTTGGCGACGATCCTCAAAGATGCTCCGACCGCCGGCATCGAGCAAACCCTGGGATCGCTTCGAGCCGCCCATAAAGACGATCTCGCGACCCTGTGTGAAGGGCGCCGCCGGCGCAATCGGAACGCAGTCGCGCTATGAGCCAGCCCGCACAAACGTTCTACTTCGCGGTTCTCGACGGCGAGGAGCCCGCCGCCTGGCAACCATGGTACGGCGAGCCTACGACCCTTGCGGAGGCGTGCCGTCAGCTCGACGAGCTGTTGTCGAACCTCGGCCTCAAGGAGGCGGAGCCGAAAGCCAGCTTTCAGGCCATCATCAGGCCGGTTGCGAGCATCCTCCAGTCGCAGCGGCTGCACAGCGTCGTGGGCGCCATCGTCGACGCCTCGGCGGACCCGGATGATGCCTCCTTCTACCGAAAGAAGATGCAGGAACTCGAGCAGCTTTGCATCCGGATCCTCGGCGCCGCCAAGCGCGACGACCTTCTAATCCGAAAGGTCGAGCAATTCGAAATCTGGTTCCTCACCCACGGAATCCAGATTGAAGGCCTCGCCCCCTGGGTTTCGGACGCGAGAAAGACGATCTTCAACGCATTCCGTGAGCAACCGCGGATAGAATATATTCCAACCGGGAACCTGTTTCCGCAGGAGGCGCGGCGGTTCTTGAGCCATTGCCGATACTTTATGGCTTGGGGCAAGGGCTGATGGCAGCGAAAGACATTCGCTTCTCCGGGGACGTCCGGGAGCGGATCCTCCGCGGCGTCGACATCCTCGCCGACGCGGTGAAGGTCACCCTCGGACCCAAAGGCCGTAACGTCGTCCTCGACAAGAGCTTCGGCAGCCCGCGCATCACCAAGGACGGCGTCACCGTCGCCAACGAGATCGAGTTGAAGGACAAGTTCGAGAACATGGGCGCGCAGATGCTGCGCGAGGTAGCCTCGAAGACCAAAGACTTAGCTGGGGACGGCACCACGACCGCCACCGTCCTCGCCCAGGCGATCGTCCACGCGGGCATGAAGTCGGTCGCGGCCGGCATGAACCCGATGGACCTCAAGCGCGGTATTGATATTGCCGTGGCGCAGGTGGTTGAACACCTCGGGCAGCGCTCGATAGGCGGCTCGATCCGTCCTCCCGCCGACGTCGAGCGCGCGCTACGGGACATCCGGTCGGACTTCCTCACCCGCCGGGGGACCACCATCGGAAAAATCGCGGGGCGCGTCGGGGTCGATGGGCTTCCACCCGCACTCGCGAGTTACCGGATCGGAGAGGCCGAGGTCCTGCCTGAGGGCTTCACCGCCACCTGCCTCCAGGCCGGCCTAGCGGCCGTGGACGTCGCCGCGATCGCCGACTCCGTTCTCACCATCCAAGAGCAGTTGATTTCCGCCCTGGCGATGGTCTCCCGCGGAGGGCAGGGCTTTGGCTTCAATGAGATCGCGCAGATTGGCATCATTTCGGCCAACGGCGACACCATCGTCGGCGAGAAGATCGCCGAGGCGATGAAGAAGGTTGGAACGGACGGGATCATCACCGTCGAAGAGGCCAAGGGCCTCGAATTCGAACTCGACGTCGTCGAGGGCATGCAGTTCGACCGCGGCTACCTCTCGCCTTACTTCATCACGAACCCCGACAAGATGCAGGTGGAACTCGACGATCCCTTGATCCTCATTCACGAGAAAAAGCTGTCCAATCTCCAGGCGATGCTTCCGATCCTCGAGGCGGTGGTGCAGTCGGGCCGTTCGCTCCTGATCATCGCCGAGGACATCGAGGGCGAGGCGCTCGCCACCCTCGTCGTCAACAAGCTGCGGGGCGGGTTGAAGGTCGCGGCCGTCAAGGCGCCGGGCTTCGGCGATCGCCGCAAGGCGATGCTCGAGGACATGGCTATCCTGACGAGCGGCCAGGTCATCACGGAGGACCTCGGCATCAAGCTCGAGACGGTGACGCTCGACATGCTCGGCACGGCCAAGCGCGTCACCATCGACAAGGAGAAGACCACCGTCGTCGACGGCGCCGGCACCTCGGAAGCCATCAAGGGCCGCGTCGAGGCGATCCGCGGCCAGATCGAGCGCTCCGACAGCGAGTATGACATGGAGAAGCTCCAGGAGCGCCTCGCCAAGCTCGCCGGCGGCGTGGCCATCATCAAGGTGGGCGGCTCGTCGGAGCTGGAGGTCAAGGAGCGCAAGGACCGCGTCGACGACGCGCTCAGCGCCACTCGCGCCGCGGTCGAGGAGGGCATCGTCCCCGGCGGCGGCACCGCGCTTCTCTATGCCTCGAGGGCTCTGGCCGGCCTGACGGGTGCCAATGACGAGCAGACGCG
>NZ_DASWQI010000006.1:0-74339 GCF_036403745.1 Allosphingosinicella sp.
CGCCCGGAGAAGGGCAGCGGCTACGTCGCGGCGCTTGTGCGGGCAACAAGCCCGCCCTGCGCACCGCTCCTTGCCGCTGCCCTTCTCCGGGCGATCCTGGCCATTGCCGGTATTGAGCACGGACCCTAACCGGCCGTCGCAGCCTTCATCCCGGCGGCGAAGCGGCGCACGGCGTCGGCTTCGCCGCCGGGATGCGCCGCGGCCAGCGCGACGATCGCCGAGCCCGAAATGACGCCCCGCGCCCCGGCGGCGCGGGCGAGGCGGACATGCTCGGGCTGCGAAATCCCGAAGCCGAGCACCGGCGGCGCCGCGCCCAGAGCCGCGACCCGGCCGAGCAGTTCGGCATCGAACCGCACCTCGGTATCGGCGCCGGTGACTCCGGCGCGGGCGACGCAATAGGTGTAGCCCCGCCCGGTCGCGGCGATTCTCGCGAGGGTCCCTGCCGGCGTGTTCGGCGCGGCGATCAGCACCGGGTCGACCCCCGCCGCATTGGCCGAGGCGACGAACGGCGCCGATTCCAGCATCGGCACGTCGGCGACGAGGACGCTGTCCACCCCCGCATCGGCGGCGGCGCGGTAGAAATCGTCCCGCCCCCGCGCCAGCACGAGGTTGGCGTAGGTGAGGATGCCGACCGGCACCTCGCCATGCCGCGCCCGGAACGCCTTCAGCAACGCGAAGCAGTCTGCCGGCGTCACCCCCTGGCCAAGCGCGCGCACCGCCGCCGCCTGGATGACGGGACCGTCGGCGATCGGGTCCGAGAAGGGGATGCCGACCTCGAGCATGTCGGCGCCGCCCTCGACCAAAGCGTCCAGCATGGCGGCGCTGGTGTCGAGGTCGGGATCGCCGAGCATCACGAAGGCGCCGAACGCCGCCTCGTCGCGCTCGGCGAGCCGGTCGAACATCGCGTCGTAGCGGGAGACGTTTCTCATGCGCTGGGCCCCAGCAGGCCCTGCGCCTGCACCATGTCCTTGTCGCCCCGGCCCGAGAGGTTGACGATCAGCACCGTCTCCTCCGTCGCCGCCTCCGCCAGCTTCAGCGCGTACGCCAAGGCATGCGCCGATTCGAACGCGCAGATGATCCCTTCCTTCCGAGCCAAGAGGGCAAAGGCGTCGAGCGCCTCCCGGTCGGTGACGCCGACATATTCGGCGCGGCCGCTGTCCTTGAGATGCGCATGCTCGGGGCCCACCGCGGGGTAGTCGAGCCCGGCCGAGACCGACCAGCTCTCGCTGATCTGTCCGTCCGAATCCTGCAGCACATAGGTTTCGGCGCCGTGGAGGATGCCCGGCCGCCCGCGCAGCAGGGTCGCGCCATGCTCGGGGCCGTCGAGGCCGCGCCCCGCCGCCTCGACGCCGATCAGCCGCACGCCTTCGTCCGGCACGAACTCGGCGAAGGCGCCCATTGCATTCGAGCCGCCACCGACGCAGGCGATCACCGCGTCGGGCAGCCGGCCCTCTTCCTCCAGCACCTGGGCCCGCGCCTCCTTGCCGATCACCCTTTGATATTCGCGCACGATCAGCGGAAAGGGATGCGGCCCGGCGACGGTGCCGAGGAGGTAATGGGTGTCGGCGAAGCTCGCCGCCCAGTCCCTGAGCGCCTCATTGATCGCGTCCTTCAAGGTCCGCGAGCCGCTTTCGACCGGGATCACCTCGGCGCCCATCAGCTGCATGCGGAAGACGTTCAGCTGCTGCCGCTCGACGTCGTGCGCGCCCATGTAGATGCGGGTGGGGAGGCCGAAGAGCGCGCCCGCCAGCGCCGTCGCCACGCCGTGCTGGCCGGCGCCGGTTTCGGCGATGATCCGCGTCTTGCCCATCCGCTTTGCGAGCAGCGCCTGGCCGAGCACCTGGTTGGTCTTGTGCGCGCCGCCGTGGAGCAGGTCCTCGCGCTTCAGATAGAGGCGGACCTTGTCCGAGCCGAGGTTGCGGCAGCGGGTCAGCGGCGTGGGCCGCCCGGCATATTTGGCGAGGAGACCGTTCAGCTCCTTGCGGAACGCCGGATCCTCCTGCGCATCGAGGAACGCCGCCTCGAGCTGCTCGAGCGCCGGCATGAGGATTTCGGGCACATAGGCGCCGCCATAATCGCCGAAGCGGCCGTTCATCAGCATCCGTCACTCTCCCCGCGCACCGGCACCCGCAGCGCCTCGAAGAAGGCGCGCACTTTCTCAGGATCTTTCCGCCCCGCCGCCGCCTCGATGCCCGAGCTGACGTCGAGCGCCCAGGCGCCGACCCGCGCCGCGTCGCGCGCATTGCCGGGGTTGAGACCGCCGGCGAGCAGCGCCTCGGCAAGCACCGCCCCGCCCGCAATCCGCGACCAGTCGAAGGCGCGCCCGGTGCCGCCCGAGCCGCTGTCGTAGACGGTCCGGTCCGCGCCGAGCCGCGGCTCCGGCACGTCCTCGCCGACGGACGCGGCGGCCCAGATCTCCGTCCCGCCCGGCAGCAGGCCGCGAAGCGCGCGGATGTAGATCGCATCCTCCTCACCGTGGAGCTGCACCGCGTGGAGGCCGAGCGCCTGCGCCGCCTGCGCGACCGCCATCGGCTTCTCGTTGCGGAACACGCCGACCCGCGGGAGGACGGTTCCGTTCGCCACCGCTTCGGCCTCCGCCAGCGTCAGCGCACGGGGCGTACCGGGCACCATGATCAGCCCGAGGAAGCTCGCGCCGCCCTCCGCGGCGAGAGCGGCGTCTTCGGCGGTCGCGACGCCGCAGACCTTTACCCGGCCGAAGGCGAGGGCGCGGGCGGCGACCGCCGGATCGGGCGCACGCATCAACGAGGAGCCGACGAGAAAGGCATCGGCGAAGGGCGCGAGGCGTTCCACGTCGGCGCGGCTCTCGATGCCGGATTCCGACACGACCAGCCTGTCGGCGGGGACCAAAGCTGCCAACCGCTCCGTCACCGCGAGGTCGATTTTGAGGGTCTTCAAGTCGCGGTTGTTGATGCCGACGATGGCGGCGCCGAGCGCGACCGCGCGGCGCACTTCCGCTTCGTCATGCGCCTCGACCAGCACGTCCATGCCGAGCCGCCGCGCCTCCTCGCTCACCTCCCGCGCCTCGTCGTCGCCGAGCACCGAGAGGATGACCAGCACCGCGTCGGCGCCGGCGATCCTCGCCTCCGGCACCTGGCGGACGTCGACGACGAAATCCTTGGCGAGGATCGGCCCATCGAACGCCTCCCGCACCGCCCGCAGATCGTCGAGCGAGCCGCCGAAATAGGGCGTGTCGGTGAGCACGCTGATCGCATCCGCGGCGCCGCGATAGGCGCGGGCGATCGCCGCCGGATCGACGTCCGAGCGCAGCGCGCCCTGCGACGGGGACACACGCTTCACCTCCATGATGAACCGCGCCCCAGGCAGCGCCAGCGCCGCGCGCAGACCCCGCTGCGTCGGCCGCGCCTCGGCCCGCAGGCTGTCGAGCTTTCGCCCCGCCAGCCGCGCCGCCACGTCGATGCGCTTGCGCGCAACGATCTCGCCGAGCACGCCCTCAGCCATGGGTCGCCTCCGCGAACAGGGTGAGGCGCCGGTGCGCCTCGCCAGACGCCATGGCGTCCAATGCCATCGCCGTCCCCTCGCGAAGGTCCTGGGCGAGGGCGGCGGTCATCAGCAGCGCGCCGGCATTGATCGCGACCATGTCCCGCTCGACGCCGAGCCCGCGGCCCTGCAGCACAGCGGCGAGGCGTTCCGCATTTTCCTCGGGGCCGCCGCCCTCCAGCCCGACGACCGGCTGCCGCGCCAGGCCCGCCTGCTCCGGCGTCAGGGTCAGCCGCTCGACCCCGCCATCGTGCACGAGCGCCGCCTGCGTCTCGTCATGGATCGCCACCTCGTCGAGCCCTGCCCCGTGAACGACGAGGGCGTCCCGCACCCCAAGCCCCGCAAGGGTGTGCGCCACGAGCTCGACCAGCCGCGGGTCCGCGACGCCGAGGAGCTGCACCTGCGGCTCGGCGGGGTTCAGGCAGGGGCCGAGGATGTTCATCAGCGTGCGGACCTTGAGGATGCGCCGCACCGGCCCCGCGTGGCGCAGGCCTGGATGGTAGCGCGGCGCGAACAGGAAACAGACGCCGACCTCGTCCAGCGCTTGCCGCGAGACGGCGGGGGGCACGTCGATCTTCGCCCCCAGCCGCTCCAGCACGTCCGCCGACCCGCAGCGCGAGGTGATCGAGCGGTTGCCGTGCTTGGCGACGGGCAGCCCGCAGGCCGCGGCGACGAAGGCCGCGGCGGTCGAAACGTTGATCGATCCGGAGCCGTCGCCCCCGGTGCCGCAGCTGTCGGCGAACAGATAATCGGGCCGCGGGAAATCCTCGTCGGCGGCCCGCAGCGCCCGCGCCGCGCCGATCAGCTCCGCCGGCGTCTCGCCGCGCAGGCGCAGCGCGACGAGCATCGCGGCGATCGACGGCTCGTCCAGCTCGCCGGCGACCAGGGCCGAGAACAGATCCTCCGCCTCGCGCGCGTCCAGCGCCTCGCCGTCGTAGAGGCGATGGAGGAGCGGCGCGCTGTCCCGTTCGGGAATGTCGGCAAGAGGGGCGGCGGCATTCATGCAAGGCATCCTGGCGGCAGATAAAAAGAAAGGCCCGCTGGTGGGCGGGCCTGGTCTTCGATCGGTCGGATCAGCTCCGTCTCACCATCGATACGCCGCCGCCGCGCGTGCAAAGTCCGTCCGCCAGCGCCAGGCGGCGGCTGCATGGGGAGCGGAAGAGAGTGCGCGCGGAGACATCGCGGCTGCAATGCCCGCCCAGGCGCCTCTGCGTCAACCGCTTCTTTAGCCCGTGCCGGGCCCCTGGAAGGCGTTCAGCTGCCGTGCAGCGGCCAACCGGCTAGAAGTGCGGACGCGTAACGAACCCGGAGTCCCTTCATGCGCCTGTTCCTCGCCGCCGCCCTCCTCGCTTTCCCCGCCGCGGCTCTCGCGCAGGCGGAGGCGCCGCTCCACGGCACCCGCCTCGACATCTCGGCGACCGGCGAGGCCAGCCGCGTGCCGGACATCGCGCGCATCGGCGCCGGCGTCGTCACCAGCGCCTCCACCGCCTCGGCGGCGATGGAGCAGAATGCGCGGCAGATGACGGCGGTGCGCGCGGCGCTGAAGCGGGCCGGCATCGCCGACCGCGACATCCAGACGAGCTCGCTCAGCCTCTCGCCCGAATACCGGCAGGAGACCAACGGCGCGGCGCCGCAGATCACCGGCTACAGCGCCTCCAACGAAGTGGTCGTCACCTTCCGCGACATCGCTTCCAGTGGGCGCATCCTCGACGCTTTGGTCTCGCAGGGCGCCAACCAGATCAACGGCCCCAGCCTCTCCGTCGAGCATCCCGAGCCGGCGTTCGACGAGGCACGGGTCAAGGCGCTCGCGACCGCCCGTGCCCGCGCCGACCTCTACGCCCGCGCCGCCGGGAAGCATGTCGTGCGGATCGTCTCCATCGTCGAAGGCGGCACCTCCGTTCCCGGTCCGCGCCCGATGTACCGGATGGCGGTCGCGGCGCAGGCTGCGACTGCGATCGACCCCGGTACGCAGACCCTGACGGTCAGCCTCAACGTCGCGTTCGAGCTCGACTGACCGCCTCGACAAGCCCGATCCGCACCCCCATAGGATTGCCATGCCTCTGAAATCGCTCCTGATCGCGGCCCTTCTCGCCGCGCCCGCCGCCGCCCAGACCCCGAACCTCGGCAAGCGCACCGCCCCGCCCGAGCAGAGCATGGCCGGCATCGGCGGCGGCTCGTCGGACGCCGAGATCGCCCGGGCCGAAGCGGCCGCCGCGGCCTACCCGCTCGGCAGCCTGCAGAACCCGGTGCGGGTCGGCGGCCCCGACGGCGAGCGGGCCTATGTCGCGCGCCTGCGCTGCGCCGACGGCAAGGCGCCGCGCCCCGGCATACCGCGCCACGCCGGCACCGACCCCTATGGCAGCGTCGCCGATATGGTCTCCCTCGACTGCGGCGGCGCCGCGCCGGGCCGCACCGAGATCGCCGTGGACCTGTACTTCGAGGAGCATCGCGAGGACAGCGCCCCCGGCGGCTTCACGCTCGCGCCGCGCTGAGCCTTTCCGCCGCCCGCGGCCGCCGCTAAGCAGGCGCGATGCGGACCTTCCTGCGCCGGCTCGGCACGGCGCTTCTCTTCCTCCTCGTCGGCCTCTGCTTCGCGCCGAGCGTGATCCCGCCCTTCCTCGACCGCATCTATTATCAAGGGCCGAGAAGCGACCATTACGACGGCGCGCACTTCTTCGATCCCCGTGATCGTGCCGCGCGGCATGCGGAAATCACCCCCGCCCGCTTCTTCAACCGCTGGGCGACGGGCGAGCGGGCGAAATGGCCGGACCATGTCGCCGTCACCCCCACGGTGCCGCCGCGCCGGGTGGACGGGCAGAAGATGCTCGTCACCTGGATCGGCCACACCTCTGTGCTGGCGCAGACAGCCGGGCTGAACATCCTCACCGATCCGATCTGGTCGGAGCGCGCCTCCCCTTTCGCCTTCATCGGCCCGAAGCGGGTGCGGGCGCCGGGAGTCCGCTTCGAGGATCTGCCGAAGATCGACCTCGTTCTCGTCAGCCACAACCATTACGACCATATGGACGTCGCGACCCTCAAGCGCCTGTGGGACCGAGACCGCCCGCTGATCGTCACCAGCCTCGGCAACGACACGATCCTGAAGCGGGCGGGCATCGGCGCCGTCGCGCGCGACTGGGGCCAATCGATCCCGGTGCGCAGCGGTGCCTCCGTGACGATCGAACGCGTCCATCATTGGGGCTCGCGCTGGGGCACCGACCGCAACCGCTCCTTATGGTCCGGCTTCACCATCCGCCTTCCCGGCGGGAACGTCTTCTTCGCCGGCGACACCGGCTGGGGCGACGGCAGCTGGCCCGCCGACGCGGCGCGCGACGGCCCCTACCGCTTCGCCATCCTCCCCATCGGCGCGTACCTGCCGCGCGAAGTCATGCAGTCCAACCACATGAACCCTGACGAGTCCGTCGCCGCCTTCCGCCTGCTCGGGGCCCGTACGGCGCTGGGCGTGCATTGGGGCACCTTCCAGCTCACCTTCGAAGGCATTGACGACCCGCCCCGCCGGTTGGCGGCGGCGCTCAAGGCGCAAGGCGTGGCGCCCGACCGCTTTATCGCGACTGAGGTGGGCCACAGTTTCGAGGTCCCCTGACCAACCCCTCTCCCTGCAGGGGACAGGAGGGACCCGCCCCCGCAGCGGGTGGGACGGTGAGGGCGGTCCTCTCCTCCCACGCCGTGCCCTCACCCTGCCGCCGCTTCGCGACGGCTGTCCCTCTCCCCTGCAGGGAGAGGGGTTAAGCGGGCACCAGCAGCTTCAGTGCGCCGGCCCTGACCTTGTAGCGCAGCGGCGTCTCCATCGCGGACGCTTCCCCGTCCGTCGCGACCATCAGCTTCCTGTAGCGGGAGCCGATCTCCACCGCCTGAATGCCGTCGAGGCTGACGAAGTCCGCCTGCTCGTCCTCTCGGCCGAAAATCGCACGCACCGAGATGGAAAAGAACTGGAAGGCGCTGCGGGCGAGCGGGGCGAAGATGCACAGCTCGCCCTTGTCGATCGCCTCGCGGGTGCCGAGCGCGAACGGGCTCATCTGGTAGCGATTGTTGCCGACGAACAGCAACGGCGTCTCGATCGGCGCCTCGCGGCCCTCGACGCGGATCGTGAGCCGGTGCCGCGAGAAGCGCCACATCGTCCGCGCCGCGGCGACCACCATGGCGAACTTCTTGCCGCGGCCGAGATGCTCCTGCTGGGCCTCCCGCGTCCGCACCAGCTTCGGATAGAGCCCAACGGCGCTGTTGTTGATGAACACCCGGCCGTTGACCTCGGCGATGTCGACCTGCCGCGTCCGCCCCCCGGCGATGGCCGCCACTGCCTCCTCGAGATCGAGCGGGATGCCGGCGTCCTTGGCGAAATGGTTGAGCGTGCCGAGCGGGAGGATCCCGAGTGGCATGTCGGTCCCGGCCACGGCGGCCGCCGCGGTGCCAATGGTGCCGTCGCCGCCCGCCGCGACGAGGGCGTCGACTCCCGCCTCCTTCGCCACCTCGCCGCAATGGCGGTCGAGCTCGCCCGGCTCCACGGCCAGGATCTTGGCGTCGATGCCGTGCGCTTCGAACAGCGGCCGGAGCTTCTCCGCGCTGTCTTCCCCGAACGAACCGCCGCCGCGGTTGATGATCACGCGGACTTTCACGCGCGGCGATACCAGCTCATGCCCGCCCCGACGCGGCAGCGGACTGAATTGTTCCGCCGCCGGTCCGGATGCCGCCTTATTCGTCCTTGGCGCCAGCGGGGCATTCGCCGATCCGGCGGCCGACCATGTGGCTGGTCATGGTCATCGACTGGCCGCGCGAATTGGTGCTCATCTTCATCGCCATGTCCATCGCGTCGCCGCCATAATGGCCGTCGATCGACACGACGGAGCTGCCGCCGCCCATCCCCGTGCACGTCATGCTGCCGCTGACGCGCCCTCCGGCCATGACGATGTCGTTCTTGCACTGCTTGCTCGCCTTGCCGAAGAAGTCGCTGCCCGGATGGGCCGCCTTTTCCGGGGTGAGGCAGTGGAGGCTGGTCATCTTCTGGCTCTTCATCTTGGCGGCGACGTCCGGCGGCATGTTCGGCGGGAGGCCGGTCACCGCCGACTCGGTCACCGTCTCCCACTGTCCAGGATTGAGGGTGACCCCGCCCGGCGCCCCGCCAGTGGCCGGAGCCGCTCCCGGCGTGGGCGCGGCGGACGCGGTGACGTTGGCAGCGGCGTTGGCGGACGGCGCGGCTGCGTTGCCGCCCGCGCTCGCTGCCGGCCCATTGTCGCTGCGGCCCGGCGTCGGCTTCCCGCAGGCGGCAAGCGCCGCCGCCAGGGCCAGGCCCATCATCAACTCGGTCTTGCGCATGATTCCCCCCTCCTCGTGCGTGTGATGTTCGTCCGGGTCAGCCCGCGGCGTTGCCCTCCGTCTTGTCCTCTTCGCCCGTGGCCGGCGGCGTCGGCGTGCAGGCGCCGGGCTTGACGCTGCCGCTGATCTTGCGGCTCATCGCGAAGTCCCCCGCGCCGGGCAAATAGGCGGTGGTGTCGGCCGTGCCGGTGAAGCCGGTCGCCGTGTAATTGCCCTGGACGCTCATCATGATCGACCCGTCGACGTCCGCGCGGCGGCAATCGATCGTCGCGTTGAGCAGGCCTTCCTTGATGTAGGCGCTCTTATAGCTGCAGGTGTAGCCGCTGCCGGCGAACAGGGCCGGCTCCGGCTGGGGACCGGCCTTGGGAACGCAGAAGGTCGCGACGTCCTTGTCGCCCACCGCCGCCTTGATCGCCGGGGGCGTCTTGTCGAGGGAGCGGAGGGAGGTGATCTGCGAGGAGACGGTCCAGGTCCCCGCCGGCAGCGTCGCCGGAATCGCTTCCGCCTTCTTCTCCTCGGCCCCGCCGCCGCACGCCGCGACGCCAAGGCACAAGAGCGCCATTCCAAACCTGCGCATAGATCCTCCCCTGTTGTTGCCGGCACGGTAGCGCGGGCGCGTTCGAATGACCATATAGCGGCCATGGCAATCGCGATCAGAACCGGCCTCGAAGAGCCCGAGACCGGCAAGGAATTCGTCCCCCACCGTCCGCAGCGGCCCGCCAAGGCGGAGGGCGGCAAGGCGTTCCGCATCGTCTCGGACTATGCGCCCGCGGGCGACCAGCCGGCAGCGATCCGCGAGCTCGTGGGCAGCGCATTGGACGGCGAGGAGACGCAGGTGCTGCTCGGCGTCACCGGCTCGGGCAAGACCTTCACCATGGCGAAGATGATCGAGGCGCTTCAGCGCCCGGCGCTCGTGCTCGCGCCGAACAAGATCCTCGCCGCCCAGCTCTACGGCGAGTTCAAGAGCTTCTTCCCCGACAATGCGGTCGAGTATTTCGTCAGCTATTACGATTATTACCAGCCCGAGGCCTACGTGCCGCGGTCCGACACGTACATCGAGAAGGAAAGCTCGGTGAACGAGGCGATCGACCGCATGCGCCACTCGGCGACGCGCTCCTTGCTCGAGCGGGACGACGTCATCATCGTCGCCTCCGTCTCCTGCCTCTACGGCATCGGCTCGGTCGAGACCTACAGCGCGATGGTGTTCAGCCTCAAGAAGGGCGAGACGGTCGACCAGCGCGAGATCATCCGCAAGCTCGTCGCCCTCCAGTACAAGCGCAACGACCAGGCTTTCGCCCGCGGCAATTTCCGTGTGCGCGGCGACAATCTGGAGATCTTCCCGTCCCACTATGAGGACACCGCCTGGCGGGTGAATTTCTTCGGCGACGAAATCGAGGAGATCGTCGAATTCGATCCCCTGACGGGCAAGAAGGTGGCGAGCCTCGACAGCGTCAAGGTCTACGCCAATTCGCACTATGTGACGCCCGGCCCGACGCTGAAGCAGGCGATGGAGGCGATCCGCCACGAGCTGACCGAGCGCCTCAAGGAACTCCACGCCGAGGGCAAGCTCCTGGAAGCGCAGCGGCTCGAGCAGCGCACCAATTTCGACCTCGAGATGATCGCCGCCACCGGCTCTTGCGCCGGCATCGAGAATTATTCCCGCTTCCTCACCGGGCGCCTGCCCGGCGAGCCGCCGCCGACCCTGTTCGAATATCTCCCGGACAACGCTTTGCTGTTCGTCGACGAGAGCCACCAGACGGTGCCGCAGATCGGCGCGATGGCGCGCGGCGACCACCGGCGGAAGATCACGCTTGCCGAATATGGCTTCCGCCTGCCGTCGTGCATCGACAACCGCCCGCTGCGCTTCAACGAATGGGACGCGATGCGGCCGCAGACCGTCGCCGTATCCGCCACCCCCGGGCCCTGGGAGATGGAGCAGACCGGCGGCGTCTTCGCCGAGCAGGTCATCCGCCCCACCGGCCTCATCGACCCCCCAGTCGAGATCAAGCCGGTCGAGGACCAGGTCGACGACCTCATCAACGAAGCGCGGATCACCGCGAAGAAGGGCTACCGCAGTCTCGTCACCACGCTCACCAAGCGCATGGCGGAGGACCTCACCGAGTTCATGCACGAGGCAGGCCTGCGCGTCCGCTACATGCACTCGGACGTCGAGACGCTGGAGCGCATCGAGCTGATCCGTGACTTGAGGATGGGCGTCTACGACGTCCTCGTCGGCATCAACCTGCTGCGCGAGGGCCTCGACATTCCCGAATGCGGCCTCGTCGCCATCCTCGACGCCGACAAGGAAGGGTTCCTGCGCTCCGAAACCAGCCTCATCCAGACGATCGGCCGCGCCGCCCGCAACGTCGAGGGTCGGGTGATCCTCTACGCCGACCGCATGACCGGCTCCATGGAGCGCGCGCTCAACGAAACCGGCCGCCGCCGCGAGAAGCAGGTCGCCTATAACGAGGCGCACGGCATCACGCCGACGACGATCAAGCGCAACATCTCGAACATCCTGGCCGATGTGAGCCAGCGCGACGGCGTCGTCGTCGACACCGGCGACGACGCGCGCCCGCACCTCGTCGGCCACAACCTCAAGGCCTATATCGCCGACCTCGAGCAACGGATGCGGAAGGCCGCCGCCGACCTCGAATTCGAAGAAGCCGGCCGCCTCCGCGACGAGATTCGAAGGCTCGAAGCCGACGAACTCGGCATCCCCGACCACGAGAAAAAGGCGCCGCTGCTCGGCGGCTCCACCGAGGGCAAACCCGGCACCCGCAAGACCCGCTACGGCAAGCAGCAGCAGATGCGCATGGGAAAGCGGATGGGCGGGCGGCGGTGAAGGTCGACGAGATATTTTGTAGCCCGGGCGACTGATTTGGGGACCTTCCGAGACTCTTCGCAAGAGGAGGGTCTCGTCGTCAAGGCTTCGAAGCTGTTCGAGCGGCTCGCTGCCGCTCCCCGGCGGCCGCTGCCGTTCCGTGACTTCGAACGCTGCCTGCTGGCCGCGGGATTCGTGTGCGTGAGAACGAGCGGCAGCCACAAAGTGTACGAACATGCGGCGGCGGCGCGGCCATTGATCGTGCAGCCGCGAGGGAAGGACGCGAAACCCTACCAGCAACAGGAGTTTCTTGATATGATGGAGCAATACGGACTGTCGAAGCCGCAATGACTCACCACCGCTACCATATCAATGTCTTTTGGTCCGACGCGGACGGCTGCTGGATCGCAGACGTTCCGGACCTTCACCCGTGCTCAGCGCATGGCGATACTCCCGAGGAAGCCGTTCGCGAAGCCGAGGTGGCAATCGGCTTGTGGCTGGATTGGGCAGGTGAACACGGTGCCGAGATCCCCGAGGCTGAGTATCGCCCGAATCCTGCTCCCGAAAAGGCTGCGGCCTGAGCGACATGGCCAGCATCAAGAAGGGTCAGCTGAGCCCTGCGCCGAGCAACGCTGCTTTCTGGCGGCATCTGCGCGACTGGAAACGCGTTTTTTGGAAGCGCGAGCGGAAAGCTGCAAAGCGCGAGGTGGGCACTCAGATCAGGCTCGACTGACAGCCGCGCTGTGGAGCGCCCCCTCCGCTTAATGCGCGTGCGCTAGCGGCCAGACCCACGCCACTAGCGGCGTGCCTATCAGGATCACCAGCACCGACAGCGGCGCGCCGAGCCTGGGATAGTCGCCGAAGCGGTAGCCGCCGGGGCGCATGACCAATGTGTTGCACTGGTGGCCGATGGGGGTGAGGAAATCGCAGCCGGCGCCGGTGGCGATCGCCATCAGGAAGGTGTCCGGGTTGAGGTGCAGGGCGCGGGCCAGAGCGACGCCGATCGGGGCCATCACCAGCACCGTCGGCGCGTTGTGGAGGAAGGGCGAGCAGAGCAAAGCCGCCAGCATCATCGCGCCCAGGGCTAGCAGTCCCGGGGCATCGTGGAGCAGCAAGGCGAGGCCGTGTGCGATGAGGTCGGTGCCGCCGGTCTCGCGCACCGCTTCGCTCAACGGCGTGAGCGCGCCGATCAGGATCAGAACCTCCGGCTCCAGGGCGCCATAGGCTTCGCGGATGGACAGCCCGCCGGTGAGGATGATCATCATCGCCGCGCCGAAGAAGCCGATGGCAACGGGCGTGATCTTGAGCGCCACGAGGAGGATCGCGGCGGCCAGGATGATCACGGGAAGGAAGCGGCGGCGGACGACGCCCAGCCGCACCGTGCGCTCGGCCAGAGGCAGGATGCCGAGCGCCTTCATCGCCGACGGCAGCGCGCGCTCGCCCGCCTGGAGGACGAGGATGTCGCCGGCCCGGAGGGTTACGTCGCGCAGGCGCTCGGTGATCCGCTCGCCGCTGCGCCCCACCGCCATCAGGTTGACGCCATATTCCTGCTGCAGCCGCACGCGCTGCGCCGAATTGCCGATCAGCGGCGAGCCGGGCTGGATGACCGCCTCGACGGACCGGCTTTCCTCCGCTGGGGTCTCCGAGCGAACCCGGCTCTCGCGATGCGCCTCGACGAGCGGCAGGCGACCGTAGATGCGGTCGATCGCGTCATGATCGCCCTCGAGGACGAGGATGTCGCCGGGGAGGAGCGTCGCGTCCGGAAAGGCGAGGCTGCGTATGCCTTCGCCGCGGATATGCGCGGCGACGCGGACATTGTCCTCCGCGAGCTTCAGGTCGCTCACCTTGGCGAGCGACTTCGGCCACCCCTCGGGGACCCGCGCCTCGACCGAGAAGGCCGCGTCGGCGATGACTTCGTTCAGACCCGCTCCGGCCTTGCGGTGGCTCGGGAGCAGCCGGTAGCCGAAGCTGACGAAGATCAGGCCGACGAGGGTGAGGCCGAGGCCGACCGGGGCGAAGTCGAACATCTCGAACGGCCGCCCGAGCGTTTCCTCGCGCACCTGGCTGGCGATGATGTTGGTCGAGGTGCCGACGAGGGTGACGAGGCCGCCGAGCAAGGCGAGGAACGACATCGGCATCAGCAGGCAGGAGGGCGAGGTGCGCGTGCGCCGCGCCACCCGGATTGCGACGGGCATCAGGATGGCGAGCGCGCCGACATTCTTGGTCAGCATCGACAGGACCGACGTCGCGGCGGCGAAGACCGGCACCTGGATTCGCGCCGTCCGGAGGCGCGGGATGAGCGGGCGGATCAGCATCTCGGCGACGCCGGAACGGGCGAAGGCCGCGCTCACCACCAAGGCGCAGGCGATGATGATGACAACGTCGCTGGTGAAGCCGGTGAACGCCGCCTTGGGCTTCACCACGCCGACGACGATGCCGACGAGAAGGGCGCCCAAAGCGATCACATCGTAGCGCCAGCGGCCCCAGGCGAAGAGGATGATCGCGCCGCCGAGAACGGCAAAGGAAAGGGCCTGCTGGAGCGTCATCGGACAGCGCTCAACGCGCCGCCGGGGCCGCGGTGCCGCACCGCCGGATCGTCAGCCCTCGGGCAGCAGGAGGCTCGCGTCGCCATAGGAATAGAAACGGTAGCCGGTTTCGACGGCGTGCGCATAGGCCGACTGCATCCGCTCCAGACCCATCAGCGCCGATACCAGCATGAAAAGGGTCGAACGCGGCAAATGGAAATTGGTGAGGAGGCCGCCCACCGCGCGGAAGCGGTGGCCCGGCGTGATGAAGATCGCGGTGTCCCCTTCGAAGGGGCGGACGACGCCGTCCTCGCCGGTCGCGCTCTCGAGGAGGCGGAGCGAGGTGGTGCCGACGGCGATGACCCGCCCTCCGGAGGCGCGGACGGCGTTCAAGCGGTCGGCCGCCTCCGCGGTGATCCTCCCCCATTCGGCGTGCATCCGGTGCTGCGACACCTCCTCCGCCTTGACCGGCAGGAAGGTGCCTGCGCCGACGTGGAGGGTCAGCGTCTCCCGGCCGATGCCGGCGGCGTCGAGCGCCTCGATCAGCCGGGGCGTGAAGTGCAGCGCCGCCGTCGGTGCGGCCACGGCGCCTTTCTCCCGCGCGAACATCGTCTGGTAATCGTCAGCGTCGCGGGCGTCCGCTTCGCGCTTCCCGGCGATGTAGGGCGGCAGCGGCATGCGTCCGGCGCGTTCCAGGAGGAGCTCGACCGGCTCCGCCCCTTCGAACGCCAGGAGGATAGAGCCGTCCTCGCCCTTCTCGACCGCCGCGGCATGGACGCCTTGGCCGAAATCGATACGATCGCCGACGCGGACGCGGCGGGCGTTGCGGACGAAGGCGCGCCACTCCCGCGGTCCCTCGCGCTTATGGAGGGTGGCGCCGATGCTCGCGTCGCCGCGCCGCCCTTCGAGCTGTGCAGGGATGACGCGGGTGTCGTTGAAGACCAGCACGTCGCCGCGCCGCAGCAGCTGCGGAAGCTCGGAGACGATGCGGTCCTCCAGACCCTCCGGCCGCACCACCACCATGCGCGCGCTGTCACGCGGAGCCGCCGGGCGAAGCGCGATCCGATCGGGCGGCAGCGCGAAGTCGAACTGGTCGACCCGCATCGGCGTCTGGCTCAGTCCGGCTTCCGGGGGCGCGGCTTCGGCGGGTCCGGAATCTTGATCGACGGCGGCGGCGGCTGGGCGGGCCCGGCGGCATGTCCGGAGGCGGGCAGCACCGAGGCAGGGCCCGCACGGCTGAGCGCAGCGGCGACCCTTTCCGCGGACGGCGGCGGCAAATTGTCCGACGCCATCGAGGCCTGGACGATCACCGAGGGCTGCGACGGCGGCTCGCCGCGGTTGATCGCATCGACATAGGACATGCCGCTCACCACCCGGCCGAACACGGTGTAGCGGCCGTCGAGCGGCAGCTTGGGCGAGAGCATGATGTAGAATTGGCTGTTGGCGCTGTTCTCGTCCTCGGCGCGGGCCGCCGCGACGGCGCCCCGGACGTGGGGAAGGCCGTTGAACTCGGCGGCGAGGTTCGGAAGATCGGAGCCGCCGGTACCGTCGCCCTTCGGATCGCCGGTCTGCGCCATGAAGCCTTCGATCACCCGGTGGAAAGTGAGGCCGTTGTAAAAACCGCGCCGCGTCAGTGTCTTGATCCGCTCGACGGTCTTGGGCGCCACGTCCGGGCGGAGCTGGATCGCGACACGGCCGCCGGTGGAAAGGTCGAGCAGCAGCGTTTCGCCCGGGTCGAGCGGCGGGACCGGCGGGGGCGCCTGGATTCCCTGCGCGGCGAGCGCCCCGGCGAAAAAGATGCCGAGCAGCACCGCGAGAAAAGCCTTCAAACGCATGGCGAATTTCCTGAAAATGGCCTGTGGCCCCCGCGAGACCGTGCATGGAGCGGCGGCAAGGATCAAGCCCCTTTGCGGCCGAGCTGCTCCACCCGCCGGGCAACGTCGGCCGCCACGGCCGCGGGGACGAACTTGACGATGTCTCCGCCGTACATCGCTATCTCCTTGACGAGGCGCGAGGCGATCGGCTGCAGCGACACGTCGGCCATCAGGAAGACGGTCTCCACCCGGTCGTTGAGCTGCTGGTTCATGCCCGCCATCTGGAATTCATATTCGAAGTCGGCGACGGCGCGCAGGCCGCGGACGATGACGCTCGCCCCCTGCGCTTCGGCGAAGGCCATGAGCAGGGAATCGAACGGGACGACCTCGATGTCCGCAATGCCGGCGACTTCGCGGCGGACCATGTGCATCCGCTCGTCAATCGTGAACATGGGCGATTTGGAAGGGTTGGTGGTGACGCCGACTACCAGCCGGTCGACCAGCTTGGCGCCGCGCCGGATGATGTCCATGTGCCCGAGCGTGATCGGGTCGAACGTGCCTGGATAAACTCCCGTCCTCATCCGCTCCCCCGTCGCTTTCAGCACCGGCGCTCTTAGCGGCTCCGCATGCGCTTGTCGAAGCCGGTGGTCAGTGGTCGCGATCGATTGCGAACCGTGCGATCTCGCGGAGCAGATCGGCTTCGACGCCGTAGCGGGCGAGATATTCCACGGCCTGGCCCACGAGCAACTCCGCCTGCTGCCGCGCCCGTTCGCGGCCGAGCAGGGAGACGAAGGTCTCCTTGCCCCGCGCCCGGTCCTTGCCGACGCGCTTGCCGGTCTTCGCCTCCGACCCTTCCTCGTCGAGCAGGTCGTCGGCGATCTGGAAGGCGAGGCCGACGTCGCGCGCATAGCCCCGCAGCGGCGTCCGGCCCTCGGGCGGGACGCGGCCCATGATGGCGCCGGCATCGAGACAGAAACCGATCAGCGCCCCCGTCTTGAGCTGCTGGAGCCTGGTGACGGCGGAGATATCGAGCGAGGCCGTGGCGGCGCCCAGATCCATCATCTGGCCCCCCGCCATGCCGGCGGGCCCGGCGGCGCGGGCGAGCTCCCTCACCAGCTCGGTGCGGACGAAGGGATCCTCATGCGTGGCGTCGTCCGCGAGAATCTCGAAGGCGAGGGCGTGGAGCGAATCGCCGGCAAGGATCGCCGTCGCCTCATCGAAGGCGCGGTGGACGGTCGGCTTGCCGCGGCGGATGTCGTCGTCGTCCATCGCCGGCAGGTCGTCGTGGATCAGCGAGTAGACGTGAACGCATTCGACGGCGGCGCCGACCCGCATCGCGCGGCTCCGGTCGGTGTGGAACAGCGCGCAGGCGGCGACGACGAGCAGCGGCCGGAGGCGCTTGCCGCCGCCGATCGCCGCGTGCCGCATCGCCTCGTAGAGCGGCACGCGCGGGTCCGGCGGGATTTCGAGCACGCCGTCCAGGAACGCGTCGACCTCACGCTGAACGCGCGCCATCTCCGCTTGAAGGAGGGATGCCGTCCCCGCCACGGCCGAGTCAGGCCGCGTCGAAGGGGGCGGTGCCGGCCGGCTGGCCCTCGCGGCCGAGCTGGATCTTCTCGATCCGCGCCTGCGCCGCCTGCAGCCGCGCCTCGCATTGCTGGCGGAGGCGATCGCCCTCGCCGTAAAGCTCGATCGATTCGTCCAGCGACGCATCGCCGCTTTCAAGGCGGCGGACGATCTCCTCGAGCCGCTTCAGCGCTGCTTCGAAGGAAAGATCCGCGATGGTGTCGGGCTGTTCGGCCATGGGCGGAGCAATGGTCCGCCCGCTCTTGGGGGTCAAGGCTCCGCGTCAGGCGGCGCGGTACCAGAAGACGCCGTCGCGTACCTCCCGCGTCGCCCGCCCTTCGACTTCCAAGCGTCGCAGATGGGCCATCGCCTCACCGGTGGCGAGGCCGAGCATGTTGTCCTCGATCTTTCGGGCGAAGAGGGTGGCGAAGCAATCGACGGCGCGCGCCGGCTCCGCGAGGCGGCGGTGAAGGGCGTCGAGGCGGTCGCGATGGCCGTAATCGAGCGCGTCGAGCCGGGCGTGGAGGCCGGTGAAGGGCTCGCCGTGCGACGGAAGGACGAGGAGGTCCTCGGGCAGCGTGTGGAGCGTCGCGATCGAGTCCAGCCAGTCGCCCAGCGGATCGGCTTCCGGCTCGGAGAGGCTGAGCGACACGTTCGAGCTGATGCGCGGCAACACCTGATCGCCGGCGATGAGCAGCCCGGCGGTCTGGTCCCACAAGCATGCATGTTCGGGCGAATGGCCGCAGCCGCCGACGATCCGCCAGTCGCGGGCGCCGATCCGCAGCGTGTCGCCGTCGCGGATCCTGACGAAGCTGACCGGTACCGGGCTCATCATCGCGGCGAAGCGGCCCCAGCCCTTCATCTGCTCCTCGGCGATCCGCGCCTCGCTCCATCCGGCGGCCCGCATGCTCGCGATCGCCTCGCGCGGCGGGGCGTCGCGCACGTCCGCGGACAGCATGCGGGCAAACAGCCATTCGCCGCGGGTCATCCACAGCGCCACGCCGAAGCGCTCGGTGAGCCAGCCGGCAAGGCCGAGATGGTCCGGGTGAAAGTGGGTGACGATCAGCCGGCTGACGCGGCGGCCGGCGAGGGGGCCGTCGAACAGCGCGTCCCAGGCGGCCCGGCAGTCGGGGATGTTAAGGCCGGTATCGACCAGAGCGACTCCGTCGCCGTCCTCCAGCACCCAGACGTTGATATGCTTGAGCGAGCCCGGAATCGGCAGCCGCGCCCAGCCGACGCCGTCCGCCAGCGCGATTAGCTCCCCCGCTTCGGGCGCCCGGCGGCCGAGCGGGTAGGTGAGACCCTTGTGGCTATAGGCGTCCGACGCGACGAGCGAGACGTCCGGAGACAAGGCTTCCGCGTCCGGCGGGGCGGGCACCGCCCTTGCGCCTCAGCTCTTGAACAGGTTTTCGGCTTCCGACGCCGGAGTCTGCGGCGTGTCGCCCGCTTCCTCCGCGGCAAGCGCCGCTTCGGCGTCGCGCGCCGCGGTCTCGCGCTCGCGGCGCAGCTCCTCGATCAGCGCCTCGCGGTCGCCGTCGAACTTGGTGTCCTGCTGCGCTTCGATCCCCGCTTGCTTGGCCGCCTTGGCGACCAGAGCGTCGAGCTCCCGCTGCGAGCACAGGCCGAGGGTGACCGGGTCCTTCGGCTGGATGTTGGCGATGTTCCAATGGCTGCGGTCGCGGATCGCGGCAATCGTCGTGCGGGTAGTGCCGATCAGCAGTGAAATCTGGCCGTCGGTGATCTCCGGGTGGTTGCGGATGATCCAGGCGATGCCGTCCGGCTTGTCCTGGCGCTTCGAGACCGGCGTGTAGCGCGGGCCCTTGGTGCGGCGGGTCTGGTCCGGCTCCTTGTGCATGTGGAGGCGGTAGGACGGGTCCTTCTGGCCCTTCTCGATCTCCTCCTGGGTGAGCTCGCCGGCGCGGATCGGGTCGCGGCCGGTCAGCTTCGTCGCGGCGGTGTCGTCGGCGATCGCCTGGACCTCGAGGATGTGGAGGCCGCAAAATTCGGCGATCTGCTCGAAGGTGAGCGCGGTGTTGTCGACCAGCCAGGAGGCGGTCGCGTGCGGCATGAGCGGCTGGGCCACTGAAATCTCCCGGAAACAATAAGGGCCGCCCCTTGCGGAGCGGCCGATCCTGAACGGAGATGTAAGGAGAGGGGGCTTAGGAAGCAAGCCAAGAGTCAGGCGTCGATCCCGATGTAGCCTGGCGCCGCCGCAACCCGGGCCAGCCAGCGCCCGACGGCGGGATAGGCGGCGAGGTCGAAGCCGCCCTCTTCCGCGACATGGGTGTAGGCATAAAGCGCGATGTCGGCGAGGCTGAACCGGCCGCCGGCGAACCAATCCTGGTCGGCGAGATGCTCGTCCATCAGCTTCAGCGCCGCGTCGCCGGCAGCCCGCTTCGCCCCAACCTGCGCTTTCTGCGCCTCCGACAGACGCTCCTCACCGACATAAGCGAGCCAGAAGCGCAAGGTGGCGACATTGGGCTCGTGATTATATTGTTCGAAGAACATCCAGCGCAGCATGTCCGCCTTGTCGAACCGGTCTTCGGGAACGAGGCGGGTCCCCTCGGCAAGGTAGAAGCAGGCGGCGCTGCTCTCCGGCAGGAAGCGCTCGCCGATCTGCAGCACCGGGATGCGGCCGTTGGCGTTAACCTCGTGGAGGAATTCCGGCGTGCGGGTCTCGCCCTTCAATATGTCATATTCGCGCCGCTCCACCGGCAGGCCGAGCAAAGCGGCGGTGAGCCGGATTTTGTAACAATTGCCGGACGCGGTATATTCGTGGAGGATCATTGGTGAGGTCATCTGCATCCCCGTCATTGCTTCTTTTGCATGGGCGCCATCCTAGGCGATCGGTCGCGGAAGTGAATTCCCGCGATGACCGAAGGGCCTGCGACGGCGTCTCTTCGGCGTGAAGGCCGCCACAAGATCTTTGGTTAATCCTTTGGTAGTGATTTCCGTGCGACCCCTGCAATGCGGACCAGCCCCACGATGGGGAACAGGCGCGAACGGGGACAGCTATGTTGGACAATCTCGTCTTCGGACCTGTGATCGCCGCGCGGCGCCGCACCCTTCAGTCGCACTTCGACGTGCGACGCCAGTTCGAGAAGCTGGAGGAAAGCTGCGTCCCCTCCTACGTTCACGGCAACAAGCTCGCCGCATGGGTGGCATGGCAGCGTACGAAAGCAGCCGCGGCCCTCTACCGGCGTCATGGGAGCGCCGGAGCCATCCTCGATTTCGGCGCGGCCACCGGCGAGGTCGGCCACCTGATCGAGAAGCGGGGGGCCTACACCATCATCGAGCAGGACGACCTGCTCGCCGGCGTCTGCGGGGAGTGGCAGGAGGCACAAAGGACGACGCTCGACGAAGCACGCCCGGGCAGCTTCGCCGCCATGTTCGCGCTCGATTCGCTCGAGCACAACGAGGACATTCCGACACTCGTGGCGCGCCTCGTGCCGCTTCTGAGGGAAAACGGCGTGCTCATTTTGTCGGGGCCGACCGAGAGCTGGTTCTACAGGCTCGGCCGGCGCCTCGCCGGCTTCTCCGGCCACTATCACCATTCCAACATCTTCGACATCGAGGCGATCGTCGCAAAGCATTGCACCTTGGTCGATGCGCGGCGGGTTCCCTTCTTGCCCGCGCTGTTCAGGGTAACCGCCTGGCGCCCGCGGGTTGCGCGCTAAGATCGTGGGAAATCCGACTATCGTGGCGGATAAACGGCACTCGCCGCGACTTTGCGGCAGCCTTCGGCCGGTCCGCTTCCCACCACTGAGAACGTCGCGGGGCTGATATGTTTCACGCCGCGATCCAGCATACCACGATCATGGGAGCGCCCCGAGTGGCGGTGATCATCCCATGCTACAGGGTGAAGGCGCATATCGCCGCCGTCATCGAAAGCATTGGGCCGGAGGTGTGCGCGATCTACTGCGTTGATGACGCTTGTCCGGACGGTTCCGGGAAGCTGATCGAGGGCGCTATCGCCGATGAGCGCGTCAAGGTTCTCTATCACGACACGAACCAGGGCGTCGGCGGCGCGGTGCTGACCGGCTACCGCACGGCGATCACCCACGGCTGTGACATCCTCGTCAAGATCGATGGCGACGGACAGATGGATCCGTCGCTCATTCCCCAGTTCGTCTACCCTATCGAAACGGGAGCGGCGGATTACACAAAGGGGAATCGTTTCTTCAATCTGGAGAACGTCCACGGGATGCCCATCCTTCGCCTGGTCGGCAACGGAGCCCTCTCCTTCCTGACCAAGCTCTCCTCGGGCTACTGGAACATCTTCGATCCCACGAACGGCTACACCGCGATCCACCGGTCGCTCGGGGAGCTCATCCTCCAGCGCAAGATCGACAAGCGATACTTTTTCGAAAGTGACATGCTGCTCAACCTCTATTTGCTGCGCGCGGTCGTGCAGGACGTACCGATGGAGGCGGTTTACGGCGCGGAGAAGAGCAACCTGCGCATCGGCCGGATCGTCCTGCCGTTCTTCGTAAAGAACGTCCGCAACACCGCGCGACGCTTTCTTGTCCAGTATCTCATCCGCGACTTCTCGCTCGCGACGCTCGAAGCCATAGCGGGGCTCGCTCTCCTCGCCTTCGGCCTGATCGCGGGGGCGGTTTTCTGGGGAAGATCCTATACAGCTGGCCAGTTGGCTACGCCGGGTCAGGTGATGATCGCGGCGCTCCCGATCCTCAGCGGCCTGCAGATGCTCCTCTCGGCGCTCAACTTCGACATGCGCAATGTCCCCACCGTCGTGCGGCATCCACTGGCCCTCCGGCTGCGCAGATGAGCGCCTTCCAGCCGATCACCGATCGCGTGCGGGAGCTGCGGCCCGACCTTGTCCCACGACGCGCTTTCCTGCTCCTCGCGCCCTTTCTGTACGCGGCATATGCCCTCTTGACGCCTGCCTTCCAGAATTTCGACGAGAACCAGCACCTCTACCGCGCCTGGCAGATCAGCACATCGCAGTTGGTGGGGGAGCGGAGAGGGGCCCGGTCGGGCGGCGAACTTCCGCCGGGGCTGGCGCGTGCGACGGTGCAGGAGATCGGGTCCATCACCCCACAGACAGCGAGGCGGACGGTCCGCCGACCGGTCTCCCAAATGTTCGGATGGAACACGCCTATCGGCACCGCCGAGAAGCCGATCTACTACGATTTCTTTGGCGCCGTCGTTTACGCGCCGGTCGGTTATCTGCCGCAAATTCTCGCCGTGCGCATCGGCGTGGCCGCAGGCCTCTCGGTTGAGTGGACGCTCAGGCTCGGCCGGCTGTCCAACGTGGCGCTTTGCCTTGGCCTCGTCTTGTGGGCCTTGAAGCTCATTCCTTATGGCCGCTGGCCGATGGCGATCATCGCCCTTTCGCCCCCGATGGCGGCGGCGGCAGCGTCGTTCGGTCAGGACGCCCTCGTGGGCGGCAGCGGGTTTCTGCTCACCGCGCTCGGGCTGAGGATCGCCGCCGAGCGGCGCTGGACCGGCGCGCGGGCGACGACGGTGGGTCTCGCCACCCTCGCGGTCTCGCTGGCGAAATTCGTATATCTTCCGCTGGTGGCGGTCGCCGTCTTTCCGCTGCCGCGCGCCGTAAGCTTACGGCGCTGGTTCACCCCGCCGCTGCTGATCGGCGCCGCCGCCGCATTTCTCGTCTACGCCTGGATCCGCATCAACGCGCCGGCGCTGGTTCCGTCGTTTCGCCCTTGGGTGCCGACCATGCCGGAGCAGGTCTCGTGGGCCGCGGCCCATCCTCTGGAATTCACCGCGCTGATCGGGCGCACCTTCCTCTTCGAACTGCCGACGCTCTGGGCGCGGTTCTACACCTTTGGCGATTCCACGGTGCCAACGATCTGGGCTGCGGCAATCCCCGGGACCGCAGCGCTGCTGGTTGCCATGGCCTATGGCGAGCGAAACGCCCTGGACCTGACGCGAGGACGGCGGCTGTGGATACTGCTGACCTTTGGGGCCGTGGCCCTGCTGATCGCCTTTGCCATGTTCCTGACCCTCGCCGCCCGCGGTGCAATAGTCATCGAGGGTATCCAGGCCCGCTACTTTTTGCCCGTGCTTCCCTTGGGCGCGATCGGGCTGATGCGGCGTGGCGAAGACGCGCCGCGGGGTGTCATGACAGTCACAATCGCCCTCGTGCTAGCCGCTCATGCTGCAACGCTCGGCACCATCGCAGCCACCTTCTACAGCGTCTAGACTGTGGTCAGGACGATCTTGCCGATGTGATCACCACTTTCCATGCGGCGATGCGCGTCGGCCGCTTGGGCGAGGGAGAAGGTCGCGTCGATGACCGGACGCACTCCGCCCAGCTTCGGCCAGACCTCGCGGCCCAGTTCGGCAGCCAGCGCCGCCTTGAACGCCGCGGGGCGGGCGCGCAGCGTCGAGCCGGTGAGGACGAGCCGCTTCGCCATGATCGGCCAGAGCGGAATCTCCGCCTGGCCCCCGCGCTGGATCGCGATCGACACGTGGCGCCCTTCCTCGGCGAGGCAGGCGAGGTTGCGCGGCACATAGTCGCCGCCGACCATATCGAGCACGATGTCGACGCCGCGGCCGCCGGTCAGCTCCGCAATGCGGGCGACGAAGTCCTCAGCCTTGTAGTCGATGGCCTGCGCTGCGCCGATGTCGATCGCGCGCGCGCATTTCTCCGCGGTGCCGGCGGTGACGATCACCCTGAGGCCGAACAGCGTGCCGAGCAGGATCGCGGTCGTGCCGATGCCGCTCGTGCCGCCGTGGACCAGCAATGTGTCGCCGGCCCTGGCGCGCCCGAGCTGGAAAAGGTTTGTCCAGACGGTGAAGAACGTTTCCGGCAGGGCCGCCGCCTCGACCATCGAGAGGCCGTCCGGCACCGGCAGGCACTGCCCCTCCGGCGCCGCGCAATATTCGGCATAGCCGCCGCCCGCGACGAGCGCGCAGACGCCCTCTCCCGTCCGCGGGCCGCAAACCACGGTGCCGGCGATTTCGAGGCCGAGGATCGACGGCGCACCGGGCGGCGGCGGGTAGAGGCCGCGGCGCTGCATCACGTCCGGACGGTTGACGCCCGCCGCCTCCACGCGGATCAGCAGCTCGCCCGGGCCCGGCTGCGGCACCGGCCGCTCGACCGGCTGGAGCACCTCCGGCCCGCCCGGCGCGGCGGGGTCTATGGCGACCATCGTTTCGGGCATCGTCTCGGGAATATCTCGCATCGCCGCCGATTAACTTGACAGGAGGGGCCGCAACAGCGGATTCTCCGGTCAATGGACCTCGACGAGCTCTTCCCCGCGAAGCCGCAGGACCCGCTGACGCAGCTCGTCAAGCAGGACCTCGATCCGCTGTCGGTCGAGGAACTTCACACGCGTATCGAGACGCTTGAGGGCGAGATCGCCCGCGTCCGCGCCAAGATCGACGCGTCGGTCACCCACATGTCCGCCGCCGAAGCTTTGTTCAAAAAATGAGGGGGCGCGGGGAACAGAAAAGCTTTTCCCCAGCTTTCTTAGAGACCTGCTTGATGACGGGTCTCCCACACCCGACATTGGAGCAAAGCAGTCCGTGATTCCTCGCGGGCTCACAGGAGTGAGTTAAGTGCCGTCATTTGCCCGCGAACTCGAACAGACTTTGCATACGGCGCTCGCCGAAGCGAGCGGGCGTCGCCATGAATATGCAACCCTCGAGCATCTGCTGCTCGCGCTCACCGAGGATGCCCATGCGTCCAAGGTGATGACCGCGTGCGGCGTCGACCTCAAGGAGTTGCGCGATGCCGTAAAGGCCTATCTCGACAATGAACTGGAGGCGCTGAAGATCGACGGGACGACCGACCCGTCGCCGACCAGCGGCTTCCAGCGCGTCGTCCAGCGCGCCATCCTCCACGTCCAGTCTTCCGGCCGCGACGAGGTGACCGGCGCCAACGTGCTCGTCGCCCTCTTCTCGGAGCGCGAGAGCTATGCCGTCTATTTCCTGCAGCAGCAGGACATGAGCCGGCTGGATGCGGTGAGCTACATCAGCCACGGCGTCGGCAAAGGCGAGACCGCCGCCGAGCCGCAGGAGGTGAAGGGCGCCGACGAGGGCAAGCCCGAGGAGGGCAAGAAGAAGAACGAGAGTGCCCTCAAGCAGTTCACCGTCAACCTCAATGAGAAGGCGAAGAGCGGCCGCGTCGATCCGCTGATCGGCCGCGGGCCGGAGGTCGACCGCACCGTCCAGATCCTCTGCCGCCGCTCGAAGAACAATCCGCTCTACGTCGGCGATCCCGGCGTCGGCAAAACCGCCATCGCCGAAGGACTCGCCCGCAAGATCATCGAGGGCGATGTGCCCGAGGTGCTGAAGGACGCGGTGATCTATTCGCTCGACATGGGCGCGTTGCTCGCCGGCACCCGCTATCGCGGCGACTTCGAGGAAAGGCTGAAGGCGGTCGTCACCGAGCTCGAGAAGATGCCGGACGCGGTGCTCTTCATCGACGAGATCCACACGGTGATCGGCGCCGGCGCCACGTCGGGCGGCGCGATGGACGCGTCGAACCTTTTGAAGCCGGCTTTGTCGGGCGGCACCATCCGCTGCATCGGCTCGACCACCTACAAGGAGTTCCGCAACCATTTCGAGAAGGACCGCGCGCTGCTCCGCCGCTTCCAGAAGATCGACGTCAACGAGCCGACGATCGAGGATACGGTGAAGATCCTCGCGGGGCTCCGCACGGCCTTTGAGGACCATCACCACGTCAAATACACGCCCGACGCCATCAAAGCGGCGGTCGAGCTTTCGGCGCGCTACATCAACGACCGCAAGCTGCCCGACAAGGCGATCGACGTGATCGACGAGGTCGGCGCGATGCAGATGCTGGTGCCGCCCAACAAGCGCAAGAAGACGATCACCACCAAGGAGATCGAAAGCGTCATCTCGACCATGGCGCGGATCCCGGCGAAGAGCGTGTCGTCCGACGACAAGAAGACGCTCGAGCATCTCGACCGTGACCTGAAGCGGGTCGTGTTCGGCCAGGACGCGGCGATCGGCGTGCTCTCGTCGGCGATCAAGCTGTCGCGGGCCGGCCTCCGGGATCCGGACAAGCCGATCGGCAACTACCTCTTCTCCGGCCCCACCGGCGTCGGCAAGACGGAGGTCGCGCGCCAGCTCGCCAACATCATGGGTATCCCGCTGCAGCGTTTCGACATGTCGGAATATATGGAGCGCCATTCGGTCAGCCGGCTGATCGGCGCGCCTCCGGGCTATGTCGGCTACGACCAGGGCGGGCTCCTCACCGATGCCGTGGACCAGCATCCGCACTCCGTGCTGCTGCTCGACGAGATCGAGAAGGCGCATCCGGACCTGTTCAACATCCTCCTGCAGGTGATGGACAACGGCAAGCTTACCGATCACCACGGCAAGACGGTCGATTTCCGCAACGTCATCCTGATCATGACCACGAACGCGGGCGCCTCCGATATGGCGCGCGAAGGCGTGGGCTTCGGCGCCCAGACCCGCGAGGGCGAGGACGAGGAAGCGATCAAGCGGATGTTCACGCCGGAATTCCGCAACCGCCTCGATGCGATCGTTCCGTTCAGCTACCTCCCGACCGAGGTGGTGGCGCGGGTTGTGGACAAGTTCATCCTCCAGCTCGAGCTGCAGCTGGCGGACCGCAACGTCCACATCGATCTCGACGAGGAAGCCAGGAAGTGGCTGACGTCGCGGGGCTACGACAAGCTCTACGGCGCGCGCCCGATGGGCCGGCTCGTCCAGGAGAAGATCAAGCAGCCGCTCGCCGAGGAGCTGCTCTTCGGCAAGCTCATCCATGGCGGCGAGGTCAAGGTCACCATCAAGGACAATGCGCCGTCCTTCGAGATCGTCGCCGCGGCGCCCAAGGCGTCGAAGCGGAAGAGCAAGAAGGCCGCCCCCGAGCCCGAGGGCGAGCAGGGCCAGCCGGAGGCCCAGGCCTGATCGCTCCGCCGATCATGGAGTAGAAGAGCCCTTCCCCACCACGGGAGGGGCTCTTTCTTTTTGCGCCCTCTCCTCGCGCCAGCGCGAAAGCGCTACGCTGGCCCGCAAAGGGAGAGCGAGCATGAGCCAGTCACTGACCTTCTACACCCACCCGATGTCGCGCGGGCGGATCGTCCGCTGGATGCTGGAGGAGGTGGGCCAGCCGTACGAGACAGTGATCCTCGGCTATGAGGACAGCATGAAGAGCGCGGAGTATCGGGCAATCAACCCGATGGGGAAGGTGCCAGCGATCAAGCACGGCGACACGGTGGTCACCGAGGCCGCTGCGATCTGCGCCTATCTCGCCGACGCCTTCCCCGACGCCGGCCTCGCACCGCCCTCCGGCAACGCGCTGCGCGGCCCCTATTACCGGTGGATGTTCTTCGCCGCCGGTCCGGTCGAGGCGATTATCACCGGCAAGGCGCTCGGCCTCCTCGCCCCCGCCGACAAGTCGCGCATGGCCGGCTACGGCACGTTCGAGGAGACGCTCGATACGCTCGAGCAAGCGGCGGCGGGCGCGCATCCGTATCTCTGCGGCGAGCAGTTCACCGCCGCCGACGTCTATGTCGGCGCCTCGATAGGCTGGGGCATGGAGTTCGGGATCATCGATAAGCGGCAGGCCTTTACCGACTATGTCGGGCGGGTGAAGGAGCGTCGCGACTACAAGCGGGCGATGGAGATCGACGACGCCCTCATCGCGCAGCAGCAGGCCCAGCAGCCGGCGGCGACTTAGCCCCTCCCCAGCGGGAACGGGAGGATCAGAGCAACCAGGCCGTCGCGGCGCCGATCAGCAGCAGCTTGACCAGCCAGCCGGCGGCATGGCTCGCCGTCACCCGTGGGTCGAGCTTGATGAAGAGGTGGTTGCCAAGCAGCAGCGGCAGCGGGCCGATCAGCCAGATCATCGCCGCGAGCTTCAGTGCGCCGCGCGCGTCGGTCTGGTGCATCTTCCACGCCAGGCCGACGAAACCCGCGGCCGTGACCAGGGCCAGCGCCTGCGCGAGGAGGATCCGGCCGCGCTCGCCGCCCTGCCGCCAGACTTCGGGATAGGTCTGGTAGCGGTCGTGGAACAGCACGCCGGCGAACAGCCAGTCGGCCAGCGAGCCGAGAACCGCGCCCGCCAGCGTCGCCCAGATGAGATTGAGTGTCATGCGATCCTCCCCGGCCGTGAGCGTAGCACGATCGACGCCGTGCAAAAAGAAAGGGCCCGGCGTCGCCGCCAGGCCCTCCCTCGTGCGTCCATCGGAGCAACCTTAGCGGCGGTCGCCCATGAAGCGGAGCAGGAACAGGAACATGTTGATGAAGTCGAGGTAGAGGGTCAGCGCCCCCATCACCGCGCTCTTCTGCGACGCCTCGCCGGTGTTGCCGACGAAGAAGTACATGCTCTTGATCTTCTGCGTATCGTAGGCCGTGAGGCCGGCGAAGAGCAGCACGCCGATGCCGCTGATCGCAAGGCCCAACGGGCCGCTATGGTAGAACATGTTGATCAGCGAGGCGACGATCAGGCCGACGAGGCCGACGATGAGAAAGCTCCCCATGCCGCTGAGATCGCGCTTGGTCGTGTAGCCCCAGAGGCTGAGGCTGGCGAACCCGGCCGCGGTCGCGAAGAAGGTCTGCGCGACCGACGAGTAGGTGTAGACCAGCAGCACCGTCGAGAGCGATGCGCCGACGACCGCCGCATAGACCCAGAACAGTGCCTTCGCCGTGCTCGCCGTCATGCGGTTGATGCCGAAGCTCAACCACATGACCAGCCCGAGCGGCGCCAGCGTCACGAGCCATCCGAGGGGCGTCATGCCGATCCCGCCGTTGGCACGCACGCCGATCAGCGCGTTGATCGCGCCGGTCTGGACGACGAGCAAAGCGACGATACCGGTAAGCAGCACGCCCGAGGCCATGTAATTGTAGACGGACAGCATATAGGACCGCAGGCCCGCATCGACGGCGGTGCGGCCGTCCAGCGTCGTCGCCGAACGCGGCGCGGCGCCGATGCGCGGGTCAAATCCGTTTGCCATGATGACATTCTCCTTGTGCGCGGGCACCCGCCCGCGCGTCTCCCCAATATCGTGGGGCGCGCGGAGACATTCAAGCGAAACCGGTTCGCGCCCCGGCACAGGCTGCGCTAAGGCGCTCGGCCATGCACCGCCTGTTCGTCGCGATCCGGCTGCCCCAAAGCGTCCGCGCGCATCTGCTCGCCATGATGGGCGGCGTAAGCGGCGCCCGCTGGCAGGCCGAGGACCAACTCCACCTCACCCTCCGCTTCATAGGCGACGTGGATCGGCACCAGGCGGCGGATGTCGACGCCGCCCTCGCCTCGAGCCTCCAGCCGCCGTTCGAGATTGCCCTCGCCGGCGCGGGCACCTTCGAGCATCGCGGCCAGCCGGCGATCCTCTGGGCCGGCGTCGCTCCGCAGGCGCCGCTGAAGATTCTGCACAAGAAGATCGACCAGGCGATCGTCCGCGCCGGCCTGGAGGCCGACGGCCGCGCCTACCACCCCCACATCACCCTCGCCCGCCTGCCCCGCGGCGCCGGGCCGATCGGCCACTTCCTTGAGGCAGGCGGCGCCCTTTCCGGCCCCTCATTCCCCGTGGACGAATTCTGCCTGTACGAGAGCAGCCTCACCCCCGCCGGCCCGATATACACGATCGTCGAGCGCTACAGGCTCGGCTGAGCCTTTTCCCGCCGCCACAGAACGTAGGAGTAGACGACCGGCACGCAGACCATCACCGCCACGCACGCGCCGCAGACCCCGGCGAGCAGCCCCGACGGAATCGGCAGCAGTGCGGCCAGGATCATCAGCAGCCCGCCCGCCACCATCAGCTTCCCGCCGAGCCGATGGGTGCGGATCCACACCTCCTCGCTCGCCAGCGTCCACGGCGTGCGGATGCCAACCATGTACATGCTGCGCGATTTGCCGAGCTGGTTGCCGATAAGAACGAACATCGCGCCGATCGCGCCGGCGACGATATGCTCGATCCTCAGCCCCCAGTGGAGCGCGGTGGAGACGATCACGAACTCGATCACCGCGCTCATCAGCAGCAAAGCCGCCCAGCTCCAATAATAGAGGCCGGCGCTGCGCTCGAGATTGGCGAGGCGCGGCTCCAGCGCCGGCAGGCACCAGAGGAGCAGCGAAAGGCCCCCCGCCATGCCGACCGGCAGCAGCAGCGCCACCCACTTTCCGGAATATTGGTCGGGCTCGCCGCCGATTCCGAAATGGGTCGGCAACAGCATGTCGGCCGGCAGCCGGCTGCCCACCCACAAGGCCACCGCCGCCAGCGCCAGCACCATCGCCACCGAGGCGATCCCCATCGACGTCCGGTTCATTCCCCTGCCTCCTTCCCCGCCCCCATCGCCCCCATGAACCCGAGCAACACTTCCTCGAGCACCGAGAGGTTGAGGCTGTACATTATGGTCGCGCCGCGCTGGTCCGCCTGGATCAGCCCCGCTTCCTTCAGCTTGGCAAAATGGCCGGACATGGTCGGCTTCGAGACCTGGAAGGCGTCGGCCAGCTCGCCGGCGGTCTTCGAGCCGCCCTTCAGCATTTCCAGAATCGCGCGGCGCGTCGGATGCGCCAGGGCTTCGAACACGCTGTTCATCAGCGGGCGGCTTGGCCCGTCACGAACGCGGCGATCGCGTCGGCGATCCCCGGCGCCAGCGGCAGCGCGGGATCGCCATAAGTCGCGAAATTGGCCGCACGATCGTCGCTGGCGACCGGCTTCAGGACATGGTTGGCGCCGGGGATCATGACCAGCTTCGCCCTCGGGTCGGCCGCGGCGAGCGCCCTGGCGTCGTCGGGAAGCACCTGAAGGTCCCGCTCGCCCTGGACGATGAGCACCGGCCGGCGGACGCGCGCGGCGAGCGCCGGCGGATCGTAGGAGAGGAGATCGATCAGGAAGCCCTGCACCTGCGGCGCGAACAGCGGCAGCAGGGCCGGGTGCATCCCCGCCGTGTCCGCGCGCTTGCCGGCTTCAAGGCTATCCAGCGCCGCCATCGCCTGTGGCAGCACCGGCGCGTTGGCCGGATTGGCGCGCAATTGCCTGCGGATGGTCTCGCCGAGCCGCCGCCCCGGCGCCGACACCAATACCAGCCCGCATATTCCGTCGGGCTGCTGCCCCGCCGCCAGGGCGACGAGCCCGCCCTCGCTATGCCCCAGCACCCACACGCAGGAGGCGCCGGTCCGCTCCCGCGCCGCCTTCACCCACGCCCGCACGTCGGCGGCATAGTCGGCGATGGTCACCGCATTGCCGTCGGCAATCGCGGGCTTGCTGCCGAACATGCCGCGCTTGTCGATCCGCACCGTCGTCACGCCCCGCCCCGCCAACGCCTCGGCCAGCATCCGGTAAGGCGCGGCCGCCACACCCATAGGGTTGTTGCCGTCGCGGTCGGTCGGCCCGGAGCCGGGAACGATCAGCACGGTCGCGCGCGATTTCCCGGCCGGCGCCAGCAAGGTGCCCTTGAGCGGCGCGAGCGGCCCCGGCGCCTCGATCGGCGCTCCGGCCGGCGCCGGTGCGGCAGCGAGGGCAGCGGCGATAAAGGCAGCGATGAGCAACACGGCGAGTCCCCCAATTAGGTACTTAGGCAAATACCTAATATCCAATCGCGCGTCAACCCCCCACCGCGTCGAGCAGCCGCTCGACCATGCCGGCGTAGCTGCCCCCGAACAGCCGGAGGTGGAGCAGCGCGGGAAACAGCTGGTAGACGGCACGCCGTGCCCGCCAGCCCCGCTCCAGCGGCCCATAAGCGTGCCAGAACCCGTCCGGCGGGGTGTCGAACAGCGTCAGCATCGCGAGGTCGATCTCGGCATCGCCGTAATAACAGGCGGGGTCGATCAGGGCGGCCAGGCTACCGCCGCTGACAAGAATGTTGCCGCTCCACAGGTCGCCATGGAGGTGAGACGCCCGCGGCGCCGCGGGCAGCAGCTCCGGCAGCCGCGGCACCAGCGCTTCGATCCTCGCGCGCCACGGCCGGTCGAGCAAAGCCGCCGTCGAGAGCAGGCGCTGCTCCCCCCAGAAGCCCGGCCAGTCGTCGCGGCGGCGATTGTCGAGGGTGACGGTGCCGATCTCGTAATCCACCGGCCAGCCGTAATGCTCCCCTTCATCATCGTGGAGGCGGCGGAGCGCGGCGCCGAGTTCCGCCCACGCTGCGGCGGTGAAGACCCTGTCGTTCGGCACATATTCGAGCAGCAACAGCGCATCATGCTCCGCCTCGACCGCCGGCGCGGGAACGCCGACCCCGGCAAGGCCCCGCAGCATCGCCGCTTCGGCGGTGACCGCAGCGCCGCCCTTGGCCACCGAAACCCGCCCGTCCGCGCGCCGCACGAGGAGGACTTCGGACAGCTGTCCGCCGGCAAGCCGTTCGAGCCCTTCCTCCGCCACACCGGTCAGCGTCGCGACGCGGTGGCGGAACGCCGTCACAGCCCGGCTTCGTCGGCGATATGTTCGGCGAGAGCCCGAGCGCCCGCATTGACGTCGGCCCAGGCCAGATCGAATTCCTCCTCGCCGCCATAATAAGGGTCGGCGACCGCCGAGCCCGCGCGTCCGGGGACATGGTCGAGAAGCAGCGAGAGCTTCGCCTTCGCGGCCGCCGGCTTCATCCGCTCGAGATCGCGGAGATTGTTCTCGTCCAGGGCGACGATGTAATCGAACCGCTGGAAGTCGCCCGCCTTCACCTGCCGCGCCCGCAAATGGGCGATGTCGACCCCGTTGCGCGCCGCCACCGCCTGCGCCCGCGGATCGGGCGCACGGCCGACATGCCAGTCGCCGGTGCCGGCCGAGTCTACCTCGACCTCGAGGCCCAGCCGCTCCGCCTCCGCGCGAAACGTCGCCTCCGCGAGCGGCGAGCGGCAGATGTTGCCGAGGCAGACGAAGAGCATTGAAACGGCCACAGGAACCTGCCGCATTGCCAAAAGGTGCGCCTCTGCTAGCCATGTCGGACGAGGCAGACAATCGGGGGAGCGGGATGGACGAGGCCGCACAAGCATCTTCCGCCGCAAGCGGCCGCCGCGGCGTCGGCGCCTATGGCTGGTACGCGCTCATCGTCCTCGTCCTCGTCTACGCGATCAATTTCGTCGACCGGCAGATCATCTCGATCCTCGCCCAGGACATCAAGCGCGACCTCCACCTCGACGACGCCCAGATCGGCTTCCTCTACGGCACCGCCTTCGCCGTCTTCTATGCGCTGTTCGGAATCCCGCTCGGCCGCCTCGCCGACAGCTGGTATCGCGGCCGCCTCATCGCCACCGGCCTCGCGCTCTGGTCGGGCATGACCGCCCTTTCCGGCTTCGCCAGCTCGTTCCACATGCTCGGCCTCGCTCGGATCGGCGTCGGCATCGGCGAGGCGAGCGCCTCCCCCGCCGCTTACTCGATGATCTCCGACTATTTCCCGAAGGCGCGGCGCGCGACCGCGCTCTCCATCTATTCGAGCGGCCTCTACATCGGCGGCGGTCTCAGCCTGCCCATCGGCGCGCTGGTCAGCAGCCGCTGGAACCACCTGCATCCGAATCCCGCGACGGCCCCTCTCCACCTCGCCGGCTGGCAAGCTGCCTTCCTCGCCGTGGGCATACCGGGCCTGCTCCTCGCTTTGTGGGTGCTGACCCTCCGCGAGCCGCAACGCGGGGCTTCGGACGGCCTGCCGCAGCCGGTGGTGCGCGAGGGGGCCTGGCGCAGCTTCGGTGCCGAACTCGTCGCCATCCTGCCGCCGCTCACTCTGATCGCCGCCGCGGCGAACGGAACCCTTGCGGCTAACCTCATGGGCCTCGCCGGGATCACCTTCGCCGCTCTCGGGCTGATCCGGCTGACGGGCGACGCCCCGCAATGGGTCGCCTATGGCATCGGCGCCTATGCGATCTACTCGTGGGTGCTGGTCCTCCACCGCCGCGACAAGCCGACCTGGCAGTTGATCTGGGGCTCGCCCACCGTGGTGATGCTCGCCATCGCCTTCGGCAGCATCTCGTTCATCACCTACGCCGTCTCCTTCTGGGCGGCGCCCTATGCGCTCAGAACCTTCTACGCCGGCCCCGCGGACGCCGCACGCTACCTCGCCGGCGCCACCGCCCGGGACGAGGCTTCGCTGATCATCGGCACGACGGCCGCCATCGCCGCCGCCGTCGGCGTCATCTCAGGCGGCATCCTCGCCGACGCGTGGCGGCGCCGCGATCCGCGCGGGCGGGTGTTCGTCAACATCCTCGCCGTCGTCCTGCCCCTCCCCGCGGTCGCGATCATGTTCACGACGCGCAGCCTGCCGCTCTTCTATGCCATGAGCCCGGTCGCGCAGCTGTTCGGCTCGATGTGGGTCGGCGCCGCGGTGGCGACACTCCAGGACGTCGTCCTCCCCCGCATGCGCGCAACCGCCGGCGCGACCTACGTGCTCGGCACGACGATGGTCGGCCTCGCGCTCGGCCCCTATTTCGCCGGCAAGATGTCGGTCGTGACCGGCAGCCTCGCCGGCGGGATCGCCTGGCTCTACGTCGTCCCGCCTTTCACGCTCGTCGCGTTGTGGGCTGGCGCGAACCGTCTCGCGGCACTCGAGGAAAGCAAGGTCGAGCGGGCACGCCTCGCCGGGGAGCCCGTCTAGCCCGCGGCGAGCACCCCGCAGGCGATCCGCGCGCCCGAATTGCCCGAGGGGTCGGTGCGGTAATCGTCCGGCTGGGCATGAATGACGATCGCCGCCCCGTCCGCGTCGAGAAGCACATTGGGACCTGGGCCCGTGAGCGCCGCCCCGCTAAGATCGAAATCGAGCGTGCCGCGGCCGTCAGCGGCAATGGTCAGGTTCGGAAGATCCCCCATGTGCGAACCGGCGGGATTGTCGCGGCCATGCTGGCGCGCCGTCGGGTTCCAGTGCGGCCCCGCGCTGGCGAAGGCCGGCACCTCGCAGCGGCCTACCGCGTGGAGGTGAACGCCATAAGTGCCCGGCGCCAGGCCCGCCGCCTCGACATGCACGGACAGCCCATTCGGCCCCTGCCGGATCTTCGCGCGGGCGACTGTCCTTACCGCGGCATCGGCAATCGCCGCAGAGGCCGAAGGCGCGGGCGGGGGGACGGTGGCGCAGGCGCTCAGCCCGACCATTCCGGAGACGAGTATGGCATGGCGCAGTCGCATCGATCGCCTCCTTCTGCTGCCGCGATCTTAGGCGATCGGCGGCTTGAAGAGTAGCCCGCTCAGCCCCGCGGGGGGCGCCCGACGCCGAACCAGCGCAGCCCGGCCTCCTCGACATCCTCGATCGGATAGACATTGCGCAGGTCGACGAAATTGGGCTCCGCCATCGTTCGCGCCAGGCGCGGCAGGTCGAGCGCGCGCAGCACGTCCCACTCCGTCACCAGGGCCACGGCGGCGGCGCCGTCGGCGGCGGCATAGGGGCTGTCGGAGAATTCCACGCCCGGCATCAGCGGCCGCGCCTGCTCGACGCCCTCCGGATCGTAGCCCCGGACGATCGCCCCGGCATCCTGCAGGGCCCGGACGATGCTCAGCGACGGCGCGTCGCGCATGTCGTCGGTATTGGGCTTGAAGGTGAGGCCGAGCAGCGCGACAATCTTGCCGCGCGCATCGCCGCCGAGCGCCTGGACGACCTTGCGGCCCATCGCGCGCTTCCGAGCATCGTTGACTGCCACCACCGACTCGACGATGCGCAGCGGGGTCTGGTGGTCCTCGGCCGTCTTCAGAAGGGCGAGCGTGTCCTTGGGAAAGCACGAGCCGCCATAGCCCGGCCCGGCATGGAGGAATTTCGCGCCGATCCGATTGTCGAGGCCGATGCCGCGGGCGACGTCCTGCACGTCCGCCCCCACGATTTCGCACAGATCCGCGATCTCGTTGATGAAGGTGATCTTGGTCGCGAGGAAGGCATTGGCCGCATATTTGGTGAGCTCGGCGGTACGGCGGCTGGTGAATAGGAGCGGCGCCTTGTTCAGGTAAAGCGGCCGGTAGATTTCGCGCATGATCTCCGCCGCATCTTCGTCCTCGGTGCCGACGACGATGCGGTCCGGCCGCTTGAAGTCCTCGATGGCGGCGCCCTCGCGCAGGAATTCGGGGTTGGAGACGACCCATGCCTTTGCGTCCGGCGCCGTCTCGCGGATGATCCGCTCCACCTCGTCCCCGGTGCCGACCGGCACGGTGGATTTGGTCACGACCACGGCCGGCTTGCGCAGCGCTCGCGCGATCTCCTCGGTCGCGCCGAAGACGTAGGAGAGGTCGGCATGGCCGTCCCCGCGCCGGGAGGGGGTTCCGACCGCGATGAACACGGCGTCAGCCTCCGCGACCGCGCCGGGAAGGTCGGTCGTGAAGGAGAGGCGGCCGCCGCGGACGTTGCTCGCCACCAGGCGGTCGAGGCCCGGCTCGAAGATCGGCATCACGCCCCGGTGCAGCGCGTCGATCTTGGCCGCGTCCTTGTCGACGCAGACCACGTCGTGGCCGAAATCGGAGAAGCAGGTGCCGGAAACCAGCCCGACATAGCCTGTCCCGATCATTGCAATACGCATCGAAATTCCCGCTGCGGAATGAGGGTGGAAAGAGGCGCCGATAGCCCCCGCCGCCGACGCCGGACAAGCAGTTTTCCGGAAGACGCCTCCAGAGCAAGGCTTCGCTCGGGAAGGAAGCCGGTGGCGGAGGATAGGAAGCGGGCCGTGGGACCCCCTCTCACCGCACAGAAAAGGATGAAACCCACCGCCTTCCAGATGACTGTCGGCGGCCGCGCAATTTGAGCCTCCCGCGGGCGGCGCGCGGCGCTGCGCCCAAAAAAGAAGGAGCCGGCCCGAAGGCCGGCTCCTCTTTCGTATCGACCGGTCCGCGAGAGCGGAGCCGGACCTTCTTAGTGGGCCATGCCCCCGCCGAAGGTGATCTCGACGCGACGGTTCTGCGGCTCGCGCACGCCGTCGGCGGTCTCGACCAGCGGACGGCTCTCGCCGAACGCCTGGGTGGTCATGACGCCATCGGGGATGCCGTGGCCGGCCAGGTACGCACGGACCGCATCGGAACGACGCTGGGAAAGGCCCATATTGTACTGGTCCGAACCCGAGCGGTCGGTGTGGCCGGCGATCATCACCTGGGCCTGACCGGTCTGCGCATAGGACGAAGCCGCATTGTCCAGGATCGCAGCTGCCTGCGGGGTGATGTCCGACTTATCCCAGTCGAAGAACACCATGAACGGCCCAACCTGAACCGGCGGCGGAGGCGGCGGCGGAGGCGGCGGGGGCGGAGGAGGCGGCGGCGGCGGGGGAGGCGGCGGCGGCGGCGGCGGTGGCGGCGGCGGCGGCGGGGCCGCACCGAAGTTGAACGCGATGCCGCCGAGCAGGCTGTGCGACCGGAACCGCATCTTGACCTGCTGGCCGTTGAACGCCGTCATCCGCACGTTCGGAACGTTGAAGAAGCGATACTTGACGGTGACGTCGATGTTGTCGCTCACAGCCTGACGAACGCCGGCGAAGACCTGCCACGCGAAGCGCGAGTCGGAATCGTCGAGGTACGGGGACTGGTTGGAGAAGATCCGCGCATTGTTGATCTTCACCCGGGCGATACCCGCACCGCCGCCGACGAAGCCGCTGATGCCGGCGTCGTCGCCGAAATCGAGCATGCCGTTCAGCATGAAGCTGAGCGCCGTCGTCGTACCCGACGAACGGTTGCTCTGCGTGAAGGTGGCGCTGTTCTGGCCCGGAAGCGCGATCGTGTTCAGTTCGCTCCGGATGTTGGCGTGCTTGTAAGCGACTTCGCCCTCGATGCGGAAGCTTCCGAGGTCGTAGCCGACATTGATGTCGCCGTCATAGCCATACCGGTAGCGCAACCGAAGCGCATTGGTCGTGGCACCCACGTTCACATTCGAATCTTCGACGATCATCGCACCGAAATCGCCGCCAACATACCAGGCGCCATCGCGCGCAAAGGCTGGTGTTGCGAGCAAGGTGGATGAAAGCGCCACAGCAATGGCGAGCTTCCGCATAACGTAATCCCCTTTCTACTGCGTCCCATCAGGACGACCGTTGAACTCAATACGGTAACCGAGGTTTCGGCGCAAGCAGGCTTATCCGTACATATGTTGCCGAAATGCCGCACTCGCCTCGAAAGGGGAAGTGCAAACACCTCGTCAGACGGGCCGCAAACGACAGGTAGCGGCCTTGGTTTCACCGCCGCATCAAGAAACCTCAATCGGTGAGGCCGTGTGACTTTAATGTCGCAATCAGCGCCGCCACCGCTGCCCGCGCCTCGGCGTCGATTATCGTTCCGCCAGAAGGGTTTGCAAGCGCCGGAAGCCGCTCGCTGACCACCGCCTTGCCGTCGATCGACAGGCCGGAGCAGGTGAGCCGCCCGCCGCTCCAGACGCTCCCGTCCCACCGCCGGGGGAACCCGCCCGATTTGTCCCAGACCGTCATCCCCGCCGGCGGCGTGACGAACCGCCAGCCGCCGTCGATCCACGCCGCCAAGGCATTTCCACGGCCGCTCCAGGCATCCGTCGCCCCCGCCGCGACGATCCAGCACTCCCCCGGGACCGGCGACGCGGGCGGCGCCGCGCGCGGTCCTTCCTCCACCGCCGCCTGGAGCACAGCGTCGACGAGGATGAGGGCTTCGTTGTGGAACAGCTCCTTCTGCGCCTGCCCCGGCAGGATGAAGGGCAGCCCGAAGCGCGGGCTTTGATCGCTCATGTCGTTCACTCCTCTTGTCAGGAAATCGTGAGGACCGCCTCACGCGAGCTGCCGGAGGTCCCGATCTGCGCCACCCGCACCGTCAGCGGGAAGGCAATGCCGTCCGCGGCCTGCTCCGCGGCGGCATAGCTGAACACCGGTTGGTCCGTTTCGACGGTGCGCCCGCCCCCGGCCACGCCGGCGACGGTGAGCCGATAGGCCTCGCGTTCCTCGCCGAGCGGCGTGTCGCTGCCGCTCATCCACAGCCACCCGCTCCGGCTCCGCCGCACCCAGGAGAAAGCGAGAGCGCCGTCTTCCTGCCGCTCGCAGCGCAGATGGACCGGCGACGGCGGCCGCAGGCTCTCGCCCCCGAAGACCCGCACCGCCGCCGGCGGATCCGGGCCGTCGCCGATCCCGTGCGGCTGCAGGCGCACCTCGGCGCCGACGGCGGCAAGCGGCGGTTCGACCGCTGCTAGCGCCGCCGCATCGACCAGCACGAACGCTTCGCCGGCGCCGTGGAGGCTCGCCGCCCATTCCGTTCCCCGCCGCCCGCGCACCAGCCGCGACAGGCGGAATCGGCGCCCGCCGAGCGGGTCGGCGCGGCCGAACTGCAGCAGCTCATCCCCGGCGACCGCGAGATTTGCGCCCGCCGCAAGAGCGGAATCGTCACGATTCTCGAGCCACATCTCCTCATTCAGCAACGCGACCTCGAAGCTTGCGCTATCGTCGAACAGCGCGGAGCCCCCCGCGAGCGGCGGCACCACCACGTTGCCCATCACCGCAGGCGCGGCCGTGCTTCCAGCTGCCTGCCAGCTGGCCCGGCCGTCATAGCTCGCGCTCAGCGCCGCAGCCCGCCAGCCTTCATCGCCCGCCGCCGCCACCAGGAGCTGCGGCCGCGACGCCGGAACGTCCTGGAGCGAGGGGAGGTCGAGCAGCACCAGCCGCGTCGTCCCGGCCGGCGCGTCTGGCTGCGCCACCGGCCGGCCCGGAGCCGCCGCTGCGGCGGCCTGCGTCGACGGCGGCAGGCGTTCGAGCTCGGCGGCGAGCACCATCTTCTCCAGCGTCAGCCGCGCGACGCTCCAGCCGGCCGGCTTGCCCTCGATCCTCAGGACCGCGCCCGGGCGCAGGCCGAGCCGGCGCGGCGCGAGGTTCACCGTCCCGGTCTCCCGCCCGGCCCACAGACTGTCCAGCCGGAGCTGCGCGGCGGCCCTCGCGACCTCTGCATCCAGTGCCGCCGCCACCGAGCGCCGCTCGCCCTTGCCGCCGGCCCCGCCGCGCGAAGCCCTTTGCAATCCCGTCTGATAGTCGCGCGCGGGATCGTAATAAGCGATCGTCGTCTCGCCCGGCACGTTCGACGCCGCCACCCGCGCCCATTTCGCCCGCCCGCCAGCGCTTCCCGCGGCGTTGCCCAGCTCGTCGTCTCCAACCAGCCACGCCGCGCCCGCCCCGCGTCGCTCGATGCGCAGCCGCGAGCCGGTGTCGACCAGCGACAGCGGCGCGATCTCGCCCAGGGCCTCGATCGCCGCGCGCACTCCGTCCCCGCTCGCGGCATAGCCCGCGACGTCGTCCGTCTCCCCCGCCTCCACATCCCCATCCGCCAACTCGGCGGCAATGGCGGCGACGGCGACCGGGCCGGGATCGGCATCGACTTCAAAGGTGAGCGAAGGAATCCGGTTGCCGTAGTCGGCGAGCTGGAAATCCTCGAACACCGCATAAGCGACGCCGCGATAGGCCGGCGTCTGCCCCGCCCCTTGGACCGAGGCGATCAGCGGGTCCACCACCTGCCCCTCGCCGCCGGAGAGCAGCCGAAACCCCGTCGCGCTCTTGAAGTCGCCCGCCGCGCCGCGCAGCAGCTTGCCGTCGGCCCAAATCCGCCGAACGCCGAGGATCGGGCGCCCTGACAGGGCCACCGCAAAGCTCGCCGAGTAAGTGTAGGAGACACTCTTCGCCTGACCCTTGCCGTTGCCGGCCGTCGAGCGGGTTTCCTTGAGGTCGGTCGCCCAGATCACCGTGCCCGCCACCCTGAGAGTCCCGAACAGCTTCGGAATCTCGCTGCCATAGGTCGAGGTCTGCACCGAAAGGTCGCCGAGCCGCGGCCCCTGCCGCGCCTTGGGCGCGAACAGCCGGCTGTCGACGGCCTGGCCGAGCAAAGCGCCGACGGCGCCGCCGATCGGCCCGCCGACCAAGGTGCCGACCGTGGTAAGGACGAGCGTCGCCATCATTCGTCTCCCATCATCCGCCACACGCCGAGCACCGGCCACGGCAACGGCCCCGGCCGCTCGACGACCAATTTGAGCCCGGCATCGGCGTGGACGATGCCGGTGCCGATCGCGACGGCGAGGTGGATCTGCCCCGCGCCCGGAGCGCAGACGATCACGTCCCCCGCCTCCATCTCCTCCTGCCGCACAGGCGCGCAGCCGAGATCGCAGAGGCCGTTCTCGACCTGGGTCAGGTCCGGCCCGCGCAGCGGATAGTCCCGCCGCACCCGCTCGGCCGCCACGCCTGCCGCCCGCGCGGCGGTGCCGACGCAGTCGAGCCCGAAGCGGGGGTCGCGCCCCTGCGGCCTGAACCGCGTGCCGACCAGGTCCCGCGCCCGCGCCGCGATGCGATCCCCCCGCAGGCTCATGACGCACCCGGATAGCGGGTGAGCAGGTCCATCCCCGGCAGATGGGGCTCGCCGCGGAAATTCTCGCCGTTCGCAAAGCGCCCGGTGCAGGTTGCGAACAGCTTGTCGCACCCTTCGGCGGTCTCGACGAGATCGCCCAGGTTCGGCGGGTGCACCGGCGCCTCACGCAGCATCAGCCGCGGGCCGTCCGAAGCGACGATCGCCGCCTCGAGACCGCTATTCGGCCCGCTCAGCCACCGCAGCCGGCCAAAGCCGTAGGCATTCGTCTCCGGGGAAGCCGAAGCCACCTCCACCACCGCCTCCTCCGGGACCGCAATCACCCGCGTCACCCGAGTCCGCCCCGCCATGTCGACGCGGCACCTCTTGTCGCCAAGCTCGGCGCGGCACGTCGGCGAGGTCTGCTCGACCACCGCCCGGTCGAGCAAAGCCGCCGGCCCGCGCAGCTCCGCTTCGAACCCCTCCCCCTGCATCGAGACGTTGCCGAGCTCGCCGCGCACCAGCGGCAGCGGCGCCGACGGATCCTCCCAATCGACGAGGAACAGGCGCACCGCGGCGCCGTCCCACCGCCCGGCGGCAAGATCGGCCTCCGAGATAGCGGCGCTGGTCAGCGCGCCCGTCACGTCGAGCGCCGAAGCCTCGAAGCCGTCCGACAGCGAAATTGCCGACGGCAGCATCCCCGGCGCAGCACGATAGCGCAGGCCCTCGATGTCGAGGTCGCGGTCGTGCGTCGTGAAGCCGATCGCAACGCCGTCGCGCCGCTCCAGCCGCCAGCAAAAGGCGATCGTCGTGAGGTCGCGTTCGAAGAAGCTCATAACCCCTCCCGCACTTCGATGAGCGGCACCGACGCCGCCTCGCCCGCCGCGAACGTGGCGCGGCTGAGGCTCAGCCGGTCTTCGGCGAAGCGCACCGGCACGTCGAAGCGGAACCCCGCCCGCACCTCCGCCCCCGCTGCCGGCGGCGTATCGAACCGGACGATGCCGAGCGGCCCGAGCGTCCAGCCCGACGCCCGCTCCTCCCCTGCCACCGCCACCCGCACCGACCCCGCGACCGGCCGGGTGATCCGCCGCACCTGGTCGCCATAGCTCTTCACCAGCGGGAAATCGGTTCGCGCCCCGTCGCCAATGCCGAGCAACTGGTCCGCCGCGCCGGGCTCCGCCGTCATGCCGCTGGAGCTATGATCGAACGGGTCCTCGAACCGAAAGGCGACCGCCGCGCCGCGCCGGGCGCGGAAAAAGGCCACCAGAGTCTCCATCTCCGCCTGTCCCCGAACCCCCGGCCCTGCATCGAAGCGCAGCCGCGCGTCGGCCCAGTCGCTGTTCCTCTGCTCGGCTCCGCCCGCCGCGGTCACCACCGAGGTCGAGAAAGCCGGCTCCACGCTCGCCGCGCGCCCGAGCGCGATCGGAAAGCGCACGTCATCGAATGCGTCCACATCCCCCTCCTCCAGATCGAACCAGGTAAAGCCGTCCCGCAGCACCTGCGGCAGCGCCCAGGCGAACACCTCCGCTGCCCCGCGCCCTCGCGCCGCGCCCACCGCGTCCGCGATGGGCCGCCACTGCGCCGCATCCGCCGCAGCCTCGACGAAGCCGGCGAAATAATGCTGGTCTTCAGACGGGTAGCCGAGCCTCGCGCCGGCCGCCGCCGCACCCGCGGCGCTGGCGCCGGTGCGGCCCGAGGTCACCCATTCATAATCTTCGAACTGCAGCACATCGAAAGCCGGTGCGGCCCAGCCCGTAGGAAGGTTCGCCCGCACGACCTCCGCCCCCGTCAGCACAGTCGGCAAATAGACGAGCAGCAGCAGCTCGGCCTCCGCCGCCACCGCGCGCACTGCTGCCGCGAGCTGCGCCGTCGACTGCGCGAGCACCGCCCCCGCCGCGTCGAGCGTCGCCTTCTGCGCCGCGTCCAGTGTCCCGCGCACATCTCCGATCGGCACCGGCGCATAGGCCGCCACCGCCGCCGCATCGTAGAGGCAGATCGCCCCGTCGCCGCGCACCCACCACCAGGGCTCGCCGATTTGGAACCGCACCCGCAGCCCCGCCTCGGCGGCGACGCCGGCAAAGGCCTGCGCCACCTGCCGCAGATAGCCCATTGCCCCGTCATGCGCGGGAGAAAGCAAGGCCGACGGCGGCTCCCAGCCGGTCAGCGCGGGCGCTCCGTCCGCCGCCCGCTGCTTCCAATCGTTCCAGCAATGGCGGTCGAGCAGCTCGTAGGAGAGCGACAGGATAAGCTCGAACCGGAGCGCCTTCGCCCCCGCCGCAAAGTCCCGGTGCCACACCGCGCACGGCCCGTTCAGCACCCCGCCGGCGAGGCTGACGTAGAAATCCGCCCCCAGCGCCTCGAGCCGGAAATAATGGCTCATCCCGATATAATGGTCGACGGCGCCGCGGTAGCCGAGCTGCAGCATGTTCCGCAGCACCCGCGCCGGCGTCAGATGATAGAGATCGTCATAGCCGGTGGCGATGCGAAGCCGGTGCTCCGGCACCAGCACGTCGCCGATCGCCAGCACGGATCCAGGCCCGTCGCAGGCCATTCCGCTCAGCTCGACCCACCCCTCCGCCGGCGCCGCGAGCGGCACATCCGAATTGGTAAAACCGGGCGGCACCAGCGACACGAACATCCGGTCGACATCGCCCGCCCAGACCGGATCGTCCTTCGCCCAGCCCCCTGCGAGAGCGTCGAAGTCGAGCGCCACCGCCGCATCCTCCGGCGCTCCGGACGCATAATTCCACAGCCGCACGTACCAGGTCCGCGCCGCGCCGCCGGCGTCGCGCGCCTCGATCGTCAGCGTCGGCCCGTTCACCGCATCGAGCGGCATCACGCCCCCGCTCCGCCACCGGAAGCGCAGCGTGCAGCCCCGGAAATCGCGGCTCGTCTCATAGCCGAGCAAGGCGTGGTCGAACCGGTCCTCGGCCTCCCAAATCAACCCGGCAAGATCGTTCGCCTTGTAGAAGACCGCATCCACGCGCAGCGCATCCGCCGCAATCGTTACCACCGACGCCACCATCGGCCGCGGAAAATTGACGGTCCAGAAGCGGGAGTCGAAGCGCTTGACGAACCCCGTCCGCCGCCCCGCCCCGCGCGGCGCAAGCCAATATGCCATGTCGCTTCTCCCCCGTTTAGCGCCTACCCGGCCACTATGCTGACGGCGCTCGCCTTGATGCTTGCAGCCCCGGCCGCGGCTTCGGACGCACGACTATGCTTTGGCAGCGCGATGATCCGGTTCGGGCGGGGAAAGGCCCGGCTGACGCCGCAGGCTTTGGAGCATCTCGGGTTTTTCCTGCGGGATTCGCAGCAAGCCGCCGTCCCGCCGACCTACGAGGTCGAAGGCGGCGGCGATGCGATTCCCGGTCATCCTTTCGACCGCCGCCTCGCCGTACGTCGCGCGTCGACGATGAAGAGCTTTCTGGTTCAGCACGGTGTCCCGCCCGCCCGGATCAAGATCGTCATCGGCCAGCGCCTGCGCTTCACCGCCTTCGACGACTACGCCATCGAGCTCAGCGATGCCGGGCACGCCCGTGCGTTCGCGCCGCTCGCCGCCGTGCGGAACCTGTATCCGCCCGGCAGCATCATCGAGTGCCTCTGACCGCTCAATCCTCGACGCGCAGCAGGGCCTCCCGCACCGCCCGCGCGACCTGGCGGCTGGATTTCGCCAACGCCTCCGGTGCGCCGCCCGAGGGTGCGTTGACCGTGATGCTCATCCGGATGTCGCGCGGGGCCGTCTGCCCGCTGCCCGCGTCGATCCGCCCGCTGGCGGTCGGCACGAACAGCTCCGGCCCCCGCTCGCCGACCACATAGGCCCGGCCCGGCGCCACCGGTCCGCCCCCCGCCCGGCCCGGAAGGCCGAGCAGCGACGTGATCAGCTGCCCCGCCAAGCCCCCCAGGCCTCCTCCCGACCCGCCGCCGCCCCCGCCGCCGCCCGCCAGCGCGTTCACCCCGGAACGCAGCGCGCTCGAGGCGATCTCGTTCATCATCGTCAGGATCGTCCGCTTCAGATCCTCGAAGCCGAACTTGCCCGTCCGCACCGCCCGCAGCAGCGCCGCCTCGATCGTCAGCCCGGCCCGCGCCGCGCCTTCGGAAAGCGGCCCGGCGAGCTGCGCCCGCATCTCCGCCACGTCCCGCGAGAACGCGCCCGTATCCGCCCGCACGCTCACCAGCAGGCGCTCGATTTCCTCGTCCATCATCTTCCTCCCCGTCGCCAGATGGGGAGGGGGACCAGGTGAAACCTGGTGGAGGGGTACCCGCCCCGATCTGCGAAACTCTAATCCGGAAACTTCGCCATCAGCCCCGCCAGCTCGTCGCGCCCCACCGCCGCACCACCCGCCGGCTCGCACAGAGCCTCGAGCACCGCACGCAGCTCCGTCGGCGTCGCCCGCCAGAACGCCTCGGGGCTCCAGCCCAGCAACACCCCCGCGAGCCCCGCGAGCCGCGAGGCTGCGGGCGCGAACCTATCCGCGGCCATCGAGAATCTGCCCTAGCAAGGCCTTCAGCACCGGCGTCGCCCGTGCCAGCCCGGCCTCGGCGATCGCCGCGCCGACCCGCTCGCGGCTCAGCCCCGCGGGCCGGTCGCGCACGCAATGCCAGAACAAGGCGGCCATCTCGGCAAGCCTCAGCCCGCCCGCCGCCGCGCGTTCGACCAGGCCGAACAGCGGGCCGAGTTCCTCCTCGGCCGCAACCAGGGCCTCGAAGCTCGGCCGCAGCACGAGCGCCAGCCCGCCCACCACCAGCGCCGCCTCGCCGCGCGCTGCGTTCGCCGCGCCGCTCATGCCGCCGCCACCGGGCCGGAGCTTTCGAGGCTCAGCGCGTAGGTCCGCTCGCCATTATAATCGCCGGCATAATCGAGCCGGGTGACGAGGAAGCGCCCCCGCAGCCGCTCGCCGCTTTCGAAGCTCAGCTCGTACGCGTCGATCGCCCCGCCCAAGGCATTCCCCTTGATCCGCAATTCCGCCGCCGAGCCGGTGAATATCCCGCTCGCCGACACCGACACCGATCGCAGCCCGGCGCCGGACAGCAGCTCGCGCCATCCGCCCGAATCCTTGCTGGTGACGTTGACCGCCTCGCCGTTCACCGAAAGCTGCGTCGCGCGCAGCCCCGCGACCGTTGCGTAAACCGGCGGTTCGGCGCCGTCCCCGACCTTCAGCAAGAAGGCACTTCCCTTTTCCGCGCTCATCGGACATTCTCCCTTTCGTTCAAATCGGTTGCATTGGAGGTCGTATGATTACTCCGCTGCTTCTCCTGGCTCTCGCCGCGCCGGCCCATTCCGCCGGTCCGCCGCCCAATCCCAATGTCCAGCGCCAGGCGTTGACTCACTGCTACACCGAGACGCTCGCCACGGATCTGCACGCCCACGTTGCGGTGGACGCGTTCAAGGCGAAGCTCGACACGCTCTGCAAACCGGAGGCGGAGGCGTTCCGTCAGGCCTCGGTCCATTCCGACGTCGCGGTCGGCATCAAGACCTCGGCGGCGCAGGACAATGCGGCATCCGAACTGAAGGACATCGTCGAGATGCAGTTCGAGCGCTACAAGAGCTACTTCGAGACCAACACGACGCCGCGCTAAACCCGGCCGGTCAGCCGGCGCGGAGCAGCCGCGCGCGGAATTCGAGCGAGCCCGCCCACAACGTATCGGCGCCGGCCGGCGCCTTGGCGCCGCCCGCCGCTCCGTCGGCGGCCAGCAGCGGCGCCCACGCCACGCTCTCCGCCACCAGCCGCACCGAGCGCTGCGCCACCGCATTGCCCAGATACGCCTCGCGCACCTGCGCCTCGTAGCTGCGCGGCCACTCGCCCACCGGCGGTCCCCCCGCCCACGCGCGATACAAAAAGGGCCGGGCGGCCTCCCGCCCGGCCCTCGAAGAGCCCTTCCTGCCAAACCATTTCATCGTCTATCTCCGCTCCTATGTTCTCCGGCATCTTTGCCTTCATCCTGTGGATCGTCGTGCTCATCGGCGCGATCCGCCTCGTGAACGCCCTGGCGATGCGCGAGATCAACCAAGCCGGCATCCTCTACCGCCGCGCCGAATGCGCGCCCGATTACTGGTTCGAGATGATCGCGGCCGCGGCCGTCCTCCTCTACATCGTTGCGTGTCTGCTCGGTCCGCCGATGCTCGGCGGCGACGGCCGTCCGATAAACGCGATCGACGTCATCCTTCCCGCCCTTTTGGTGCGGGAGGTGGCGCGCGCCTTTCGCTACGGCCGCGTAAAATTCCTCGGCACGTTTTTCGTACGCACCGAGAAAGCGCGGGAATATTGGACGGTCGTCCTCGTCGAAGCCGCGATCACAGCGATGATCCTCGCGCTGATGATTTCGGAGCTGGCGCCCCTTCACCCCCGCGCGTAGCGCTCCACCACCGCCGGATGGAGCGGGCTGTCGAAGGCGATGCCCGCGCGGTTTCCGTCGCACCACATCACCCGCGCCGCCCAGCTCTGCAGCCCCGGCAGCTTCAGCCACACCCGCGATCCGCATTCCAGATGCACGCCCGCCTCGATGCCGGCGCCGCCCGTGGAAAGGTCCACGACGTTGATCGCGCAGGACGGGCGGTCGTCGCCGCCGCTCCGCAAGCCCGCACCGATCTGGACCGGCGCGCGCGCGTAGCGGCGCCGGTCATATTCGCTGCCGCGTTCGAGCGATGCCGCGAGGCGCAAGGCCGTTCTCCCACACACACGCGCCCCACCCACGCGGCGCGCCCGCACATCCTACGCCCCCAAAGACGAACCAAAGGTTACCGCGGCGCGCCCCGCTGCCCGTCCCGAAACAGCCACAGCATCCCCGCCCGATAGGCGTTGGTGAGGTCCGCCGCATGCGTTCCGCCGGGCAGATCGACCTTCTTGACCGCCCACGGCGCGTCCTTGCGTCCCTGCCAGGCCGCGAACCATTCCGCCGCCCCCTGCCGCCCCGGCCCATTGTTGCGCTCGCCGCTGACCAGCACCAGGCCCAGATCCTTGCGGGCCCCCGCTGCCGCTCCGGCGAACAACCGCGCCCGCCCGTAACGGAAGCTCGGGTTGCTCGCGATCCGCCCGCGGAAGAGGTCCGGATCGGTAAGCGCCGAGTAGAGCACGTAGGTACCGCCGTAAGACTGCCCCACCAGCACCCGCCGCGCCGGATCGCCCCGGAACCGCCGCTCCACCTCGGGCAGCAGCTCGTCCTTCAGAAACACCGAGAAGGCCGCCGCCCCCGCCGTGCCGCCCGGCGTCGCGGGCTCATCAAGAAAGTCCACGTCGCGCTTGTTCACCGCCGGATCGAACGATCCGTAGGCGATCCCCACCACGATCGCGTCCTCCAGCCCCTCGTCGTAATGGAGGAAGAGGTGCTCCGGCGCGAGCATTGGAAAGGCGCTGTCCCCGTCGAGCAGATAAACGATCGGCCAATGCCGCCCCGGCGCCTTCGCATACTCCTCCGGCACCCGAACATAGATGTGATAGACCCGCCCCACCGCCTTCGATCGCAGCGCGAAATACCCGCCCTTCAGCGCCGGCAGAAAGTCGAGCGGCACCTGCCCCGCCTCCGTCCCCCGCGGCACCGAGGTCGGAGCCGGAGCAGCAGCGGCGGCAAGCGCGATCAGGAGCGGAGCCACGAACATCGCCGCCAAGGCTAAACCTCTCCGCCCCCGCCCGCAAACAGCCTTCAAAAGAACGTGATCCGCGGCGCGGAACGCTTCCGCAGCAGCTCGGTCAGCGCCCACACCATCGCGTCCGCCCGGTCGGGCGATCGTCCCGGCCCCTCATAGCCGCCGCCGATGATCATCCCGGCCAGTTCGTCCTCCAGCGCCGGAAACACGCCCGCAAACTTCGCCTTGCCCCTCTCGAAGAAAGCCGCAACCGGCTCGGCCCGCGCGCTTTTGCCCTTCACCGCCCGCGCGGTCCGCACCGGCAGGCTGCAGTCGACGCTGCGGAGCACGCTCTCGACCATATCGCCGCCCTGGTTGGTCTCGACGATCACCCGGTCCGCGTCCCACATGTCCGCCGCCCGCACCACCGCCGCAGCCCAGCCCCCCGGCCGCAGCCCCGACACGCTCGCATCGGCCAGCACATAGCCGACGCCGTCCGCCCCCAGCCCGCACACCACGATCCCGCACGCATCGCCGCCCACCGTCGCCGGCGGATCCACGCCGACGACGACGCGGCGCATCCCCTGCCTCCCCATCGCCAGATGGGGAGGGGAACCAAGCTCTGCTTGGTGGAGGGGTAATTGGCACGATCCGCCGTCACTCGCTCCCGAACCGCCAACCTCGCCGCCTTCCACCCCTCCACCAGCGCCCGGCTGACCCCCCTCCCCAAGCCCAGCCTGGAGAGGCACCACCCGGCACCGCTCGATCAAGTCCCGCGGCCACAAACTCCCCTCGGCATCCTCGATCAGCTCGCCGTCGAGCTCCTGCCGCCCCAGCCGGGTGCCGCCGTAAAGGTCGCTGAAATGGCTGACGACATTGCGCGCCAGCGCCAGATTGTCCGCCGTCCGCCCCCGCGTCTTCGCCAAGGCCGGCAGCGCCGCGATCCGCCGCATCAGCGGCGTCCCCCGCGGCGTCGTCGTCGCCAGCACCTGGGGCCTGTCTCCGCGCCGCAACCCGAACATCAGATTGTCCCACGCCGCATCGGCATTGGCCCATTTCCCGACCTCGTCGCACCAGGCGAAATCATGCTCCGGCCCGCGCAGCGCCTCGGCATTGGCCGCCGAATAGATGCGCGCGATCGTCCCGCCCGGCCAGGTCAGCCGCCCGAGCGACGGCTCCCAGTCCGGCCGCGCCGTCCCGTCGACGCAGGCGAGGACGCCGGAAGGCCCCTCGACCATGATCGCCCGCGCCTCCTCCTCGGTCGCGCCGACCAAAGCGATCCGCCGCCCCGGTTCGTCGGCGACGTCGAGCACCCATTCCGCGCCGGCCCGAGTCTTGCCGAAGCCGCGGCCGGCCATCACCAGCCAAACCCGCCAGTCGCTCTCGGGCGGCATCTGCGCCGGCCGCGCCATCGCGCCCCAGCCGAGCAGGAACTCGTCCCGCAGCTCCCGCCGCAGCCCTCGCACGAAGTCGATCCGCGCGCTGAACGGCGTCATCGAGATCCGCTCGAACGGCGAGAAGCGCGCCGCTTTCTCCGCCTCCGGGAGCGCCTGGAGCAGCGCGATCATCTAGCCCTCGCCGCCCATGCGGCGGTTGAACTCGGCCAGGCGATCGAGCAGCTCGCGCCGCAGCGCCCGCCGCCGCTCCGCGTCCCGCCGCGCCACCGGCGCCGCGCCGGCGCTTGCCGCCGCCTTGGCCGCCCGCCCTTCGTAAAGCTTGAGAAGCTGCAGCGCGAGCGCCGTCGGAACCGCCCGGAGCTTCGCCTCGATCTCGTTGGCCGGCGCCGGCCTGTTGTCGCCGAACCGCGCCCTCTCGTGTAGCTCCAGCGCCATCAGCACCCGGCTCTCCGCCAGCGCCTCCTCCCACCGCGCCCGGAAGGCAGGGTCGGAGCGCTGGTCGTATACGTCGCGGCTGCGCCTCAGCAGCCCCGCGGCCCGCAAGGCCGCCGTCACGTTGCAGACGATGGAGAGCTCGCGAAAGAAGATCGCCTCCTTGTCCTTCGGCCACCGCACCCGCGCCGCGTTCTTTCGCGGGGCCTTTTTCGCCGCCTTCCCCTTCGGCTTTGGCGTCGCCTTCTGCTTCGGCGACACCGACGCCCCCTTTACAGCCCCGCCATCAACGTCCCCATTGTCCCCGGCGACCACTTCCTCATCAGGCGCCGTCGCGGACAGATACTGTCCGTTCCTGCCCCGCCTCCGATTGCCCATAGCCCCTCCTCGACCGCCCCCCGGCGGCAATAAAAAAGCCGGCGGGAAAACCCGGCCGGCTGGCTGTCGATTTCGGTGAGAAGCGAATCAGCTACACTTCTCGACGATGACAGAAAGGTACCTTAGCAGCGTGACGCTGTCAAGCGTTTTTTCCAGATAGGCGATTTCCTATTTTTCCCGTTTAACCGCCGAAAATAGGAATTCGCGGAAAAGAAAAATGTGTTTTCAAATTTTTTCCGGCACTTGCGTGGGCCTCGTCCGTTGGGGGTTGATGAAGAAGTACCTTCCTTTGGTTCCCGCCGCCGCCGCCGCGGCGATTCTCTTCCCGCTGTCGATGAGCAGCCGCGCCGCGCACGCCGACGCCGCGCCGCCGGTTCCGCCGGCAATTCTCCACGCCGCGGTCGACAATGCCGAGGCCCAGCGCAAGGCGGCGGTGCCGCCGCGCATCGTCCCCACCGACACTGCCGCCGATCTCGACAAGATGGCCAACAGCGCCGCGAAGGTCGATCCCGCGAAGATCGACCCCAAGCTCGCCCTCAACGCCCTCGACCGCTGAGCCGGCCCGATGGGGTGAAAGGTACAGGAAATCCGTTCGGGCTGAGCCCGTCGAAGCCCGCCCTTCTCCTCGTCCCCGCAGCGCGAACCTAGGCCTTCGCGCCCCGCGTCAGCAGCCGGCGCCAGACGATGATCGTCAGCATGCCGAGCTGCCCCCATTCCGGCGTGTACCAGGACAGGATCAGCGCCGTCGCCGCGCCCAAAGCGACCGCCACGCTCCGCCCCCGCACATAGCGGATCCGCGCCGGATCGGCGTCTTCGACCAGCATCGACGGCCCGGTGGCGATGTGCACGACAGCGATGTTGAGCAGGCCGGCGACGAGCAAAGCTCCGCAATAGACGAGGCTCGGCACCCGCTGGTTCAAATTCTGCGCGTCGAAGGCGGAGGCGAACGGCATGAACGCGATCACGCCCAGCAATCCCATGTTCCAGCCGAGCACCCGCCCGCTGTAGCGCCCGGCCAGCGCAAACGCGCGGTGATGCGCGATCCAGAAAATTCCGACCACCGCGAAGCTGATGAAATAGCTTGCAAAGCTCGGCCCCAGCAGATGCAGCGCGTGCCAATAGGCTTCGTCGGCCGACCCCCTCGGCAGCACCGGCACCTTGATTTCGAGCACCAGCAAAGTGATCGCGATCGCGAACACCGCGTCCGAAAAGAACACCAGCCGCTCGAGCGTATGATCCGTCTTGCCCGCCGCGCTCACTCGCTATCCCCCGCCTCGCCGAGCAGGAACTATCCGCCTCTCCATCGCGAAGGCAAGGCACTGCGCCTCCACCCCTTTCGTCCGCCTGCGCGGTCGGCGATCGATACGAGGCTCAGCCGTCCTTCGAAGGCGGCGCGTCCCTCTCGCGCCGGCGGGCTTGCTCCCGGTCCTTCTCGACTTGCTGGCCCTGGGCTGTGAGACCGCCCTCGAGAAGCTGGTCGGAAATCTCGATCGCCGCGGCAGCGGTCAGGTGGACATCGACGCCGTCGGGGCCGTCCAGATAGACAATGCCGTCCTCCGCAGAGACCTTGCTCCTCTCGTCGTAGACCTTGTCGTCCATACCCTATGAGCGCCGGACCGCGCCGGTTGTTCCCGAAATGAGAACCTACGCCCCCGATGTGCGCGCCCGCGCGTCACTCGGGCGTGAAATCCCTCAGCCGGGCTACCGCGCCGGCATCGAGCCGCTGCAGCAACGCCACCACCAATTCGACCATCTGGTCGAAATCGCGGCGGTTGACGATGCCGTTATGGGCATGCGTGTACCGCGCGGGTACGACCAGATTCACCGTCGGCGCCCCGCCGGCGAAGCTCTGCATCTCGGCGCTGTCGTCGCCATAGCCCTGCACCAGATCCAATTGCAGCGGGATCCCCTTCGCCGCCGCGACCTCCTTCACCAGCGCCACCATCTTGCGATTGGGCAGCGCGCTCGAATCGTACAGGAACATGCCCGGCCCGCCGCCGAGCCTCGCCTGCGATTCCTCCGCCCGCGCCCCGCCGGCATCGCCGGTGACGCCGCCCTCGATCGCGATGCCGACATCGGGCTTCACGATCGCCGTCGAGGCCCGCGCGCCCCTCAGCCCGATCTCCTCCTGCACGGTCGCGACGAAGAAGATCTGGTTGGGATGCCCGCTCGCCTTCAGCCGGCGCATCGCTTCGATCAAAACGGCGCAGCCGATGCGGTCGTCCCAGGCCTTGCCGGCATAGTTCATCGTGCCATTCAATATTTCGAACGGACTGTCCGGAACCACCGGATCGCCCGGCGAGAGGCCGAGCGCCGCGACCTCCGCCGCATTCCGCGCCCCGACATCGAGGAACACCGCGTCCCTCGGGATCAGCCGGTTGCGCTCGTCGCCGCTCGTCAGGTGCACATCGCGAATGCCGGTGACGGCGCGCACCGGCCCCTTCGATCCGAGGATCACCCAGCGCTGCCCGGCGATCGCCTGGTCGAGCCAGCCGCCGAGCATCTGCATCGACAGGAAGCCCTCGCCGGTCACCCGCCGCACCATCCCGCCCAATTCGTCCATATGCGCGTCGAGCATGATCCTCGGCCCGCTCGCCCCCTGCCGCGCGATCACCGATCCCAGCCCGTCATAGCTCAGGGAATCGGCGAGCGGCCGCATCTCGCGCACCATCACCTTCCTCACCGGCTCCTCAAACCCCGGCGGCCCCGCCGCATCGCTGAGCTCGCGCAGCAAGGCGGTGGTGCGATCCTGCGCGGCGAGCGGGCTGGCGCCAAACGCGAGGGCGGCAGCGGCAAACAGGGTGGCAAAGCGCATCGGCAGGCTCCTTCGCATAAACGATCTGCCGTTCAGCACGATTGCCGCCGCGACGCCACTCCCCGCTCGTGAAAGCTTCACCTCGGCGGTCCGGGCCGCACGCGATAGGCTCGTGGGATGCTCGACATCCGCCAGGACGACCTGAGAGGCGCGGACGTCCGCGCCCTCCTCGCCTATCATCGCGGATCGATGCACGCCGCCTCGCCGCCGGGCACCGTCTTCGCGCTCGACCTCGGCGGCCTCGAAGCGCGGGACGTGACCGTCTGGAGCGCCTGGGACGGCACCACCCTCGCCGGCGTCGCCGCGCTGAGGCAGGTCGATCACGAGACGGGCGAGATCAAGTCGATGCGCACCCACCCGGCGCAGCTGCGCCGAGGCGTCGCCGCCGCTTTGCTCGAGCATCTCATCGAACAGGCCCGCGCGCGCGGCTGGCGCCGCCTCAGCCTCGAGACCGGCAGCGGCCCGGCCTTCGCAGCGGCGCTGGCGCTCTATCGGCGGCGCGGCTTCGTCGAAGGGCAATCCTTCGGCGGCTATGCCGACAGCCCGTTCAACCGCTTCTTGCACCTGCCGCTCGCCTGACGAGCGACGCGATGTCAGTCGCTGCTGTGATGCGGAATGGCGTTCAGCAAGGTCGAGATCGCCGTCAGCAGCTGCGCCGGCGCGAACGGCTTTTGCAGCATCACGCTGTCCGGCACGCCGCGCGCGCTATGCTCGTGCGCGCTGTCGCCCGACATGTAGACCACCGGCAAGGTCGGCGTCGTCTCGCGGGCATGGCGCGCCACGTCCCAGCCGTCGGGACCCGCGCCGAGGCGGATGTCGGTGATCAGGCCCGAAAGCGCCCCCGCCTGCCGATCGATCGCCGCGATCGCCGCATTCCCGGATTCGACATGAAGCACGCCATAGCCGCCATCCTCGAGCGAACTCTGCATCGTGAGCCCGACGAGCGGTTCGTCCTCGGCCAGCAGGATGAGAATCTTCGGTTCCAAACAGCAGTTCCTCAGTGCGGACTTGGGGTCCGCCGGGCCACACGATCCTCGAAGCGAGCAGCCTGTGCGGGCGATCGTTACGCTGTAGCAGCGAACCCGCGCGCGGACCACGATAATATAAAAAAGGAGGGAGCAGTCGTGTGACCGCCCCCTCCCGGAATCCTGTGCCGAAAAGGGCCGCTCAGCGCGGCGCGGCGCCGCCCTCGCGTCCGGCGCGGGCCGCGGCCATCGCCGCCTGGCGCTCGGCAGGATCGAGCTTGCCGTCATGGTTGGTGTCGGCGGCGTCGAACTGGGCGAGGCGCGCCTTGACGAGATCGTCGATCACGAGGCGGCCATCCTTGCCATAGTCCTTGACCAGCTGGTGGAGCCGATCGCCCATCCGCTCGGGCCCGCCCGCGGTCGCGATGCGGTCGATGATCGCCTCGACTTCCTTGTCGGTGACGACGCCGTCATGGTTCATGTCGAGGCGGCCGATCTGGTCGCGGACGATCTGCTCGGCCTGGGCGCGAGTGATGTCGCCCTGCGGCGCACCACCCGGGCCACCCTGCTGCGGCGCGGGCGGCGCCGGCGGCTGAGCGAGGGCGGGAAAAGCGACGGCGGCGAGAAACGCCGCGGCGGCGATGCGGAAAGTCTTCATGGCTCTACTCCAGGTCTCAGGTCGAAGCGGCGGCGACGCCCTTCCGGTTCGACAAAATCAGGATTTCGGCTTCTCGGCGGCGGCGCGGCTCGCCTCCTGCTCGGCGGCGCTGAGCTTGCCGTCATGGTTGGCGTCGGCCTTGTCGAACGCCGCCATCCGCGCCTTGCTGAAGGTCGCGAGCGTCACCTTGCCGTCGGCGCCGGCGCCTTCGGAAAAGATGCGCTGGATGGCGGCGATCGCCACCTCCGGCGCGCCCTGGCTGCGGGCCGTGTCGAGCAGCGCCTTCTGCTCGGCCGCGTCGACCACGCCGTCATGATTGGCGTCGACTTCGCCGAACATCGAGCGGATCATCTCCTCGCCCTGGGCGCGGCTGATCTCGCCGCTCGGAGTCGGCGTCTGCTGCGCGAAGGCCGGCGCGGCGGCGAGCAGGAAAGCGGCGGCGGCTGCGCCGGCGCCAAGGCGGTTGAGCATTGGAAATTTCTCCCGTGAAAGCAAAGGGTCAGGCCCCTCGGCCGTCCCTCCCCGTGTCTTGCTCTAGCACGAAGCGCGATGAGCCGCTCATGAACAATTGGTCGCACGAGGGGGCCTGGTCGCGCGAGGCGCCTTGGTCGCGCGAGGAGGCGATCAGAAGGCGCGTTCGCCCTCGACATTGCCGGCGGTGCGATACCGGCAGACCAGCATCTCGTCCCGCACGCCTGCCGCCAGCGCGCAGCCGACCCGGTCGCTGCCGCGCCAGGCAATCTGCGTGAAGTGGCCGACATCCTCGAACCGCCCCGTCCGACTCACGGCGGGGATCGGCCCGGCCCGGTAATTGGCCTTCTCGGCGATCCACAGGCCGACCATCGCCTCGGGCGCATAGGCGCCCTTCGTCCCCTGCCAGAGGTTCTCGCCCTCGGAGGTCTCGGCGTCGCCGCTCTCCTCCTCATGCTCGATCTCGCCCGCCGCCGCGAGCTTGGCCGCCCAGCCCGCCGCGTCCCTCGCCAGCGCATCGTCCCACGCCAGCGGCTGCAGCCCGAGCGCGCTCCGCTCCCGATTATGCGCCGCGAGCAGCCGACCCTCGAGATTGCCGAGCCGCCCCGTCGCCCCGCCAAGCAGCGGCGCCGACAGCAGCAAAGCCCCCGCCGCCGCAATCCGCCCGATCCTGTCCCAGCGCCTCGTCATGACGCCGAGCTTCGCAGCCGCCGCTTAGCGCCGCCTTCCCACCCATGGTTGACGCGGTCTAAACTTCGCGTGCCCGACCCCGTCGCGCGAGCGACCGGAAAGTGAACTCCTGCCGAGTTCGAATCGAGCGGCGCCTCAGCCCCGATCGTCCTCCGTCTCCGAGTCGCTGCCAAGCGGACTGACCCCACCCGGCGGCCGCCCCAAGCCAGTGCCGCCGCGAGCCCGAACGCCGCCCATGCCGCCGGGCGATCCCGCATCTGTGCCGCCAAGCCCATTCCCGCTACTGCCGCCTTCGCTGCGCATCGGCTCCGCATCGCCCGTCGCCGACCCTGCGCCCGTCATCCCGGCGCCCGTCTCGCCTTCGCCGCCGCCAAGCCGATCCGCCGCCGCATCGCCGCTGCCGCCCTCTGCCTCGCGCCCGGTCGGATCGCCCAGCGTCAGGCCGCCCGTATCGTCATTCGATCCCGTCGCAACGCCCGCAGCGCCCGCGCCTGTGCCGACGCCCGGGAGGACGTCGCGACCTGCCGTGCCGCCAGTCGCGCCACCAGTTCCACCCTGGAGCGGATCGCCTGCCCGCGCCTCGCCGTCATCGCTGCTCCCGCCGCTTTGCCGCGCCGTCTCCTCCGCGCCCGCGTCGGGCCGCACGCCGCCTTCGCCATCACTGCCATAAGCCGGTCCGCCGGAGCCGCTCTCATCGCTCATCTCGAATCTCCTCGCTTGAGCCTCTTCAACGAGGGCGGTGCGCAGCCGTTCCTGGCGCGCGTCGCCGACAGCGGGCGAGCGAGCTGGCGCAAGAGGTTTGATCTTACCCGCGCCTCAACGGCGCCGGCCGCGATTGGCGCCTCGAGGTGAGCCTGTCCTCGACAACTGCATCACCTCACCCGTTCGGGCTGAGCTTGTCGAAGCCCTGTCCTTCTCTTCTCACGCGAAACGCGAAGCAGGGCTTCGACAGGCTCAGCCCGAACGGTGTTTCAGAATCACTGCGATAAGGCGAACGGACGCGGCCGGGTCAGGGCACGATCAGCAACTCAGCGGCCGCTCCTTGCGACGATCGCGCGAGTCGCACCCCGGGAATCCGCTTCCGGAACAGGAGATCGTCACCCAATCCGCCCCGAAACCAAAATGGGGGCTGGCGTTGCCGCCAGCCCCCAATGTCCCAGTCTCACGATGCCCCGCCTCGGCGACGCGATCACCCGCTGGGTGGGCGGACACCATGTGGAGGCCGAAGCCGCCTATGGTCCCCGTGGGTCCCGTCCAGGCCGTGAGGCCTGGGCGGTTCCCTGCGAGTCCGGGCAAGGCCGAGGCCTGGATGCCCGTTCCCCGTTTCCGAAGCGTCGCAGCAGCTTTCGCCTCGCGCCGCTTCGAAGAGGCTGGCTGGCGGAGCGCCGAAGCACCCCGTCTCGCCGTCCCCAGGGTCCGCCGAAAGGCCGGGGCCTTCCGTCTTCCCCCTCGGTCGGTTCGAAGCGGACGCGAACGTCCGCTCCTCGCCGCCTGGCCCCGCTCGGAAAGACTGAGCTTCCCGGGAACGAGTGCCTTCGCAGTCCGCCGATCCGGGCAAGCCCAGAACCGCCTTTCCGCAAGGACACGCCGCAGTCGAAAGGCGAACCTCACGATCGTGCCGCACCCTCTTCGCGAACCTCAGATCGAAGCGAACCCCGATCCTTCCGCTCGCCGGACCTTCGATGAGAAGCAAGCTCCCCGTCTCGACCCGTTCGCAGCCTCGAACCGAAGCAAGCTCCGATCCTTCCGCCGCGGGACCTTGACGGGAAGCGAACTCCCCACCTCGATCCCTTTGCAGCCTGGGCTCAAGGCGAACCTCGATCCTTCCGCTGCCGGACGTCGCACGAGAGGCGAACCCCTCGTCCTCGATCCTTCGCGGCGCCAGCGCGGAGCAAGCTCCGTTTCCTCGCCGCCGGACCTTCCGCCGAAGCGCGAACGCTTCGATACCGGGCCCGTTCGCGACATCGACTGAAGGCGAACCTCCTGCCTTTTGCCGCCAGGTCATCCGCCCGAGAGCAAGCCCTCGAACCTCGACCCTTCGCAGCCTCGATCCGGAGCAAGCCCCGTCTTCGACCGCCGGACCGCATGAGAACCGAAATCCCCGCACGACCCGTTTTCGCGAACCTTCAAGATCGAAGCGAACCCCGATCCTTCCAGCCGCCGGACCTGAACCAGGAACCGAAGCCCCTCATCCAGACCCGTCCGGATCCGGCTCGGCCGAAGCCTCCCCGTCTCCACCTCCTTCAAGCGCACCAAGGGCGCGGGCCCTTCGCTTGCCTGTCGGAAGGGTGAGCCTTGGCCGGAACCCGAAAGCTCCGGCCGGGACCCTGTCGGCTCTTCCACCTGCGGGGCGATTCCCGCAGCCTTCCGATCCGGCATTTGGCTTCGCCGTCCTGCCGCCCTTGCGGGCTGCGCTTCGGCGCTGCCGGCACCTTTCGCAATTCCGCTCGTCCGCTTGCGCGTTCGACCGGCGCTGCTAGAGGCGCCCTCGCGTCCGGCTTTCGAAAGCTGCCTTTCCTTGGGGGAGCGACCGCTTCCTTCCGCCTTGGCGGGTGGCCTTCCGGTCCGGATCCTTGCGGGTCCATTCCTTCCGTCCACACAACGAAGCTGTCATGCTTTCCCGAGTCGGGGAAGCGGATTCCGCCTGTGGATAACGAGGATAACGGGGGTAAGTCGGAGGCCCCCTAGCGGCCCTCGCCGCCGCCCTTCTTGGGGGCTTTCGCGTTCTCTTCCCAGGCCGCCACAGTGCGCCGCGCGACGTCGATGGCGACGCTCTTCAGCGCGTCTCCAAGCAGGCTGGCCTGCTTGCCGGTCGCGCCCGCCGCATCCGCCGCGGCATTGGCCGACCCCTTCGCCGCGCGCTTAGTCGCGCCGGTGTCGCGCAAGGCCGCCGCCGCCGCGAGCAAGGCCGCCGCCACCGCCTCGCTCACGACCGGTTGCTCGGCGAGCTTCATCGCCGCCCTGCCCGCCTTGCGCAGACCCTTGGGCAGCTTGGTGCCCGAGGCTTCCTTCGCCACCGCACCGCCGCCGGCGGTGGCCTTCGCCTTGGCCTTCTTGTCTTTCTTCTTGCCCATCCGCTTTCTCCTATTCGACGACGATCCGTCCGTGCATTCCAAGCAGCCGTTGCGCCAGCGCCCCGCCGCTCACGCCGTAGCGCCCGGCCCTCGGTACCAGCACCAAAGTCTCTTCCGACAGCGGCGCCACGAACACGGCGCCGTGCTTCACCAGGCCGCGAAGATGCTCCGGCACCTCCGCCCGCGCGAAGAAAGCGGGAGCCGCGAATCGGTGCGGCTCGTTGCTGTTGTTGACGAAGCGGAGGCGGACCGGCTCGCCCGCCTTCAGCCGCAGCACCTTGGGCTGGATCGCATAGCTGGTCAGCAGCACGTCATATTCCGCCGCCGTCCGCCAATCCTGCGCGGGCTCCTGCGCGGCTGCCGGAGCGGCGAAGAACAGCGAGAGGAACAGGATCAGCCTGCGCATAGACACTCCCTCAGCGACACCGCTTGCCCCAACGCCTAGCACGCGCAAAGGGAGCCGGACAAACCGCCCGCGCCGGTCCCGGAACGAGGCACGAAGGAGCATCCATGCGCGCACTGATCCTGCCCCTCCTCCTCCTCGCCGCGACTCCCGCCGCCGCCCAGCTCACCCCCGCGGAACGCAGGATCGCCGCCACCGTCGATGCCGGCCGCGCGCGCGACGAGGCGCTGCTCGAAAAGTTGGTCAACCAGAATAGCGGCTCGCGAAATCTTGCCGGGGTCGAGGCCGTCGGCCGCATGATGCGCGCCGAGCTCGAGCCCCTCGGCTTCGAAATCCGCTGGATTCCGATGATCGAGGTCGGCCGCGCCGGTCACCTCGTCGCCACCCACAAGGGCAATGGCCGCGGCAAGCGCATGCTGCTGATCGGCCATCTCGACACTGTCTTCGAGCCCGATTCGCCGTTCCAGCGCTTCGTCCGCAAGGATGCCGCCCACGCCGAGGGCCCCGGCGCCAGCGACGACAAAGGCGGCCTCGTCGTCATGGTTGCCGCGCTTCGGGCAATGCAGGCGGCGGGAACGCTGAAGAACGCCGACATCGTCGTCGTCCTCACCGGCGACGAGGAGGAAGCCGGCCGCCCGCTCGCCATCTCCCGCCGCGACCTCGTCGCCGCCGGCAAGGCGACCGACGTCGCGCTCGATTTCGAAGGCCTCGCGCAGGAGAACGGCCGCGACATGGGCTCGACCGCCCGCCGCAGCGCCGGCGGCTGGGAAGTGCACGCGACCGGCGCCACCGGCCATTCCTCCGGCATCTTCGGCGGCAATGCCGGCTACGGCGCGATCTACGAGCTCGTCCGCATCCTCGACGATTTCCGCCGCGAGCTGCCCGAGCCCAACCTCACTTTCAATGTCGGCCTCGTCGTCGGCGGCACCACTGCCCAGCTCGACGCCGCCCATATCCGCGGCGAGGCAACCGGCAAGACCAACATCATCCCGCCCCTTGCCATCGCCCGCGGCGACATCCGCACCTTGAGCCGTGAGCAGGAGGAGCGCGTGCGCGCGAAGATGCGCGACATCGTCGCCCGCCACCTCCCGCGCACCGGCGCCGAGATCAGCTTCGACGAGCCCTACCCGCCGATGGCGCCGACCGCCGGCAACAAGGCCCTCCTCGACCGCCTCAACCTCGTCAACCGCGATCTCGGTCTCGGCGAAATGGGCGTCCTAGATCCCCTGAAGCGCGGCGCCGGCGACATCAGCTTCGTCGCCGAGCTCGAGCCCGGCCTCGTGGGCCTCGGCACCGCCAGCCGCGGTGACCATGCGCCCGGCGAGACCGTCGACCTCTCCACCATCCCCCGCCAGGCCAAGCGCGCCGCGATCCTGATGAGCCGGCTGGCGCGCGAGAAACGCTGACCCAGCCCGCCGGGCGCCGGTCACGAAAAGGCCGGGACCCTGCCGCGGCCGCATGCTAGAGGGCGCTCTCGAAGGCCGGCCTGTGCCGCACCGGCCCCGCGTTGCGTTGCGTTGCGTTCCTGGGAGGGGGGATCGACAATGGCAAAGCCGGTCAAGTTCGCGCACGTCGTATACATGACGCGGCGCTTCGACGAGATGATCGCCTGGTATTGCAACGTCTTCGAAGCGGAAGTGGTTTACGCGAACCCCGCCTTGGCCTTCCTCACCTATGACGAGGAGCATCACCGCTTCGCCTTCGCGAACCTGGAGCTCCTGAAGCCGGACGCCCCGGGAGCCGGCGAGCGCGCCGACATCGGCGTCAACCACGTCGCCTACACCTACGCCAATGTCGCCGGCGAGGACGAGGATTCGCTCATCGCCTTCCCCGTCGGACCCCCGTCGCCAATCCCGGCGGCGCACGGGATGACCTGAGCGGGCGCGTCATGGACTACGGCGCGGCGCGTCCGCCGGTCCTGTCCGCGATCCACGCCAGTCCGAGCAAAGTCGGCGCCCAATAAGGGAAGATGCCGTACAGCGTATCGGTGTTGGAATGGGAATGGTGGTCAACGAACCAGAAGATATGCGCGCAGAATGCGGCGGCGAGAATCGTCAGCAGCCAGCCCATTGGCGAGACCGGCCGGAACAGCATGCTCATCGGCTTGAACCAGCGCATCGCAGTCCCTCCCCTCGAGGCCGGCATACCTTCAAAGGCGCCGGCCCGCCCGTGGAATCGAGGAGGGCGATCGGTGCACGCCTGGTGCAGCGCGCTCTCGGAGGGCGCCGCAAGCCCGCCTCACCGGTCGCGAAGGCCAACAATCTCCTGCAGCGGCACCGGCCGCCAGCCCCACACGTCCACCCCGACATCCACCTGCCGCGGCATCGGCTTCAGCCCGCCGTGGCTGTGGCCGTGAAGATTGAGGACGCCCTTGTGCTGCCCGTTCCAGCTCCTGAACGGGTAATGACACAGCACCAGTTTCCGCCCCTCCACCTCCAGCTCGGCATAATCCCGCACGCTCGCCCACCCCTCGGCCGCGACCGTCTCCGGCGGATCGTTGTTGCCGCGCACCAGATGCTTCCTGCCGTTGAGCCGCGCCAGCCAGTCCGGCACGTCCGCCGCCTTCCGGGCGAAATCGCCGAGGTGCCACACCTCGTCCTCCGGCCCCACCGCCGCGTTCCACCCCGCGAGCAGCGCCGCGTCCATCTCCGCCACCGAGGCGAACGGCCGCTTCCAGATGTTGAGCGTCCGGTGATCGCCGAAATGGCTGTCGCTGGTGAACAATATCGCCACGCCCATCCAACGCGCGCGATGGCACGACGGCTGCGTCAGGCACTACCAGATAGCTCCGCTAGCGATCGGCGAATGGACACAGGGACAGATCGGGGATCGGCTCTCTCACCAACGTCATCCCGGCGAAAACCGGAATCTCGTTGAGACCCGCTGCGCCCTTCCTCCAGGAGATCCCCGCTTTCGCCGGGATGACGGCGCTCGGCCCCTACGGCGCGCGGGGCCCTGCCGGGACTAGAGTGGGCGGCGCTGCCAGCCCTGGCTGGTGGCTAGCCAGTCGTGAGCGACCGGAGCGAACAGGCAAACGCGGCGCGGCGCGAGCGTCGATGCAGGACGTGTCCACCCCGGCGGCAGTGGATGCAGGACGTGTCCACCCCGGCGGCAGTGGATGCGGGCCCGTGTTGATGGCGACAGGAGTCGATGCGCCACGTATCGGCGACAACCGGAGTCGGTGCGGGCGGCGTGGCGGCGGAAAGCTCTCGACGCTGCCGGTATCGACGCAGGCAGCTCTCAGGTGGAAGGGTCGCGACGCCGCTGGTGTCGACCCGGGCACGCCTCAGGTGGAGAGGTGGCGACGCTGTTGGGAGAGCGAGCGGGATGCCGACGCCAGGCACCCCACAAAGTAATGGGGGCTGGCGTTGCCGCCAGCCCCCACTTTCCTGGTCTCCGCACACTCTCCCGCGAGGGGAGGGCATATTTCAACCGGGCGGATCGGTCTCTTGCGATCTTGCGATCCCCGAGCTTCCGATCGGGTGCCCGACAAAAGCCGTGAAGCCTTTGCGGGTCCCCCTTCGAAACCGCGCCGGACATTGCTGCCCGTCGAAGCTTCTTTCGCAGCGTCGGGCCGGGGCCCTTCGTTGCCGGACGATCCGGAAAGTGGGAGCGGCTTTGGCTTGCGCCTCCGCCTCACGCTTCTTCCTTTGCGCCCGTTCGCCGCTTCGAGTTCCCCCGGCCTTGCGGCCGGCTTTGCCCGGGCGTCGCCGCGTTTTCGAACACCTCTCCGTTTCCGGCGGCCGCTCTCATCGCGAAGCCAGACAGTCCCACCTTCCGCCGAGTCGCACAAGCCTTCGAGCCCTGTGGATAAAGAGAATAGCGGGGATAAGTTCGGCCCTAAAACGGAAACAGGAAATCGATGGTGAAGCGCTTCGAAATCCGCCCCTGAGGCATACCCTGTTCATGCATGGCCGGCTGGGCGCGCGCCCCTCCGCCGAGATCGATGCCGGCCCGCTGCGGCGGCTTGACCCCTGCCGGCAGCGCCAGCGGCTCGATCCTTTGCCCGGGACCGCGGCGGCCGCAGACGACGATCTCGCCCGGTCGCGGCTCGGGGCAGCGCTCGGGCGTGATCCGCGTCCCCGCCGCCGAGGGCCTCAGCTGGAAGTCGCTCTGCACCACCGGCACGGGTGCCGCGGCCGCCGGCGGAGCGAAAGCCAGCATCGCCGCGTAAGGGACTGCCACCACGTCCTTCTCCCCACTGCCGCGGCGCGGAGACTGGCCGGTGGGCACGCCGCGCGCAACCCCTGCCGTCATCGCATCCGGTAATGATCGGCAAGCCGGTCGAGCGCCATCTGGAGGACGAGCTTGCCCGCCCGCGCCGGCCAGCCGAGCGCCGTCTCCGCCTCGCGCATCCCCTCGCCGGCGCAGACCACCCGCCACAATATATCGCGCAGCCCCGGCCCCGCCGCCTTCGTCGCCGCATCGAACCGCCGCCGCGCTGCAATCTGCCGCATCGTCGGCGCCGCATCCTCGGGAGCGGCGCGCGTCTGCTTGCCGAGCGGCGGCGCGTCCCACTGCATCGTCACCACCGGCGGCAGCTGCGCTTTCTCCCAGTCCAGCCGCAATTGCTCGCCCGCCGCATAGTGCCGCGTCGTGACATGGCCGCGATTGTGCAGCCAGCCGAGCGGCGACTCCGCCAAATTCACCGTCACCGACCGCACCGCCCGGCTCCGTCCCGGCCGGCGCGAGCGTCCGTCCTGCGGCAGCGGCCGCTCCGCCAGCAGCCGGTTCTTCCTCGCCTTCACGCCCATCATTGGATTGCCTCCAGAACATATCACGAATCACTTCAATTGCACCTTGCCATTGAGGAGAGGGTGTAGGAAAGTGAAATAACCGCACTGGTTGGGGAGGCTGCTCATGATCACCCGCATCCGCGAGGTTCGCCGCGCGAAGAAGATGACGCTCCAGGACGTCGCCGACCGCTGCGACCCGCCGACCACACCACAGACGATCGGTCGCCTCGAGACCGGCACCCGCACCGTCTCGGTCGGCTGGCTGAACCGCATCGCCGGCGCCCTCGGGGTCGAAGCAGGCGACCTCGTCCAGCTCCCGGACCGCGAGGACCTGCCGGTCGCCGCCATCCTCGAACATGACGGCGCCCACGCACCGCGCCGCAGCGGCGTCGCCGTCCCGCCGCACCCCGAAGCCGGCATGGTCGCCGTCGCCGTCGCCGCCGGTGTCGGCGATTATCGCGCCGGCGACGAATTGTGGTGCCGCCGCCTCGCGCCCGACGCTTTCGGCCAGGCGCTCAACCGCGACGTCCTCGTCCCCCGTCCCGCCGGGCGCTTCCTGTTCGCCCGCCTGATCGGCCGCGAGGAGGGCAAGCTCCACCTCCTGCCGCTCGGCGCCGGCGGCCGCCAGACCGTGCTCGCCGATCCCGCCTGGCTCGCCGTCGCCGTCCGCCTGATCCGCAGCCTCTGATGTCGCTTCCCGTCGCCGACGCCGCTGCCCCCGGACCCGCCGTCCTGCTCGGCCACGACCGTGTTCTCGGCCCCGGCCGCTGGCGCTGGCTGCGTGCCTTCGCCTGGGCTGTGCTCCTGTTCGTCGTCCTCACCGTCGCATTCACGCTGGGGAGCGGGATGATCATCGCCTTGCTGATGATCGTCGTGCACGGCGGAGCCGCGGGGAACCTCCTCAAGGATCCGCCGCCCGCCATCCTCTTCACAGGCCTGGCCGTCGGTACCCTGGTCGCGCTCCTCCTCTATGTCGGCCTCGTCCAACTCGGCGAGAAGCGCACCGCGCCCGAACTCTCTCCGCGCCCGGCGCTGGTCGAGCTTCCGGCGGGGCTCTCCCTCGGCGCCGCGATGATGGCGGTGACCGTCGCGCTTATGTGGGCGGGCGGCTGGGTCTCCATCGCCGGCCAGCCCGTCACGGCGATCTGGAAGGCGGTGGCCGAAAGCATCCAGTCCGGCATCCTCGAGGAATTGTTGTTCCGCCTCGTCGTCTTCCGCTTGCTGTGGCGCGCTTTCGGCATCTGGGCGGCGCTCGGGCTCTCGGCTCTGCTGTTCGGCGCGCTCCACCTGATGAACCCCAATGCCAGCCTCTTCGCCGCCGTCTGCATCGCCATCGAGGCCGGGCTGATGCTCGCCGCCTTCTACATCCTCACCGGCCGCCTGTGGGTGTCGATCGGCGTCCATGCCGGCTGGAACTTCACGCAAGGCTGGGTCTTCGGCGCCGCCGTCTCGGGGACCAGCAACTTCGCCGGCGGGCCCCTCTCCTTCCATCCTGTCCCAGGCGTTGCGCCAATCCTCTCCGGCGCCGGCTTCGGTCCCGAAGCATCGCTCGCCGGCCTCGCCGTCGGCACCGCCGTCGGCGCCGCCGCCCTCCACCGCGCCTGGAAGCGCGGCAGGCTTACAGCCATTGATGCGGGGACCGGTCCCATCGTCGGTCGGCCTGCCGGAGCGGCAGCGGAGGGCGATGTGGTGGGCGCTGACGGGCTCGAACCGCCGACCCTCTCGGTGTAAACGAGATGCTCTACCAACTGAGCTAAGCGCCCGCCCCACCGCCCTGCCACCGGCCGCGACCGGCATCAAGGGTCAGACGATCAGCGCCGACACGCGCTGCGCGGCCTTGAAGTAATTCGCCATCGCGACGGCGCTCTGGTCGGCAAGCTCGATGAACACCCGCCGCCCGTCCTCCGGATCAGCGACCCGCACGAAGACGCCCTGGTCGCACAGCGATTTGATCCAGCGCAGCGCCGTCGTCGGCGGCACGGCGGCGGCGATGCACAGGCTCGACACCGCCACCCGCTGCTTCTCGAGCCGCGCCGCCATCAGGTCGAGCAGCATGTCCCAGGCGGGATCGGCGAAGAGATCCGGTTTGAAGAAATGGTCGCGCAGCCGCCGCCCACGGATGATCGAGCGGATCTGCGCCGCCTCTATCGTCTCGTCGGCGCCCATCTCGCCGGTCTGGACGCCGGCCACCGCCGCCGCGGCCGCCTCGTCCTCCGACAGCGCGGCGAGGATCGACGCGATCCGTCCCACCTCCTCGCTCAGCTGCTGCAGCTTCGCCGTCGCCTGCCCCTTGGCGACGTCGTTCAGGACCGGTTCCGCCGGGCGCACCGCCAAAGCGAGGGCCAGCGCCCGCTCGCGCTGCGGCGCCTCGATCAGATACTCGATCCGCCCCGCGCCCAGCGAACCGGTCACGACATCGAGGAGAGTGGCCGGCGCAGCGACGATCGCCTCGCATCCCCGCTCCGCCGCCGCCCGCTCCAGCGCATTGAGCGCGGCGGCAAGGCCGTGTTCGTCCCGCTCGACATCCAGCAGGAACGCGTCCGCCGCCACCTGCGCGTCGAGCCGCGCTGGCGCCTCGCTCAGGCTGATCGCGGGCCCGAGCCGGCAGCCGACGAGCCGCGCCGTCTCCCGCCAGCGCCGTTCACCCGCCTCGGTCTGCGCGACGAGGACGACCGATCCCCGCGCCCCGTAATCCAAATCTCCTCCGCCCACGGTCCCACCCCTGCTGCCCGATTCCCCGGCAGCAGATTGCCCCCGATCCGGAGGAAAGTAGAGGGTGCTTTTGTCCGTTTCGGAGCGACCGCAAAGATTGTGCGAACAACTGGACCACCGCGCCGCTTGGCAGCCTGGGTTCTGGCGAAACTCGGACTGCTGTTGAGGAGAGATTTGCTGCGGATCGCGATTAGTCCCTGCCGCGCCGCAAACCTGTCGCTAAACGGTGTCCATTCCGGATGAGATTTCCGACGCGACCTGTCAGCCCGCGATCCACTCCACCGCCGCCCGGGCATGAATCGCCGTGGTGTCGTAGACCGGGAGCACGTTCGCCACCGGATCGACGAGCAGCACCAGCTCGGTACAGGCCAGCACCACGCCCTGCTGGCGCGCCTGGCCCATCTCGGTGAGGCAGGTCTTGAGCCGCCGCTGCGAATTGCGCGTGACCTGTCCCTTGGCAAGCTCCTCGAAGATGATGCGGTCGATCTCCTGCGCCGTCGCGGCCGCCGGCGGCGCCAGCGTAATGCCCCGCGCCTCGATCCGTCCGCGCACGAAAGGCTCGCCCATCGTGAAGCGGGTGCCGATGAACCCGGCGCGCTTCACCCCGTCGGCGACGAGCCGGTCGGCGACGGCATCGCCGATGTGGATCAGCTCCAGTCCCGCCGCGGCCTGAACCTCGTCGGCGACCTTGTGCATCGTGTTGGAGCACAGGATCAGCCCCTCCGCCCCCGCTGCGGCAAGGCGGCGCCCTGCGGACGCGACGATTTCCGCCACCGCCGCCCACTCGCCAGCAAGCTGGAGCGGGGCGACGTCGGCAAGGTTGAGGCTCTCGATCACCAGCGGCGCCGAGGCGACGCCGCCGAACCGCTGGGCGATGCCGCGGTTGATCTGCTCATAATACATCGCGGTCGAGTGCCAGCTCGTCCCGCCGATCATCCCCAGCTTGCGCACCGCAAAGCCCTCTCGTGCCGGCCCAGACCTTGATCGTCTCAGGCTGAATCAGCCTGACACGATCAAGGTCTCAACATTGAATAGAGCCTGATTCACTCTTTCGGCGGAAGCGCGAAGCGCTTCCTCCTCAAACGATCAGGCTCTAAGTCCCTGCCCTGTCGAAAGGCTTCCCGGCCCATTTGCAACCCGCGCGGGCCGGGACGCCGAACTATCGGGACCGGCTGTGGCACGCGGGAAACAGCAAGCGCGAGGCGCGGGCCTTCAGCCCAGCGCCTTGACGATCTCTTCCACCATCTTCTTGGCGTCGGCGAGGAGCATCATCGTGTTGTCGCGGTAGAACAGCTCGTTATCCACGCCCGCATAGCCGACACCGCCCATCGAGCGCTTCACGAACAGCACCGTCTTCGCCTTCTCCACGTCGAGCACCGGCATGCCGTAGATGGGCGACGACTTGTCGGTCTTGGCCGCCGGGTTGGTGACGTCGTTGGCGCCGATCACGAAGGCGACGTCGGTGCGGGCGAACTCCGAATTGATGTCCTCCAATTCGAACACCTCGTCATAAGGCACGTTGGCCTCGGCAAGCAGCACGTTCATGTGCCCGGGCATCCGCCCCGCCACCGGGTGGATCGCATATTTCACGCTCACCCCCTCCTTCTTGAGGAGGTCGCCCATCTCGCGCAGCGCATGCTGCGCCTGCGCCACCGCCATGCCGTAGCCCGGCACGATGATCACCTGTTCGGCCTGGCTCATCAGGAACGCCGCGTCCTCGGCCGAGCCGCGCTTCCACGGCCGGTCGATCGCCGCCCCGCCGCCCGCCGCGACCGCGTCTCCGCCGAAGCCGCCCGCGATCACCGAGATGAAGCTGCGGTTCATCGCCCGGCACATGATGTAGGACAGGATCGCGCCCGACGATCCGACCAGCGCGCCGGTGACGATCATCGCTGTGTTGTGCAGCGTGAAGCCCATCGCCGCCGCCGCCCAGCCCGAATAGGAGTTGAGCATCGACACGACGACCGGCATGTCCGCCCCGCCGATCGGCACGATCAGCAGGAAGCCGATCAGGAACGACAGCGCCACGGCGGTGAAGAACACCCACGGCGACTGGTCCTGCGTGAAATAGCCGACGAGCCCGATGATCACCGCCAGCGTCGCGAGGTTGAGGACGTGGCGCCCCGGCAGCAGGATCGGCTTGCCCGACATGTTGCCGTTCAGCTTCAGGAACGCGATCACCGATCCCGAAAAGGTAATCGCACCGATCGCCGCGCCCAACCCCATCTCGACCCGGCTGACCGGCAGGATGTTGACGATCGAGGGCCCGTAGACCGGCGTGATCCGCACCGCGATCCCGAACGCCTCCGGATTCAGATACGCCGCTGCCGCCACCAGCACCGCCGCGAGCCCGACAAGGCTGTGGAACGCCGCGACCAGCTGCGGCATCGCCGTCATCGCGATCCGCCGGGCGGTGACGAGACCGATCACGGCACCGATGGCGATCGCGAGCCCGATTTCGGCCAATGTCACGGGATCGACGTCGTGCCATTTCGCCGCGACGGAAACGGGTTCCTGATCGGCAATGAAGGGGACGTGGTAGATGAGCGTCGTCACCACCGCGAGCACCATCCCGGCAATGCCGAAGCGGTTGCCCGTCTGCGCGCTTACCGGGCTCGACAGCCCCCTCAGCGCGAGGATGAAGCAGGCGCCGGAGACGAGGTAGGCGAGCGCCACCCAGGCCGGCAGAGCGACGGCTTCATGCATCAGCGCCGCTCCTTCTTCTTGTACATGGCCAGCATTCGCGCCGTCACCGCGAAGCCGCCGAAGATGTTGACGCTCGCCAGCACCACCGCGAGCAGCCCCAGCCACTTCGCCCCCGGTACCCCCGCCGCGGCGGCCGCAATCAGCGCCCCGACGACGATTACCGAGGAGATGGCATTGGTCACCGCCATCAGCGGCGTATGCAGCGCCGGCGTCACCCCCCACACCACGAAATAGCCGACGAAGCAGGCCAGCACGAAGATCGACAGGATCGAGATGAAGTCCATGTTATTTTTGGCTCCTCGTCGCCAGACGAAGCCAAGCCTCCACCGCACACTGCTGGAGCGCTCGCTCGCCGCAGGTCCCGCTAATCTGCGCAATCCGCGAAGAGACCTCGGCTTCACCGCGGAAGAGGGACAGCGTATATTGAAACTCGTCGCCCGGCAGCGTGTGCTCCATCACCAGAAGTGCAGATTGGTGCGGCGTCGGATCAGCCGGCCCAGCAGGTCGAAACTCGTTAGACGTCGCCAGGGCCTGCTCCACCGCGACGCGCCAGCGTTGGCTCAGACTGTCGTCACCTTCGCTCCAGAGATCCACTGGCTGCCGCGGCTGAGACGCGGCCACGGCGAACGCTACGGCCAAGGTAATCACCCCTTCAACCTCTCGCTCACCACGGCTCCGCCCCGCGTCAGCCGCACACCCTTGACGATCTCGTCCTCGTCCGGGAGCACCACCCGCCCCGCTTCCTTGTCCCAGAAGGCGGAGAGGAAGTTGTAGAGGTTGCGGGCGTAGAGCGCGGAGGCATCGGCGGCGAGGCGGCTCGGGACGTTGCGGTGGCCGACGATCTTCACCCCATGCCGCAGCGCAACTTCGCCGAGCACCGCGCCCTCGACATTGCCGCCCTGCTCCACCGCCAGATCGACGATCACCGAGCCCGACCGCATGCTGGCCACCTGCGCGTCGGAGATCAGCCGCGGCGCCGGCCGCCCCGGGATCAAGGCGGTGGTGATGACGATGTCCTGCTTAGCGATGTGCGCCGAGACCAGCTCGGCCTGCGCCGCCTTATACTCATCCGACATCTCGGTCGCGTAGCCGCCCGCGCCCTCGCCCTCGATGCCCGCCACATTCTCGACAAAGATCGCCTTCGCCCCGAGGCTCTCGATCTGCTCCCTGGTCGCCGCCCGGACATCAGTCGCCGAGACGATGGCGCCTAAACGCCGCGCGGTTGCGATCGCCTGCAGCCCGGCGACGCCGACCCCCATCACGAACACCCGCGCCGCCGCGATCGTCCCCGCCGCCGTCATCATCATCGGAAAGGCGCGGCCATATTCCGCCGCCGCGTCGAGGACCGCCTTGTAGCCCGACAGGTTCGACTGCGAGGACAAGATGTCCATCGACTGCGCCCGGGTGATGCGCGGCATGAACTCCATCGCCAGCGCCTCGAGCCCCGCCGCGGCATAGGCATCGACCCGCGCGCGCTGCCGGAAGGGATCGAGCGCAGCGACGACCAGAGCCCCGCCATTCGCGCCGCCGAGCCCCGCCGGCTCCGGCCCCTGCACACAGAGCAAAGCGTCCGCACCCTGCACAACCGCCTCGCGCGGCGCCACCGTCGCCCCTGCCGCCTCATAGTCCGCGTCGGCGATCGACGCGCTCAGCCCCGCCCCGGCCTCGACCGCGACGCTGGCGCCCAGGGCGATATATTTCTTGACCGTCTCCGGTGTCGCCGCGACCCGCCGCTCGCCGTCCGCTTGCTCCTTGAGGACCGCGAGCTTCACCGGGCGCCGGTTATTTGGAGATGACGAGGATGACGATGAAGGCGAGGATGAAGCATAGGACCGCCCCCACCTTGAACACGCTGATGAACTTCTCGTAGCCCTTCCGGTGGACTGCGAATTCCTTGTCGAGATCGGTGTGCGCCGCCATTTCGATCCTCTGCATGCCTGGTCGGCGGCCCTTCTAACAACGCGTGGCGCGCGTGGGAAGCGGCTCCCGCCCCCCTCGAACGCGATTAATCCCGCCTTTACCCCGCGCCGCTAAGGATCGTCCCACCTGGACCAAGAGGGGACATATGCGGCCCGATTCGACCCGCTGCCTGCTGCTGATCGACGATGAGCCCGCCCAGCGCCGCCTCGTCACCGCCATCGGCGCCCGCGCCGGCTGGTGGGTGCGCGGCGCCTCCGACATCGACGCCGCCGCCGAAATGCTGCGCGATCCCGAGCAGCCCAAGGTCGATGCGATCCTCCTCGACCATTGGCTCCCCGGCGCCGAAGGCACCGCGCTGATCGAGCAGATTCGCACGATGGCGCCCGATCTGCCCCTCCTCGTCATGACCGCCCAGACCTCGGTCGCCATCGCCGTCGACGCGATGCGCGCCGGCGCCAACGATTTCCTGGTGAAGCCGATCGCTCCCGACCGCCTCCTCGCCGCCTTGAACGCCGCCACCGACCGCCGCCAGCGCAACGGCGAGCTCCGCCCGCTGTCCGAGAAAATCTCCAAGACCCTCGCTTTCGAGGAGATCATCGGCTCGGCGCCCAAATTCCGCGCCGCCATGGCCGTCGCCGCCAAGGCCGCCCGCGCCCGCGTCTCCGTCCTCATCGAAGGCGAGAGCGGCTCGGGCAAGGAAGTGATCGCGCAGGCGATCCATTCTTCCTCACCCCGCGGCAAGAAGGTGATGGTCACCGTCAATTGCGGCGCGATCCCCGAAAACCTTGTCGAATCGGTGCTGTTTGGCCACGAGAAGGGCGCCTTCACCGGCGCCTTCGACCGCCATGTCGGCCGCTTCGAGGATGCCGACGGCTCGACGCTCTTTCTCGACGAGATCGGCGAGCTCCCGCTCGAGACCCAGGTCAAACTGCTCCGTGCCATCGAGACGGGCGAGATCCAGCGCATCGGCGGCCGCGCCATCCAGATGGTCGACGTCCGCATCATCGCCGCCACCAACCGCCGCCTCGCCGAGGAAGTCGCCGCCGGCCGCTTCCGCGAGGACCTTTATTACCGCCTCAACGTCGTTCACGTCGACATCCCGCCGCTACGCGACCGGTCGAGCGACATACCGGGCCTCGCCCGCCACCTCCTCGCCCGCATCGCCGAGCAGCCCGGCATGCGCTACCTCTCGATCACCGACGACGCCCTCGCCGTCCTCATGCGTTACGGCTGGCCCGGCAACGTCCGGCAGCTCCAGAACGCCCTCTTCCGCGCCGCCGTCCTGTGCGACGGCAACGCGCTGACCGCCGACGATTTCCCCCAGATCCAGACGGAATCCGCCTTCACCCGCCGCGCCAGCGACGTCCACCGTCCGCTCCTCAACGGCGCTTCCCAGAACGCGGCGCTCGACCATGCCCCCGGCATCACCCTCTATTCGGGCGACGGCAACATGCGCTCGCTGGAGGAGATCGAGGCCGACGTCATCCGCCTGGCCATCGGCCATTATCGCGGCCGCATGACCGAAGTCGCGCGCCGCCTGGGGATCGGGCGGTCGACTTTGTACCGCAAGCTCGGCGAGCTCGGCATCGGGGATATTGCCGCGTAAGCCGAGGGCGTCCCGTTCGCAACGCAGCAGCGTTGCGCACGGAGTCGCCCCGGCCGGCCGACGGGCCGGCAAAGCCGAACCCGATCGACGTCACGGGACAATGGTCCCGTGACG
>NZ_DASWQI010000007.1:0-88663 GCF_036403745.1 Allosphingosinicella sp.
CAGCTCGGTGCTTCGTCCTGCCAACTGTTGGTCAGCAGCCGCTCGCCGCCGCCATCCGGAGTCATCACACCGACCCGAAAGTTACCGGCGATCTTGGTGTAGGCGATCAAGTCTCCGCGCGGGCTCCATTCGGGAGTCGCATAGCGCCCGCCGCCGAAGCTGATCCGGTGCGGGTTGGAGCCGTCGGCGTTCATCACGTAAATCTGCTGCGAGCCCGAGCGGTCGCTTTCGAAGACGATGCGGCCGCCGTCCGGCGAGAAGCTGCCGCCGACGTCGATGCCCGGCGCGTTGGTCAGCCGCTGCGGCGCGCCGCCCGCCGCCGCCACCTTATAGACGTCGGTATTGCCGTTCACCGCCATCGAATAGAGGATCCACCGCCCGTCGGGTGAGAAGCGCGGCGCGAAGGTCTGGTTGGCGCTCTCCGTCACCACCCGCTGGCGGCCGGTGCCGATGTCGTAGATATAGATGCGCGGCCGGTTCTCGACATAGCTCACATAGACGATCTGCTTGTAGTCCGGCGAGAAGCGCGGGCCGAGCACGACCGACTGGCCGTTGGTGAGGAAGCGGTGGTTGGCGCCGTCCGAATCCATGATCGCCAGCCGCTTGACGCGCCGGTCCTTGGGCCCGCTCTCGGCGATGTAGGCGATGCGGCTGTCGAAGAACGGGCTCTCCCCCGTCAGCCGCGAATAGATGGTGTCGGCGCATTTGTGCGCGGCGCGCCGCCAGTCGCGCGGGGCGACGACGAAGCCCTGGCGGGCGAGCTCGCTCTTCAGCGCGACGTCGTAGACGTAGCAGCCGACGGTGATCCGCCCGTCCGCCTCGGCGCGCACGAAGCCCTCCACCAGCGCCTGCGCGTTGGCGCCGCTCCAGGCGGCGAAGTCGGGCGCGGCGACCTCGGGGAAGGGAATTTCGCGGATCCCGCCGGGACCCACCGGGTGGAACAGGCCGCTGTTGCGAAGATCCCCCGCAACGACGTCCGCCACCTGCCGCCCGAGCGCCGCCGTCCCGCCCGCGGGCGTCTCGGCGGCCTGCGGGGTGGGCATGACGGGAATGGCGATGGTCATCTTGTCGGTCCCCTCGGCCGACACGTCAACGTGGAGCTGGGCGGCGGCGGGCGCTGCCCACAGGGCGAGAGCGGCAAGAGCGGGGACTAAGCGGTACATCATTGGGTGAGCCTCTTGTCGACCGTAACGGTCATTTGCTTCCACGCGTCGTAAAATTCGGCGGGCAGCCGGAAGGGCGAGGCGAGCATCACCGCCTTCTTCGCCCGCTCCTGGTGGAGCGCGAGCTGCGGCCGGTTGCTGGCGTTGACCCCGGTGGTGCCGACCAGCTCGACATGGGTGACGCTGCCGTCGCGCCCGAGCGACACTCTGAGCTCGGTGCGCAGCAGCTCGATGTCCGCTCCGCTAGGCACCACCTGCTGCCATTTCGGCTTGAGCTGCCGCCGCACCTCGGCGGCGATCGAGGATTGCACGGCCGGGCTCGCTACCGCCGCGGGCGCCGCTGCCGAGCGGCTCTTCGACGCTTCGCTGGAGAGACCGGCGAGGAGGCCGGAGAGCCGCCCCGTGGGCCGCGACTGGGGCTTTGCGGGCGCTGGTTTGGATGGGGCAGGTTTCGCCGGTGCAGGCTTGGCCGCGGCGGGCGCGGGGGCCGGCTTCGGCGGCGCAGGACGATGCGCGACCGGCACGGGAGCCGGGGCGGCGTGGACCGGCTGCGGCCGGGGCGGCGGCGGGAGCGGCTGGGCCTGCGGCGGCGCCGGCACCGGCGGGGCAGGCGCGGCGCTCGGTTCCGGAGGACCCTCGAGCGGCGCAAGCTTCGCCGCCGGCGGCGTCGGAGAGATTTGGGGCGCACTGCTCACCGGCGCGGCCTCCTCCACGAACGAGACTTCGATCGGCTGCTGGGCCGGCGGCTTGATGCGGGTGGCGGCAAAGGCGAGCGACAGCGCCGCCAGCAAGGCGAGATGGCCCAAGGCGGCAAGGCCGAACCCGGTCGCCTCCGCCCGGTCCATCAGCGCGGGCCCTCGCCCTGGGTGCTGACCAACGCCACCTTCCTCAGGCCGGCGGCATTGATCTCGCCCATCACCGCCATCACCCGCCCGTAATCGAGCCGGTGGTCGGCGCGCAGGAAGATGCGGGGCCCACCGGGCTCCTTCGTACTCGCGGCGAGCGCGGCCAGGCGGGCGGAGAGGCCGGCGGCGGTGACCGGCTGGTCGTCGAGGTGGATCGCGCCCGACGCGTCGAGCGAGATCTGGACCGGCTTCTGCTCCTGGTCGAGCGCCTTGGCCTTGCTCTCGGGCAGGTCGACCGGGACGCCGGCGACCAGCAGCGGCGCCGTCACCATGAAGATGATCAGCAGCACCAGCATCACGTCGACCATCGGCGTGACGTTGATCTCCGCCATCGGCGCGCGGCGGGAACGGCGGTTCGGCCCGAGGATGGGGGAAAGGGCCATGCTCTATGCCTCCCCGCGCGAAGCGGGGGGAGGGGGACCACCGTAGGTGGTGGAGGGGTCTTTGGCAGACGCGGCGGGGGTGAATACCCCTCCACCACCTACGGTGGTCCCCCTCCCCATCTGCGATGGGGAGGCATAAAGAATCCCCCTCATTCCCGCTCCAATTCCCGGCTCAACGTGCCGTGGAAGGCGTCGGCGAAGCGCTGGAGGCCCGCTTCCATGCGGTTGATGCCGAAGCTCATGCGGTTGTAGGCGATGACCGCCGGGATCGCGGCGAACAGGCCGAGCGCCGTCGCGAACAGCGCCTCGGCAATGCCCGGCGCCACCACGGCGAGGCTGGTATTGTTGGCGCCGGCAATGTCGCCGAAGCTGCGCATGATCCCCCAGACGGTGCCGAACAGGCCGACGAACGGCGCCACCGATCCGATCGTGGCGAGAATGTTGAGCCGGGCGGCGATGTCGTCGACCGCCTCGCTCAGCGCCGAGTGCATCACCATGGCGAGACGGGTGCGGGCGCCGTCGCGGTCGATCTTGTCGCCGGCGGTCGAGCGCCGCCATTCGGCGATGCCGGCGCCGACCACCTTGGCGCTCGGCAGCGCGTCCTTGCCGCGCTTCTCGACGAAGCCGTCGATATCGTCCGCCTTCCAGAAGTCGCGCTCGAAGGCGGCGTTGCCTTTGCGGATGCGGCCGATCCTCAATGCATGTGCGACGATGATCGCCCAGGTCCAGACGCTGGCGAGGATGAGACCGGCCATCACCGCTTTGACGACGATGTCGGCCCGCAGGAACAAGGCGATCGGGGAGAGGCTGCCGCCCGCCAGCTCGGGTAAACTCACTGCGCTTTGTCCTCCATCAGCCTCTCGAAACGCTCCAGCCAGTCGCGCGGCTGGCGCTGCGGCCGCCCCTCCAGTGTGATGAAGGCGGCGGTCACCCGCGCGTCCGCCAGCACTTCATCGCCGCGCATGACCCGCTGCTGAATAAGTACCGACGCCGCCCGCACCGCCTCGATCCGCGTCGCGACAATGAGGTCGTCGCCGAGCTTGCCCGGGGCCTTGTAACGGATCGACACTTCGGCGACCGCATAGACGCCGGCGCCGCCCTCCAGCGCCGCGCGCTGGTCGATACCCGCGAGGCGGAGCATGTCGGACCGCGCGCGCTCCATGAACCGCAGGTAATTGGCGTAATAGACGATGCCGGCGACGTCGGTATCCTCGAAATAGACGCGCAGCGGGAAGAGGTGCGTCCCGCCCCGCATCACCCCGTCCGCCGGTCTCACCGCATCCTCGGCCATGCCCCGGCTCTAGGGTGCGGCGATTCCGGCCCGCAAGCACAAAGCGCGAGAGGGTCGGCGGGCCGCGCCGATTCTGCGTTGACAGCTGTGTAACGCAAAGGTTACATGTCACCTCAAGGTTACCAGGGGGATGAGCGATGACCACTACCGACTACGAAACCGCCGAGCGCCTCGGCCGCAAGCGGGCGCGCCTCCTGCCCGTGTTCGCGATCTTCTTCCTGACGCAGCAGGCGAGCTATTTCAGTGGGCCGAACGTCGATTCCGGCCGCCCGGTGGACCACATCCGCATCGCCGCCTGGCTGGTCATGTCGATCGTCCTGCTCCTCGTGCTCGCCACCGGCGGCTCCTGGTTCCGCTCGCGCGAGGTGCGCGCGCTGATGAACGACGAGGTGACGCAGGCGCATCGCACCGACGCCTTCCGCTTCGCCTTCTTTGCCGCGATGATCGCCTGCATCGGCCTCTATGTCCTCGGCCTGTTCGAGCCGCTCGGGGGGCGCGACGTGATCCATCTGGTGATGAGCTGCGGCATCGGCGCGGCGCTCGTCCGCTTCGGGATGCTGGAGCGGCGGGCGTACCGCGATGCCTGAAGGCCTTGCCAATCGCCTGCGCGAGCACCGCGCCGAAAACGACCTCACGCAGGCGGCGCTGGCCGAGATGGTCGGCGTCAGCCGGAAGACGATCAACACGGTGGAGAACGGCGTGTTCGTGCCCTCGACGACGCTCGCCCTCAAGCTGGCGCGTGCGCTCGGCTGCTCCGTCGAAGCCCTCTTTTCCCTCGAACAGGACTGATCTGATGACCGACATCGAAAAGGCCGAACGTTTGGGCCGCGCCCGCGCCCTCATCATGGCGCTCGCCGCCACCGTTTTGATCTTCAACGTGTGGCTGCAATATGGCGATGCACAATATGCCAGCGCCGGCGGGCGCGGCGGCAGCTGGCTGGTGGTGATCGGCCTGTGGACCTTCATCCTGTGGAACGGCGGCGGCCTCCGGCCGGGCGGACGCGTCCGCGCCCTCCTCAACGACGAATTGTCGCTGCAGAATCGCAGCCGCGCCCTCGCGCTCGGCTTCTACGCGGCAATCCTGCTCGCCCTTGCCTGCTATGTCGGCGAGTGGCTCACGCCGATCGCCGCGGGTGACGCGCTCAAGATCGTCAGCGCGGGCGCGATTTCGGCGGCGCTGCTGCGCTATGCCTGGCTGGAGTGGCGCCTCCACTGACCGTCGCTGCTACCTGCGCGGCGAGCACCCGGACGAGATCGCCCTGCGCGATGTTCATGTCCGCAAGGTGCATGCCCCAGCCCTTGTTGATCTGGCCGAGCATGTAGACGTCGCCCGGAATCGCATTCGTCCACTTCGCGCCGGGAACGGTGTTGACGCTCACGGCCAGATAGCCGGCGGTGCCGCTGTGGGTGCAGCGCCCCGTCACCAGCCCCTCGGTGCGGACGAACAGGGTCGGCGGCGGCCCCTCGCTCGACCAGGCGATCGCCGGCGCGTTCGGCCGGGGCAGTGTGAACCAGTTGGACTCCAGCTTCGCCGGCGCATCGCTGCCGAGCGCGGCGGGGTTGGTGCAGCCGGCGGTCATCCCCGCCCCCTTGGCGCGCCCGAGGAAGGAGGGATCGGGCGGCGGCGCCTCGGCGCGGAAGGTCATCCAGGTGAGCACGCAGCCGGTCTCGCCGCCCCTGGTGCAGAGCGGGACATGCTTGAACGTGCCGCCGACCGTCTTCCCCGTCGGCACCTCGACGGGCCAGCCCAGAAGCACCGCGGACACCATCTTCCCGGCGATCGCCTTGCCGTCGATCTCGTCCTGGATGAGGCGCTGGAGGTGGATTGAGCCCTGGCTGTGGCCGACGAGGATGAACGGTCGTCCCTGGTTGCGATGGGCGAGGAACTCGCGCCAGGCGGCCAGGACGTCGTTATAGGCGATGACGAAGTTGGCGCTGGGATCGACGCCGCCGCCCATCACCCTGCCGAGCGCCGTTGCGGTGAGCTGGCGGTAGACTGGGGCGAACGGCCGGCAGACGCTCGCCAGCTTGCCCATCTGCACCCAGGCCGCGCCCTGCTCCTCGGGCCCGGCGGCGAGGTCGCTGTTCATGCCCGGATCGCGCGAGACGGTGGGGTAGACGTAGAAGCAATCGACCTTGGCCTGCGCGTTCGGCACCGCCTGCCCGGTCGCGCCGTAGCCGTTGGGGCCGAGCGCCGTCGTCGGCAGCGGCCGCGAGCAGCTGTCGACCCGGCCCGGCAGGCACAGCCAGGGCGCGTCCTCCTTATAGTCCGGCGCTTCGGCGAGCCGCGGCGTGAGGCCCTCCACGGCGCGGGCCGGCGCGGGCGGCGGCGCGGCCGGAGCCGGGGCCGGGGCCGGGGCGGGCTGGGCGGCGAGGAGCGCGGCGGCGATGGTGGTGAGCATGTATCCCCCTTCAGTCGAACAGGCCGTCCTGCGCCGTCTTCGGAGGCGTCAGGCCGAGATGGGTCCAGGCGCGGCCGTTAAGGCAGCGGCCGCGGGCGGTGCGGGCGACGAGCCCTAATTGGATGAGATAGGGCTCGATCACTTCCTCGATCGTGTCGCGCGGTTCCGAGAGGCCGGCGGCGAGCGTCTCCACGCCGACCGGGCCGCCGCGATAGATGTCGGCGATCATGTTCAGGTAACGGCGGTCCATCGCGTCGAGGCCAAGGGAATCGACCTCCAACCGGTTGAGCGCGGCGTCGGCATCGGCGGCGTCGACCCGCTCATGACCGGCGGCGTGGGCGAAGTCGCGGACCCGGCGCAGCAGGCGGCCGGCGATGCGGGGGGTGCCGCGCGAGCGGCGGGCGATCTCGCCGGCGCCGGCTTCGGTGAGGTCGAGGCCGAGCAGCCCCGCGGCCCGCCGCACCACCTGCTCGAGCTCGTCCACCGTGTAGAAATTGAGCCGCACCGGTATGCCGAACCGGTCCCTCAAGGGCGTCGTGATCAGCCCCTGCCGCGTCGTAGCGCCGACGAGCGTGAACTTCGGCAGGTCGATCCGGACCGACCGGGCCGAAGGGCCCTCGCCGATGACGAGGTCGAGCGCCCGATCCTCCATCGCGGGGTAGAGGATCTCCTCCACCGCCGGCGCCAGGCGGTGGATCTCGTCGATGAACAGGACGTCGCCGTCCTCCAAATTTGTGAGCAGCGCCGCAAGGTCGCCCGACTTGGCGATGACGGGCCCGGACGTCGCCCGAAACCCAACGCCAAGTTCGCGCGCGATAATCTGCGCCAGCGTCGTCTTGCCCAGCCCCGGCGGCCCGAAGAACAGCACATGGTCCAGCGCATCCCCCCGCGCCTTCGCAGCCGCGATGAAAACCCGAAGATTCTCCCGCGCCGCCTTCTGCCCGACAAACTCGTCGAGCGTCTTCGGCCGAAGCGCCGCGTCGATATCCTCGGGGCGGCGGCTCGGGGTGGTGAGGCGGTCGTCGGTCACAATTAACGCGCGGCCTTCTTAAGAGCGGTGCGCACCAGCGCGTCCAGCGTGGCGCTGGGGCCCAGCTCCGCCTCCGCCTTCGCCACCGCCGCAGCGGCATCCGCGGGGCGGAAGCCGAGGTTGGCGAGCGCGGAGGCGGCGTCGGCGCCGAGGCTGCCGGGGGCGGGCGGGGCGCCGGCCGCGCCGGTGCCGAGGGCGACGGCGCCGGCTCTGTCCTTCAGCTCATGGGCGATGCGCTGGGCGAGCTTCGGACCGACGCCGTTGGCGCGGGCGATCATCGCGCTGTCGCCGGACGCGACGGCGCGGTGGAGCTCGTCCAGCGACAGCGCCGAGAGAATGGCAAGCGCTACCTTGGCACCGACGCCCTGGACCGAGCGGAGCAGGGTGAACCAGTCGCGCTCCTCGCCGCTGGCGAAACCGATCAGGCGAATGTCGTCGTCGCTGACCTGCATCACAGTATGCAGCACCACCTCGCCGCCGTTGGCGCCGAGGCTGGAGAGCGTGCGCGTCGAGGCGAAGACGAGGTAGCCGACGCCGTTCACGTCGATCACCGCATGATCGGCGGTGGCGCCGTCGAGCAGGCCGCGCAGCTTGGCGATCATCGGGTGAGGGAGGTCTTCGGCTTCATGGCTCAAGCACTAACCGTTCGGGCTGAGCTTGTCGAAGCCCTCCCTTCCTCGTGCGCCGCTCAGGCCGCGGTCCGCCCCAACGCGCGGGCGCTGGCGAGGTGGTGGGCGTGGGTGATGGCGACGGCGAGGGCGTCCGCCGCGTCGGCGCCGGCGATCTTCACGCCCGGAAGGAGGCGGGAAACCATGGCGTGGACCTGCGCCTTGTCCGCGCCGCCGGTGCCGACGACCGCCTTCTTGACCAGCCGCGGGGCATATTCGCCGACCGCGATGCCGAGGCCCGCTGCAGCGAGCAGCACCACGCCGCGCGCCTGGCCGAGCTTCAGCGTCGATTGCGGGTTGTCGTTGACGAACACCTCCTCGACCGCCGCCGCATCCGGCCGATGCGCCGCCAGCATGTCGCCGAGCGCCGCATGCAGCGCCAGCAGCCGCGCCGGCAGCGCCGCCTTCGGATCGGTGCGGATCTGCCCGTTGGCGATGTGGCTCAGCCGATTTCCCTCGGCGGCGATCACCCCCCAGCCGGTGCAGCCAAGCCCCGGATCGAGGCCGAGGATGATCATGTGAGGTTCGCGCAGAGACGCAGAGACGCAGAGAGTCCGGTGCGGTCAGGCGCGTCAGCGCCTTTTCCATTCGGTTCCCGTAAGATGACGCCTCGCGTCGGCAGGGATGCGGCCACTCTGCGTCTCTGCGTCTCTGCGCGCATCCTAGCCCAGCTTCTCCATCACTTCGTCGGAGACTTCGTAATTGCCCCAGACGGTCTGGACGTCGTCGTCCTCCTCCAGCGAATCGATGAGCTTGAGGAGCTGGCCGGCGGCGTCGCCGTCGACGTCGACCGGGGTTGCGGGACGCCAGGCGAGCTTGACGCTCTCCGCCTCGCCGAGTGCGGCCTCGAGGGCGCGGGCGACGGGGTGGAGATTGTCGATCGAGGTCCAGATCTCATGGCCCTCCTCGTCCGATTCGACGTCGTCGGCGCCGGCGTCGATGGCGGCTTCGAGGATCTGGTCGGGGGTGCCGGCGGAGGCCGGGTAGGCGATGAGGCCGACGCGGCCGAAACCGTGGCTGACCGAACCCGATGCGCCGAGATTGCCGCCATTCTTCGCGAACGCGGTGCGGACGTTGGTGGCGGTGCGGTTGCGGTTGTCGGTCAGCGCCTCGACGATCAGCGACACGCCGCCGGGGCCGAAGCCTTCGTAGCGCACCTCTTCGTAATTATCGCCTTCGCCCACCGCCGATTTGTCGATCGCGCGCTGGATATTGTCCTTGGGCATCGACTGCGCCTTGGCGGCGAGGACCGCGGCCCTGAGGCGCGGGTTCATGTCCGGATCGGGCGTGCCCATCTTCGCCGCGACGGTGATTTCGCGGCTCAATTTGGAGAACATCGCCGAGCGCTTTTTGTCCTGCGCGCCCTTGCGGTGCATGATGTTCTTGAATTTGGAATGGCCGGCCATGTCCGCGGCTTCGTCCTTCTTGCTGTCGGGATCGCGACCTCGTTAGCCGAGAGGCACGGCGGTTCGCAACGGGAGGCTGGCAGAGGCTCGGCAAGCCTCCCCTCCCGTTTTCCCGGAGGGGCGGGGGGCGGGTCCTTTCCGGCGCACGCGCAGGCCGCCGCCTCAGAAAGAGCCCACCCCTCGATCCCCTCCCGGAAAATCCGGTAGGGGAGGTTGGCTTCAGATCATCCCCAAAGCGGCCATGTAGGTTTCCAGGATGGCTTCCTCTTCCTGGAACTCCTCCTTCTTCTTCTTGCGGATGCGCATGATGGTGCGGATCGCCTTGGTGTCGTAGCCGCGCGCCTTGGCCTCGGCCATGACGTCCTTGATGTCGTCGGCGATGGCTTTCTTCTCTTCCTCGAGCCGCTCGGCGCGCTCGATGAGCAGGCGCAATTCGTCCGCCGCCACGGTGCCCTTACCGCCCATCGACGTGCTGCCGCCGGCTGAAATCCCGTCCACCGAAGTCCCCGCGTCCGCCATGTTCTCAATGTCCTTTCAAGCCGAGCCCCCGCGGCGGCGGGCCTTGCAGCCCGCGTCCACCCCGGCTCTTTTGCGAATCCGTGAAGGCCCAGCCGTAGAAGCCCGCGCGGCCTTCCTCAAGCGCCTCGCGAAAGCGAAGGTTGAACTGCCGGCGAGAGTGGCTATTCCGCCACCCATGGCCACCAGCGAGACCGTCCCCAGCCGCTTCGTCCCCCGCACCCGCAAGGTCCGGATCCTCGCCACCCTGGGCCCGGCGAGCAACTCGCCCGAGATGATCCGGCGGCTGGTCGAAGCGGGCGCCGACGCCTTCCGCGTCAACATGAGCCACGGCACCCATGCCGACCATGCCAAGGTGATCGAGATCATCCGCGGCCTGGAGAAGGATCTTGACCGGCCGATGACGATCCTCGCCGATTTGCAGGGGCCGAAGCTCCGCGTCGGCAAGTTCGAGGGCGGCGGCGCGGACTTGAAGAACGGCCAGCACTTCGCCTTCGACCGTAGCGACGCCCTGGGCGACGCGACCCGCGCCGAGCTTCCCCACAAGGAGATTTTCGGCGGCGTCGTGCCCGGCACGCGGCTCCTCGTCGACGACGGCAAGATCGTCCAGCGGGTGCTGTCGGCGACGCCGGATCGGATCGAGACCGTGGTGGAAGTCGGCGGACGCATTTCGAACAACAAGGGCGTCAACGTCCCCGACGTGGTGCTGCCGCTCGCCGCCCTGACCGACAAGGACCGCGCCGACCTCCATTTCGCGCTCGACCACCATGTCGACTGGATCGCGCTCTCCTTCGTCCAGCGGCCCGAGGACGTGGCCGAGGCGCGGCGGCTGATCGCCGGGCGAGCCGCCCTCCTCGCCAAGATCGAGAAGCCGGCGGCGATCGAGCGGCTGGACGCCATCCTCGAGCTGGCCGACGCGGTGATGGTCGCGCGCGGAGACCTGGGCGTCGAGATGCCGCCGCAGGACGTGCCGCCCTTGCAGAAGATGATCGTCGAGAGCGCCCGCCGCTTCGGCCGCCCGGTCGTGGTGGCGACGCAGATGCTCGAATCGATGATCACCGCGCCGACCCCGACCCGCGCCGAAGTCTCGGACGTCGCGACGGCGGTCTATGACGGCGCCGACGCGGTGATGCTGTCAGCGGAAAGCGCCTCGGGACAGTTCCCCTGCGAGGCGGTGACGATGATGAACTCGATCGCCACCTCGGTCGAATCGGACCCCGGCTATGCGGCGCGCGTCCACTTCACCCAGACCGCGCCCGACGCCACCACCGCCGACGCGATCGCCCAGGCCGCGCACGCGATGGTCGACACGGTCGGCGCCAAGGCGATCGTCTGCTTCACCTCCTCGGGCTCGACCGCGCGGCGCATCTCGCGGGAACGCCCCTCGGTGCCGCTCCTCGTCCTCACCCCCAAACTCGCCACCGCGCGGCGTACCGGCCTGCTGTGGGGCGCGCATGCGGTCCGCACCCGGGACGTCGAGAGTTTTGAAGAGATGGTCGCCAAGGCCAAGCGCATGGCGCTGCGCCACGACGTCGCCCGCGGCGGCGACCGCATCGCCATCATCGCCGGCGTGCCGTTCGGGACACCGGGCTCGACGAACGTCATCCACATCGTCCGCCTGATCGGCGACGAACTGGAGCGACACAGGAAGGCCGAAGCGGCACGGTGATCTTCTGCCTCCCCATCTGGAAGATGGGGAGGCATTACTCCGGCAACAATCCCGGGATTTCGTCGAGCAGCTCCCGGGCCAGGAAACCGATTCGCCCCACCCTCGCCGACACCCGCCGCCCCGCTTCGCCGTGGAGGTAGATGCCCCACAGCACCGCAGTGAGCGGGTCGGCGCCGCGGGCGCAGAGGCCGGCGACGATGCCCGCGAGCGTGTCCCCGGAGCCCGAGGTGGCGAGGCCGACGCCACCGCCTTCGAAGCGGAAGGCGCGGCCGTCCGGGTGGACGATGTGGCTGTACTGGCCCTTGACCATCGCCACCGCGCCGAACGTCCCGGCGGCGCGGCGGACGGCGGCGAGCGGGTCCGCCTCCACCTCTTCGGCCTCGCAATCGAGCAGCCGCGCCATCTCGCGCGAATGGGGGAGGAGCGCGACGCCGCCCTTCCAGGCCTTCAGCGTCTCCGCACGCGGCGCCAGCGAGCCGAGCACGGCGGCGTCGAGGACGAGCGGCCGGTCGAGGCTGGCGGCGAGCAGGCCGTCTAGCATCGCGTCGAGCGGCGGCCCGTGCTGGAGGCCGGGGCCGAGCAGGATCGCCTGCGCCCCCTCGCACCAGCCGATCATCCTTTCCACCGCATCGGCGGCGAGGCAGCCCTCCTCCGTCTCCTCGACCCCGATCACCCGCGCTTCCGGGACGGCGATGGCGAGCGGCACGGCAATGCTCGCGGCGGTGGCGATCTGGAGCTTGCCGGCGCCGGCCCGGAGCGCGCCGATGCCGGCGAGCAAGGCGGCGCCGGCCAGTTCGCGGCTTCCCGCCACAACCAGCAGTCTCCCGCGCCCTTCCTTGTCGCTGTCGTCCGGATGGTAAGGGAGCGGGAAGTCGCGGAGCCGCTCGCGGTTGAGCTCAAGAACCTCGCTCACCGGGCCCCCGCGATCGTCTCGGGCTCTGCGGTGACCGGCGCGTCCTCCTGGGTGAGCGGCGCGGCGTGGTTGTAGCGGACCAGGGTCGGCACGCACATCGCCGCGTCGTCGGGCTCGAAATCATATTCGCAGACCCCGCAATTGACGACGCTGCTGGTGCGGTCGATCGCCAGCACCTCGGCCTCGTCCATCCCTTCCAAAATGTAGCGCATGCACATCACCACCACCTGGTGGCAGACGATGAGCACGCGGCGGTCTGCATAATGAAGGCTGATCGTGTCGAGCGCGCTGCGGAGGCGCAGGATGACGTCGGCCCAGCTCTCGCCGCCGGGCGGGCGGTGGTAGAATTTGCCCATCAAGGTGCGCTGCTCGGCCAGCTCGGGATATTTCTCGCGGATGCCGACGGTGGTGAGGCGATCGAAGATGCCGAACTCGCGCTCGCGCAGCCGCTCGTCGACGATGACCTTGGCGAAATCTCCCGCGGTGCCGCCCGCCCGGACGATGGCGTCGGCGGTCTCGCGGGCGCGGACGTAGGGCGAGGCCATCACCACCTCGGGCCGCTCGTCTTCCGGGAGCTTGGCGAACCACTGGCCGAGCGCATCGGCCTGGCGCCGGCCGAGCGGGCTCAGCGGCACGTCGACGTCGCGCACGGCGAGGTCGATCATGCCGACGCCGGCGCGATCGGCCGCGTCGCGCGCGACGTTGCCGGCGCTCTCGCCGTGCCGGACGAGCCACATGCGGGCGGGCCAACGCTGTCTCATGAAGTCGTTACGCGCGAGGTACGGCGAGGGTTGCACCGATCCTCCCGGAACGGGGACGAGCTACAATAGCCCCTCCGCCTCCAGCTGCTTGCGCAAGCCCTCGGCATCCGTGAACAGATGCGCGTGCATCCCCACGGCCTCGGCGCCCTCCACGTTGATCTGGCGGTCGTCGACGAACAGCGCCTCGTGGGGCTGGAGGCCGAAGCGGTCGAGGGCGCGGAAGTAGATCGCCGGGTCCGGCTTCAGCAATTTCTCCTCACCGGAGACGACGATGTCGCGGAAAACGCGGAAGAAGGCGTCCTCGCGCGCCCGGAACGGCGTCCAGAAATCGGCCGAGAAATTGGTGATCGCGAAGAGCGGCACGCCCCGCGCGTCGAGCTCTGCGACGAGCGCATGGACGCCGGGGACGGGATCGGTGATCGTCTCGCCGAAGCGCGCGCCCCAGGCGGCGATATAGGCGGCGTAATCGGGGAATTTCTCGCTGAGCTCCGCCGCCGCCTCGTCATAGGCGCGGCCGCCGTCAAGACTGTCGTGCCAGTCCCACAGCCCGGTCTCCTCGATAAAGGCGAGGCGGCGCGCATCTTCCGGGATCTGGCGGGCGAGGAAGGCTTCCGGGTCCCACCCGTAGAGCACGTTGCCGACATCGAACACGACGGCATTGGGGCGCTCAGCGCTCATGCGGGACGCCCCTCAACTTCGCCCGGGAGGAAGGAAACCTGCACTTCAAACCCGATCAAAGTACCACTTTGATCGGAATCCTCAGCCCTGGCGCGCCTTGAAGCGGCGGTTGGTCTTGTTGATCACGTAGGTGCGGCCCCGGCGGCGGATCACGCGGCAGTCGCGGTGGCGCGACTTGAGGGACTTCAGGGAATTGCGGATCTTCATGGCTCGAAAACGCCTGCCTGTTCGTGTCGAATTGTCTGCTGGAAAAGCGAGGCGCTCACCTAGTCGGCAGGGGGCGTGAAGTCAAGCCGCGGCCTTGGGCGGCGGGCGGGCTCAGCCGCCATAGGAATCGACGGACTCGAACATCGCCGCCACCGCGGCGCGCTCGCCGTCGCTGAGCTCGGGCCGCCAGATGTCGAAGATCAGGATGACCCGGTCCTCGCGGCTGTCGTTCCAGGCTTCGTGCTCGATCGTATCGTCGAAGATGAGGAGCTTGCCCTCCTCCCATTCGCGGACCTCGTTGCCGACGCGGAAGCCGCAGCCGGGCGGGACGATCAGCGGCAAATGGCAGATGAGGCGGGCGTTGAGCATGCCGGTATGCGCCGGGATGCGGGCGCCGGGCGCGAGGCGGGAGAACATGACGACCGGCGCACGGGTGCTGATGTGCGGCATCGGCGCCTGCAGCAGCGCTTCATAGGCCTTGGGGCAGCGCGCGACATTCTCCGCGACCGGCGCGCCATTCTCCCAAAGGTAGAGGCTGCTCCATTCGGGATTGTCGGCGAGGCCGTGGAAGTCGGTGCGCGGCCGGTTCGGCGCCGCGACGAGATAGGGCTGGAAGGCGCCCTTATCGTCCATCAGCGCGATGATCTCGGCGCGGATGTCTGCCGTCGCCGCCTCGACGGCCGCGGCCCACGGGAAGGCGGCGCGGTCGAAGAACTGGATGTGGGGCAGCTCGGGGAAGAAATAATTGGTCGGCTGCTGGTAATAGATCGGCTTCTCGCCGGCGAGGATGGCGAGCGACTGCTGGAAGCGCGGGCTGCGCGCGCCGGGGCCGAAGCCACGGGCGGCGAGCGCCTCCTCGAGATGCGCCTTGTAATGCGCCTCCGCCTCGCCGATCGCCCGCTCCACCCGCTCCATCTCGCGCGCGTAGTCGGGCGGCAGTTCGCCGACCCCCGCCGCCACCTGCCGCGCCTTCTTGTAGAAAGCGGTGGCGGCGCGGCCGTCGCCGGCGGCGGCGCGGGCATCGCCTTTCTGGATGAGGCCCCAGAGGTTCTGCGGCTCCCCGGCGAGCAGCCGGTCGAGCGCGGCTTCCGCCGCCGCCGTGTCGCCGCCCTCGCGGCAGGCATGGGCGAGGAGCAGCCACACCTGCGCGGAGGCGCGGCCGCTCGCCGCCACCTTCTCGAATTCAGCGCGCGCGGCGTCGGGGCGGCCCTGCTGCAAGGCGGCGGCGCCGGCGCGGACGATCCGTTCGGCCTCCTGGTTCGAAAGCGGCTGCATCGGCGGAGGTCTTACCGGCCGGCAGCGCGCTCCGCCAGCACCCGCTCCCAGGCGAGGGCGTGGGCGACGATGGTGTCGAGGTCGTCGAGCTGCGGGCGCCACGGCAGGGTGGCGAGGATCTTGCCGTTGTCGGCGACGAGGGCGTCGGGATCTCCCGCGCGGCGCGCCTCCAGCTTGCGCTCGATCTTCATGTTGGTGACCCGGTCCACGGCGTCGAGCACCTCCAGCACCGAGAAGCCGCGGCCGTAGCCGCAGTTCATCACGTAGCTTTCCTCAGGCTTGTCGATCAGCTTGCCGAGCGCATCGACATGGGCGCGGGCGAGGTCGCTGACGTGGATGTAATCGCGCACGCCGGTGCCGTCCGGCGTGTCGTAATCCGTGCCGTAGACGGAGACGTGGCTCCTCTTCCCCACCGCCGCCTCCACCGCGACCTTGATGAGGTGGGTCGCGCCCGCGGTCGACTGGCCCGAGCGGCCCTGAGGGTCGGCGCCGGCGACGTTGAAATAGCGCAATGCGCAATAATTGAGCGGGTGGGCGAAGGCGGTGTCGGCGAGCATCCGCTCGGTCATCAGCTTCGACCAGCCATAGGGATTGATCGGCTGGGTGCGGATCGTCTCGGTGATCGGCACCTGCTCGGGAATGCCGTAGGTCGCCGCCGTCGAGGAGAAGATGAAGTGGCGCACCCCGCCCTTCACCGCGCTCTCGATCAGCGAGCGGCTCTTCACGGTGTTGTTCTCATAATATTTGAGCGGGTTCTCGACCGATTCGGGAACGACGATCGACCCGGCGAAGTGGATGATCGCGCCGATCCCGTGCTCGGCGATCAGCCGGGCGACCAGCGCCTGGTCGGCGATGTCCCCCTCGGCAAACGTCGCCGCCTCCGGCACCGCCCAGCGGAAGCCGGTGGTGAGGTTGTCGATCACTACCACGCGCCAGCCGGCGTCGAGAAGCGCGAGGACGGCGTGGCTGCCGATATAGCCGGCGCCGCCGGTGACGAGGATTGCTGGCTTTCGAGAATCGTTCATGAAAGGCACGGCTCCGAAACGAGGATGCAGCGAAATCGGGTGCCGGATCGTTCCAGCCCGTATATGAAGCGCCGGCTAGACGATGAGGTGACGGAATGAAATCGGCTTTCTCGCGCAACGTCATCCTCCTCGCCGCGTTCGGCGCGGCGGCCTGTTCGACCGAGACGGGCGGCGGGCCCGGCCCGCGCGGCCCCGGCGAACCGGGCTTTGCGGAAGTCACCCGCTTCCACCTCGGCCAGCCGATCGCCCGCTCGACCATCGCGGTCGAGGCGGCCAATCCGGCGCTGACCAACAGCCCCGAATACCGCACCTATGAAGACATCGTCGCGCGCCAGCTGACCCGGCTCGGCTGGACCGTGGTCGGCACAGTGGGCGCCTCCGAGCAGGTGGCGGTCGTCAATGTCGAGCAGGGCACCCATGAAGGTCCGCGGCGGCGGCCGCCCGTCACCATCGGCGTCGGTGGCGGCACCGGCGGCTGGCGCGGCGGCGTCGGCGGCGGGGCGAGCTTCGGCATCGGCGGCGGCGGCGGGCCTCGCGCGGTGACCGGCACCAGCCTCGAAGTCCGCCTGAAGCGCCGCTCGGACGGCAGCGTCATTTGGGAAGGCCGCGGCCGCAGCGAAGTCTCGGCGCGCAGCCCGCTCGCCCAGCCGGCGGCGGCGGTCGAGCGGCTGGCAGCGGCGATGTTTGGGGACTTCCCCGGGGAATCGGGCCGCACTATCACGCCGCGATGACCCTCAGCATCACGAGCGCCTTTGACGGCGGCAACATTCGTCTGGTCGCCGCCCAAGGCGACTGCATCGACGTGGAAATCCAGAAGGACCACCAGTCCGATTTCTACCAATGGTTCTATTTCCGGGTGACCGGCGCCAAGGGCCGGCCGCTTCAGCTGCGCATCGTCAATTGCGCCGGCTCCGCCTACCCGCACGGCTGGGACGGATACCGCGCCTGCCTGTCCTACGATCGCGACACCTGGGAGCGGGCCGACACCGCCTATGCCGGGGGATTCCTCACCATCTCGGTGACCCCGGAGACGGACAGCCTCTGGGTCGCCTATTTCGCGCCCTACACGATGGAGATGCACCACGATCTCGTCGCCGAGGTCGCCGCCGCGCCGGGCGTCGCATACCGCTCGCTCGGCAAGACGCTCGACGGCCAGGACATGGACTATCTGCGCATCGGCGAGGGGCCGCTGCAGGTCTGGCTCTACGCCCGCCAGCATCCCGGCGAGACGATGGCCGAATGGTGGATGGAAGGCGCGCTCGGCCGGCTGATGGACGAGAGCGACCCCGTCACCCGAATCCTCCGTCGCCGCTGCACCTTCCACATCGTACCGAACATGAATCCGGACGGCTCGCGCCGCGGCCACCTTCGGACCAACGCCGTCGGCACCAACTTGAACCGCGAATGGCACGAGCCCTCCGCCGAGCGCAGCCCCGAAGTGCTGTGCGTCCGCAACGCAATGGACGAAACGGGTGTCGACTTCGCGATGGACGTCCATGGCGACGAGGCGATCGCCGCCAATTTCCTCGCCGGCTTCGAGGGCATCCCGAGCTGGACGGAACGCCAGCAGCAGGCCTTCGACCGCTTTGCCGCCGAGCTCGTTCGCGTCACCCCCGATTTCCAGACCTCCAAGGGCTATGAGATCGCCAAGCCCGGCCAGGCCAACATGTCGATGTCGACCGCGCAGCTCGCCGAGCGGTTCGGCGCCGTGTCGATGACGCTCGAAATGCCGTTCAAGGACAATGAGGACCTGCCCGACGAGGTCTACGGATGGTCGCCCGACCGCTGCCGCCTCCTCGCCCGCGCCTGCCTCGACGCGCTCCACATTATTCTCGACGATCTGCCGGCGAGGCGCTGACATGCCGCGGCTGGTGCTGATCCGCCACGGCCAGTCGGCGTGGAATCTGGAGAACCGCTTCACCGGCTGGTGGGACGTCGACCTGACCGACAAGGGCATCGAGGAAGCGCGGCAGGCCGGCGCGCTGATGGCCGCCAAGGGGCTCGATTTCGACCTCTGCTTCACCAGCGTCCAGACCCGCGCCATCAAGACGCTGAACCTGGCTCTGGAAGCGATGGGCCGGCTGTGGCTGCCGGTCGAGAAGGACTGGCATCTGAACGAGCGCCATTATGGCGGCCTCACCGGCCTCGACAAGGCGGAAACGGCGGCGAAGCATGGCGACGCCCAGGTCCACATCTGGCGCCGCTCGTTCGACGTCCCGCCGCCGCCGATGGAGGCTGGGAGCCCCTACGACCTCTCCCACGACCGCCGCTATGCCGGCATCGACGTGCCCAGGACCGAGAGCCTCAAGGATACGATCGCCCGCGTCCTGCCTTATTGGGAAAGCCGCATCGCCCCCGCCCTCCACGCCGGCCAGCGGGTGGTGATCTCCGCCCACGGCAATTCGCTCAGGGCGCTGGTCAAGCACCTGTCGCACATCCCCGACGACGAGATTACCGGCCTAGAAATCCCGACCGGCCAGCCGATCGTCTACGAGCTGGACGACAGCCTCAACGCCCTCGATCGTTACTATCTGAGCGAGCGCTAGGCTCTCACCCCGCCGCCCGCGCTAGGCTCCTGCGGCAGCGTTCCAGCACGTCCTCCGCCTTGTCGCCGGCAAGGATGCCGGTGGTCACCACAGCGGCGTGGAGCGGCAGCTGGATGTGGCCAAGATCGAGGGGACTGGCCTCGATGCAGCGGCCGAGCCGTTCGCCGGCGTCGATGGCGCTGTCGAGGTCGAGATGGTCGAGGATCAGGCCGAATTCGGCCGGCCCGGTGCGAGCGAGGACGTCGGTGGTGCGGATGAGGCCGCACAGCAATCGGGCGACATGGACGAGCGCGGCGTCGGCGGCGAAATGGCCGTGATCCTCGCCCATCGCGTCGAGGCCCTTCAAAGCAATGCCGACCACCGCCGCCGGCGTTCCATGCCGCTCGGAGAGGCCGACGACCCGCTCCAGCTCGGTACGGAAGCGCCCCGCGCCCGGCAGCGGCGTGACGCCGTCGACTTCGGCCTGGGCCTCGAGGGTGGCGATGCGCTGCTGCGCCTCGGCGAGGGCGGCGCGCAGCAGCGCGTTCTCGTCCTCGGTCTCGACCGGCGTGCCGGCGAATTCGGAGCTGTGCCTGGACATGCCCTCACCTCTAGCCCGCCTCGGTTAACGAAGGCCTAGCCTCACGGCAGACGGCCCGTTAGACGAGCCGCTCCGCCGGGAAGGGACGCTGCGATGGCGAAGGTCGGGATCATCATGGGCAGCCGCTCCGATTGGGAGACGATGCGCCATTCGGCCGGGACGCTCGACGCGCTCGGCATCGCCCACGAGGCGAAGGTGGTGTCCGCCCACCGCACGCCGCAGCGGCTCTACGATTATGCGACGGGCGCCGCGGCGCGCCGCCTCCAGGTGATCATCGCCGGCGCGGGCGGCGCGGCCCACCTCCCGGGCATGGCGGCGTCGATGACGGCGCTGCCGGTGCTCGGCGTGCCGGTCGAGAGCAAGGCGCTGTCGGGCTTGGACAGCCTCCTCTCGATCGTCCAGATGCCGGGCGGCGTCCCGGTCGGAACCCTCGCCATCGGCAAGGCCGGCGCGATCAACGCCGCCCTCCTCGCCGCCGCCATCCTCGCCTTGAACGACGAGGCGCTTGCGGCGCGGCTCGCAGAGTGGCGGCAGCGCCAGACCGACGGCGTCGCCGAAACCCCCGAATGAAGACGATCCCGCCGGGCTCCACGATCGGCATCGTCGGCGGCGGGCAGCTCGGCCGGATGCTGGGCATGGCCGCCGCCCAGCTCGGCTACCGCATCCACGTCTTCGCCCCGGCCAGCGGCCCGGCCAACGACGTCGCCTCCGCCTTCACCGAAGCCTCGTACCACCAGTCCCACCGGCTCGCCGCTTTTGCCGAGGCCTGCGACGTCGTCACCTACGAGTTCGAGAACGTGCCCGTCGGCGCGCTCGCCCTGATCGCCGACAAGGTGCCGGTGCTGCCGGGGCTCAACGCGCTGGAAATCGCCCAGGTGCGTTATGCCGAGAAGGCGTTCGTCCAGGATCTCGGCGGCCGCACCGCGCCCTTCGGCGTGGCCAACGATTTCGAGGAGCTGATCCCGGTGCTGGAGAGGATCGGCGTGCCGGCGATCATCAAGACGATCCGCATGGGCTATGACGGCAAGGGGCAGGCGAGGATCGACGCGCCCGGCGATGCGCGCCAGGCCTGGCACGCGGTCAAACGCCAGCCTTCGATCGTCGAAGGCTTCGTCGATTTCAGCCACGAATTCTCGATCCTGATCGCCCGCGGCCATGACGGCGCCAGCGTCACCTACAAGCCGACCTGGAACGTGCATCGCGGCGGCATCCTGCATCGGGCGGTGGTCCCCGCGCCGGCCGCCATCGCCGGCCAGGCGGCCGAAGCGGCGGCGCTTGCGGAGCGGGTCGCCGACGCGCTCGATTATGTCGGCGTGCTGGCGCTCGAATTCTTCGCGACGGCGGAGGGGCCGGTGTTCAACGAGATGGCGCCGCGCGTCCACAATAGCGGCCACTGGACGATCGAGGGCGCCCAGACTTCGCAGTTCGAGAACCATATCCGCGCCATCTGCGGGCTGCCCCTGGGCTCGAGCGCCCTCACCGCAGCCGGCGTGGAGATGGAGAATCTGATTGGGGACGAGGTGGAGCGCTGGCCCGAGATCCTCGCCGAGCGCGGCGCCCATCTCCACCTCTACGGCAAGGACGAGGCCCGCCCGGGCCGCAAGATGGGGCACGTGACGAGACTCATCGGCTGACCGGGGACAGCGGCTGGCCCGGGACAGTCACTTTCCCGCACGGCCGTGATCGAAACGGCGACGCCGCGGGTGAAAGTGACTGTCCCCTCTTCCGCGCTCCGGTAGGGGCAGTCCCGTCCCCTACGTCTTACCGCGCCGTCATCACCTCCACCGGCATGTGGAGGGCATCGAGCTGGGGACGCACCTTGGCGGCGTCGCCGACGACCACCCAGACCAGCCGCTTCGGATCCACCGCCTTGCGCGCCGCCGCGTCGAGATCGGCGGCGGTCATCGCGCGGTAACGGGCCGGCAGGCGGACGTAATAATCGTCCGGCCGGTGGAGCGAGGCGTTGCGCATGATCCCGCCGAGCACCGCGCCGCTGGTCTCGAATTCCCCGGCGAGGCTCAGCACCTGGTTGTTGATGGTCTGGCCGAGCTCGGTCCCGGTCACGCCCTTAGTGCCGAGGAAGCCCTCGATGTCCGCCACCGCCGCGGCGATCGATTCGCCGGTCTTGTCGGTCTGCACCGGCGCGAAGATCAGGAGCGGCATCTGCTCGCGCACCAGCTGCACCTGCGAGCCGGCATAATAAGCCCAGCCCTTGGCCTCGCGGAGGTCCATGATCAGGCGCGAGGTGGCGCTGCCGCCCAGCACTTCGTTGGCGACCGTCAGCGTCAGCGGATCGTCGATGCCGCGCGCGGCGAGCGGCTCGCCGGCGAGGATCATCGATTGCGGGCTCTGCGGCTTGTCGATGAGGATGATCCGCGGCCCGGCGGCCGGCGCCGCGGCGAGCGGCGGGAAGCGCTTCACGCCCTTCGCCACCGCCGGCGCGCGCCAGCTGCCGAAGCGCGCTTCCAGCAGCGGCACCAGCTCGCCGAGCGTGGTGTCGCCGACGACGAAGATCGCCGCATTGTCGGGCCGCAGCCAGCGCTGATGGAAGGCGACGAGGTCGGCGCGGGTCGCCGCCTGCACCCCCTTCTCGTCGCCCGAGCCGGTGAACGGCACACCGTAGGGATGGGCGGTGCCGTAGAGGAGCGGCGGCAGGACGCGGAGCGCCAGGCCCTGCGGCTGCGTCTTCTCCTCGGCGATCTGGGCGAGCTGCGCCGCCCGCTTGCGCTCGACGTCGTCGGGGCGGAAGGCCGGGTTGCGCACCACGTCGGCGAGGAGGTCGAGCGAGGGGGCGAGGTTGGCCTTCAGCGCCGAGAGCGAGACGGTCGTCCGGTCCATCGAGGCGTTGGCGCCGATGCCGGCCCCGAGCCGCTCCTGCTCCTCGGCGATGGCGGTCGAATCGCGGGTTGCCGTGCCTTCCTTGAGCAAGGACAGGAGCAAGGCCTCGGTGCCGAGCTTGGCGCGATCGTCGGCGGCGTTGCCCGCGTCGAACGTCACCGCCACCTCGACCAAAGGCACCGCGGTGCGCCGTGCGAACACCAGTTCGATGCCGTTCGACAGCCGGGCCCGCTCGACGGCCGGAAAGGCGAGCGCCTTCACCGGCTGCACCGGCGGCTCGACGATCTTGGGCGCGGGCGGAGCCGCCGCCGCGGGCGAGGGCGTCGCCGGGGCCGGCGCGCCGCCCTCGGCGGGGCTGCGGAAATAGGCGGGGTGGCGCACCACGCTGCCCGCGGTGGCGATGTCCTCGGCGCTGCGCTCGCCGGGCGAGACGGTGAGCCGGTAGGCGGGTCGCCCCATCCACTTGCGCGCCGCCGCGGCGACGCTCGCCGGGGTGGCGCGGGCCAGTTCGTCGAGATCGCTTTTGTATTTGGCGGGATCGTTCGAATAGACCGCGCCCTCGGCGAGCGTCACCGCCTTGCCGCCGAAGCCGCCGACCTGCTCCAGGCCCTTGATCGTTCCAGCGACGCTCGAGGTCGCCGCGCGCTGCACCTCGTCGGCGGTGGGGCCGTTCCGCAGGAAATCGGCGACGATCTCGTCGAGCCGCCGCGCCACCAGAGCCGGGTCTGCGCCCGGCCGCACCCGCGCCGTGACGTTGAGCAGCGAGATCTTCTCGAACTGCTGGACGCCGGCCGAGACGCCGACGGCGATCTTTTCCTTGCGCACCAGCGCGTTGTCGAGCCGCGAGCTGCCAAGGCCGCCGAGGATCGAGGCGGCGAGATCGAGCTGATTGGTGTCGGGGTCGTTGACGCCCGGCACCACCCATTCGCGCGAGATCGTGACCGTGGCGACGCGGTCGTGCATCACCTTGTCGACCGGCGCGGCGAGGCTCGGCACCGGCACGTCGGTCCGCGGCGTCTCCGGCCCACGGGGAATCCCGCCGAACCAGCGCTCCGCCTTGGCCCGCGCGGTGGCGAGGTCGATGTCGCCGGCCAGCACCAGCACCGCGTTGTTCGGCCCGTAATGGGCGCGGAACCAGCCCTTCACGTCCTCGAGCTTGGCGCCGTTCAGGTCCGTCATCGAGCCGATCGTCGGGTGGCGATACGGATGCCCTTCCGGGAAGAGCGCGGCGAGCTCGGCATATTCTTTGAGGCCGCCGGGCTCGTTGTCGCCCATCCGCTTCTCGTTCTGGACGACGCCGCGCTGGAGATCGAGCGTCTGCTGCGTCACCGCCCCGAGCAGATGCCCCATCCGGTCGGATTCGAGGAACAATGCCCGGTCGAGCGCCCCGGTCGGCACCGTCTCGAAATAATTGGTACGGTCGAACCAGGTCGTGCCGTTCCAGTCGGTCGCGCCGATATCCTCCAGCCGGCTGAAGAAATTGCCCGGCGCATTCTCCGAGCCGTAGAACATCAAATGCTCGAAGAGGTGCGCAAAGCCGGTCTTGCCGCGGGGCTCGTCCTTCGAGCCGATATGATACCAGACCGAAACCGCGACCACCGGTGCCTTGTGGTCCTCGTGCACGATGACGCGCAGCCCGTTGGGCAGCGTGAACTGCTGGTACGGAATGTTCACCTGGGCGACGAGCGCCGAGAGCGGCGCGGCGGGCGCGGGACGGGGTGCCGGCTGCGCTCCTGCAGCGGAGAGGGGGAGCGGCGCGACGCCGAGCGTGAGGGCAAGCAACATCCGGCGCATTGGCACGTCTCCGAGTCTCATGTCGCGCGCACCATAGCGGCGGCCCCACCCGCTGCAACGGCGGGATGGCATTGCGGCGCGGGCGGGTCGGCCGGCGCGCTGGGAAGAGGCGGGCCTCAGGATTGTGGTACAACTGCTCCGCATCCGTTACGGTCGGCCCGTGCAGGAGGCGAGAAGGCGGCCGAACCGGAACCGCCGATGAGGCAGCAACTCCTCGACGCCCGCGCAACCATCGTCGCGCAGCTCGACGCGATGGACTTCAGGACCGTCGCGACCTCCGCGCAGGGCGGACCGCCGGACTATCGCGGCCTCACAGCCCAGCTTCAGGAGGAGCTGCGCGAGATCGACGCCCTCCTCGGCGAGGACGCGCCCGCCGCGCCGTACATCCCCTGGGGCGGCCGCCGCTGAGGCAATGCCGCCGGAAGTGGTTCAAATAACGCTCGCCAGCCGCCGAGCTGAGGCGCAGTGTCACGCCGCGCCCGTCGGCGCAGCGTGCCCGAGTCCGTCACGAACCGGAGAACGCCCTTGGCCGAGCATGCCGCAGCCGAACGCAAGATCGCGGCCCCAGCCGGGGCGCGGGAGGTTGACGCCGCACGCGGCGCCGGTCCCCGTGCCGAACTGCTGAACCGCCACACCGAGGCGCGTGTCGCCGAACCGACGCGTCTCCTCGACCGTCGCGCCGAAACCCGCGCCGCCGCCGCACCCGCGCCGACGCAGCCCAGCCCACCGGAACCGGCCCCGCGCCGCAACCTCACCGGGCTGCCGGATCGGCTGAAGGCGGGGGTGGAGGCGCTGTCGGGCCTGTCGATGGACGACGTGCGGGTGCACCGGAATTCGGCCCAGCCGGCGAAGCTGGGCGCCCTCGCATATGCGAGGGGCAGCGACATCCACTTGGGCCCGGGGCAGGAGCGGCATCTACCCCACGAGGCATGGCATCTGGTCCAGCAAAAACAGGGGCGCGTGCGGGCGACCGGGGCCTTGCGAACCGGCGTCGCCGTCAACGACGATCGCCGCCTCGAACACGAAGCCGACCTGATGGCGGATCGCATCAAGCTTGGTGGCGCTCCGCTGCAGGCCCTGCGGCCCGCTGGCGCATCCGCCTTGGTGGCACAATGCTATTGGCTGCGGATGGACGGCGAGGTGATGTGGGCCGACAACGAACCCGGCGACGGCATGATGCAAACGAACGACCGGCATGAGGAGGCGGACGGACACGCGGCGGGGCCGATCTATGTCATTGCGGAGGCGGCGGAACATGATGCCGGCGAGGACGGTGGCGATGATGCGGATCAGGCGCCGGCGGAGCTCGATGGGGAGGCCGGGTGGGACTATGACGGGACGTTGATCGGCGTGAAGGATGCCGCCGAAGATATGCCGCCGACCCTTGAAGGGCCGAGAAGGGCTTGGTCCGTGGACGATTTCTTCGGCCTCGGCCTGGAAGATGAGGTGACCGACGCTCTCCTCGAGCGGCCCGTCCACCCGGCGACGCACTTCTCCTTCTGGTGCAAAGTCGGCGCTATCGACGTCAAGATCCATCTCACCGCAGCGCGCTATACCGTCATCTACAATGCCGCGGGCCGGCCTGACCAGCAGGCGGCGGAGGCGACCAAGGATGGGCTGACGGGGAGGCATTTGTACCAGGCGTTCCTGGACATCGCAAACGCCGCCGGCGACTATGAGCCGATGCGCAACAGCTGCGAGACCTTTGCTCAAAATATGTACGATTCCTTCACCGTTGCGGCAGCCGATGCCGCTCAGGCGCCAGCCGAGGACTTCATGTAGGCTCGAGCGCGCCTGCGGATCGACCGCTGAAGTGGCGTTCATCCGAATCGCCCGGTGACGGCGTATGCGGCTTGTGTTGCTGAAGCGCCACACTACATCCCTTCCAGCCATTGAGGGGTAGAGATGAACCTAGAAAAATTCACCGACCGCGCACGCGGATTCCTGCAGTCCGCGCAGACCGTGGCGCTGCGGATGGACCATCAGCGGATCACGCCGACGCATATCCTCAAGGCTTTGCTCGAGGACGAGCAGGGGATGGCGGCGGGGCTGATCGCCAAGGCCGGCGGCTCGCCCGAGGCGGCGCGGCGGGAGGTGGATGAGGCGCTGGCGAAGGTGCCGGCCGTGACCGGCGGCGGGGCGAACCAGACGCCGGGGCTCGACGCTGAGGCATTGCGCGTCCTCGATAGCGCCGAGCAGGTCGCGCAGAAGGCGGGCGACAGCTACGTCACCGTCGAGCGGATGCTGCTCGCGCTGGTGCTCGCGAAGAATACCGAGGCGGGCAAGGCGCTTGCCGATGCGGGGCTGAGGGCCGAGGCGCTCAACGCCGCGATCAACCAGCTGCGCGGCGGGCGCAGCGCCGACACCCAGTCCTCAGAGGACCGCTATGATGCGCTGAAGAAATTCGCCCGCGATCTCACCGAGGCGGCGCGCGAGGGCAAGCTCGACCCGGTCATCGGCCGCGACGAGGAGATCCGCCGTACCGTCCAGATCCTCGCCCGACGGACCAAGAACAATCCGGTGCTGATCGGCGACCCCGGGGTCGGCAAGACCGCCATCGCCGAGGGGCTGGCGCTGCGCATCGCCAACGGAGACGTGCCCGACAGCCTCAAGGACCGCCGCCTGATGGCGCTCGACATGGGCTCGCTCATCGCCGGCGCGAAATATCGGGGAGAGTTCGAGGAGCGGCTGAAGGGCGTGCTCGACGAGGTCAAGCAGGCCGCGGGCGACATCATTCTGTTCATCGACGAGATGCACACCCTGATCGGCGCCGGCAAATCCGAGGGCGCGATGGACGCGTCGAACCTCCTGAAGCCGGCGCTGGCGCGGGGCGAGCTGCACTGCATCGGCGCCACCACGCTCGACGAGTATCGCAAGCACGTGGAGAAGGACCCCGCCCTCCAGCGCCGCTTCCAGCCGGTGTTCATCGGCGAGCCGACGGTCGAGGACACGATCTCGATCCTCAGGGGTCTCAAGGAGAAATACGAGCTGCACCACGGCGTGCGGATCACCGACGGCGCCCTGGTCTCGGCGGCGACGCTCAGCAACCGCTACATCACCGACCGCTTCCTCCCCGACAAGGCGATCGACCTGATGGACGAGGCCGCCTCGCGCCTACGCATGGAGGTGGAGTCGAAGCCCGAGGAGATCGAGACGCTCGACCGGCGCATCATTCAGCTGAAAATCGAGCGCGAGGCGCTGAGGAAGGAGACCGACCGCGCATCCAAGGAGCGGCTCGGCACCCTCGAGACCGAGCTCGCCAATCTCGAGCAGCAATCGGCCGAGCTCACCCAGCGCTGGCAGTCCGAGAAGGAGAAGATCCAGGCCGAGGGTAAGCTCAAGGAGCAACTCGACGCCGCCCGGCTCGAGCTCGAGCAGGCGCAGCGGGCCGGCGATTTGGCCAAGGCCGGCGAGATCCAGTACGGCCGCATCCCCGGCCTCGAGCGCCAGGTCGCCGAGGCGCAGGCGGTGAGCCAGTCGGCGATGCTGCGCGAGGAGGTGACCAGCGAGGACATTGCCGGGATCGTCTCGCGCTGGACCGGCATCCCCGTCGACCGCATGCTCGAGGGCGAGCGCGAAAAGCTCCTCCAGATGGAGGCGCAGATCGGCAAGCGCGTCATCGGCCAGCAGGCGGCGGTCGAGGCCGTCTCCCGCGCCATCCGCCGCGCCCGCGCGGGCCTCCAGGACCCGAACCGGCCGATGGGCTCGTTCCTGTTCCTCGGCCCCACCGGCGTCGGCAAGACCGAGCTCACCAAGGCGCTCGCCGAATTCCTGTTCGACGATTCCGCCGCGATGGTCCGCATCGACATGTCGGAGTTCATGGAGAAGCACAGCGTCGCCCGGCTGATCGGCGCGCCCCCCGGCTATGTCGGCTATGAGGAAGGCGGCGTGCTGACGGAAGCGGTGCGGCGCCGGCCCTACCAGGTCATCCTCTTCGACGAGGTCGAAAAGGCGCATGGCGACGTCTTCAACGTCCTCCTCCAGGTCCTGGACGACGGCCGCCTGACCGACGGCCAGGGCCGCACGGTCGACTTCACCAACACGATCATCATCCTCACCTCGAACCTCGGCAGCCAATATCTCTCAAGCCTCACCGACGACGAGGATGTCGGGAAGGTCGAGCCGCAGGTGATGGAAATGGTGCGCGGCCATTTCCGGCCCGAATTCCTCAATCGGCTGGACGAGATCATCCTCTTCCACCGTCTCGGCGCCGACCATATGGGCCCGATTGTCGACATCCAGATCACCCGGCTCGGCAAGCTGCTCGCCGACCGCAAGATCCGGCTCGACCTGACCGATGCGGCGCGCGCCTGGCTCGGCCGGGTCGGCTACGACCCGGTCTACGGCGCCCGGCCCTTGAAACGGGCGGTCCAGAAATACCTCCAGGACCCGCTCGCCGACGCCATCCTGCGCGGCACGATCCGCGACGGCCAGACGGTGCGGGTGGAGGAAGGCGATGGCGCCCTGGTGCTGACGCCCGAAGGGGAGGAACGCGCGGCCGCTTAGGTGCCTCCCCATGTGCGCAGCGCATGGGGAGGGGGACCAGCGTAGCTGGTGGAGGGGTAGCTTGCCGCGGAGTCAGCGGATCTCGGGCGAATCGCTGAATCCTCGACCTGTCACCCCTCCACCACCTTCGGTGGTCCCCCTCCCCATCGTTCCGATGGGGAGGCAGGCGATACGCATCCTCTCAGTGCTTAGCCCGTTGACCGGCCGATCCGACCACCCAGGAGCAACACGATGAAGCCCAGCGGCAACACCATCCTCATCACCGGCGGCGGCTCCGGCATCGGCGCCGCGCTCGCCCACCGCCTGCACGATGCGGGCAATACGATCATCGTCTCCGGCCGCCGCCGGCAGGCGCTCGAGGAGGCGATCGCCGGCCGCCACAACATGCACGCTGTCCCCCTCGACGTGGAGCAGCCCGGCGCGATCGCGGACTTCGCGCGGCGGGTCGTCGCCGAGCATCCGGCGCTGAACGTGCTCGTCAACAATGCCGGCATCATGCGCTTCGAGGCGCTCGACACGGCGCGCGATCTAACGGACGCTGAGGAGACGGTAGCGACCAACCTGCTCGGCCCGATCCGCATGATCGACGCGCTGGTCGACCACCTCGCCGCCCAGCCCGACGCGGCGATCGTCAACGTCACGTCCGGCCTCGCCTTCGTGCCGCTCGTCGACACGCCGACCTATTGCGCGACCAAGGCGGCGATCCATTCCTACACCGTGTCGCTGCGCGAGGCGCTGAAGGGGCGCATCGAGGTGATCGAGCTGGCGCCGCCGGCGGTGCAGACCAACCTCACGCCCGGCCAGGCCACCCGCCCCGGCTATCAGCCGCTCGACGAATTCGCCGACGAGGTCATGGCCCTGCTGAGCCAGCAGCCGACCCCGCCCGAAATCCTCGTCGAGCGCGTCCGCTTCCTCCGCTTCGCCGAAGCCGAGCAGCGCTTCGAGCCCACCCTCGCCCAACTCAACGAAATGGCCCGCCGCGCACGGGGGGCGTGACTCCAATCCTCCCTGTCGGCGCAGCCGATGGGGAGGGGGGCCGCGTGAAACGCGGTGGAGGGGCCTTACGGAGTCCGAGGTGGCCCCTCCACCACCCCTCGGGTGGTCCCCCTCCCCATGCGCTTCGCGCACAGGGAGGACTAGATCGTCCGCCGCCCCCGCAGCATCGCGTCCACGCTCCATGGCCCCGGACCCGCTGCCGCGATGTAGAGGAAGGTGAAGCAAAACAGGATCGCGGCGTCGCCGCCGTTGATCCCCGGCCAGAAGCTCTTCGAGGCGTGCGCCATGAAATAGCCCACCGCCATCTCGCCCGAGAGCAGAAAGGCAACGGGCCGGGTACCGAGGCCGATCGCCAGCAGAGCGCCGCCGACCACCTCCAGCCATGCCGCCACGAGGAGCATCGTCGGAAGCGGGTCGGGGGCGCCGGCCTGCGGAGCCGGGAAGTGGAACAGCTTCATCAGCCCATGCTCCATGAACAGCAGGGCCGCCACGATGCGCAGGATGCTGAGGAGAATGGGGCTCCAGCGTGCGAGGCGGTCCATGCGTTGCTCTTCCCGTCTGTCCGGTGCCGACGCTAGGCCGCGGCGGTGCCAAGCGCAACGCGGCCGCTTATTCCGCCCCCTCCGCGCGCGCGCCGACGTGGACGACGAGATTGTCCATCGTCCGGCTCGTCCCCGCGGCGACGCCCATGGCGACGAACTGCTGGAGGTGCGCGTCGCTGGCGCAGGCGATCTCGACGGTCATCGCGGTGCCGCCGCCGGCCGGCTCCAGCATCACCCGCCCTTCCGCCCCCATCGCGTCGAACACCAGCCGCGAAGGCGGCACGATCTCGCGATAGACGCCCGCGAAAGCCATGTCCGGATGACTGCGGCTGACGAAGGTAAAGCCGCCGCCGACGCGCAGGTCGATCTCGCAGCGCAGCAGCCGCTCGCCCGCCGCGTCCCACCAGCAGGCGACCTGCTCGGGGTCCGTCCAGGCGGCGAACACAAGCTCCGGCGGCGCGGCGAGGCGGCGGGTGAAGCGCAGCGTGTGGGTCGCCTCGTCCAGCTCGAAGCCGGCGGAGGCGAAGGGGGCGTGAGCAGGGGGCATGTCAGTCTTCCTTGTTGGCGACGTGGCGGTCGAGATTGTCGAGGCGGCTTTCCCACTGCTCGCGGAATGGCTCCAGCCAATCGGCAACCGCCTTCATCCCCGCCGGCTTGAGCCGGCGCGGCCGCCGCTGCGCGTCCTGTCCGCATTCGATCAGCCCCGCCTTCTCCAGCACCTTCAGATGCTTCGAGACGGCCGGCTGGCTGAGCGCAAACGGCCGCGCCAACTCGGTCACCGTCGCCTCGCCCAGCGCGAGCCGGGCGAGGATGGCGCGGCGGGTGGGATCGCCGAGGGCGGAGAAGGCGGTGTCGAGTTGCATTACTAGTAGGTTATATAGCCGAGAAGAAATAGATGCAAGCACCTGCTTGCCTCCCCATCGCCAGATGGGGAGGGGGACCACCGTAGGTGGTGGAGGGGTATTTCGCAGAGCAGCAGCAGGCGTCGGACAGGCACCCCCTGCGCCCTTCACTTACCCCTCCACCAGCTTCGCTGGTCCCCCTCCCCATCCTCCGGATGGGGAGGGCACAAGAAAAAGGGGCGACCCCGGAGAGCCGCCCCTGAGAGTGAAGGGAAGGGAGAGGCCTACTCCGCCGCCTCGGTCCAGACGTCGCGCTTCGCCTGGGCGACGCTCTTGCGCCGCGCGTCGAGCTTGCGGAAGGCGCTCAATGCCTGTCCGACCACCTGGTCCATATTGTAATAGCGGTAGGTGGCCAGTCGCCCGACGAAGGTGACGTTGCGGGTCGCGTCGGCGAGCGCCTCATACTTCTTGAACAAAGCCTGGTTCTCCGGCCGCGGGATCGGATAATAAGGATCGCCCTCCGCCGACGGATATTCGTAGGTGAGGCTGGTCCGCGGGCTCTCCTGGCCGGTGAGGTGCTTATACTCGGTGATCCGGGTGTAGGGCACCTGCGGGTCCGGATAGTTCACCACCGCGACGGGCTGGAAATTCTCCGTCTCCAGCATCTTATGCTCGAACCGCAGGCTGCGGTAGGGCAGCTTGCCGTAGCGGAAGCCGAAATACTCGTCGATCGGCCCGGTGAAGACGATGTGGCCGGCGTCGATCTCGTCGATCACGTCCTTAAAATCGGTCGAGAGCAGCACATCGATGTTCGGATGGTCGAGCATCCGGTTGAACATCGCGGTGTAGCCGTCCTTCGGCATCGCCTGGTGCTTGTCGCCGAAATAGCGATCGTCGGTGTTGGTCCGCGTCGGGATGCGCGCGGTCACCGCCTTGTCGAGCTCCGACGGATCGATGCCCCACTGCTTGCGGGTATAGCCCTGGAAGAACAGCTCGTAGAGCTCGCGCCCGACCGCGTTGATGACGACGTCCTCGGACGTCTTGATCTCCTCGACCGGCTCGGCGCGCGAGGCGAGATAGGCCGCGGCCTCCTCGTCGGTCTTGAGGTCGAGCCCGAACAGTTCGTTCAAGGTCGTGCGGTTGATCGGGATCGGCACGAGCTTGTCCCGGACGTCAGCGAGCACCTTGTGCTCGTAGGGACGCCACGCGGTGAAGCGGGAGAGATAGTCGAAAATCTCGTCCGAATTGGTGTGGAAGATGTGCGGGCCATATTGGTGGATCAGGATCCCGGCCTCGTCCAAATGGTCGTAGGCGTTGCCGGCGACGTGCGGCCGCCGGTCGATGACCAGGACATGCGCGTCATGCTCGCTGGCCAGCCGCTCGGCGATGACCGAGCCGGCGAAGCCCGCGCCGACGACGAGATAATCGTATTTCTTGCGTGCCGCCGCCTTGACGATGTTGGGGCCGGCATTCGGCACCGTCATTGCTTCGCGCACCAGCCCCGCCATGCGGGCATAGGTGATATCCCAGCTGAGGTTCGCGAGCTTCAGGTCGACGTCCTTCAGCCATTCGTCGCCCGACTGGACGAGCGCCAGCGCCTGCTCGCACGCCGTGACGAACGCGTCGGAGCCGTCGGCAATGAACACCGCTTCGAGATCCGAGTAATGGCGGATGACGTCGGTGATCGGCGTCGACACGACCGGGCGGCCGCCCGCCAAATATTCCGGCGTCTTGGTCGGCGAGATGAACTTCGTCGAATCGTTGATCGCAAACGGCATCAACGCGACGTCCCAGCCGCCCAGATAGAGCGGCAGCTCGTCATAGGTCTTGCCGCCGGCATAATGGATGTTGGCGCGGACGGGCAGGTCGGCCGGATCGATCTTCACCACCGGCCCGACCATGACGATCGACCATTCGGGGTGCGCATCCGCCACCGCCGCGATCATCTCCAGATCGATCCGCTCGTCGATGACGCCGTAGAAGCCCAGGCGCGGCTTGCCGATCGGCCCCTGGTCATCGGGCGAGGCATCGACGCCGCGCGCCTGCGCGAAATGGGCGCGGTCGACGCTGGAGGGGAAGGGGTGGATGTTCGGATGGCGGTCCTTCTTCGCCTCGTAAAGCGAATAGCCGCCGGTGAAGACGACGTCCGCGCTGTCGAGCAGTTCCTGCTCCAGCGCCAGCAGCTGGGGCGGCGCGAAGCGGAAGTTGGCAAGCTCGTCCATGCAGTCGTAGACGATCGCCGCCGATGGCAGGTCGCGCGAGAAAGGCAGCATCATCGGCGTGTAATACCAGCGGATGAAGGGCCCCTTCTCCTCGGCGGCGAAGTCGGTCAGCAGCCGCTTCAGCACGGTCTCGCGCTCGGCTTCGGACAGGGTGTCGGGGATGGACGGGGTCACGACGACCACGCCGGTCTCGGCGCAGGTGCGCACGCCAAGGGCGGGCTCGCACTCGGGAAGCGCCGCTTCCGGCTCCTCCCAGAAGATAACGCGCCGGTCCTGCGCGAAGCGGCTCATCAGATGCTGGGGCCGCTGGAAAACGAAGTTCCACCGCAGGTGGGAGAAGCAGATGAGGGTGTGCCCGTCGGTCTGGTGCGAGGCAAAGCGGCTCTGCCCCATATCGGAGGCGGTGGAGAGTTTGATCAACGCGGGTATCCCGTTAATGGAGAATGCAGGAATAACGTACCCGCACGCGCTTCGGTTCCGCGCTGCAACATGGAATAAAGTTAATGCAGATAAGGACTAAGCTGGGTTGTTGCGCAGCCGGACCGTTCCGCGCGCGGCCTGAATTATACGATTAATCGAAGGCCGCCTTCAGCTCGTCGAGCCAGGGGCCCGCCGTCCCGTCCGCAGGTGCGCGCCAGTCGCCCCGCGGGCTCAGCGATCCGCCGGCCGAAACCTTGGGCGAATTGGGGATGGCGGTGCGCTTGAACTGGCTGATCTGGAAGAAGCGATAGAGGAAGACCTCCAGCCACTTGCGGATGGTGGGAAGGTCGTATTCCCGCTTCAGCGCGTCGGGATAGCCGGCCGGCCACGCCCCCGCCGCCGCATCGTGCCACGCCTGCCGCGCCATGAACGCGACCTTGGACGGCTTCTGGCCCGAGCGCAGGATGTGGAACAGGAAGAAATCGTGCAGCGCGTACGGGCCGATCTTGTCCTCGGTCGACTGCATCTCGCCCTGCGCGTCCGCCGGGACCAGCTCAGGGGAGATTTTCGTCTCCAATATGGCGTCCAATACGCGGTTCGTCTCGGCGTCGAGCTGCCCCGTCTTCACCACCCAGCGTATGAGATACTGGATCAGCGTCTTGGGCACGCCGGCATTGACGCCGTAATGGCTCATCTGGTCGCCGACGCCGTACGTCGACCAGCCGAGCGCCACTTCGGAAAGATCGCCCGTTCCGACGACGAAGCCGCGCCGTTGGTTGGCGAGACGGAACAGATAGTCTGTGCGGAGCCCCGCCTGCACGTTCTCGAAGGTGACGTCGTACACGTCCGCCCCCCGCTCGCCCTTGGCATAGGGGTGGCCCATGTCCGTCAGCATCTGCTGCGCGGCCGGGCGGATATCGATCTCCTCGCCGACAATGCCGAGCGCCTTCATCAGCGCCCAGGCGTTCGATTTGGTCGTGTCGCCGGTCGCGAAGCCCGGCATCGTGAAGCCGAGGATGGTGGAGCGGGGCAGCTTCAGGAAATCGCACATCTTGGCGCAGACCAGCAGCGCATGCGTGGAATCCAGCCCACCCGAGACGCCGATCACCAGCTTGTCGCCGCTGGTCGTCTGGAAGCGTTTGGCGAGCCCCTGCACCTGAATGTTGAACGCCTCGTAGCAGTCGGAATCGAGCTGCTCGATGCGGTTCGGCACGTAGGGGAAGCGGCGCAGATTCCGGTGGAAGCCGATGTCGCCCATGTCCGGCCTGTGCTCGAAATGCACCCGCCGCGCGCTCTTCTCGGGATGGCCCGCGGCGACCGCATTGTCGTTGAAGGTCGGCATCCGCATCCGCTCGAGCCGCAGCCGCTGCGCATCGACGTCGGCGATGCACAGCTCCGGCTCGAGGTCGAAGCGGCCGGATTCGCAGAGCAGTTCGCCGAATTCGTAGATCGAGCCCTGGCCGTCCCAGGCGAGGTCGGTGGTGCTCTCCCCCGGTCCCGAGGCGGAGAACACATAGGCCGCGCAGCAGCGGCTCGCCTGCGAGGCGCAGAGCATCTTCCTCTCGTCCGCCTTGCCGATGGTGATGTTGGACGCCGAGAGGTTGCACAGGATCAGCGCCCCGGCGAGCGCGCCCCAGGTCGAGGGCGGCTGCGGCGCCCAATAATCTTCGCAAATCTCGACGAAGAAGGTGAAGTCGGCGAGGTCTTCGGCAGCGAAGACGAGGTCGGTGCCGAACGGCACCTGTTCGCCCGACACGGCGATCTCGATGCCGGAGAGCCCGACGCCGGAGACGAACCAGCGTTTCTCATAATATTCGCGATAATTGGGGAGGAAGCTCTTCGGCACCACGCCGAGGATGCGCCCGCGGCTCACCACCACCCCTGTATTGTACAGCCGCCCGTTGCGCCTCAACGGGGCGCCGATCACGCAGACCGGCGCGAGCTTCGCCGTCGCGTTGCGGAAGCGGGCGATGCCGTCCTCCACCGCGTCGAGGAACGCCTCCTGCAGGAACAGATCGTCGACCGCGTAGGAGGAGATGTTGAGCTCTGGAAAGACGACGAGGTCGACGCCCTTAGCATCCGCCTCCCGCGCCAGCGCGACCGCCTGCTCGACGTTGAAGCGGACATCCCCCGACGACGCCGTCGGGCTCGCCGCCGCGCACCGTACGTAGCCGTGGCGGTGGATTCCTTCAAAGGGCCCTTTACTCACAGCATCTCCGTCATCATCTCGACCGCGACCGTCATGCACGCGATGCGTGTAGCACCGCGGCCGCCCGGGCCGAAATGCTCCTCGCGGTGCATCGTCTTGCGCCCCGCCCGGGCGCAGCCGAAATGGACCAGCCCCGGCTCCCGCCCTGCGTCGGCGAAGCCGGTCACGGCAAGCGCGATGTTCGCCCGGCTGTGCGCAAGCGCCCCTTCCGCCATCGCCACCGCGACCTCCCTGGAGACCGCGTCGTGCGTGTCGATCACCTCCATCGGAATGCCGAGCATCTCGTTCTTCGCCTCGTTCGTATAGGTGACGAAGCCGCGGTCGAAGACGTGCGACACGCCCTGCACGTCGGTCAGCAGCGAGGCGAGCATGCCGCCGGTGCAGCTCTCTGCCGTCGCCAGCATCAGCCCCCTTTCATGCGCCTTTTGGAGGAGCCGGCGGGCGGCCTCCTCGGTCTCGTTGGGGAGCAGGGGCGACAGGGTCTCGGCGTCATTCATGACGCCAAGGAACCGGCCCCCCGCGCCGATGGTTCCTCAACCAAACCCGCAAAGGAACATAGATCATGGTGGCCGACAAGAAACAGGACGCGATCCAGCTGCTCACCCAGGACCACCGCGAGGTCGAGGCCCTTTTCGAGAAGTTCGAGAAAGCGAGCCGCGACGGCACCAAGGAGAAAATTGCCCGCCAGATCTGCACCGAACTCAAGATCCACACCATGATCGAGGAGGAGATCTTCTACCCGGCGCTCCGCGGCAAGATCGACGACGCCGATCTCGACGAAGCCACGGTCGAGCATGACGGCGCCAAGGTGCTGATCAACGACATCGAGGCCGGCGAGCCCTCCGACGATTTCTACGACGCCAAGGTGAAGGTGCTGCAGGAGGAGATCGAGCACCACGTCAAGGAGGAGGAGAAGCAGCGGGACAGCATGTTCCACCAGGCCCGCAAGACCGACGTCGACCTCGATGCCCTCGGCGAACAGATGGCCGCCCGCAAGGCCGAGCTGCAGCGGATCGCCGAGACCGAAGGCCTGCCCAAGGCGACCACCGCGACCCTGACCGAAGACGCGGCCTGACATGGCCGGCAAAGGCCGCATCGCGCTCTTGACCGGCCTCGGCGCCGCCTGCGCCGCCGCGCTCGGCTACGCGGCAACCCGCCTCTGGCGCCGCCCCGACGGCAGCCAGGGGCGCAGCGCGGCGCTGAAGGGCACCGGCGCCGACGGCGCGGTGGGCCACACCAGCGCCGCCCGCTCCGCCGGCCCCGACGCCATGCGCGACCCGCCCAAGGAGTGGAGCCAGGTCGACCAGGCCAGCGACGAAAGCTTTCCGGCGAGCGACCCCCCGGCCATTAATCCTCATGTGGACTGAGGCCAGCGCCGCCCGGTGAGCAGCGACGCCGGCGCCTAGCGCCGCCGGAGCAGCGAACGGAGTCGGCGCCCGCCCGGCCGGCGGGGCGGCGACCCTCGGGCCGCCGAACCCGTCCGACGCGGCGAGGCCGCCCTCGCCGCCCCCTTGGCGCGCATCCTCGGGCGCCCGTCCGCCCTGAACCGAAGCCGCGGAAGTTTCGAACTTTCCTGATATAAAAAAACTTCCCTCCCGCCGTCGGGCGCCCCGTGCGCCCCTTTTTGCGATCCAGCTGCCGTTTGCCCGACCCGCGCCAGTGCGATTCGCACCCGCAGGCCAGATACCGCACAGCTCTCTTGTCGCCTCGAACATAGCATGAACCCGCCTGAGAAGCAACCGGCCGACTGCTGGTGGAAGGGCGGTGCAGGCGGAGCCCTCACCTGCCGCGCGAACGAGGCAAAAGGTGCACGCGCTGCCGGGCGACTGCCGTGTCGCAACCGTGTGCTTGCCGGGCGCGTGCCGGGTCCTAACGGGGCGCGTGCCGGGTCGCAACCGTGCGGGTGCCGTGTCGCTGCCGGGTCCTTGCCGTGCGGGAACCGTGGTGGCTCCCGCGGCCGCGGCGAGCGTGCGGTCCCGCCGGCCGAGGGTGGACAGGATCTGCGCGACGACCAGCCGCAAGGCTTACTGGGACGGCCCCGGCTTCTCGTCCTCCCCATGCGGCGTCGCGCCACAGGGAGGAGCGGGGTCGGAGCCTGCCACCACCTACCCGATACCTGCTGAACGCGTTATCCTGCGGCCCGATGCACAAAGCCCTCTTCGCCCTCGCCGCCCTCGCCGCCACCGCTTTGGTGGTCGCCCTCGCCTGGGGCGTCTTCGTGCTGATGAGCGGCGCCCACGCCTTGCCGAGATGGGCGATGCTCGCGATCCTCGCCGCTGTCCTCGCCGCCGGCCAGATCCTGCGCTGGCGCCAGCGCCGGCGGCGGCTTTAGACCGTCTTCCCCGGGCCGGCGGGCACAGTACCGCTCTGCGCCGCCAGCCTCTCCGCATCGGCCGCAAGCTGGGCCATGGTCGCGTCGGCCTGCGGCAGCTCCCAGGCGAGGTCCTCGACGGCGCGCGCGAGCTTGGTGGCGAGGGCGGCGAGGTCCGGCGCCGGCACGAGCAGCAACCGCTCGAGCGCCGCATTCTGGGAGCAGGCGAGATCGGAGAAGGCCTCGTCCATGTCCCACTGTTGTGAAAAGGACGCGCCGCGCGGCTCAGCCCGCTTGAACGCTGCGATCTCAGCCTCGGCGCGCAGCAAGGCCGCAAGCGCCGCCTCCCACGCCGCCTCCAACTCCTCTCCTTCGAGGGGAGAGAGAGGAGCCGCGGTGCGGCGGAGGGTGAGGGCAGTCGGCGCCCCTACGGCTCCCGCTAGAAGTGCGCGACGCGTGCAGCTATGCTCCCTGGAAGCCATGACCAAGGCTCTCCTGCTCTAGGAGGTGGGGGTTCTTCTTATTGGCATATTACATGCCGGATCGGGAGCGGCGGCGCAAGTGTTTTTTGCATGGAATATGCCGTCTTGACCCCGCGGCAATGCCGGATGGCACGTGCTGCTTTGCTTTGGTCCCGCGACGACTTAGCCGCGGCCTCAGGGGTGAGTTGGCGGACGATCACGAGGTTTGAGGCGGGGGAGTCAGTGCTGCCCCCGCGGGTTCAGGCGATGCGGCGGGCGCTGGAGGCCTCCGGAACCGTCTTTATCGACAGCGGCCGTCTCGTCGGCGGTGTTATCCCGCCACGCGACTAGATCTTCGCGACCTTTGAAGACGCAGGTTGGCAAAGTACCTATCCATGTGAATGGCACGTCTCGCCCGTTTGAACCCCTGCAATTTCTTACCCGCCACGGCCACTGCACAAGACACCGACGGAAAGATCCTAACGAAAGCGGCAAGGCGAGATACGGCTTAAGCTACCATTCCGGCCGCTCCGGCCGTAGATCAAAAAGCACCACCTCGGATAGATTGCGTCTCTTAGATTTGAAGAAAGCAGTCGCGCGTCCTCGCACAAAAGGAGCCACCTCTTCCAAAACGTCATCGACAGAGAGCCAAAGATGCTTATCAACAGCATCGATCTCCTCGTACATCATGTCCTCGATGCCTAAGCCGACTTCTATCATGACGCCATGGCAGTAGTCTCTCAGTCCGTACCAGCTGAACTCGAATACTAGATCGTCGCCACGCAGGCGTGGGCCAATGAGAGCAGATCTGGCTATATCCAGAAGCTCTCCAGACTCTCGTTGATTGAGCATCAATCGCTCGTCATCCTGAGCTGGCTCTATAGCGTCGAAGAGACGCGTGAGGAGTGCCGCCGCAACACGAACAGCATACCGCGCCTCATTGACCGTACAGCCGCCCCGCAAGAACCCCCCTGGCGCAATTGCGGTGACAAGCAAGGCACCTTCCACTGGCCTTGACCGAGAAAGCTCGCCTGGCGCATTCGCGAGAGCCGTAGGCCCAGGGTGAAACGACTCACCAAGAGACCTAAGGAGGGCCTTCCAATGAGAGCCCGGCAGCAGGGAATCTGCTGCTTTGTAAGGCGACCCGACGGCTTCGCACAAGAACCGAAGGTAGTTTACTTTAACCACGCAACAAACTCGGCTAAATGCTTCTATCCGGGGCCGGCCGTCAAACTGCCCTATTTTGTCGGAGAGGAAGTCATATACCCCCGGGCTGAAAATCCTGTTGTTTTGGGCATGGTCCGCCCCCGACGGTTCTTCTTTGAAGATTCCGAACGCAACGAGGAACTCTGCGAACGAGCGATGTGGGAAATAGAATATATCACCGGGCTTGCGGTCTAAGAAAGAGCCCGAGAGTGCCTCCCGGAGCATACCCTCATCCTCGTCCTCACCATAGTCGGGGAGGGCACGCAGGACGCTCTCTGGAAGCTCATCGGGGGTGAAGAAAGACGCCCCGTCCTTCTCGAGCCAAATCCAGCGAGCTATTCGGCGAACGAACTCGAAACGAGTATCGTCAGAAAGCTCCTTCCTTGCCTCCTTCATATTCTCCCGTTCAATCAACAGTGCAAAAAACGCCTCGTACAAATTCCAGCGCGATAGATTTGAGGCTAACGTACTCAAATCACCGCTGCGCGACGATGCGATGTCCGCAAGAAGTTTAACGTGCACTGGACGCGAAAAGAGTTCGGGATCTAATTCCACTATTGCACGAATCTGGCGGAGGCAGACGGCCTTCTCGGCGGCCGATATCTCCGGCACAATAGGCTTAGATGCCGAATGGACAACATAACGGGTCACGAAACTCTCAATTTCGTCGATCGTGAACTCTTGAAGCTCAAATTCCTGAAATGAGGGCCAGCCGGGTACTGAGACTAACAGGTCGCCCGATATGGGCCTCAAGCCCCGCAACGCGTAATTATACTCAGCATCTGAGAGAAAGGCCGACGGACGACCTAGCAGGACGACCTTGGATTTCGGGACAACCAGCTGGTTCAGTTCTTGCAACTGCAGCCTGAAGTCACCCCATTTCATGGCGTGTTTCATTTCGTCAAAACCATCCAGCACCACGACAAAGCGTCCGCGCTGATTGAAGTCTGTGAATCTTGAGAAAGAATATCCGCGCACGCTAAATTCACTGGTGAAGAGTGCGCCAAGCAGCCCGTCAAGAGATGCGAACCTGCCGATGTTACCAAGTTTTATTAGGATAGGCCTCCGAACGTGCGGATCAGCTATAGACTGAGTAGCCAAGTCACTGACAAGCCGCTTCGCGAAGCTCGTCTTGCCAGCGCCATACCCACCTAAAATCGCAACTGGAGCAGTCTCGCAAGGATCTGCAGCCCAGTTGCGCAGAGAGTTTATGAGTAAATCTACGTGATCGGATAACTCCCTTGTGCCGTCTGTCTCATACCATACAGATTTAGCGCGAGCCTCTACATAGTATTGACTCAGCCCGTCCGATGAAAACGAGTCACGGAGTGACGTTATATATGGAAGTAGTCCCAAGACCTCATTCTCTAGCTCCCAAATGGTTAAGTGACGAATTGCAGGCTGTTCGTCAACGAAAGCCGCCGCGTCGGTTGTAAGGCCATTTCTGGAGACAATAAGCAACTTACAAGGGTCTTGGAGACCTACGATTCCGGAATAATCCGACCAAACGCGCGCCACATGATCACGAGTGAGTCTCCTTCTATAATCTTTGCACTCAACAAGGAGCGTCGTGTCGCGGCCTAAGTCTTTCACCGAGAATACTGCGTCTACTTTCTTACCGGCCACTCTCATCTCGCATTTGCCTTGGCCATACACCTGTGAGAGGAAGCTCATCGCTTCGTTTCTAAGTGCCGCGCCGGGCACATGGGCATCCGCTAAAAGACTATCAGGAGCGGCCATTTCGATCTTCCTAAGCTTGAGGGTTTCGATGTTGAGCCGCACGCGCCCTGCGGTCAATGCGCGCGTCCTGTTTCTGTAGACCCATCTTGTCGCAGGCCGTGTGAGCACTTTCGAGCGGGATGCGTACTGAAGCTGACACCGGTCGCGGCGGGCGACCAGCCGGCCGCCTCCCCACAGCTGGCGTTCCGACTTTGGAAAGGGGGGTAAAGGTTGCGGTCCACCTGCGAACCTGGAGCTGCTGCGCCGTGTTTCGCCTCGCATTGTAGGCTGAAACAAGTTCAGCAGGACGGGCGGGCGACTTCCGGACCCTTCCAACCCCTGCCGTGCGTTGCTAGAGCGCACCCAAATTCCGCAGATTGCGGAATGGCGATTTTCTCCTGCGCATGCCGGACAGCCCGCATGCGCCGTACCGAAAGGCCCCCGATGACAGCCGTCGGAAACGACTCTCTCAACACCCGCACCGAACTCGACGTCGCCGGGCGCAGGTACGCCTACTACTCCCTCGACAAGGCCGCCGCGCAGCTTGGCTCCGTCTCGCGCCTCCCCTTTTCGATGAAGGTGCTGCTCGAGAATCTCCTCCGCTTCGAGGACGGGAAGACGGTGACGCGGGCCGACATCCAGGCGCTGGTCGGCTGGCAGGACAATCCGGCCGGGCCGGCGCGCGAGATCCAGTATCGGCCCGCGCGCGTGCTCATGCAGGATTTCACCGGCGTCCCCGCGGTCGTCGATCTCGCCGCGATGCGGGATGCGATGGCGGAACTGAAGGGCGATCCCGAGAAGATCAATCCGCTCGTCCCCGTCCACCTCGTCATCGACCATTCGGTGATGGTCGACGAGTTCGGGACGCCCAAGGCGTTCGAGCATAACGTCGCGCTCGAATATGAGCGCAATTACGAGCGCTACGAATTTTTGAAATGGGGCTCGAAGGCGTTCCGCAATTTCGAGGTGGTGCCGCCGGGCACCGGCATCTGCCATCAGGTCAATCTCGAATATATCGCGCGGGGCGTGTGGTCGTCGAAGGACCAGAGCGGGGCGGAGGTCGCCTATCCGGACACGCTCGTCGGCACCGACTCGCACACCACGATGGTGAACGGCCTCGGCGTGCTGGGCTGGGGCGTCGGCGGGATCGAGGCGGAGGCGGCGATGCTCGGCCAGCCGGTCTCGATGCTGATCCCCGAGGTGGTCGGCTTCCATTTGACGGGCGCGCTCGGCGAGGGGATCACCGCCACCGACCTCGTCCTCACCGTCACCCAGGCGCTGCGGCAGAAGGGCGTGGTCGGCCGCTTCGTCGAATTCTACGGGCCGGGGCTCGACAGCATGACCGTCGCCGATCGGGCGACGATCGCCAACATGGCGCCCGAATATGGCGCGACCTGCGGCTTCTTCCCGGTCGACGCCAAGACGATCGAATATCTGCGTTTGACGGGCCGGCCGGACGAGCAGGTCGCGCTCACCGAGGCCTATGCCAAGGCGCAGGGCCTGTGGCTGGAGCCCGGCCACATCCACGAGCCGGTGTTCACCGACACGCTGGAGCTCGACATGGCCACGGTCGAGCCCTCGCTCGCCGGCCCCAAGCGGCCGCAGGACAAGGTGCCGCTCTCCCGCGTCGACGAGGAGTTCATCGCCAATTTCACCCGCGAATATGGCCATGAGCTCGGCGAGCTCGGCAAGCGCGTGCCGGTGACCAACCCGGGCGCGGGCGCCGACGCGCTCGACGCGCAGGCCGCCGCGACCACCGATCTCGGCCATGGCGACGTCGTCATCGCCGCCATCACGTCGTGCACCAACACGTCCAACCCGGCGGTGCTGATCGCCGCCGGCCTCGTCGCCCGCAAGGCGCGCGCGAAAGGCCTGACCCGCAAGCCGTGGGTCAAGACTTCGCTGGCGCCGGGATCGAAGGTGGTGACCGACTATCTCGTCGCCTCCGGGCTGCAGGCGGATCTCGACGCCATCGGGTTCAACCTCGCCGGATACGGCTGCACGACCTGCATCGGCAATTCGGGGCCGCTGCCCTCGCAGATTTCGGACGCGATCAACAAGAACGACCTGGTCGCGGCCTCGGTCCTCTCGGGGAACCGCAATTTCGAAGGCCGGGTGTCGCCGGACGTGCGCGCCAATTACCTCGCCTCGCCGCCGCTCGTCGTCGCTTATGCGCTGAAGGGCACGGTGACCCACGACATGATCGACGATCCGATCGGCGACGGGTCCGACGGCGCGCCGGTGTATCTGAAGGACATCTGGCCTTCGAACGAGGAGGTGCGGCGCCTCATCGACCAGTATGTCCATGGCGACATGTTCCGCGCCCGCTATGCCGACGTCTATCAGGGCGACGAGAAGTGGCGCGGCATTCCGGTCGCGGGCGGCGAGACCTATGCCTGGTCGGCGGGCTCCACCTACATCGCCAACCCACCCTACTTTACGGGTATGACGATGACGCCAGTGCCCCCGTCGGACGTGATCGGCGCGCGGCCGCTCGCGATATTCGGGGATTCGATCACCACCGACCACATTTCCCCCGCCGGGGCGATCAAGCCGGACAGTCCGGCGGGCCGCTACCTCTCCGAGCACCAGGTGGCGCGGGGCGACTTCAACTCCTACGGCGCCCGGCGCGGCAACCATGACGTGATGATGCGCGGCACGTTCGCCAATATCCGCATCAAGAATCGCATGGTCCCCGGCATCGAGGGCGGGGTGACCAAATATGTGCCGACCGGCGAGGTGATGCCGATCTACGACGCGGCGATGCGCTACAAGGCCGAGGGCACGCCGCTGGTCGTCATCGCCGGCAAGGAATATGGCACCGGCTCGTCGCGGGACTGGGCGGCCAAGGGCACCAATTTGCTTGGCGTCCGCGCCGTTATCGCCGAGACCTACGAGCGCATCCACCGCTCGAACCTCGTCGGCATGGGCGTCCTCCCCCTGCAGTTCCTCGGCGAGCCGCCCCAGTTCGACGGCACCGAGACCTTCACCATCGAGGGGATCGGCAGCCTCAGCCCGCGCCAGGAGATTGCGGTCCAGGTCACCCGCGCCGACGGCGGCGCCTCGTCCTTCCCGGCCCGGGTGCGGATCGACACCTTGAACGAGCTGGAATATTTCCGGGCCGGCGGCATCCTCCACTACGTGCTCCGGAACCTCGCAGCCTGAGCGGGATCGAGCTCCTCGTCGAAATCCTCGGCTGGGCCGGGGCGCTGCTGATCCTGGCGGCGTACCTCCTGCTTTCGATGGGCCGCCTCACCGGCCAGTCGGCGCTCTACCAGGCGATGAACGTCGCCGGCGCGGCCGGGTTCGTCGTCAACGGCTGGTGGCACCGCGCCGTGCCTTCGGCCTCGCTGAACGTAGTATGGGCGCTGATCGGAGGAGTGGCCCTGTGGCGGATCTGGCGGAAAGGCTCGTCGACCTCAGCCATGTGATCGAGGACGGGATGACGACCTACAAAGGTCTTCCCGGCCCGCACATCTGCGACTTCTGGAGCCGCGCGCTCTCGGCCGAATTCTACGACGACGGCGCAACCTTCCAGATCGGCCGGATCGACATGGTCGCCAACACCGGCACCTATCTCGACGCCCCGTTCCACCGTTTCGAGGAGGGCGCCGACCTCGCCGCTTTGGCGCTGGAGCAGCTCGCGCGGCTCCCGGGCGTAGTGGTGCGGTCGGAGGGGCCGGCGATCGGGCCGGAGCTGTTCGACGGACTGGATGTGCGGGGCAAGGCCGTGCTGGTCCACACCGGCTGGGACCGCCACTGGCGGACGGAGGCCTATCAGAGCGGCCATCCCTTCCTCACCGAAGCGGCGGCGCGCCTGCTGGTCGAAGGGGGCGCGAAGCTCGTCGGCATCGACAGCCACAATATCGACGACACGGCCCGGCGGGCGCGGCCGGTCCACACCGCCCTGCTGGGCGCTGGCATCCTCATTTGCGAGCACATGACCAACTTGGGGGCGCTGCCGGACGAGGGATTCCGCTTCTATGCCATGCCGCCGAAGGTCGCCCGAATGGGCACCTTCCCGGTGCGGGCGTTCGCGGCGATCAGCTGAGCGCCGGCGCCAGCCAGCCGGGCATAATGGCAGAGCCGAGGTCCTCGACGCGCCGGTGCTCCACGGCGAGGCCCAGCCCCGGATAAAAGGCGCGCGTCCGTTCTCCGGGCGCCTCTGCCGGGACGACGACGAGGCGTCGGTTCACCTTCGACCGATAGTTCATACGGGCGGTATTTTCCTGGCCGACATAGCAGCCCTTGGTGAAGCTGACGCCGTTCAGCTCGCCGGCGTTGCATTCGAGCCAGAGAATCTTGTCCGAGCCGAACTCGGCCCGTCCTTCGGTCACCCCGAGCGACAGGCGGTGGCGGAGCCAGCCTTCGGCGGCTTCACCGGCCGGCGCGAGCCAGCGGCGGCCGAGGTCCGGCAGGCGGGGATCGGGCAAGCCTTGTGCGCCGTCCGCCGACCAATGCACGGCGAGGCCTTCTTCGCGGGCGATGCCGATCTTGCGGCGCAGGCGGTAGAGGGTCAGGCGCTTCGCCAAGTCGGCCGCCGCCTCCGCTTCGCAGTCGATCAGCACGTCGTCGTCGGCGGCCCAGAGGAGAAAATCGAACAAAGCCTTGCCCTGCGGCGTCAGCAGCCCGGCCCAGAGCGGACGATCCGGGGCGAGGAGGGTCACATCATGGGTGACGAGCCCCTGCAGGAAGGGCCGCACCTCCTCGCCCGAGAGGCGGAGGAGGGCACGGTCTGAAAGGGTGGTCGCGGCCATGCACCCTTGATAGGGAGCCGGAGCGCCGATCCCAAGGGAGCCGATGCCAAAGGAGCCGATGCCAAAGAGCCTATGATCGACCGCCTCACCCTCCGCCGGCCCGACGACTGGCACGTCCACCTCCGCGACGGAGCGATGCTGGAGGCGGTGGCGCCCTACACCGCCCGGCAGTTCGCCCGCGCCATCGTCATGCCGAACCTCGATCCGCCGGTGACGACGGTCGCGGCGGCCGACGCCTATCGCGCGCGCATCCTCGCCGCCACCGAGGGCACGGGTTTCACCCCGCTGATGACCTGCTACCTCACCGACGAGGCGGACCCGGCGGAGCTTGCGCGCGGCTTCGAGAGCGGCGTCTTCACGGCGGCCAAGCTGTATCCGGCCAACGCGACGACCAACTCCGCGCACGGGGTGACGGCCATCGCGAACATCCAAGCCGCGCTCGAGGCGATGCAGCGGCTGGGCATGCCGCTCCTCGTCCACGGCGAGGTCACCGATCCGGACATCGACATATTCGACCGGGAGAGGGTGTTCATCGAGCGCACGCTGGGGGCTTTGGTGCGGGATTTCCCGGCGCTGAAGATCGTGCTGGAGCACATTACGACCGCCGAGGCCGTCGCCTTTGTCGAAGCGGCCGGTCCGAACATCGCCGCCACCATCACCCCGCAGCACCTCCTCATCAACCGCAACGCACTGTTCGCCGGCGGCCTCAGACCGCACGCTTACTGCCTCCCCGTCGCCAAGCGCGAGGAGCACCGCCTCGCCGTCCGCCGCGCCGCCACCTCCGGCTCGCCGAAATTCTTCCTCGGCACCGACAGCGCTCCGCACAGCGTCGAGCGCAAGGAGAGCGCCTGCGGCTGCGCCGGCATCTTCAACGCCCCCTACGCCCTCGAAACCTACGCAGCCGTCTTCGACGAAGACGGCGCCCTCGGTCATTTTGAGGCGTTCGCGTCGGAGAACGGGCCCCGGTTCTACGGGCTGCCGCCGAACGAGGGGACGCTGACGCTGGAGCGGGCGGAGGTTGCGGTTCCGGACCGCGTCGGGGGCGGAGAAGCCGGGCTGGTCCCGTTCCGCGCCGGTGAAACGCTCCCCTGGCGCCGTGCCGGGTCGGCCTGAGCGGGCGACCGCCAGCGCCGCACCGCGTATTGTTTCGGCGCATCGGCGAGCGGCTTTCGGCATGGCGCGGCGTGGCTCCTGCCGTCGCCCGTCACCAAAACAACGGCCTCGCCGGACGCGCACTTCTTTTGGACAGCGGCGTAGGTGTCGGCGGTGAGCGCCACCGGATCGCCGCCCTCGATGCTCTTGAGCACAGGATCGCCCGCCAAATCTCCGCAGCCGGCCGGCGTCTGCAGCCTGATCTGAGCGGGACCCGTGTAGAAGCCGAAGCCCTCGCCCTCCGCAAGCCGGGTGCAGCTCTGGCCCAGCACGTGGAAGAGCAGCGCCATCCTGCGGCCAGCCGGCGTCACCTCCTGCTCGATCTGCGCGCCCAGCCGGTTCAGCGCCCGTGGGAGCTCGTCCCAACGGGCGGGGCCGCTCCGCTCGACGAGCAGGGCGGCGGGGAGGAAGCCCTCCGCGTGTGCGATCCCGGCGGCGGCATAGAAATCGCTCACGCCGTAGGTCTTGGCGCGCGACGGACGGGCCTTCCGGATCGTCGCCCCCCACACATCGAGGATCGTCGCCTTGGGGCGCGCCTGTCGCACCGCAAGATCCACAGCCCATTGCAGGACCATCCCGCAGGGATAGCGGATCCGGTTGGTCAGGAAGCCAATCTGCGAAAGCCCCCTGTCGCCCGCTGCCTCGACCCCGATGCGGCAACGATTGAGGGCGTCGGCGAGTTGGCCTGCGACAGCGCGATCACCGGCCGCACCCGGCGCGGTGGTGGCAAGAAGCGCCACATAATCGGCACCGCCCTCGTGAAGCCATGTCGGCGTGCCATCGGCAGGCGACGCGATGCCGCCGTTCCAGAAGTGGAAGGCTTCGTGGAAGATGAACGTGCGGATCTTCGCTGCCGTCTGCGGATCGCGCGTCTTCCAGGCATCGCCGTGGAATCGGATGGTCACTACCGCCCCCGGTGTCGCATCGCCGACATTATAGCTGCGACCGCCGCCGAAATGCCGCAATACGAGCAGCGGCGTGCGTCGCGGCGCGACCCCCATCGCCTTGCGGTAGACCGCGACGGCGGAGGCAAGGTCGCTGCGGACTTCGGCAACCAGCCATGCCGGGGTCGCCGGATCGGCAGCGACATCGAGGCCTCGGGCGCGGTTGAGCAGCGGCGTCGGGCCGATGAACACCATCCCATCGCTAACCTCTCCCGTCGACGGGGCCCGCACCTGGCCCGGCGACGTCTTGAACCTCATCGTCGTCCGCCAGGCCGAGGCCTTGCCCAGCAGTGCCGGCGCGTAGAGCACGCCGCCGCCGCCGATCGCGACGAAAGCGGGATATTTCGCGTCGTGCTCCTCGGCGGTCGGGCGGATGCGGATCTCAAACCGGCGGAACCGAGCAGGCGCCGTGACGGCGTCTCCGGCGAAGGTCAGTCCCGGCGTCACCATTTCGAAATCGTCGGATCGAAGAACGGTATCGCCTTCGAACGCGAATCGGGAGACGGGCCGATCGAGGAGGAACAGGGCATGCGCTCCGTCCGCTTTCACCTCCACGACAACCTCAGCCTTCCCGCGCGGCGCCTCCGCCGCAGGGACCGGCGTCGTCCATACGAGCCCAGCCCACAGCGCGAGGATCATTCCCGGCGCCCACCCCAACACGATCATCGCCGCTCCTGCCCCTGCATCTCCGTCACGAGGCTAACGCCGCGCCCTCTCCTTGTCGCAACGAAAAAACCCGGCCGCTCCGTTGGGAGCAGCCGGGTTTCTTTCGCCCCACGAAGGGAAGTGGTTCAGCCGAGCGACTGCAGGTTCACGGCCGCCGTCTTGCCGCGGCGATCGACCTCGAGCTCGAACTCGACGCGGTCGCCCTCGTTGAGGCTCGACATGCCGGCACGCTCGACGGCCGAGATGTGGACGAAGGCGTCGGGCTGTCCGTCGTCGCGGCTGATGAAGCCGAAGCCCTTCATGGCGTTGAAGAACTTGACGGTGCCCTGGGCCTTTTCGCCGGTCAGCTGGCGCTGCGGTCCACCGCCGCCGGCGCCGCCGGCGCCGCCGAAGCCGCCTTCACGCGGCTCGCGCGGCGGAGCGCGATCTGTGACCGGCATCGGCTCGCCCTCGATCTTGAGGTCGGTCGCCGAGACGCGGCCGCCACGATCGACGAGGGTGAATTCGAGCGGCTGGCCTTCGGCAAGGCCGGTGAGGCCCGCCTGCTCGACCGCCGAAATGTGGACGAACACGTCCTCACCGCCGTCGTCGCGGACGATGAAGCCGAAGCCCTTTTGCCCGTTGAAGAATTTGACGATGCCCTTGCCCTGGCCGACGACCTGGGGGGGCATGCCGCCGCCACCGCCGCCGCCGCCGCCGCGGAAACCACCGCCGCTGCCGCCGCCGCCGCCGAAGCCGCCGCCACCGCCGCCGCGGTAACCGCCGCCGCCGCCGCCACGATCGCCGTAGCTGCTGCCGCCGCCGCCGAAGCCGCCGCGATCGCCGCCGCCGCCGCCGTAGCCGCCACCGCCGCCACGGTAGCCGCCGCCGCCGCCGCCGCCGCCGAAGCCGCCCCGATCCTCAAATCCGCCGCCGCCGCCGTAAATATCGTCGCCGCCGAAACCGTCGCGCTTGTCCCTGCCGCGCCCACCGCGCTCGCCGCGGCGTCCTCTATCGAAACCCATGATCCTCAGTTACTTTCCAGCGCCCTCGTCTCCCTTAGAACCACCGCGCTGGGCTGATCGCGCAAACGGCCTCATGCGCCACATCCACGGCACACTGCCGACTCACATAGCCGAAGAATATGATTCGGGCGAGGGGATTCAGCTTCGTTCCTTCATCTGGCGTTCAGGCTGGCTCCCGCTCCCGCCTCGTGCCATGGCCGAACCTTCAAAAGCAGGGCGTTGAACAGGCATGGACTCTCTCTTCGGGACCTTCGCCGAGCCGGCCGCCTGGGCCGCCGTTGCGACCCTCATCGTGATGGAAGTGGTGCTCGGCATCGACAATCTGATCTTCGTGTCGATCCTCTCGAACAAGCTGCCCGAGGCGAATCGGCAGAAGGTGCGGCGGATCGGCATCGGCCTCGCCCTCATCATGCGGCTGGTGCTGCTGTCGGCGATCGCCTGGCTGGTCGGCCTGACCGCGCCGGTGCTCGACCTCGGCATCGCCGGCGCCCCCGGCCCGCACGGGGAGCCGAGCTTCGAGACCACTTTCTCCTGGCGCGATCTCATCCTGATTGCCGGCGGGATGTTCCTGCTGTGGAAGGCGACTCGCGAAATCCACCACAATCTCCAGCCGGGCGAGGAGGACGGCATCCTCGATACGTCGAAGGCGGTGCTCGGGGTCGGCGCGGCGATCGTCCAAATCGTGCTGCTCGACATCGTCTTCTCGATCGATTCGATCCTCACCGCGGTCGGCATGACCGACCAGCTCGCGATCATGGTCGTCGCCGTGGTGGTCGCGGTCGCGATCATGCTGTTCGCCGCCGATCCGGTGGCGAACTTCATCGGGCGCAACCCGACGGTGGTGATGCTGGCTCTGGGCTTCCTGCTGATGATCGGGGCGGTGCTGATCGCCGACGGCTTCGGCGTCCATGTGCCCAAGGGCTATATCTACACCGCCATGGCCTTCTCGGCGCTGGTCGAGGGGCTCAACATGGTCGCCCGGCGGCGGCGGGCGCATTAGGCGAGGCCATTGAGGCGGGGGGCGCTTGCGCCTATCTGGCTCCGATGACCGTTCATTTCCATGAAGAGGATCTGCCCGCCGGCGTGTTCGGCGACGGGCCGGTGGCCGTCGACACCGAGGCGATGGGCCTCCACCCGGGGCGCGACCGCCTCTGCCTCGTCCAGATTTCGGACGGCAGCGGCGAGGAGCATCTCGTCCGCTTCGGCCCCGACAGCCGCTTCGATGCGCCGAACCTGAAGGCGGTGCTGACCGACCCCAACCGGCTGAAGCTCTACCATTTCGCCCGCTTCGACCTCGCCATCATGCGCGCCTATCTCGGGGTGATGGCGGAGCCGGTCTATTGCACCAAGACCGCCTCCCGGCTGGTGCGGACCTACACCGACCGTCACGGCCTCAAGGAACTGGTCAAGGAACTGCTCTGCGTCGACGTGTCGAAGCAGCAGCAATCGTCCGACTGGGGCGCGCCCGAGCTTTCCGACGCGCAGAAGGATTATGCCGGGTCCGACGTGCGCTACCTCCACCAGCTCAAGGAGAGGCTCGACGAGCGGCTGACCCGCGAGGGGCGCTGGCCGCTCGCCCAGGCCTGCTTCGATTTCCTGCCGCACCGGGCGATGCTCGATCTCGCCGGCTGGCCGGAGGTCGACATCTTCGCGCATGTCTGATGGCCGCCGCCATGTCTGAAGCCGCCGCCAAGCCGGACGCCGGCGCCACGTCCGACGCGGCGAGGCGCGACCGCGCGGTCAAGCGCGGCTGGGCGCGGCCGGGCAGCGCGCACGACTGGCTGGTCGGGTTTTTGAAGATCCTGCTGCCGCTCGGCGTCGGCGTGGTGCTCGCCTATCTGCTCCTCTCGCCGCTCTCGAAGACTAAGGAGAACAGCTTCCTCCTCGACAAGAAGAAGGTCGAGGTGGCGCACGAGCGGCTGAAGACCCAGTCCGCCGAATATCGCGGCGTCGACGATCAAGGGCGGCCGTTCACCATCCAGGCGCAGCGGGCGGTCCAGCCGACCGCGGCAGCGCCTTTGGTCAACGTCAACGGCATGGCCGCCCAGCTGCAGATGAAGGAGGGGCCGGCGACGGTGAATGCCGACCAGGGCCAGTACAATATCGACAAGCAGCAGATGCAGGTCCAGGGCCCGGTCCACGTCCAGGCCGCGAACGGCTACAGGCTCGAGACGCGCGACGTGAACATCGACCTCAACACCCACAAGGTGACGGGCAGCAACGGCGTCGAGGGCACGACCAACGTCGGCACCTTCCGCGCCGACAACATGACGTCCGACATCCGCAACAAGAGCGTCGTCCTGACGGGCCGCGCCCACTTGCATATTACGCAGGGCGGCCTCAGGGGGAAGAAATGAGCGCGCAACGCCTCCTCATCCTCCTCGCCGCGGCGGCGACGGCGGTGCCCGGCATTCCCTCGGCCGCGGCGGCGCCTGCGAGGAACGGCGTCTGCGCGCAGAGCGGCTTGAAGGGCCACAACAGCAATGCGCCGGTCGATTGGGACGCGCAGCGCATCGAGGTGCAGGACCAGCAGGGCAAGGCCATCCTCACCGGCAACGTCGTCGCCCGCCAGGCCGAGCTGACGCTGACCGCGTCGCGGGTCGTTGCGGCTTACTCGAAGAAGCCCTCGACCCATGTCGACCGGCTCGATGCGAGCGGCGGCGTGGTCATCAAGGGGCCCGGCGAGACGGCGCGGGGCGCGTTCGGCATCTACGATCTGAACCAGAAGATCATCACCATGGTCGGCGGCGTCACCCTCACCCGCTGCGACGCGACGGTCAGCGGGGCGCGGCTGGTCTACGATCTGAACAGCGGCCGCGCGGTGATGGACGGTGGCGGCGCGGCGGGTTCGGCCAATCCAGGCGGCCGCGTCACCGGCTCGTTCACGGTCAACCAGGGCAAATCGAGTCCTTCCGCGAGCCGCTGACCGCCTCCAAGACCATCATTTTTGTTCATGCACGAAGCCTGCCAGTTGAGGCGGCGGGCGGCATGGCTTACATCCCGCTGGAGCGATCGGAGCCCTGATGAACGAGGCCACCCTCCTGAAGACCCCGGACCGGGGGGCCGAGGCGGCAGACTATGCCGAGGGGCTGTCGGTCGTATCGATCGCCAAATCCTACGACCGCAAGGTGGTGCTGAAGGACGTGTCGCTGCACGTCGACCGCGGCGAGGTGGTCGGTCTGCTCGGCCCCAACGGCGCCGGCAAGACCACCTGCTTCTACTCGGTGATGGGGCTAGTGAAGCCCGACCATGGCCGGATCATGCTCGACGGCCAGGACATCACCGGCCTCCCCATGTACCGGCGCGCCATCCTCGGCCTCGGCTATCTGCCACAGGAGACGTCGATTTTTCGCGGCATGACGGTGGCGCAGAACATCCAAGCCGTCCTCGAGCTGTCGGAGCCCGACAAGGCGCGGCGGCGCGAGCGGCTGGAGACCCTGCTCGGCGAATTCCACATCACCCACCTGCGCGACTCGCCGGCCATGGCCTTGTCGGGCGGCGAGCGGCGGCGCTGCGAGATCGCCCGCGCGCTCGCCGCCGATCCGTCGATCATGCTGCTGGACGAGCCGTTCGCCGGCATCGACCCGATTTCGATCTCGGATATCCGCGATCTCGTCTGCGAGCTGAAGAAGCGCGACATCGGCGTGCTCATCACCGACCACAATGTCCGCGAGACGCTGGACATCGTCGACCGCGCCTGCATCATCTACGGCGGCGAAGTGCTCTTCGCCGGCAGCCCCGAGGCGCTGGTCCGCGACCCCAACGTGCGCCGCCTCTATCTCGGCGAGAGTTTCGAGCTCTAGCATCATGGGCCTCGGTCCACGCCTCGACCTTCGGCAGAGCCAGTCGCTGGTGATGACCCCGCAACTCCAGCAGGCGATCCGGCTGCTGGCGCTCTCCAACCTTGAGGTCGAGAGCTTCATCGCCGAGGAGCTGGAGCGCAACCCTTTGCTCGACACCGGCGGCAGCGACGACGCGCCGCCCGTCGCCGAGGCCGCGCCCGACGCGGGCGAGCCGGCGACGTCCGACGAGCTGATGCTCGGAGGCGGCGGCGACGCTGCGCTCGACCTCGACCTCAATGACGAGAATCTCCACCAGGACAGCGCCGCCGACCGCGCGCTGGACGGCGGCCTCGGCCTCGAACGCATAAGCGGCGGCGGTTCGGAAGGGGACGGGCCGGACTTCGACAGCTTCGAAGCCGGCGATATCTCGCTGCACGAGCATCTGATCGCGCAGGCCGGCGAACGGCTTTCCGCCGCCGATTTCCTCATCGCCCGCCAGATCATCGAGCAGGTCGAAGAGACGGGCTGGCTCTCCGGCTCGCTGCTCGACATCGCCCACCGCCTCGGCGTGCCGCTCGCCGAGGTCGAGCGCGTCCTCGCGGTCGTGCAGAGCTTCGACCCGGCCGGCGTGGCCGCCCGCTCTCTCGCCGAATGCCTCGCCTTGCAGGCCAAGGAGGCGGACCGCTACGACCCTGCCATGGCGCGGCTGATCGACAATCTCGATTATCTCGCCAAGGGCAATCTCGGCGCGCTCCGCCGCATCTGCGGCGTCGACGATGAGGATTTGGCCGACATGATCCGCGAGCTGCGCGCCTACGATCCCAAGCCCGGCTGCCGCTTCGCGCAGGGCCAGCGAATCGAGGCGGTGGTGCCCGACGTGTACGTCGCCCGCCGCGCCGGCGGCTGGGCGATCGAACTCAACTCGGCGACCCTGCCCAAGCTGCTCGTCAACCGCTCTTATTATACCGAGCTCGCCACCGGCGCCGACCGCAAATCCAAGGCGTGGCTCTCCGAATGCCTCGCCAGCGCCAATTGGCTGACCAAGGCCCTCGACCAGCGTGCCCGCACCATCGTCAAGGTCAGCGCCGAGATCGTCAAGCAGCAGGACGGCTTCTTCCGCCACGGCGTCGCCCACCTGCGCCCCCTCACGCTCCGCCAGGTCGCCGAAGTAATCGGCATGCACGAATCGACGGTGAGCCGCGTCACCTCGAACAAATATCTCGAATGCGACCGCGGCCTGTTCGAGCTCAAATATTTCTTCACCAGCGGCATCCAGTCCTCCGACGGCGGCGACGCCGTGTCCGCCGAGGCGGTCAAGTCGCACATCCGCGCGCTCATTGCTGCCGAGAGCGGGAACGCAATCCTCTCCGACGACCAGCTCGTCGACCTGCTCCGTGCCAAGGGTTTCGACATCGCCCGCCGCACCGTCGCCAAATATCGCGAAGCTCTCGGGATCGGGTCGTCCGTGCAGCGGCGGCGGCAAAAGGCGATCGGCGCGCGCGCGGCGTGACGGCCGTCCGTGGCGGCCGCGCAACAACCAGACTCCAAAAAACGCGTCTCCCCTCAACGCAATTGTGTGCGCGGGCGGCATGTAATAGTGTCACATGCATGATAGGCTGAGGAGAGGTCGATGCGCCTGCTTGCTTTGCTCCCGATGGCGGCGCTGCTGATCGCCCGCATCCGGTCCGATCGCCGCGCAGCCGCTCCGAACCGAGGCGCCCGCGTCAGATCCCGACCGCTTCTGCCAGCGCTTCATCGAGAACGCCTCGGACTGGCGCCGGACGATGTACAGCGTCTCTTCGCCAACGCCGATTTCGCCCGTGGCCTCCAATGCGCCGCCGCCCCCACCACCGCCACCGCCGGTGGCCTCCGCGGACATGATCAACTCGCTACCGCAGTCGTTCGCTGCGCAACGATCCATCGTCGTCAGCGGCACCAAGAGCGGGCATTACGCCCCTTCGCCCGACAATCGCGACCGCTACGAAAAGAACCCCGTCGCCACCATCCAGGCGGTCGCCGACGCGCCGGTTTCCACCTTCTCGGTCGACGTGGACACCGGCAGCTACGCGAACGTCCGCCGCCTCCTGACCAGCGGCCAGATCCCGCCGCCCGACGCGGTGCGGACCGAGGAGATGCTCAACTATTTCCGCTACGATTACCCGCTGCCGCGCGACCGCAGCCGGCCTTTCTCGGTACCACCGACATGGCCAGGACGCCGTGGAACGGCGAGACCCGGCTGCTGCGCATCGGCCTGCGCGGCTACGACGTCGAGCGCAGCGAGCGCCCGCCGGCCAACCTCGTCTTCCTGGTCGACGTCTCGGGCTCGATGATGGAGCCGGACAAGCTGCCGCTCGTCCAATGCTCGCTCGCGCTCCTCGCCGAACGGCTGACGCCGCGCGACCGTGTGTCGATCGTCGGTTATGCCGGCAATGCCGGGCTGGTGCTCGAACCGACCTACGACAAGGAGAAGGTGGTCGCCGCCCTCGCGCGCCTTGAGGCGGACGGCTCGACGGCCGGCGGCCAGGGGATCGAGCTCGCCTACCGCTTCGCCGAGCGGAACAGGATGGAGGGCGGCATCAACCGCATCTTCCTCGCCACCGACGGCGATTTCAACGTCGGCGTCACCGACATCCGCGCCCTCATCGGCATGGTCGAGCGGGAGCGCGACACGGGCATCACGCTCACCACGCTCGGCTTCGGCTCGGGCAATTACAACGACGCGATGATGGAGCAGATCGCCGACCACGCGAACGGCAATCACGCCTATATCGACAACCCGCGCGAAGCGCAGAAGGTGCTCGAGGAGGAATTGTCCTCGACCCTCTTCACATCGCCAAGGACGTGAAGGTGCAGGTCGAGTTCAACCCCGCCTACGTCCGCGAATACCGGCTGATCGGCTATGAGAATCGCGCGCTGACCGAGCAGGATTTCTCGAACGACAAGATCGATGCCGGCGACATCGGCGCCAGCCACCAGGTCACCGCGCTTTACGAGATCGTCCCGACAAGCGCCAAAGGCTGGCTGCCGGACCGCCACTTCGCCGCCAACCGCCGCGAGGCCGCCGGCGCGGCGAACGGCCAGCTCGCCTGGCTGCGGCTGCGCTACAAGCTGCCCGACGCAACCCAGTCGAAGCTCATCGAGCAGCCGATCCCGGCGCGCCTCATCCAGACGGCAGGCGCCCCGCGCGGCGACACCGCCTTCCGCCGTCGCCGGGTTCGGCCAGAAGCTGCGCCACGATCCGTGGCTAAAGGACTTCGCCTTCGCCGACGCCCGCCACCGCCGGTACGCACGATTATGGCGCAACGAATTCCTCCGCCTGGTCGACCTCGCCGACAGGAATGGAGGGCGCGCCGCCGGCCGTAAGGGTCAAGACTGAACCCTGGGCCTTGCCAGCGGCGCCGGCGCCGCGCTTAGGGGGCGGATGGACCCTGCCATCCTCGTCCTCGCCGGACGCCGCTCGCCCGCCACCGATCCGCTCGCCTTGCGCGCCGGCGTCACCCACAAGGCGATGGTGCCGGTCGGCGGCGAGGCGATGGTCGGCCGGGTGCTGCGGATCGCCGAACAGGCCTTTCCCGGCGCGGCCCTCTTCGTCTCGGTCGATGACGCAGCAGCCATCGCCGGCGACCCGACCGTCGCCCGCCTCACCGCCGCCGGCAGGCTGCGGACGCTGGAGGCGCGGCCCAACATCGTCGACAGCGTCGTGGCGGCGAGCCAAGCCACCGGCTTCCCCCTCCTCATCACCACTGCCGACAACGTGCTGATGACGCCGGACGGCATGCGCGTCATCGCCGCGCTTGGCCGCGAGGGCGGCGCCGACGCCATCGCCATGATGGCCGAGCGCGCCGCCATCCTTGCCGCGCACCCGGACGGGCAGCGCCGCTTCTACGCCTTCCGCGGCGGCGCTTACTCGAACTGCAACCTGTTCTGGCTGGGGAGCGACAAGGCGTTGCGCGCCACCGAAAGCTTCCGCCTCGGCGGCCAGTTCGCCAAGCACAAACGCCGCGCCGTGAAGGCGCTCGGCCTCACCACCTTGTTCCTGTTCGTGAGCCGGCTGCTGACGCTGGAGGGGATGTTCCGCCACTTCTCGCGGCGCTTCGGCGTGCGCATCGTGCCGCTGGTAACGCCCGACGGCCGCCTCGCCATCGACGTCGACAATGAGCGGACCTTCGGCGTCGCCGAGGAAATCCTCGCCCGCGCCGGCTGAGCCGGCATCCGAAAAACGTTGCGCGGGCGTGCCTGTGGCAACCGCCGCGCCGGTGCGGCCGTTCCCCTTCTCCACGAAGGAGACCGACGATGACCGACCACAAGAAAAAGGGCGATTTCGACCAGTGGCAGAACGAGGATAAAGGCGGCGACAAGAAGCAGCACGACAATCGTAACGAGGCGAGCCGGACCGGTGGCCAGAATAGCGGCCACGGCGGGCATAAGTAGGTTCGTCTGCTCGAGGGGGATGCGGAAGGCGGACCATCGTCGCAGCCGCCGGGCCTGCGAAACGCCGAACCGTTCGTCGCCTTCAGCAACCAATGTCCTGCCGGGCGGTTTTCGCCACCAAGGACCAGCAGCGGGTGCGGCTGAAAGGAGCTTAGTATGTTCCGGCGTATGATGGCAGTTTTGCTGATCGCGGCGTCCCCGGCCGCCGCCTTCGGCCAGGACGAGGAGATGGGCGGCTGGGCGCTTGCCCAGATGCCCAACGGCTGCATGGTCCAGGCGACGTCTCCGCAGGGGACGATGATCTCGATCTGGGCGTTTGCGGGCGAGCAGAAGCTCGCCTTCCTGCTCCAGAACCGGACGTGGAACTCCCTGCGCGACGGCAAGAATTACGCGCTGAAGCTCGACACGGACGCCCAGTCCTGGCCGGTCGACGCCATCGCCCGCCAGCATATCGACAGCGACGGCCCCGGCCTCCTCTTCACGGTCGAGCCGGGCAGCCGCACCAACAGCGGGTTCTTGAATGCCTTCGCCTCGTCCAAGGGGATGCGGATCAGCCAGGACGGCCGCAGCTTCGACACCCTGCCGCTCGCCGGCAGCCACGGCGCCATGGCCTCGCTCGCCAAATGCCTGGCCGAACGCTGGTCGAGCGCTTCGGCGACCGACACCGACGAGGAGCCGGCGAAGAAGGCGGATCCGGCGGCCACGACCATCTGACGCCGCTGCGGCACGCCATCGGCCTGCCGCCGCGAGTCCGCGATTCGCCCCGTGCCGCCGGCGGGGGGCGTGACGCGGGCTTGCGTGCGCGCTAAACAGAGTGGCGGGGGAGGAGGCATCATTGAACGAGCTCGAATATCTCGGGCTCGCTGCGGGGGTTACCGTGGCGATCCTGTTTCCCTTCATCGTCGTGTCGGTCCACGCGCGCCGCGAACGGCGTCGCAACCGCAAGGCCGGTTCCCGCCGCACCGACAAGATCCACCTCTAGCGGCCTCCCCTGCGCCCCGCTGAAACGGCCGCCGCAATAATTCTTTTACTGTTGCACAAACGGCTCACCGCCCGTTTCCAACGCCTCGCCGTGGCGGAATTCCGCGATTTTTCGCAGGCTGCGGCAGGGCCCGTACGGGTCCGGAACGGGCCGTTCATCCTAAAGCCATGAAACTCTTCAGACTTACCGGTCGTTGTGCCGTCAAGTTGTGAAAGGAGCCAGGAGTTATGGCGACGAGTATCCTTGAGGCGCGCGGCGGCTGCATCATTCCGCAGGCGGATCAGCGTGGCTATCATATCGTCTACCGCGAGCATGAAACCAATTACTGCCCGGGTTGCGGGCGGACCCACTGGTATATCGGCCGCTCGATGGCCGAGTGCGCGTTCTGCACGACGGCGCTGCCGCTCGAGAACGCACCGATGATCGCCGGCGGCGCCATCGTCCGCACCATCCGGCGCCCGATGTTCCCCGACCAGGCCTACGCGGCCTGACCGCCGTCCCCTGCGACGCGCGAAAGCGCCGGCCCTCCCGCCCGGGACGGCCGGCGTTTTCGTGCATGCTCTACGGAGCTTTCCGCACCGGCACCGGCGCATTGCACAAATCGACCCCGCCGGCGGGGCGATTGAAGAAGCTGCCGCCGCGGTTGGCGCGGCCCTTCACATAAGCGGCGAAGGACGCGCTGTCGGTGCGCATCGCCTGGAAGCGGGGGCGCTCCGCGGCCGGGATGTCGGCGGCGAGGCGCGCGCGCGCGATGCCGACATTCTGCTTCGGATCCTCGTAGAAGCCGAGATTGCCGGTGCCGCGCGGGCGGGCCGACAGGAGCTGCATGCCCTCGATCACGCGGCCGATCAGCGCGATGTTCAAATCGAGGTGGCGCGGCGCGTGGCCGATCACCGCGTACAATTCGCCGCCGCTGCCGGTGTCGGGAGCGAGATCGCGGCCGACGCCGACGTAGCCGTAGCAATGGGTGAGCCAGGCCTTGCCCGCCTTGGGGTCGTAGCCGATCGGCCAGCCGTTCGTATGGCCGGCGCGCGGGGCATAGCTGTCGGGGTAGCCGAGCGGGCGAATGGTCAGGCCCCCGATGCGGCGCGAATATTCCGCCGGCGGCTTGGCCACGACGGCGGCGGGAAAGGGGGTTTTCGCCTCGTTATTCCCCCATTGCGCGACATAATTGTCCTGCACCCGGTACACGCTCGATCCGTTCCACCAGCCGCCGCGGGCGAAGGCGCGGACGTTGGCGACGTGGACGGGGGCGAAATCCGGCGCCAGCTCGATGACGATGCGGCCGCCCTCGCTCAGTTCGATGACGAGGAGATTTTCCGGCGCCACGTCGCGCCATGCAGCGGCGGGCGCGTTCTTAATCGCGTCGGAAGGCTCCGCCACCCGAGCGATGGGCACCGGCCGCCACGCGGCGGCGGGGGCCGTCTTCGTCGTGTGGGAGGGCTCCGCGGCGCCTGCGGCGGGCACCGGCCGCCAGGCGGGCGGCGGCGCCGCTCCAGCCAGAACGATGGCGGCGAGAAAGGCGGCGGCTGTGCGCATGAGAAGCTCCCCGGTTGCGGGGGTCTCCTTAGCATGGCGCCGTGGCCGAAAGGGAAGAGCCGAAAAGGGAAGGGGCGTGCCTTTCGGCACGCCCCGGACGCAGCTGGAGGGATGGGCTGGGAAGCTGCGCCCTAACCTTCGACCCGGCTAAACGAGGAGGCGCCGGCGCGGCTGAGCGCGCGCACCCGCTCCAGATGGAGAGAGGAGAGGCGCAGGTGCGCCTCGGCGGCGCTGCGATCGAGCGACCGCGACGCCATGTCGATCTCCGCCATCGCCCGGTCGCTGTGGAATTTGACCTCGTCCTGCACCGCGTTCATGCCCCTCATCGTCGAAGCCAAGATGGGAAAATTACCGGGTCGGCGCACTCACATGGATCAGCGGTCGAAGCTAAATACCGAATCTGGCACGCTTTTTTCGCGCGCCCTCACCAGCTGCAAGTTCGGCGCGGGTGCGTCGCTCAGCGTCTTCATCTCGCCCAGATGCAATTCGGACAGGCCGAGATGGGCGATCGCCGCTTCCGGCGATACCGCCGCGCGGGCACGGTCGAGCTCTTCCATCGCACGATGCGCGTGGAGGCGGATCCGGTCTTTCCTGCTCATGCTGGACCCCGACTCGGGGTGGAACTCTACAAGGCGATGAGACGAAGCTGACTCGATTCGCAATCATCCACCACAACGTGGGTTAGCCGACGCGAAGCGGCTCCGCATCGTGATGCAGGTACCGTTCGTTGAAGTCCCCGGCGTCGCGCATGCGCTTCCAGTCGACGATGCGGATGGTGCGGCGGTCGCGGTCGATCAGGCCTTCCTCGCCGAGCTGCTTCAGCACCCGGTTGACGTGGACCGAGGTGAGGCCGACCGCATCGGCGAGCTGTTCCTGGGTCATCGGCAGCTCGTAGACATGGTCCTTCGCAAGCCCCGCGGCCTCCAGCCGCAGCGAGAATTCGCACAATATGTGGGCGACGCGGGCGCGGCTGTCGCGGCGGCCGACATTCACCACCCACTCGCGGAAGATCGAGGAATCGATCAATGTGTCGATCCACAGCGCCCGCGCCACCGCCGTGTTCGAGAGGACCAGCGCCTCGATCGCCGCGCGGGGAATGAAGGCGATCTCCGCCTCGGTCAGCGTCTGGACGCTGGTGTCGGCGATGCCGAGGAACATGTGCTGGAGATCGACCCACTCGCCGGCCATGTGCAGCGAGATGATCTGCCGCCCGCCCTCGCCGGTGAGCTTGTAGCGATAGGCGAAGCCGGACAGGAGCAGGGCGCAATATTCGGGGGAATCGCCGTCGCGCACGACGTGGCCGCCGGGCGCCAGCCGGCGCACGTTATGCGGTAGGCCCAGCAGCGCGCGGCGGTCGCGATCGGCCAGCGGGGCGCGCCGTTCCAGGCGGCGGATCATCAGCTCCCAGGTCGGATGCAAGTCCGGCACGGCTTCTCCTCACTCCAAGGGGGAACGCTGCCGTTCGCGAGGGCGAACGGGCGGGTGACCCCCCTTCGGAAGCCATGCATAATCGGTGCAATACGGGGCTGCTCTTATCTAGATTAGACCCAGCGTTTTAACGTTAATTTCCCGGTCTTTGCGGGACGTCGCCGGGCCTCTCAGGCCAAGCGGGGGGGGGGGCGGGGCGGATACCGCCGGGACCGCCTTCCTCGTAATGAAGATAGCGGGTGCTGAAATCGCCGATCGTGCGCAGCCCGTCCCAGTCCGCGATCGCCACCGCGCGCTTGTTGCGGTCGATGACGCCGAGCCGCGAGAGTTCCTTCAGGACCCGGTTGATATGGACCGGCGTCAACCCGGTGGCGTCGGCGAGTTGCTCCTGCGTCATCGGCAGCTCGTAGCGATATTGGCCGGTCAGGCCGCCCTCCTCGAGCCGGAGCGCGAACTCGCAGAGCAGGTGGGCGACGCGGCTCAGCGAATCCCGCCGCCCGACATTGACCATCCATTCGCGAAAGATCGCGGCGTCGATCAGCGTGTCGATCCACATGGCCCGGCCGACGTCGGGATGCTCGGTGACGAGGGCGCGCAGCGCCGGGATCGGGATGGCCGCGACCTCGATCCGGGTCAGCGCCTGCACATTGTGGTCGGCGACGCCGAGGAAGCTGTTCTGGAGGTCGAGGAACTCGCCGGGCATGTGGACGGAGAGGATCTGCCGCGCGCCGTCTCCGGTCACCTTGTGACGGTAGGCGAAGCCGGTGAGGAGGAGCGCGCAATGGCTGGGCGGCTCGCCTTCGCGGACGAGATAGGCCGCGGGCTCGAGGGTGCGGTACGTGAAGGGCAGCGCCAGAACTGCGGCGTGACCCTCGGCGGTGAGCGGGGCCCGCGTCTCGAGCCGGCGTACCGCGCGCTCGATATCTTGGGGGACCATGACAACTCTCCGCATGAGGTAAGCGGGAGCGGAGTGACGTTCCACAGCAGCCTAGGCCGGCAAGCTGCCGACCAGCGATTCTTATAAACGATGTGAGACGACGCGTAACTCACACAGGATTGATGGTCCATGTCTAACCTAGGTTAGACATTCCATGCAGATACGGCTGGACGCGCACGGGCGAGGGGCGTCTAACATAGGTTAAATGTCGCAAACCAATCTTGAAGTCGCGGAGGGCACCCTCGCCGCGGCGAGCCCGCTCGTGGTAAAGCTGGAGAGCTTCGCCACCCTCGCCGCCGCCGACCGCGCCGCGCTGGCCGATCTCGGCCGCTACGCCCGCGACCTCGGCGCCCGCCGCAACGTCATCCGCGAAGGCGACCGGCCCGACCATGTCCACCTGATCCTCGACGGCTGGGCGGCGCGCTACAAGCTGCTCCCGGACGGCACCCGCCAGATCACCGCCTTCCTCATCCCCGGCGATTTCTGCGATCTCCACATCACCATTCTCGGCCACATGGACCATTCGATCGCGACCATCACCCGCGCGACCGTCGCCTACGTCCCCCGCGCGGTCATGGACGCGCTCACCGACCGGCCGTCCGTCGCCAAAGCCTTCTGGTGGGCGACCCTCGTCGACGAGGCGGTGCTGCGCGCCTGGGTGGTCAATGTCGGACGCCGCGACGCGTACGAGTCGATCGGCCACCTGATGTGCGAGCTGTACTTGAGGATGCACAATGTCGGCCTGACCACCGACCACAGCTACGAACTGCCGCTTACCCAGGAGGAATTGGGCGACGCGCTCGGCCTGACGCCTGTCCACGTCAACCGCAGTCTGCAGCGGATGCGGGCCGACGGCCTCATCAGCCTCGACCGCGGCGCCCTCACCATCCACGATTATCGCCGGCTGGAGAAAGCGTCGGGGTTCAACCCGAATTACCTCCATTTCGAGCGGCGCTCGGGCGGCTGAGGGGCGGCAGTACCACCTCCATCACCATGCCACCTCCGCCACCTCCGACTGGATCCGGGGTGATAGCTCCCGGAAGTGCGGTCCGTGACGACACCGGGGGCCCGCCCTCCTGAAACAGGCGGGAAGTCGAATGTCCGCTATGGGTGGAAAGCCGAGATTGAGCTGAGCGTCTCGATCGGCCTCTTCTGGCGGGTAGCGAACGGTCCGCTTTCAAAGGCCGCACGTTTGATTGCGGACGTTGTGAACCGAGCTGTTCGGCGGGCCGGTCGCGGGCTGGTGAGAGGGTACACCAGCACTTGGGTGTGTTAAGAGTCTCGCTCCGCCGAGTCCGGCCTTTTCCGAGAGACATGTATGGGCGCGATATCGCTGGACATCATTCCCGATAACGAAGCTGATCGCATGGCTGCCGTGCGCCGCTATGAAATACTCGACACGCCGCCTGACGGTAGCTTCGATCGCGTGACGGCGCTTGCTGCACGCCGATTCGACGCACCCATTTCGATCATCAGTATCGTGGATCACGACCGCATCTGGTTCAAATCTCATCACGGCCTGGATGTGCAGCAGATTGGGCGCGAACCCGGCCTCTGTGCGTCGGCTATCCTATCGTCCGAGGCGCACGTCCTTTTGGATGCAAGCGCCGATGTAAGGTCCCTTGCCAACCCGCTTGTTGCAGGCGACTTCGGGCTGCGGTTTTACGCTGGCGTTCCTCTCCAAACATCCGACGGTTTCAACCTCGGCACGCTCTGCGTGATCGACAAGGCACCTCGTCCTGTGGACCAGGCGCAGATCGACGATCTGAAGGACCTGGCGTCATTGGTCGTGGATCAGTTGGAACTCCGGTTGGCGGCCCGTCAGGCGGTTGAAAAGGCCGAGATCATGGCTCGGGAGATAGACCACCGGGTGATGAACAGCCTGCAGTTTGTTTCGGGCCTGCTGACGATGCAGAGCCGCTCGACAGGCGCTGTCGACGCCTCGGCTCAATTGCGCGAGGCAGCGACGCGGGTGATCGCGGTCGCGCGTGTCCACCGGAATTTTTATTCCACCGACACCGAGGAGGTTTCCTGCCTTACGTTTTTGAGGCGGCTCTGCGCCGACCTATCGGAGATTTGCGGGGTCGAAGTGGAGGTGACGGGAGATGAGGGCAACGTCCCCACGACCTGGATTCAGCCAATCGGGCTCCTCACAAATGAATTGGTGACCAACGCGGCGAAGCACGGCGCCGGCAAGGTGGCGGTGATCTATAAGGCTGAGGGCGCTGCGCGGGAATTATCGGTGTGCGACCAGGGTGACGGCGTGCCGGAGAACTTCGATCCCGGCGCCTCCGTCGGGCTTGGGATGAAGGTAATCGGCCTATTGGCGAAGCAGCTTAATGGAACGGTGGCTGTGAGTGAGAATTCTTCGGGCGGCGCGTGCTTCCAAGTCGCCTTCGGAGGCGCAGAAGGTCGCTGAATCCGACCCGCCTGGTGCCGATTAGATCACTGACTTTAAGTCTGTTTTTGGGTGCCGCGACCCGCCCCGCTCGCGTCGGTTCTCCCCAGCACGGCTTTCCCCTGCCCGACTGGTCCCTGCATCTTGCGACATCCTACTGAGACGCATGTCCGCCTTCGACCCGCAGGCGCCATTCGCACGCCGTGCGAGGCTGCTCAAAGGAGGGGAGCGCGTGGGAAGCGGGTGGGGCAAAAGCCCGTGGAGAAGCCGGCCTAGGACATCTCCGGCCGGGGCTCTGGCGGCTCGTCGGAAAGCCGCGCAGCCTCCGCCTCGTACTCGTCGGCCATGCTGCGGAGGGTGCGCGACACCTTCTCGTCTATCGTCGAGGAGGCGAGCCTGCGGCACTTTTCCGCCTGCTGGAGCAGGTAGGATCGAGTCGGCATGGGGCGCGGCTTATGTCGGCTATCCGACATAGATCAAGCCATTTCGGCGCAAAAAGGGTCCGTCGCGATCACGTGCGGCGGACCCTCCCTGAAGGCGCGGCCCTCCCACGATCGCGTGGCCTTTTCAGGGAGGGCCTGTGGAGAGGCCTACTCCGGGATGATGTTCACCGCATGCTTGAACGGCAGGCTATAAACGATCTCCCCAGCCTCGGTCTCCGCGTCGATCCTGTAGCGCAGGTCCACCAGGCCGCCGCTCTTCACTTCGTTGCCGATGATGTCGCGAGCCCCCCTGAGCGCAGCGGCCCTGACCGCCTCCAGGTCGGCGAACTCGCGGCCCTCCTGGTCGAGAAGCTCGTCGGTGCCGTCGCGAAGGTGAAAGAAATAGCGGGCCATGTGTCGGCTCCCTTTGCAGGCGGGAGCAAGCACACTCTCAGCCGTCGAAGCCTGTGGGCTGAGTTCGACGATGATGGGACCTTAGCAAAAAGCAGGCGGAGGCGGGGCGCCAACGTCTTGATCCATGTTTGCGCGCGCCGAAAATAAGATGGTGCCGGGTCAAGGCCGGCATGACGCTGTGCGCTGCTGCAGCCCCGCGCAGCCCGCCTAAGCGCGGGTGCGGAGTTCGACGACGTTCACCCGCTTGGCCTCTCGATCGTAATGGCGGGCGAGCTGCTCCAGCCCTCGCTTCGCCTCGCCGTCGGCGAGGTCGCCGGCGGCGCGGCGGCACTCGGCGGCTTGGCTGGTGAGAAAGGCTGCTTCGTCCATGGGAACCGAGCGGCTAACATGGATTAAAGTTCCTCCTTCCGGAACTTTAACCCAGATCAAATCTTCTCACAGTGGCTGCCAAGGCTTCCCATCATGGCTCCCCTGTTTCGGGGCGTCCGCGACCGCGCGGACGCCCCCACTCCCCTTGAGCCAGGAGCCCGTCGCTGACATGCCGGACGATTCTTCCGCGTTGCGCGCTTTGGCGACCAAGTGCCGCCGGCTCGCGCGCGGGGTCGGCACGAGCGACGTCGCTACCAGGCTTGGCCACATGGCCACGGATTACGATCGGCAGGCCGATGCGGCGGCGACGGTCGAGGCGGACGCGGTCGAGGGGGAGGCGCGCCGACTTCACCGCCCAGCCGTTTGAGCTGACCCCTCAGGCGTTCTGCTTCAGCCGTTCGGCCGCTGCATCGAGTTTCTCGCGGCTGTTGCCGTGCTCGCGGATCAGCGCCTGCGCCTGATCCGTAGTGATGCCGTGCTTTTCGGCGAAGTAGCGGACCTCATAGGCTTCGCTGCCGGAGACCCGGCTCCGGTCCTGGCCGCCCCGGTTGGTCTTGTCGTCGGACACGCAGCTTCTCCTTCACTGTTACGCGGATGAGACGAACGCAGCGCGATTCGCGCCGGTTCCCGCTTTTTTGCCGAGGCGTTCCAGCGCTTTGCGGCTATGCTGGCGCCATGGCCCGTTCGCATTCCCCGCTCCGCCTCGGCGCTCTCGCCGCGCTCCTCCTGCTTCCCGGCTGCGTGAAGACGGCCATCGACGTCGTCACCCTGCCGGTGCGGGTGACGGCAAAGGCGGTCGGCTCCGCGCTGCCGAGCCAGAAGAAACGGGACCAGAAGCGCGGCAAGGCGATCCGCAAATATGAGGAATGCCTCGGCCGCGAGGCGCGCAAGGCGCACAAGGACGGCCGCGAGCCCGACCGGACGCGCTGCGAGGAGCCGCGGTGAGGCGCCGCCTCGCCATCCTCCTCTTCGCCTGGGTGCTGGCCGGCGGATCGGCCGAGGTGGGGCGGCCTTAGCGCCGCACCATGCTTTCCGGCGGGCCTCGCAACTCTTTGGCCTCCCGGCGCTTCTTGGGCGATGCCCGCAACCGCCGCCGCTCCCGCACCAGACCGCCCGCTGCGCATCCTTGCCTTCGGCGACAGCCTGATGGCCGGCTACGGCGTGCGGCGTGAGGAAGGGTTCGCGGCGCAGCTCGAGGCGTTGCTGCGCGCCCAGGGGCTCGATGCGAGCGTGCTGAACGGGGGCGTCTCCGGCAACACCGCCGGCCATGCCCGCGACCGCGTCGGCCGCACCCTCAACGCGCTGCGGCCGCCGCCGGACCTCGCCATCGTCTCGTTCGGCGGCAACGACATCCTCCGCGCCGTGTCCCCCGAGGAGACGCGGGCGGACATGGAGGCGGTGCTCGACGCCTTTGCCGAGCGGGGCATAAAGGTGGTCCTGGCGGGCATGCTCGCCCCACCCTTCCTCGGCGCCCACTACACACGCGCCTTCAACGCCATCTTCCCTGAGTTGGCGGCGGCGCGGCGCCTGCCTTTCTACCCCTTCTTCCTTGCGGGTGTGGCAGGGAACGCGAAGCTCAACCTGCCGGACCGGGTCCACCCCAATGCCGCGGGCATCGCGAGGATGGCGAAGGGAATCGCGCCTTACGTCCTGAAGGAAGTCGGGCGGTAGCCCACCGTCGAGCCACTTGCGGCTTAGCCGCCGAGCACGATCTCGTGGCCGAAATTGAGCCCGATGCGGCCCTCGCGCGCCCAGCGGACGAAGGCGTGGATGCGGCTGCATTCCGGGAATTCGATGAGGATGGTCTCGCCGAGACGGGGCACGATGTCGCTTTCGATCATCGTCCCGCGCGAGGAGATGTTGAGGACGGGCACCAGATGCGGCGTGCCGCGGAAGTAGATGATGGCGCTTTCGACGAGGCCCTCGCGGCGCGGCTCCGAGCGCCTGTCCTCCCAGTTGGATGGGTCGGCAGCAGGCTGCGGCGCTGCATGTGGGGCGAACATCGGCGTCTCCCGGAAAATTCCTTGGGAGAAGGTGCACGAAGAAAGTTGCCAAATTCCTAGCGCTGACGGAATCTGGCTAACCTGCCTTAATGCCGAACGAAACGTCAGGAACCGCCGGCTCCGCCTACGTGTTCGTTACTCACCCGCCACAATGAGACGCGAGTGTAATGACGACATCGCCAGTGCAAACGCCCCTGGAACTATGGGGCGGCGTCGAATGTACGATCGTACGCCTTGGGGACGAGTATCGAGACCAGAGCGCCGAGACCGGCCATTCGGCCCGGCCGGAGGATCTCGACCTGATCGCCGGCCTCGGCATCCGCACAATCCGCTACCCGATCCTGTGGGAAGCGATCGCGCCGGAGCGGCCCGATGCATTCGACTGGGCCTGGACCGACGAGCGGCTCGCCATGCTGCGCGAGCGCGGCATCCGCGTCATCGGCGGCCTCCTCCACCACGGCTCCGGCCCCCGTTACACCAGCCTGCTCGATCCGGATTTTCCCAAGAAGCTTGGCGACTTCGCCGGCCGCGTTGCCGACCGCTACCCCTGGATCGAGATGTGGACCCCGGTCAACGAGCCGCTCACCACCGCCCGCTTCTCGGGCCTCTACGGCCATTGGTATCCGCACCGGCGCGACTATCCCGCCTTCCTCCGCGCCCTCGCCAACGAGTGCAAGGGCACGCTGGAGGCGATGCGCGCGATCCGCGCCAGCATCCCGCACGCCAAGCTCGTCCAGACCGAGGATCTCGGCAAGACCTTCTCGACCCAGCCGCTGCGCTACCAGGCCGCGCACGAGAATGAGCGCCGCTGGCTGAGCCTCGATCTGCTGTGCGGCCGCGTCGACAAGAGCCACGCCTTCCACGACATTTTATTCGGCGCCGGCGTCAGCTGGGGCGAGATGGAGATGTTCGAGGGCGGCGAGGCGACGCCCGATATCTTGGGCATCAATCATTATCTGACCAGCGAGCGCTTCCTCGACCACCGGCTCGATCTCTACCCCGGGCATGAAGCGGGCGGGAACCGGCGGGACATCTATGTCGACGCCGAGGCGGTGCGGGTGAAGCGGCTGGAGCCGGACACGGGCATCGGCCCGCGCCTGCGGGAGGCTTGGGACCGCTACAGCATCCCCATCGCCGTGACCGAAGTCCATCACGGCTGCCACCGCGACGAGCAATTGCGCTGGTTTTCCGAAGTCTGGGAGACCGCCGGCGCGTTGCGCGAGGAGGGGGTGGACCTGCGCGCCGTCACCCTCTGGTCGATGTTCGGCAACGTCGACTGGCGCTTCCTGCTCACCCGCCGCGCCGGCTTCTACGATCCCGGTGTCTACGACGCGCGCAACGGCACGCCGCGGCCGACCGCGATCGCCCAGGCTGCCAAGGCCTATGCCGCGGGCGAGGCGTACGACCACCCTGTCCTCGACAGCCCGGGCTGGTGGCGGCGGCCGCCGCGCCTCTATCCGTGGAATGGGCGTCGCAAGCCGCTCGAGGGGGGCGGCCGCAAGCTGCTCGTCACCGGCGCTACCGGCACGCTCGGCAATGCCTTCGCCCAGGTGTGCGAGGAGCGCGCCTTGCCGCTGTGTCTGACGGACCGCGGCGAGCTCGACATTTGCGACGAAGAGTCGATCGCCGCAGCCGTGGCAAAGCACCAGCCATGGGCTGTGGTCAACGCGGCGGGGTTCGTCCGCGTCGCGGACGCCGAGCGCGAGCGCGACGCCTGCATGGCCGCCAATGCGGAAGCGCCGGAGAAGCTCGCCCGCGCCTGCGCCGCGGCCGGCATCCCGTTCGTCACCTTCTCGTCCGACCTGGTCTTCGACGGCACGCTCGGCCGGCCTTATGTGGAATCGGACCCGGTGGCGCCGACGGGGGTGTACGGCGCCAGCAAGGCCGAGGCCGAGCGGCGGGTGCTGGCGGCGATGCCGGATGCGCTCCTCCTTCGCACCAGTGCCTTTTTCGGCCCTTGGGACCGCTACAATTTCGCGTCGGACGTGCTCAGCCGCCTCGCCGACGGCCGGACGGTCCGCGCCTCGGACGGTGCAATCATCTCGCCCACCTACGTCCCCGATCTCTGCCACGCCGCGCTCGACCTACTCATCGACGGCGAAAAGGGCATCTGGCACCTCGCAAACCAAAGCCAGCTGAGCTGGTACGAATTTGCCCGGCGGGTAGCGGAAGGCGCGGGCTTCGATCCGGATCTGATCGAGCGCGCGCCCGACGACGCGCAGCCGTCGCTCACCGCCCTTACGAGCGAGCGCGGCACGATGCTGCGTCCGTTCGAGGATGCCCTTGAGGAGTATCTGGCCCGCATGCGCGACAGCGGAGCGCTGACCCCGCTCGCCATCGCGGCGGAATGATCAATCCCCCGCGGGCGGCGCCACGTCGAAGGCCACGGTGAGGCGCTCGCCCGCGCCGAACGGGCGGGTGCCGTGCCACATGGTCGACGGGAACAGGACCAGCCGGCCCGGCTTCGGCTCGATCATGCGGAACGGCGGCAGGTCGAGACCGAGTTGCGCCTGCGGCTCCCCTAACGTCAGCCACCCCGCCGGCTCCGGCCCGCGCGCGTCGGCGGGCGGCAGCGCCACGTAGAGGGCCGAGCTCAGCCAGCCCATCGGGTGGACATGATTGGCGTGGTGCCCGCCGCCGCCGCCGAGCCGCACCGACCACGAGCCCGCAAAGCGCACCCGTCCCCCCCGCGGCGGCGCGAGCAGCGGATGGGCGGCATCGCGCGGCGGCAGCTTGGCAATATGTTCGGCGACCGTATCCGCGATGGCCTGGCGCAGCTGGCGGATCTCGGGTTCGAGGCGGGCGAAGAGCGCGCCGTCGGTCTGGGTGCCGTCGCGGACCGATTGCTCGAGCGGCTGGTGGGTGGTGCGGTGGAGCGTCCGCAACCGCTCGGCGAGGATGTCGAGCGGCGGCAGCCGGTCGGCGATGTCGTAGACGCCGACGAAGCGCGGATCGCCCTCCAGCCACGCCGAGCGCGGGTCGTCGGTCATCCGCCATGCCGTCGCCAAATAGGGCCAGAAAAGGTCTGCCCCAGGCCGATCGCGCATCGTCTCCGCCAGCGCCGCCGCCTCGCCGGACCGGCCGGTGCGCAGCAGGTGGCGGACATGGCGGACCCGCACGATGGGGTCGTCCACGTGCGCGAGCCGCGCGAACAGCGGGTCGACCGTGGGTCCTTCGCCCAGCTCAGAGCGGCAGACGGCTTCGTTGACGTCGAACAGCAAAGCCGACCCCGCCGCCCGTCGTCCCCGCGCCACCGCGTCGAGCGCGCGGTCGTAGAGGTCGCCGTTGACGTGCACGAGGATCAACGCGGACCACAGATCCATGTTGCGCGGCTGCTCGGCGAGCACCCGATCGAGCGAGCCGGTGAAGGTTTCCCGCTCGCCCCTCTGCCAGCGCAGCCGCGCGGACAGGTCGTGTCCCGGGATCCAGAGCGGATGCTCGGCGATGACGCGCTCGAGCTCGGCGAGCGCCGCCTCCACCCCCTGTTCGGCATCGAGCGCCGCGACCAGGCCGAGGATCAGGTCGCCGTCGAGAGGCGCGAGCCGCCAGGCCGCGCGGAACAGCGCCACCGACGGAAGCCCGGCCTCGAGGTGCACCCTCGCCAGGCTGTGCGCGATGCGGGCGTCGGACGGCGCCAGCGCCGCGGCCCTTCGGAAGGCGGCGATCGCCGGCCCCAGATCCTCGATCTGGCGGTGGAGGAGGCCTGCAACCTGCCACAGCCGCGCATCCTGCGGGTGAATACGCGTGGCCGCCTCGACCAGCGGAAGCGCCTCGTCCTCCAGCTGGCCGGCGAGGGCGTCGATGGCGGCGTTGAAGACGGCGTTGGCATCCTGCGGCCGGGCCGAGCGGAGCGCTTCGCGTGCGCCGAGACGAACCGCTGACTCCATGCTCCCGCCCTCAGAGGCCGTCTGAGGTGGGCGCGTCGCTCCCGGCCATTACCGCCGAGACCACTGTTCGCTCCGCCCTGCTCAGCGCCCACGGCCACACGTCGAAGATCAGCACCACCCGCAACTCGTCGCTGTCGTTCCAGGCCTCATGCTCGATCGTGTCGTCGAAGACGAAGGCCTCGCCGGGTGTCCAGCTGCGGGTCTCGGCGCCGACGCGGAAGCCGCATCCCGCAGGGACGACGAGCGGGAGGTGGCAGACGAGGCGGGTGTTGGCGACGCCGGTGTGGGGAGGGATGCGGGTCTTCGGCGCGAGCAGGGAAAACATAGCGTTCGGGCAGCGGCCCGGCACGTCCGGTTGCGGCGCCTCGGCCAGCAGCGCGAGGGTGCGGGGGCAATGGCGGGCATTGCGCTCGACGCGCGCGCCGTTGCGCAGGAGGTGGATCGCGGTCCATTCGCGCGACCAGTTGAGCTCACGCCACTGCGCCAGCGGCACGTCGTCGGGATATTGGACATAGGGCACCAGCTCCGCCGCCTCCGAGGCGAGCAGCGCTTCGAGCTCGGCTCGGATCTCCGCGGCGCCGGTTTCCAGAGCGGCCAGCCACGGGAAATGCGCGCGATCGTGGAATTCGACGGCCGGGAGCCCCGGATAATGGAAGTGGCTCGGCTCCTGCGCGTACGGCTTGGTGAGCCGCGCGAAATTCGTGCAGAAGCGCTCGACCCGGCGCGCCTCGTCAGGATCGAGGCCCGCATCCGCCGGCACCGCCCCCCGCAGCAGGGCGGCGCTCTGCTCCTGGTGGCGGCGATAGGATGTCTCGGCATGGGCGAGGATCGGGGCCATGGCCGGCGGCGTCTTCTCCTCCGGCGGCCGCTGGGCGAGGGCGTGGCCGTAAGCCTGCCCCGCCTCCCCCGCTCGGCCCATCCGCTCCAGCATGGCCGCCTTCGACAGCAAGGCCGAAAAGTCGAGCGGGTCGATTGCCAGGGCGCGCGCGACGGCGGCGAGACCGGCCTGAAGGTCGCCCGTCGCGCGGCACATCGCCGCGAGCTTGAGCCATGCCTCGGCCCGGTCCGGCGTTTCGGAGACCGCCGCCTCGAGCAGCCGCCGCGCCTCGGCAGCACGGCCCGCGCCGGCGGCGGCGTCGGCCTGGGTCTCGGCGGCGGAGAGGGGGGCGTCCATCGCCGGCGATTGTGCCGCTTTCCCGCCCGATTGCAACGCTGCGCGATCCTCGACAGCCGCAGCGGGCTCCGTTAGCCCTTCGGCCGTGGACGAGGCCGCCGAAACTCCGGAGACGCTGCTGCGCGCCGCCGCTGCATACCGAGAGGGCGGCCGGGTGGAACTCGCCATCCAAGCCTACGAGGCCGCATTACGCCTGCGGCCGGCCATGCCGAACAGCTGGTACAACCTCGCGCAGCTGCAGCGCCGCGCCGGCCGCTTCGACGAGGCGCTCGCCTCGTACGACCAGGCTTTGGCGCACGGCATTGAAGGCCCCGAGGAGGTCCACCTCAACCGCGGCGTCATCTTTTCCGACGATCTCGGCCGCGCCGATCTCGCCGAGGAGGCGCTGCAGGAGGCGCTCCGCATCGCGCCGGACTACGTTCCCGCACTTCTGAACCTCGGTAACCTGCACGAGGATCGGGGCGCTTTGGACGAGGCGCGGGCGGCGTTTGCCCGCGCACTGGCCATCGCACCCGATGCCTCGACGCCGCTCGCCCGGCTGATCGGGGTGACGCGGCTCACCGGGCCTGACGATCCGCTGGCGAAGGCGGCGCGGGCGCGGATCGCCCGGGCGGGGAGCGCAGCTGAAGAGCGGGTGGAGCTCGGCTATGCGCTCGCCGGTGCGCTCGACCGGGCCGGCGAATGGGACCTTGCCTTTGCCGCCGCCGTGGAAGCCAATATTGCGGTTCCCACGCGCTACGACCGAGGAGCGCACGAGCGCTTCATCGACAGGCTCATCGCCGCTTTCCCGGCTGCCGGGGCCAACGCATCCGGCGCCGCCACGGGCGAGGCGCCCGTCTTCATCCTTGGCATGTTCCGTTCCGGCTCGACCCTGGCGGAGCAGATCCTCGCCAAGGGCGACGGTGTCGTCACCGGTGGGGAACTCGGGATCGTACCGGAGCTGGCGGCCGGCCTTCCCGGCTACCCGGAGGCTGCGGCGTCGGCGCCTGAGGCGGCGATCGCGCAGCTTCGGGCGGACTATCTGGCGCGGCTGCGGCGCGCCCGTGGGCCCGCGCGTTTCCATACCGACAAGCGGCCGGACAATTTCCTCCATGTCGGCTTCATCAAGCGGCTCTTCCCCGACGCGAAGATCGTCCACACCGTCCGTGCGCCCGCCGACATGGCCGTGTCGCTCTTCTTCCTGCACCTCGACCCGGCCATGGCCTACGCGACCGACCTCGGCGACATCGCCGATTGGTATCGCCAGTACCGGCGGCTGATGGCGCATTGGGAGGCGCTGTGGCCGGACGACATCCACCGGCTCGACTATGACACGCTGGTGGCGGACCCGCGGCCCGCGATCGAGGCGCTGTTTCGGTTCACGGGCGTTCCGCATGGGCCGGAGGCGCTCAATTATTCCGGCAGCGACCAGGCCGTTCGCACCGCGAGCGCCGGGCAGGTCCACCAACCGCTTTATGCCCGGGCCTCCGGCCGTTGGCGCCGCTACGAGCGTCACCTGGGTCCCTTCTTCGAAGCGCTGAAGGACTGACCATCGAGCGCGCGGCGCGGCGCGACGTGTCGGCTGTCCATCGCACAAAAAAAGGCGGGTCCCCGAAGGGACCCGCCAAAGTCTTTGTCGGTCGCCCGGCTTAGAAGTCGAGCGTGACGCCGGCGAAGATGTACCGGCCGAGCGAGTCGTACACCTGCGGATAGGTGTTGCCGTTGCCGAACGGCGCGGGCGTGACGAGCGTCGGCGGGATCTTGTCGAAGATGTTGTTGGCGCCAAGACGGAACTGGTAGTGATCGCCGATGTGCGCAGTCAGCACCAGGTCGAAGTAGTTCTGCTGGGTGATGCGATCACTGCCGTAGGTGATGCGGTTGATCTGGTTTCCGTTGAGATCGGTGTCGGTGCTCAGATAGTCTGCCTTCACCGACGAGAAGTGGCGCCACTGACCGGAGAGACCGATCCCACCCGGCGCCGTGTAGGTCACACGCACCTTGCTCCGCCATTTCGGGCTCGGCGTTCCGCACTGAGAACCGTAGAACCCTGCGCAGTCGAACTTCAGCGTCGCATTCGGGTTCGACACCAGGCTGTCGAGGTACGTCCCGACTGCGCTGAAGGCGAGGCTGCCCCAAGACCCGAGCGGCTGCGTGTAGGAGGCGTTCACATCGATGCCGCGGGTGGAAAGACCGCCCGCATTGACGTTGACGTCTTCCACATAACCGGCCGGAGTAAGGTACAAAGTGCCGCCAGGGCCACGATGCACCTTCGAGCAGTAGAAGGGATCCGCCGTCGCGATGCACTGGTTGATGATCACGTCAGCACCGAGCGCACCGATCGAGTTCTTCACGCGGATGTTGAAGTAATCCACCGACAGGGCAAAGCGCGGCAGCCAGCGAGGCTGAATGACGACGCCGGCCGTCAGCGAGTCCGACTTTTCCGGAGTGAGGTTCGGGTTGCCGCCGCCCAAGCCGTTATACTGATTGGCGATATTGGCCCGGATGTTGCCGTACTGAGCTGCGGTGACGCCGGTGAGCGCGCACTGAGCTGCCGTCGCACTCGGGGTGCCGCCCGGCAGGTTTGCGCACGGATCGGTGCTGCCGTCGAGCGCCACGGACTGTGCGGCGAACAACTCGACGATGTTCGGGGCACGAACCGCGCGATTGAGGCTGGCGCGGAACTTGATGTCGTGCACCGGCGCCCACTCGCCCTCGATCTTCCAGGTGTTGGTCGAGAAGCTGTTCGCCGCGACCTGGTACTTCGAATAGCGATAGCCCCCGCGCAGCTCGAGCAGGCTGAAGAACGGCCGGTCCTCGACGAGGGGCAGCTGCACCTCGGTGAAGAACTCCTTGACGTGGAACTGACCCTGAACGCCGATCGTGGCGCCGCCCTGGCCGGCGAGATCGCCGGTCGAGAAGGCCTGGTCGGTGTTGAACTCCAGCGATTCCTTACGATACTCGCCGCCGAGGTTGATCGCGAGGCCGTGGCTCGCCCACGGAGTCTGCAGCCCGTACTGGCCGAGCTGCGCCGTGACCGAGGCGTTGGCCACCGTCTCCTGCGTGTTGCCGCGCGAGAAGCCCGGGGTCTGCAGATAGCTGAGGGCCGCCGGCGTCACGCCGCCGGGAGCGAAGATGTCGTAGGGAACGCAGTTCGGATCGGAACCGTCGAGGGTCGAGCGGCAGACCGGCGAACCGTTCGCGCCCGTCACGACGTCGAGCGCGCGGTTGAGACGCGTGACCGAGAAGTCGTTGAAGTAGGTCTGCGCGAAGACGACGCGGCCATACTGATACGACGCATCGTACGAGAAGCCGCCGCCGAGATCGCCGCGCATGCCGGCAACGATACGATAGTCGGTGTGCTGCAGGTCGTCGCGGCGGCCGCCGCCTTCGACGTTGCGACGCAACGGATAAACGACGCCGCGGAAGTACGGGTTGCCGTTCTGGTCGGTAAAGACGGTCGGGGTGCCGGTCGCTTTGCCGTTGGCGCCGACGAGGTTTGCCGGCGAGCAGACGATGGCCCGCTGCTGCGCGGAGAGAAGCGGGTTGTCGCAGTTGATCGACGTCGTGTTGCCGAAGTCGCCCGAGGGAGCGATCTGGGCAACCGAGCGGTCGTCCATGAACATCGCTTCCATGTACGGATGCAGCGCGCTGCTGATCTCGTAATCGGCGAACGCGCCGAACGTGTAGCGCTCGTCGGGACGCTGGAAGTAGTTGTACGGACCGAAGTTGAACGGCGTCGAACCCGGGAGGAAGTTGCGGCCGGAGCCGACCTGGAACGTGCCGACGTTGGTCAGGAAGGTGCCGTTCGCCGACGTGCCGGAGCCGCCGCAGGTGAAGTTGGCGCCGCTCGCGGGCCGCGGGTTGGCAATCCCCTTCTTGTTCTGGACGACGTCCGCAAGCGAGCAGAACGAGTAGTCGCGGTCGCGCTGCAGCACCGGATGCTGACGGCGATAGGTGGCGTAGGCGGTGATGTGGCCATGGCCGTCGTCGAAGCCGGCGCCCATGACGAGGCTGGCATCGACCGTGCCGCCGTCGGCGGTGTGGCCGACCGGCGGGAGGAAGCCGCGGGCCGCGAGCGCACCCTGCACGCCACCGGGGTTGTCGTTATTCATGTGGTCGAAGAAGCTGTACTGGGCGTCCATGCGGATGCCTTCGAACTTCGTGTCCATGACGAAGTTGACGACGCCCGCGACGGCGTCCGCGCCGTAGACCGACGAGGCGCCGCCGGTCAGCACGTCGATGCGATCGACGGCCAGAGCCGGGATGAAGTTGATGTCGGCGACCGGCGAGCGCGGATCGCCCGGCATCAGGCGGCGGCCGTTGACCAGCACGAGGGTGCGCCGCGAGCCGAGGCCGCGAAGGTTGACCGTGGCGGTGCCGGTGGCGCCGTTCGAGATGTTGGAACCCTGCGCCGCGAAGGACTGCGGCAGCGAGTTGATGATGTCTTCGGTGCGGGCCGTGCCCTGCAGCTTCACTTCGGCGGCGTTCACGACCGTGATCGGGCTGGCCGAGGTGAGGTTCGGCTGCGGAATGCGCGTGCCGGTGACGACGATGCCGCCGCTCGTATCCTCACCTTCGCCGTTGGCGGAGGTGGGGTTCGGCGTCGCTTCGACCGGGCCAGCCTGCGGCTGGGTCTGGTCGCCGGTACGGGGCGCGGGCGGGTTGGTCTGCGCAAATGCCGGGGTGGCGAACCCGATCGCGCCGCCGATGAAGGTCGTCGCGAGCAGGGTATTCAAAATACGGGTCTTATTCATGTCCGTCCCCTTTTTGCGGCGTGAGCCGCGGATCTTTATTCATCCCTGAGCACCAGCCGCGAAGCTGGGGAGCCACCGACCATCTACAGGTTGTAACGATTCCGAAGCAATCTCCCGAGGGCGGCCGCACAGAGAAAGGGCGGCGAGTGTGACGATTATGCCACGGTCGAGTCCGCCAGCGGAACGGTGTCCGGCGCGGCAGGGGCGTCGCGAACGCTGGCGGCCGATGCGGACAGTGCTTAGGGAAACACACGCATGAAGACGCACTCGCAGGAGTCCGCGGCTGCCGCACTTGTGGCGGACCCGGCGTGGTTCCCCTTCTCCCTGGATGCCGTGTCCGACGCGCTGCTCTTCGCGCGCCTGGAGGAAGAGGGGCTGCGGGCGGCGAGCTTCCTGGACCAGCGTGCGCTTGGTGCCACGAAGGAGCGGCGGCAGGTGGCGTGGGACGGGGCTGCCGCCGCCGTCGCCGGCGATGCGCGGCGCGACGTCCACTATATCTTCCACATCGGCCATGTCGGATCGACGCTGATGTCGCGCCTGCTCGGCGAGAGCGCCTCGGTGCTGGCGCTGCGCGAGCCGCTGCTGCTGCGGACGTTCGCCGAGGCCATGGCTGCCGGCCGCTGGGGGGAGACGGAAATCCGCGACAGGCTTTCGATCCTGACGGCGCTCCTCTCCCGGACCTTCCGCAGCGACCAGCGCGCACTCGTCAAGGCGACGAGCTTCACCAGCGAAATCGCAGACCGCCTTGTGCCGGCAGGCTCACGCGCGCTGTTCCTCCATGTCGGCGCGCGTACCTATATCGAAACGATCCTCGGCGGCGATGCGTCGCGGCAGGAGCTGGCGGTGCTGACGCCCGGGCGCGTGGCCCGGCTTGCCGGGAGGTGCCCGGGGTTGGTGCTGAACCTCGACCGGCTGACCGAGGCGCAAAAGGCCATGGTCGGCTGGGCGTGTGAGATGACCTCTCTCAGCCGCAGCGCCGATGTGCTTGGTCCGGACCGGGTCTTGTGGGTGGACTTCGACGCTTTCCTCGCCGAGCCGGTCGGAACGCTGATGGAGGCCGCGGCCTTTCTCGGCCTCGGCATGGACGCAGCCGAGGCCGAACGCCTGGTCACCGGCCCGCTGATGCGGCGCTATTCGAAAGCGCTCGAATATGAATATAGTCCGGCGCTGCGGCGCGAGGTGCTCGGCGACGCGCGGCGGCGCTTCGGCGGGGACATCGAGGCGGCGCTTGCCGGGCTGGCGGCGTTGGGGCAGCGCTGGCCGGCGATCGGCGCGGCGATCGGGCGGAGCGGAGTGGGTTGATGTTCAGGGAAATCGAGATCCTCGATGCGGCGGCCGTCGCGGAGCTGCAGCGGATTGCGGCGTCGGCGCCGTTCGTCGACGGGCGGATCAGCAACCCGCACAACAATGCCAAGCAGAACCTCCAGCTCCACGATGCCGCTGCGGGGAAGCGCTCGGCCGACATCGTGCTCAAGGCGCTGACCGCCAGCGAGGATTTCCGCAACTTCACCTTCCCGGCCAGCGTCGCGCCGCCGCTCCTCACCCGCTACACGCCGGGCATGCGCTACGGCGCCCATGCCGACGCGGCCTACCTCCAGCTGGCGAACGGGGTGTTGCGCTCCGACATCAGCTGCACCGTCTTCCTGAGCGACCCGGCGACCTATGAGGGCGGCGCGCTGCGCATCACGCTCGGCACGCGGGACATGCATTTCCGCTGCGCCCCGGGCACGGCCATCGTCTACCCGTCCGACACGCTCCACGAGGTCGAGCCGGTGACGAAGGGCGAACGGCTCGTCGCCATCACCTTCATCCAGAGCAGGATCAAGGACATTTTCCAGCGCCAGCTCCTCTACGAGCTGAACGAGATCGCGGCCCTCGAGGGGCTTGGCATGAGTCAGGAGAATTTCAGCCGGCTGCAATTGGTCCAGCAGAAGCTCTACCGGCATTGGGGGGAGAAGCCGTGAGCCACGCGCCCGCCCCCGGCGGCGGGGCGGCGGCGGCATCGGTGGCGGGACGGCTGCGGCGCGGCGACCTTGCCGGCGCACGCGTGGAGGGCGAGGCCGCCCTTGCCGCGGAACCGGACGCTGCGGTGCTGCTGCAGCTGGTCGGCGTCGCCTGCTGCCGGGCGGGGGACATGGCCGCGGGCGCCGGTTTTCTCGGCCGCGCCTTTGCGCTCCAACCCGATTTGCCGCGCCTCCTGCCCGACCTTGCCAATGCGCGCGCAATGCTGGGGGATGTGGAGGGCGCGCTCGCTTTGTCCGCGCCCGACGGCGATCCGGAACTGCAACGGCTGCGCGGCTTCCTCCTCCAGCAGGCCGGCGACGCGGCCGGGGCCGCAGAAGCCTATGGCAAGGTCGTCGCTGCCAATCCGGGCGACTGGGAGATCTGGAACAATCTCGGCAATGCGCGGCGGGAGATCGGCGATCTGGAGGGGGCTGCCGACGCGCTCGGCCGGGCGGTTCGCCTCCAGCCGCGGATCGCCGCAGCGTGGCTCAACTACGCCACGACACTCTCGACCCTCGGGAAGCCGGAGGCGCTCGCCGCCTGCCGGGAAGCGGCGCGGCTGGCGCCCGCCGATGCCGCGGCGGCGCTGATGCTCGGCCAGCTGCTGCGAGAGGCGGGAGAGGAGCAAGAGGCACTGCGCGAGATCGATCGCGCGGCCCGCCTCGCGCCCGGCGAAGCTGCGGTCCGGGTCGAGCTGGCCCGCCTGAGGTGGAGCCTGCGGGACGAGCCGGGTGCCGAGGCTGCCTATCGCGATGCAATCCGGCTGCGGCCGGACGATGCGCTGGCCTGGCTCGAGCTCGGCATCCTGTTCGAGCGCAGCAACCGCCTCGACGCGCTCCCTGCATTGCTCGAAGACGCGGCTGGGGCCGGGGTCCCGGCAGCCGAGCTCGGTTACCTCCGCGCCCTCGTCTTGCGGCGGGAGGGAAAGCTGGAGGAAGCGTTGGACGCGGCCCGCGCGGCGCCGGCGGAGAGGGAGCCCGAGCGGCGCGCGGTGCTGATCGCAAGGCTCGCCGACAGCCTGGACCGCGCGGATGAGGCCTTCGAAGCCTTCGCGGACATGAACCGCGTTTCCGCCGCCACGCCGTCTGGCAGGGCCGCCGACGCCCGGGGGTATCGCAGCCGAGTGGCCGAGATGATCCGCACGGCCAGCCCCTCATGGTTCGCGCGGTGGAGCGCGGACGCGCCGCCCGCCGAGCGGCCGCCGCCGGTGTTCCTCGTCGGCTTTCCGCGCTCCGGCACCACCTTGCTCGACACCTTCCTGATGGGGCACCCGCACGTCCACGTGCTGGAGGAAGAGCCGGTGCTGCAGCGGGCGCGGGACGCGCTCGGGGATTTCGCGCGGCTGCCGGACCTCGATGCGGCCGAGATCGCGGCGCTGCGCGACGTCTATTTCGAGGCGCTCGACGAGACCGCGCCGGAGGCTGCGGGCAAGACCGTCGTCGACAAGCTGCCGCTCAACATCCTCGGCGCGCCGCTCATCCACCGCCTGTTCCCGGGCGCGCGGATCATCCTGTCGCTGCGCCACCCGTGCGACGCGGTGCTGAGCTGCTTCATGCAGGCGTTCGAGCCCAACGACGCCATGGCCAGCTTCCTCGATTTGGCCGACGCGGCGACGCTCTACGACCAGGTCTTCACCTTCTGGGAGCAGTGCCGAGCGGGCCTCCCACTCAACGTCCACACTCTGCGCTACGAGGACCTCATCGCGCGGCCGGAGGAGGAGATGCGGGCGCTGATCGGCTTCATCGGTTTGGCCTGGGATGCCCGCCTCCTCGACCACCGCCGCACCGCCGCCGCCCGCGGCACGATCATCACCCCGAGCTATGCCCAGGTCACCCAGCCGCTCTACCGCTCCGCCTCGGGCCGCTGGGAGCGGTACCGGGCGCATATGGAGGAAGTGCTGCCGATCCTCTGCCCCTGGGCGGAGCGGTTCGGCTACGGCCCCTGCGGCTGAGGAAGGCGATTGCGCGCGCGGCAGCGCTGCCGCAATAAAGACGCGAGCGATTGAGAGCGGGGACGAAGAGCATGCGCAAGACGATCGGCGCGGTGGCGCTTGGAGCGGTCATTCTGGTCGGGGCGTCGGCCGGCATCGCGAAGAAGCCGCCGGCGCAGGAGCGGCCCGAAGCGTTCGAGGCGCTGATCAAGTGCAAGGCCATCGTGGACGAAAAGGCGCGGCTGCAATGTTTCGACGCCGCGTCGACGGCGATGGAGCAGGCGGCGGCGCGCCACGATCTCGTCGTCGTCGACAAGAAGCAGATGCGCGAGACCCGCCGCACCCTGTTCGGCCTCGAAATCCCGCGCCTCCACATCTTCGGCGGCGGCGACGACGAGGGCGAGGAGGTCAAGTCGATCGAGAGCATCGTCTCGATGGCCTATCCCAACGAGAATGGCCAATGGGTGGTGCGGCTCGAGGACGGCAGCACCTGGGTGCAGACCGACCATAACATGATCGCGGTGAGCCCGAAGAAGGGCACCAAGGTCGTCGTCGTCAAGGCCGCGCTCGGCAGCTACATGATGCGAATCGGCAAGGAACCCGGCGTGAGAGCGCGGCGCCAGCTCTAAAGGCGGCGGGTCACTTCCCGCGCTTGGCGGCCTCCACCGAGGCTTCGGCGGTCGCATAGGCTTCCTGCCGCGCGACGCTCCAATATTTGAGCTCGTCGAGCGGGATCGGCCGGCCGGTCGCGGCGCAGCTCACATAGTCGCCGGGGCTCAGCACGCGGAAGGTCCCCGCCATGTAGTGGACCCGCGCCTCGCGTCCCTTGTTCGCCATCAGCATCGACATGTCGTCCTTCCTAAAGCAGCTTGGGCTGCTCGGCCGCCGGCTTCAGATAGGATGGGCGCTTCGCCCGCTCAACGCCGGAACCGCCGCCCGCATTTGCATCGAGGCCGCCGTCGGCGAAGATGAGCTTGAGCCGCCCCGCCGCCTTGGCCGCCGCTGCGGACATCAAGGTCTTGCCGTTCTTGTCCTCGACCCGAGCATAGCCGCGCTCGAGCGGGCGGTTGGGATGGGCAAGCTGGGCGACGCGCCACAGGCCGTCGAGCCGCTCGCGTGCCCGGCGATAGGCGCCGTCGAGCAGGCCGGGGCGGAGCGCGCCGGCGGTCTGGCCGAGGGCGGCGCGGGCGTGGCTGAGCTCGGTGCGCAGCGCGCGGGGCAGGCGGTCGGCGAGATCGTCGAGGCGCTGCTGCTGCGGCGCGAGCAGGGTCTCGCGCGCCGGCCAGCGGCGCAGCGTCGCCTCCAGCTGCTCACCCGAGCGCTCTGCCGAACGGCGGGCACAGCGCTCAATGCGGAAGCCCAGTTCGCGCAGATTGCCGAGCAGGTCGCCGCGCACGGGGACGGCGATCTCTGCCGCCGCGGTGGGAGTGGGGGCGCGCACGTCGGCGGCGAAATCGCACAGCGAGGTGTCGGTCTCGTGGCCGACGGCGGAGATGATCGGGATCGAGCAGCCGGCGACGGCGCGGACCACCTCCTCCTCGTTGAACGCCCACAGATCCTCGATCGAGCCGCCGCCGCGGGCGACGATGACCAGCTCCGGCCGCGCCACCGGCCCGTCCGCCGGCAGCGCGTCGAAGCCGCGCACCGCCGCGGCGATCTCGGCCGCAGCGCCGTCGCCCTGCACCTTCACCGGCCAGACCACGACATGGCTGGGGCAGCGGTCGGCGAGGCGGTGGAGGATGTCGCGGATGACGGCGCCGGTCGGCGACGTGACGACGCCGATGACGCGAGGGTGGAAGGGCAGCTTCTGCTTGCGGCTCTCGTCGAACAGACCCTCGGCGGCGAGCGCGCGGCGGCGCTTGTCGAGCAGCGCCATCAGCGCCCCTTGGCCGGCGAGCTCCAAGCGGTCGATGACGATCTGGTAGCGCGAGCGGCCGGGATAGGTGGTGAGCTTGCCGGTCGCGACCACTTCGATGCCGTCCTCGGGGCGGAACGGCAGGGCGGCGGCATTGGCCTTCCACAGCACGCCGTCGAGCACCGCCTTGTCGTCCTTGAGGCAGAGGTAGCAATGGCCCGAGGCCGCGCGCTTCCAGCCCGAGATTTCGCCCCGCACCCGCACGAAGCCGAACGCATCCTCGACGGTGCGCTTCAGCCGCCCGGCCAGCTCCGACACGCTGAACGGCGCCGCATTGTCGCCGGGCGCCTCGGTTGCCAGGAGCGGGCTGTCGGTCGTAGGGGCTTCGTCCATGAATGTCCTGCTGCTTGGCTCGGGCGGCCGCGAACATGCCCTCGCCTGGAAGCTCGCGCAATCGCCGCTGCTGACGCGGCTGTTCGCCGCGCCGGGAAATCCCGGGATCGCCGAGCATGCGGAGATAGTCGCCCTCGACGCCTCAGACCACCGGGCGGTGGTCGATTTCTGCCGCCGCCATTCGATCGAGCTGGTGGTCATCGGCCCCGAAGCCCCCCTCGTCGACGGCCTCGCCGACAATCTGCGGACGATGGGCGCAGCGGTGTTCGGGCCTAACCGCGCGCCGGCGCAGCTTGAAGGCTCGAAGGGCTACACCAAGGAGCTTTGCGCCCGTTACGGCATCCCCACCGCCCGCTACGCGCGGGCTTCGGACCGGCTCGCGGCGGAAGCGGCGCTGGGGGATTTTCCGCTGCCGGTGGTGATCAAGGCGGACGGGCTGGCGGCGGGCAAGGGGGTGATCATCGCCGCCACCCCCGAGGAAGCGCAGGCAGCGCTTGGCGAGATGTTCGACGGCAGCTTCGGAAGTGCCGGCGCGGCGGTGGTGATCGAGGAATTCCTGGAGGGCGAGGAAGCGAGCTTCTTCGCGCTGACCGACGGCGAGACCATCCTCCCCTTCGGCACGGCGCAGGACCATAAGCGTGTCGGCGACGGCGACACCGGGCCGAATACGGGCGGGATGGGCGCCTACAGTCCCGCCTCGATCGTGACGCCGGAGATTGCCGGAAGGGTGATGGCGGAGATGGTCGAGCCGACGGTCCGCGCCCAGGCGGAGCGGGGGGCGCCCTTCTCCGGCATCCTCTATGCGGGGCTGATGCTGACGGCCGAGGGGCCGAAGCTCATCGAGTATAATGTCCGCTTCGGTGACCCCGAATGCGAGGTCCTGATGATGCGGCTGGAGAGCGATCTCCTCGCCCTGATGCTCGCCACTGCCCGCGGCCGTCTCGCCGAGGCGGAGCCGCCGCGGTTCAGCGACGACGCAGCCCTAACGGTGGTGATGGCGGCGCGCGGCTATCCCGTGACGCCGGAGAAAGGCGGCGCCATCGGCGGCATTGCCGAGGCGGAAGCGGAGGGGGCAAAGGTCTTCCACGCCGGCACCGCCCTCAGCGGCGACAGGCTGGTTGCGAACGGCGGCCGTGTCCTCGCCGTCACCGCTCGCGGCGCGAGTGTCGCGGAGGCGCGCGACCGCGCCTATGCCGCCGTCGACCGCATCGACTTCCCCACCGGCTTCTGCCGCCGCGATATCGGCTGGCGCGAGATCGCGCGGGGCAAGGCTGGACAGCGCGGCGTTTCGTCATAGAAGCTGAGGCCGATGTCGCGCACCGCCAAAATCCTGATCGGTCTCGCCGCCACCCTTTTGATGGGCTGGATCTGGCACGGCCCGCTCGGCCATGGCGAGATGTTCGTCGATGCCCTGGAGAAGCATGCCCGGATCATCGTCGATTACGGGCAGGTGCCGGGAGTGACGGTGCATCTCGGCCACAACCCGCTGTCCCGCAACGCGACGCTGAGCGGCCCCGCCGACGAATTCCAGCGCCACGGCCTGAAGGACGAGCCGGGCCTCAGCGGCCGGGTCGCGACGGCGCAAGGGATTGGCGGCGTGCGCTGGTCCGACGAGACCGGCCGCGGCGGCTGGGCGCTGCCCCTGCTCGTCGAGACATGGCTGCAGCTCGCGCTCGCCTACGCCATCGGCTTCGGCCTCGGCGCGCTCCTCTTCGGCCGCCGCAAGCGGACGTCCTTCTTAGACTAACCACAGGAATCCCGAATGATCGAACTTCTCCAGAACAACCTCGTGCCGGTGATCGTCGCCGTCCTGGTCGCGATCGCCATCGCCTTCTGGGTGTTCCGCGGCGGCCGTTCCGGCGGCGCCAAGGTCGAGGACCGGCGGGACGCGCCGGCGCCGCGCCAGGTCCGCGACGAGGGCACTGAGGGGAATACCGTCCCCGACGAATTCTCCGCCGCGACCCGCGACGTCGCCGGCGAGTTCCTGGGCGTCGACGCGCATCCGATCGTCCCGGGCGCCGAAGGTCCGCCCGACAATCTGCAGACGATGAAGGGCGTGGGCCCCAAGCTCGCCGCCCAGCTCAACGCCTGCGGCATCACCCGCTTCGAGCAGCTCGCCCGCCTCAGCCCCAACGAGGTCGAGATGGTCGACGCGCGCATGGGCCCGTTCCGCGGCCGCATCGAGCGCGACCGGCTGGTCGAGCAGGCCGACTGCCTGGCGCGCGGCGATACCGACCGGTTCGAGTCGACGTTCGGCAGGCTCGGCGGCGGGGCGTAATCCCCATGCCTCCCCGCGACTGCAGGTCGGGGGGAGGGGGACCAGCGAAGCTGGTGGAGGGGTAAGTGCTGCCGGATCGAGGATCTCGCGCTCGACGGGTGAAGCATCCGACCTTTACCCCTCCACCACCTATGGTGGTCCCCCTCCCCATCCTCTGGATGGGAGGCAGAGGGATCAGCCCCGCCGTCCCCGCACGATCTCGCTGGCGAGGAGCTTGTCGATCTTGAGGCCGTCCATGTCGACCACCTCGAACTGCCAGCCGCCGAAGCGGAAGCGTTCGCCGACTTCGGGGATGTGCTTCAGGACCGAGAGCGCGAAGCCGGCGGCGGTGGCGTAGTCGCGGTCCTCGGGGAGAGGGAGGCCGAGCTGGTCGATCAGCCCGTCCGTCGACAGCGATCCTGATACCCACCAGCTGCCGTCCTCGCGCTCGACCAGCGGCGGCTCGTCGCCGGCCTCGACGTCCGAGGCGAACACGCCGGCGAGCGCCGAGAGCAGGTCGGCGGGCGTGACGATCCCTTCGAAATGGCCATATTCGTCGTGGACGAAGACCATCGGCACCTCGGCGCCGCGGAGCACGGCGAGCGTGTCCATCGCATCGCTCTGGTCCGGGACGATGGCGGCGTGGCGGAGGAGGGCGCGCAGCTCGAGTGGCCGGCCGTCGAGAAAGGCGACGACGATGTCGCGCGCCTGGACGACGCCGATCAGCTGGTCGACCGACCCTTCCGCCACCGGATAGCGGCTGTGAGGGGCGTCGCGCAGGATCTCGCGGATCGTCTCGAGGTCGGCATCGGCATCGAGCCAGTCGACGTCGGTGCGCGGCGTCATCACTTCGCGCGACGGGCGATCGGCCAAGCGGACGACGCCGGAGATGATCGCCCGCTCATAATCTTCGAGGACGCCGGCGCTGTGCGCCTCGGCGACGACGAGGTGGAGCTCCTCGGCGGTGACGTGGGTCGGCCGCTCGCGGTCGAGGCGGAGGAGGCGGAAGATGAGGGCGCTGCTGGTATCGAGCAGCCAGACCAACGGCGCGGTGATGCGCGCGATCCACTGCATCGGCTTGGCGACCACGATTGCGATCGGCTCCGGCCCGCGCAGCGCGAACTGCTTGGGGACCAGCTCGCCCATGACGAGCGAGGCGTAGGTGGTGAGGACGATGACGAGGACGAAGCCGACCGTCTCTGCGGTCTTGGCAGGGAGGCCGAACCAGGCGAGGCGCTCCGCCACCGGGCCGCCGAGCACCGCGCCCGAAAAGGCACCGGCGAGGACGGCGATGCCGGTGATGCCGATCTGGACCGTCGAGAGGAAGCGGCCGGGATCGGCGGCGAGATCGAGCGCGGTCTGGGCGCCGCTCCGTCCCTTCTTCGCCATCGCCTTCAGCCGCGGCTTGCGCGACGAGACGATCGCCAGCTCCGCCATCGCGAACAGGCCGTTGAGCCCGATCAGCAGGAAGAGGACGACGACGTCGTACCAGGGAAAGGCTTTGAGGGGGAGCGGCGGCGGCATAGGCGCGGCTGTCGTTTAGCGCGCAAGCTCCGGTCCCGACAACCTCTTTGGCGGCGCGGCGGGATTAGGGTCTGGACTCATGACCGGCAACGGCCATGACGAGGCGGAGAGGTGGTCAGGGCTAGGCGCGAGGAGGGAGCGATGCTGGATGCATCGTGACCGACGAGCAACGACGCCATGGCCGCCTCTCCGCC
>NZ_DASWQI010000008.1:0-45597 GCF_036403745.1 Allosphingosinicella sp.
CGGCCATTCCGATCGCGAGGCCGAGGATGTTGATGAACGCGAAGGTGCGATTCTTGATCAGCGCCCGGATGCCGACGATCATATAGTTGCGCAGCATGGCCTGGCTCCTATTCGTAACGGAGGGCGTGGATTGGGTTGAGCCTCGCGACCCGGATGGCATGGCCGGCGACGGTGCCGACCGCGACCGCGAGCGCGAGCAGACCGGCGAGCAGGAATGGCCCCGGAGTCAGCGCGATGCGCAGGTCGAACGTGTTCAGCCAGTCCCGCATCGCCCACCAGGCGACGGGCCAGGCGATGAGGTTGGCGATCACCACCGGCTTCGAGAATTGCCAGGCGAGCAGCCGCACGATGTCGCGGACCCGCGCGCCGAACACCTTGCGGATGCCGATCTCCTTGGTGCGGCGCTCGGCGGTGAAGGCGGCGAGGCTGTAGAGGCCGAGGCAGGCGATGAGGATTGCGAGCAGCGAGAAGCCGGCGAAGAGCAAGGTGCGGGCGCGCTCGGCGGCGTAGATCTCGCGGACGATGTCGTCGACGTAGCGTGCTTCGAACGGGATTTCGGGCTCGAAGCGGCGCCAGACCTTGTGCAGGCCCGCCATGATCCCGCCGGGATAGGCGGCGGCGTAGCGGACGAAGACCTGGTTCGTCTTCTCCGGATCGTAGGCGTAGACCGCCGGGTCGATCGCCTCGCGCGCCGTGCCGAAGCGGCTGTCCGCGACCACGCCGGCGATCGTCGCCGGCGCCATCGTCGCGCCATAGACGACTTGGATCGTCTCGCCGACGGCGGCCTGCGGGCTGCGGTAGCCAAGCTTCGCGGCGGCGGCGCGGTTGACCAGGACGTTTACGCCGCGCGCGGCGATCTCCGCGTCGGTGCCGGAGACGCGGTCGGCGGCGAAGCGGTCGCCGAGCAGCCGCCCGGCGAGCAGCTTGACGTCCATCGTCTGGAGGAACTCGGCGTCGACGCCGTAATAGAAGAGCGTGAAATATTGCGAGGGGCCGGCGCCGCGCACGAGGCGCGCCGTCTTCTCGGTCGACGCAAGCTCGATGCCGGTCCGGCCGACGCCGGTGACGCCCGGAATGGCGAGCATGGCCGCCCGCGCCGAATCATATTCGGCCCCCTGCGTGAAGCGCCAGGCGTTGCCGATCCGCACGACGCCGTCGCGCCGGAAGCCGGGGTCGACCCGCTCCACAAAGCGGGTCTGGGACCAGATGATGGCGGTGCTGGCGATGAGCCCGATGGCGATCGCGAACTGGACGACGACCAGTCCCGTCCGCAGTCGCCCGCTGCCCGGAGTCTCGGCCGATCCGCGGTTGCCGTGGAGCGCCGAGGCGGGGCGGAAGCGGCTGAGGTGAAAAGCGGGGTAGAAGCTGCCGGCCAGCGCGGTGCCGCCGAGCAGCGCGAGCGCGGGCAGCAGCATGCCGTCCCGGCCGACATAGGCGAAGCGCAGATCGGCGCCGAGCAGGTGGGCGAGCCACGGCGTCGCGACCTCGACCATGGCCAGCGCGACCAGCATCGCCGCCGCGCAGATCATGACATTCTCGCCGAGGAACTGGAGGATCAGCTGCCCCCGGGTTGCGCCGAGCACCTTCCTCAGAGCCACTTCCCGGGCCCGGTGCGCTGCGCGCGCGGTGGTGAGGTTGACGAAGTTCATCACGGCCATGCCAAGGGTCAGGAACGCGACGATGATGAAGGTCGCGAGCGCGCGCGGATCGCCACCGGGGACCAGCGCGCGGTCCTGCGCCGGGCCGAGATGCACGTCGCCGATCGGCACGAGGCTGAATTGGAAAATGTCCGCCAGCGTCCCCGGCTGGCGCTTCTCCCAGGCCGGAATGGCGGCGTTGATCGCCGCTGCGTTCGCGCCGGGCCTGAGCTTCACATAATGCTGCTGGTCCGCGGTGCCCCAGCCGCGCATGGCGGGTGGGACCTGGTTGAGGTCGCGGCGATAGAGGAGGCTGAGCCTGAGGCTCGTGTCGCGCGGGAGGTCCTTGAGGACCCCGCTCACCCGATAGTCCCGCTTGCCCTCGCCGGCGCCCAGGCTGAGGCTCTTGCCCAGGACCCTGGACGTGCCGAACTGCCGGATCGCCTCGCTCTCGGTCACGACGATGGAATTGGTATCCGGCAGAGCGCCCGCCGCGGAGCCCTGCGCGAACGGCAGGTCGAAGACCTTGAAGAATTCGGGATCGACCGTCTGGGCATCGATGAAGAGCGGCTCTCCGCGCTGCTCCGTCACCGTCTTGCCCGCCGCGATCGAGGTGATCGCTTCCACTTGCGGGAACCCCGCCGGTAAGGCGTCGTACAGCGGGAAGGCGCTGGCCTGCGACCGCACCACCTCCATGGCGGGCGGGCGGATCGTCGTCTGGACCTGGTAGATACGGCCGCTGTCGGCGATCCAGCGGTCGTAGCTCCGCTCATAATGGACGTAGCGGAGGATGAGGAGCGTTCCCGCGAGGCCGAGCGCGAGGCCGCCGACCGTGATCGCCGTGTAGCCGCGATCGGCGGTCAGCCGACGAAGCATCGCGATCAGGGTGTGGCGCCACATGGCCCGCTCCTCGCCCCCCTCCCCGTTCAGGCCGCGCGGCGGCGTTCGATGAGGATCTTGCCGTCGAGCATGTTGACGACGCGGCCGGCATAATCGGCGTGCGCCGGCGAGTGGGTGACCATGACGATGGTCGATGCTTCGCGGTTCAGCTGCTGGATCATCTTCATGACCTCCTCGCCATGCTGGGTGTCGAGGTTGCCGGTGGGCTCGTCGGCGAGGATCAGCTTCGGGCTGCCGACGAGGGCGCGGGCGACGGCGACGCGCTGCTGCTGGCCGCCGGACAACTGGCTCGGCCGGTGCTTGGCGCGGTGGGCGATGCCGACCTTGTCCATCACCTCGTCGACCCGGCGGCGGCGCTCGGCGGCCGGCACGTCATGATAGAGCAAAGCGAGCTCGACATTCTCGCGGACGGAGAGCTCGTCGACCAGGTTGAAGCTCTGGAAGATGAAGCCGATGTTGCGCTTCCTGACGTCGGCGAGCTTGCCTTCGGGCAGCCCCCCAACCTCCTGGCCGTCGAACACGTAGGAGCCGCTCGAGGGCGAATCGAGCATGCCGATGACGTTCAGCAGCGTCGACTTGCCGCAGCCCGACGGGCCCATGATCGCGACGAACTCGCCGTCGGCGATGTCGAGATCGATCCGGTCGAGCGCTGTCGTTTCGACGGCTTCGGTGCGGTAGACCCGCGACAGCTCGCGCATGCTCAGCATAATCAGAAACTCCCTTTCGTCAGCTGCCCAGGTTCAGCCGGTCCTTGTCGGCGAAACCGGTATAGGGTGAGGTGATGACCCGCTCGCCGGGCTCCAGCCCTTCGAGCACTTCGATACTGTCCTGGTTGCGGCGGCCGAGGCGGACCTGGCGCTTGACCGCGCTCTTGCCGTCCGGCGCGACCACGAACACCCAGGCCCCGCCGGTCTCGGTGTAGAAGGCGCCGTTGGGGATCAGCCTCGCCGAGGTCGGGTCGCCGAGCGTCAGCTTGACCTGCAGGGTCTGGCCGCGCTGGATGTCCTGCGGCTCGCCGCCCGTGAACCAGAGGTCGATCTGGAAGGTGCCGTTGCGCACCTGCGGATAGATTTTGGCGACCTTCGCCTTGAAGGTGCGGCCGCCGCTCTCGACCGTCGCGGTCTGGCCCGGCTGCACGCGGCCGAGGTAGAATTCGTCGACGTCGGCCATCAACTTGTTGTGCCCGGCGCTGTCGACCTGGCCGAGCCGCTCGCCGCGCTGCAGCGACTGGCCGACCTGGATCGAGAAGGAGGTGAGCTGGCCGTCGACCGGCGCGCGCAGGTTGAGCGCGTCGAGGGTCAAGCGGGCGATGGAGAGGCTCTGGCTGAGTGACGCGTTGGAGGCGCGCAGCTGGGCGAGCTGGCTGGTCTGGAGCCGCTCGTCCGTGGTCTGGCCGGTCCGCAGCACCTGCAGCCGGCGCAGGCTCGAATCGTAATCGTCCTTGCTGTCGCGCATCGTGCGGCCGGCGATGAAGCCCTTTTCCGCGAGCGGGCGTTGCATGTCGTACTGGCGGCGCGCCTTCTGGGCGGTGAGCTCGGCCTCGATCAGGTTGCGGCGGTCGCTGACCCGCGTCTGGGCGAGCGCCAGCTCCATGTTGCGCATCGAGTTCATCTCGCGCGACACGTCCGCCTGGCGGGCGAGGAGATTGTTCTGGAGGTCCGAATTGGAGAGCTCGGCGAGGAGCTGCCCCTTCTTCACCATCGCCCCGTCCTCGACGTACAGCTTCTCGACCCGGCCGCCCTCGACCGCGTCGAGGAAGACGGTGACGAGCGGCGTCACCCGGCCCCGCAGCGGCACGAAATCGTCGAAGCGCCCCTTGGCGACGGTCGAGATGGTCAGCCGGTCGGCGGCGATGGTCTGGCTGTTCCGCGCCGGCGCGAACCACCAGAAGAGGAGCAAAGCGAGGAGGACGAGCAGGCCCCCCGCGGCATAGGCCGCCCATTTCGGCAAGCCGCGCCTGGCAACCACCCGGTCCATGCCGCTGCCGCTCTGCGGGGCGCGGGGATTATCCACGGATTGCATGCTGACGACGCTCATGTCCCTGTCCATGCTCCTCAAGCAGCAAGGGCCGTGCCAGCGCGCCGGCGAGCGGGTCTGGTCGCGCAGCTGTGCCGGGCTGTCCGGAAACGGACACCATGCTGTGCGGAGCCGGACATTTCAGGCCGCGCTGCGGTCGCAAAGGGTGGCGAGCTTCGAGCCGCACGCGGCGGTCGCTGCCTTGCCGTCCGGCGAATAGCCGGCAACCGGCTCGAGCGCCGCGAGCGGCATAGCAAGGGCGATGGCCACGAACGCGGCGGCGCCGAAATAGGTGTTGGATCTGCGCATCGGTTTTCCTCTCGGCATGCGGTTGGACATGCTCGTCCGGAACCTCAGCATGGGCCGTGCCAGCCGCCGCAAAGCGCCGATTTCCGCCACTTTCGGCCGCAACAGACTCAGCCCTTTTGTCCGCATCCGGACGCCGCGCTGTCCGCTCCCGGACGCTGGTGGCACGATATTTGTTTGTCGCTCCCCGTCACCGGGTTAGGAGAAGAAGCGTGGGTCGGGAGGGAAACAGGTTCGCGCGGGCGATCGTCATCGACGACGATCCCGACATCCTGCTGTCGGCCCGCCTGCTGCTGCGCGACCTGTTCGACGAGGTGGCGACCTTCGAAGCCCCGGACGCGGCCGTCGCGTCGATGGCCGCGGATGCGCCGGACGTCATCCTCCTCGACGCCAATTTCGGCCGCGGCGCGACCAATGCCGCCGAAGGCTTCCACTGGCTCGCCGAGATATTGAAGCGCGACCCGCAGGCGGTGGTGGTGATGATCACCGCCCATGGCGGGGTCAACATCGCGGTCGAGGCGATGAAGCGCGGCGCGACGGACTTCGTTTCCAAGCCGTGGTCGAACGAGCGGCTACTCGCCACGGTACGGACGGCCGCCTCGCTGCGCTCCTCGCGCCAAGCCGCCGCCACGGAGCGCAAGCGCGCCGCCGCCATCTCGGCCCCGGCGGCGGGCGGCGAGACGCCGCTGCTCGGCAGCTCCGCCACGATGCGCCGCGTCTACTCGCTGATCGAACGGGCCGCGCCGACGGAGGCGAACGTCCTCATCCTGGGCGAGAACGGCACCGGCAAGGAGCTGGTCGCGCGCGAGATCCACCGCCGCTCGCGCCGCGCCGACGGCGTCATGGTGTCGGTCGACCTCGGCGCCGTCGCCGAGAATTTGTTCGAAAGCGAGTTGTTCGGTCATGTGAAGGGCGCCTTCACCGACGCGCGCGGCGACCGTATCGGGCGGCTGCAGGCGGCGGACGGCGGCACGCTCTTTCTCGACGAAGTCGGCAACCTGCCGCTCCACCTCCAGCCCAAGCTGCTGGCCGCGCTCGAGCAGCGCCAGGTGGTGCCGGTCGGCGCCAACCGGCCGGTGTCGATCGACGTCCGCGTCATCGCCGCGACCAACCTGGCGCCCGAGCGCCTGTCGGACGAGGGCCTGTTCCGCCAGGACCTCCTGTTCCGCCTCAACACGGTCGAGATCGAGCTCCCGCCGCTGCGCGAGCGGCGCGACGACATCCCGGTCCTCGTCGACCATTATGTCGGCCTCTATGCGAAGAAATATGGCCGCGCCGTCCGGGAGATCCCCGCGTCGGTGATGGCCGCGCTCGAGGCCTATGACTGGCCGGGCAACGTCCGCGCGCTTCGCCACGCCGCCGAGCGCGCCGTCATCCTCGCCGCCGACGACGCCTTCACGGTGGAGGATTTCTCCCTCTCCCGCGCCTCTACGCCGCGCACCGTCGCCGCCCCGCCCGCCGCGGCCCGCGACGACCTCAATCTTGAGCGCGCCGAAAAGCAGATCGTTGAAACGGCGCTCAAGAAGCACGCCTACAATATCTCGCTCGCCGCCGCGGAACTGGGCCTTACCCGGGCCTCCCTCTACCGCCGGATGGACAAGCATGGGCTGTAGAGCAAGACCTGCGCGCTCTCTGCCTCCCTGCCGCGGAGCGGCGGGGAGGGGGACCACCGAAGGTGGTGGAGGGGTAACTGGCGCGGCATCAGAGGTTCCCGCGCGAAACGGCGGCGGCAGGGTGCCAAGACCCCTCCACCACCTTCGGTGGTCCCCCTCCCCATCTGGCGATGGGGAGGCAGGAAGAGGCCGCGCCGGCCAAGCGCGAATGTCGTTGAGTCGTCGGGCCCGGTGATGCGGTTCAGAAGCCGCTTCGTCGCCGGCCTCTTGCTGCGCACGGCGCTGCTGCTCGGCGCCGTCCTCCTCTTCGTCCTCGCGCTGAATGCGCCGGGCCTCGCCGCTGCCCGCATCCTCGCCGCCGCCTTCTTCGCCTGGACGGTGTGGGGCCTGTGGCGCCACATCCAGCGCACCAATTTCGAAATCGCCCGTTTCCTTGAGGCGATCCGGTTGGGCGACCTTTCGCAGAGCTTCTCCCACCGCGCCGACGGCAGCGGCCTCACCGAAATTGGCGACGTGCTCGAGGCCGGAATCCGGGCGCTCCGGGCCGAGCGCCACCGGCTGATGGAGGCGGGACGCTTCCACGAAGCGGTGCTCGACGATGCCCCCACCGCCCTTCTCACCGTCGACAGCGAGGGCCGCGTCGAACTCACCAACAAGGCGGCGCGGCGGCTTTTCACCCGCCACCAAGGCGTGCGGCTGGCCGATTTCGCCGTCTATGGCGACGCCTTCGCCACCGCCCTTGCCGGCCGCACCGCAGGCCGCCCGCGGCTGGTGCCGCTCACCATCGATGCCATTCCGCAAAGCGCCATGGTCAGCGCCGCGATGGTCCACCGCCTCGGCGGCATGGTGCGGGTCTTCGCCGTGCAGCCGATCCAGGGCGAATTGAACGCCGTCGAGATCGCTGCCCAGAGCGACCTCGTCCGCGTCCTCACCCACGAAATCATGAACTCGATGACCCCGGTGACCTCGCTCGCCCAGACCGCGGCGGCGCTGATGGCCGCGGCGGACGACGGCACCAGCCGAGACGTCGGCGACGCCCGCGCCGCGGTCGAGACCCTCGCCCGTCGCGCCGACGGCGTCATGCATTTCGTCGAAAGCTACCGCCAGATCAGCCGTACGCCCGAAGTGCGGCGCAAGCTCATCGACGTCGCCCCGTGGGCGGGGGAGATCGAGGCTCTGTTCCAGGCGAGCGATGCGGCGGCGGGCGTCGCGCTCGCGGTCTCAGCGCCGGAGCACCTCGTCCTCGACGCCGACGCGGACCTCCTCTGCCAGGTGCTGCTCAACCTGCTGCGCAACGCCGCCGAAGCGGCGCGCGGCCATGCCGAGGCGCCCGCCGTCTCCCTCTCCTTCGCGCAGGCGCCGGGCGGGCGGGTGGAGATCGAGATCGCCGACAACGGCCCGGGCGTGCCCGAAAGCCTGCGCCAGGACGTCTTCCTGCCCTTCTTCACCACAAAGGCGAAGGGCACCGGCGTCGGCCTCAGCCTCGCCCGGCAGATCGTCCTCGCCCACCAAGGCTCGATCGCGCTCGCGAAAGCCGACGAGGGCGGCGCCCTGTTCCGGATCCTGATCTGAGCGGGATCAGCCCGCCGCGTCGAGTACGTCCGGCGGGATGGTGTCCGCGAGGCTGAGGCCGTCGAGAATCCGCGCCGTCTCGTCCCGCACCATCAGCATGACGCGATGGAGCCTGCACGCATCTTCGCTGATGCAATTCTCGCAGGTCTGGTGGGCGAAGCGGCTGGCGCAGGGGAGGAGGCCGAGCGACCCTCGGGTCAGCCGCACGATCGCCCCGTAGCTGATCTCCTCGGGCGGCTTGGCGAGCCAATAGCCGCCGTCGCGGCCGCGTCGGCTCGCGACCAGCCCCTCGCGGATCATCTGCGACAGCATGACAGTGAGGAATTTGGGCGGGATGTTCTGCGCCTGGGCGATCTCGGCCAGCTGCACCGGCCCCTCGCCATTGCGGTCGGCGAGGTGGAGGAGCGCCCGAATTGTATACCGGGTGCGTTGAGAAAGCATATCCGCTCCATGGACCGCCCGGTTGCAATTGGCAACGGGGTGGCGCGGCGCCGCTGGACTCGGCAGGGGCCCGTGCTACCCCCTGCGGGACCCGCATGACCGAGCCGGCACCCTCCCCCGCCCGTCGCGGCCGCCTCCGCAAGCGCTGGCATGCCCCGGCGCAGCTGCGTTTCGGTACCCGCCTAGTCGACGCCGCCGCGGCCTGCTTCTGGCTCCTCGTCCTGCTGACGCTGGGTGCGGAGGTGGTCGCCGGTCAATCCTGGTACCATGTGTTCGGCGCGACGATCTACAATCCCCTCGCGCTCGCGGATTTGGGCAGCCTAGCCCTCTTCGCGGTGGCGCTCGCGGTCTCCCACCTCGCCGTCCTCGGCGCCGCCTTTGCGGTGCTCAAGCGGCTCTTCGGCCGCCGCTGGGGCAGTCCTCTCCTCGGTTTCAATTTCCTGATTGCCGGGCTCGCGCTCTGGACGCTCCTCCTCCTCGTCCGGCGCATGGCGATGACCTATGCCGCCGACACCCCCGATCTCGCCACGCTGCGCAGCCTCGCTGGAGGCCATTTGCTCCAAGGGCTCGGCTACGTCCGCGGCGAAGCGCTTGCGCTTGCGCTCGCCGCCAGTCTTGCCACCGCGGCCTACCTCCTGCTGCGCCTGGTCCTGGATTTCGAGAGGGCGCCCCCGCCGCGCACCCGCCCCGCCTCCGCCGTTGTGGTGGGCGGAATTGCCGTGCTCCTGCTCTTCGTCGCGGCCCGCGTCCCGGACGTCTACGACGCGCTCGAGCGCTTCACGGCGCCGCGCTTTGCGTACCGCGTCCTCGACGCAGCAACGGATTTCGACCGCGACGGCTACGGCCTCTTCTCCAGCCTTCCCGACCCCGCGCCCTTCGACGCCCGGCGCCACCCCTATGCCTTGGACATCCCCGACGACGGGATCGACCAGGACGGCCTCGCCGGGGACTTCCACTACGACGCCCCTCCGCCCGCGCCTCCAGCGCCCCCGATCTTCCGGGGCCACCGCCGGCACGTCGTCCTCATCGTCCTAGAATCGACCCGCGCAGACGCGGTCGGCAAGGTGTGGCGCGGCGTGACCGTGGCACCGGCCCTCAACGCGCTCGCCGCCGCCGGCACCGCCTCGGGGGAGGCCTATAGCAACCAGGCCCATACGGCCGGATCGCTGAAGGTGCTGTTCGGCGGCGACGTCGAGCCGCTGCCTGGCGGCGGCTCCATCTTCAGCGACTTCCATGGGGCGGGGTACCGGGTCGGCGTCTTTTCGGGCGAGGCCGAGGACTGGGGCGGGACGGCCGCCGCCGCGGGCATGCGCGGCGCGGCCGACATCTACGTCGACGCGGCGACGCTCCATGCGCCCGGATCGATCCCGATCGCGCCGGGCGAGGACGTGCTCCGCGCCTTCGACCGCAGCTTCGGCAAGGCGGAGGCCTGGGCCCGGCCGAACTTCCTCTATTTCAACTTCCAGGCTCCGCACTTTCCCTATCAGCAGCCCGGCACCCGCCAACTGCTTCCCGGTCGCCCCATCGCCGAGTCCGAGATCCGGCCCGGCAATCGCGAGCTGGTCGAGAGTGCCTATTGGAACGCGGTGGCCAATGCCGACCGTCTCGTCGGCGCGCTGGTGGCGCGGGTGAAGCGATTGGGCGTCTATGACGACACCATCGTCGCCGTGGTCGGCGATCATGGCGAGGAGCTATTCGAAGAGGGGCATCTCGGCCACGGCCTGATGCTGAACGCGCGCACCACCCGCGTTCCGCTGATCCTCAGCCGCCCCGCCATCACGCTCCCCCGTCCGGTGGGCCTCGCGAGCGTCCGCACAATCCTGCTTCGAGCGGCTGGCGCGGATGTCCCCTCCCGCAGTGGTGGTCCGGTCCTCCAGTTCCTCGGTACGCTCGACCGCCCGTCGATGATCGGGATGGCCGAGGCGGGTGGAGCGATGACCACCTTGTCGCTGCGCGACGGCCGCATCGTCTCCACCGCGCCTGCCGCAGCGGGACGTTATGCGTCTCTTTCCGCCAACAGTCCGCTCAAGACGAAAGGGGACCGCTTGGCGACGCTGTGGGCACGCGCGCGGTGGGAGCATGTCCTGGCGCTCCGCGCCCGCTCCGGCGCCGCATCGCCGCCTTAATTGCTGCCCAGCGCCTTGCGCAGGAAATGCCCCGTCGAAATCCCCCGAAGCAGCGCCATTCGGTACTGGCCCTCGACCTCGTGACTGGCCCAGCCGCCCTCCGGCCAGTCCTCGACCAGGCGGCGCAGGCGCTCGGTGTCGAAGATGCCCTGAGCAGCGGCGAGTTCGGCCAGGCGTTCCACCTGCTCGCGTGCCTCTCCCTGCCCGGCGCCCAGACCTTCATACCAGTCGGCGGCCTGGAGCCCCTTGCGAGTCTCGTCGAGAACGACGGTCGGCAGCCGGTCCGAAAAGGCGCCGCGGGCGAGGGCGCGGATGTGCCCGCCGCGCAGATATTGCGCCATCGGGATGGAAAGGCAGAGCTCGATGAGGCCGCGGTCCGCCGTCGGATCGCGCATGTCGATGCCCCAGCCGCCGAGAATGCCCTTGTGATAGGCGCCGCCGTCGGTCCGTCCGAGCGCCCACAGCCGTGTGGCGTAGGCGTCCTTAGAGGGCCGGTAGGCGAAATCGTGCGCCGCCTCCGCCGCCTCCGCCTCCAGCCCCGCGGCCGCCGCCGGATCGAGGGCAGAATAGGCGCCGAGGTCGAGCGAGCGGCCGCGCCAGCGGTGGATCGCCAGCCACAGCCGCGACGGCAGATACGGCCCGAGCGCGTGCGCCGCGCTGCTTTCCAGCCGAATGCCGTTGCGCCGGAGCGCCAGCGCCTCGCGCGCGAGCTTCACGAGCCGCCCCCTCCGCAGCAGCGCCGGCAGGCGCTCGAAGCCGTTATAGCTGAAGCTCAGATTGCCCATCTGGCCGGTGAGCAGCACCGACAGGCCGCGCCCCTTCGCCAGGTCCAGGATCGCGTTGCCCCAGACGTTGTTGCACAGGTTGAGGACGGGGCGATCGTAGAGGAAGGCGTTGCGGTCGAGCGACTCGAGCGGTGAGCGCCCTGCGGTGCGGACGAGGACGTGCTCGATGTTCGGATAAAGAGCGGCGACGGCGGCCGCGTGCGCGCCTTCGTCGGCGAAGCGGCCGGGCCTCGCCTTTGCCTCAAACCCTTCCCGGGGGACCGAGGTGAAGGCATGGACCTGACCCTCTGCGGCGAGGAGGCGCGCCGCCGTGGCGGTGACCGCGCTGCTGTCGAGCCCGCCGGACAGGTGGCTCGCGACGGCGGTGCCCGCGCCGCGCAGGCGGACGGAGACGGCGCGGTCGAACTCCGCGCGGACCGCCTCCTGATACTCTCCGGGGTTCTTCAGACGCAGCGTTCGGCGCGGCGGGTTCCACCAGCGACGCACCTCGACGCCGCTGCGTGTGGCGATGCACAGGTGGCCGGGGGGAACGCGCGCGATCCCCTCGAACAACGTATCCCCCCCGCTCTCCGGAAGCAGAGCAAGCAGCCGCGCGAACGCATGCGTGTCCGGCGCGCGCGGCACTTCGGGCAAAGCGTGCAGTCCCTTCGGCATCGAGGCGAAGGCGAGGAAGCCGGCGCCGACATGGTAATGAAGCGGCCGATGGCCGATGGGGTCGCGCGCCAGCAGCAGCCGCTCACGCTGGGCATCCCACGCAGCGAAGGCGAAGTCACCGGAGAGCCGGTCGATCGCCGCCTCCTCCCACCGCTCGAGGGCGCGGCTCAAAAGCGTGGCGTCGGCGAGCCTTGCCGCTTCGGCGCGATCGACGCCGAGGGCTTCCGCGAGCCCGTTGCGATTGTCGAGCCGCACGTCGGCGACCAGAGTCCAACGGCTCCCGCCTGCGGTGGCCGGCCCGCGATCGAAAACGTCCTCGGGAAGCAGGCGGAACAGCCGGCGGCCGAGCGCAACGTCGCCGCTGCGGGCAATGACCGGCGCGGCAGGCGCGTAGATCGCTTGGGCCTTCAGCATGCGTTCGGCGGCGCCGGCCGGATCCACACCCGATCCGTACGCCCAGAAGCCGGCGAGGGCGGTCACGTCAGGCGGGCTGCGGGGCCGGCCGCAGTTCGACGAGGCCGTCCGCCTCGAGCTCGCGCAGAAGCGCCAGCAGCTCCGTCTCGCACGTCTCCGGATCGACGTCGAACTCGGCGGTCAGCGCGTCCCGAAGGGCGCCGATGCGGGCCGGCGTTTCGATCAAGGACCAGATGCGGGTGGCGGTGGCGTTGAAGCCGTAGCAGGTGCCGTTGTCGACATGGAGGCCGACCAACTCGCCGTCCACCTCCGTTTCCAGCAGGCCGGGGCGGCGCAGGACCAGAAAGTCTTCACCGAGCATGAGATGTGTCCGCTAGAGGGTCGCGCCGCGGACCGCGGCCCCCGGCGCGTCGCAGATCAGGAAAGGCTCGACAGGGGTCCGTCGACGGTCGAGCGGGTGCCGACCTCGGCTGCCCCGGCGCTGAGGCGAATCACCGACGGCGCCGTCCAGAGGCGGGGCGCAACGCGGCTTTCAAGAGAATCGCTGGTGCGAAGCATGTCTTTGTTACGATTCATCAAACTGGCTCCCTTTGCGCGGCCCTGTAAAGCCGAGCCGCGCGCGCGATGCAAGCCCCGGTTTCTTCGGCGGGGATGGCGCCGCTGTTGTGGCTCAAGCTCCCCTCATCACAGAACGAAGTCCGTGGTGACGATCGGATGGGCGGCAATGGTGTGTACGACGATGGTGATGTCGGTGATGCCGTCGCCGTTCACGTCGCCCTGCACCGTCCAGACGTCATGGGCGGCATCATATTCGGCCCTCAGCTCCCCGGCATGGTTCGTGAAGGTGCCGGAGCCGATGAAGGTGAAGGCCTGATCGCCCGCCTGGCTCGTGTCGGCGTCGATCTGCGAGAGATCGATCTTGTCGCCGAGCGTGAAGTCGGTGATCCGGTCGACATTGGCACCGATCGACTGGCTGACGTCCGTAAAGGTGAAGACGTCGTTGCCGCCGCCGCCGGTCAGCGTGTCGGAGCCGAGACCGCCGAAGATCAGGTCGTTGCCAGCTCCGCCGATCAGCGTGTCGTTGCCGCTGCCGGCGAAGATCTTGAAGGCGCCGTCAGTCTCGGCCGAACCGTTGAAGTAGAAATCGCCGATCGTCTGGACGCCGTAGATGTTGAGCGTCTTGCCGGCGGCGACCGCGGCGTCGTTGGTCTCGATATGGTAGACGTTCGGATAGGGGTTCGCCACATCGCGCGGATCGCCGCCGTAGAGGACGATCGTCTGGATGTTGACGAAATTGCCCCCCAGCGTCCCCAGCGCCGACGCGGCGGAGAAATTGTAGCTGCCGTCGAGCCCGAGCTGGTTCTGGGCCCCGCCGCCGCCGTCGACGAAATCGGCCTGGCTGAATTTGCCGGGTCCGAAATAGAAGCCGTCGCTGCCCGAGCCGCCGACGAAATGGTCGTTGCCGAGGCCGCCGTACATGACGAAATACCCATGGGCTTCGGCCGATCCGTCGAAGGTGGCATTCTCACCGACCTGCAAATTGCCGGCGTAGATCGCCATCTTCTGGTTGGTGGCGAGATTGCCGTCCTTCCAGGTGATGTCGTAGCCGGTCGGGGTGGCGGTGAGGCTGGTCATCAGGCTCAGCGTCTCGACGTTGACCATATTGCCGCCGAGGATGGTGACGGCGCCGCCGGCGCCCGTATAATTGCCGCGCAGGCCGACAGTGTCGATGCCGGCGCCGCCGTCGACCTTGTCGTTCTGGTCGTAGGCAGTGCCGAAGTAGAAGGCATCGTTCCCGCCGAGGCCGAAGCCCGAGTCGGAGCCGCCTTGCGTGAAGTCGAAATAATCGGCGTTCGGCGTGCCGGTGACGGTGTCGTTGCCGTTGCTGCCCTCGAGGTGATCGGCGGCATTCGCAACGCCGCCGATGTCGACGGTGACGGTGGCCCCGTTCCCGCCGACGAGGGTGTAGGTGAAGTGGTCGGTCGCCGAGGTGTTCGAGGCGCCGCTCTCCCCGCCGGCCGGCGACGTCAGCGTGTCGAACTGGTGGTTCGGGTTGTAGGTGAACGTGCCGTCGGCGTTGAGCTTCAGCGTTGCTCCCGACGCCAGCACGATGGTCTGCCCGACATTCGCCGCCGACCCGTTGACCGTCGCAACCTGGAGCGGCGGACCGTCCGTGTCGAAGTCGTTGGCGAAGACCGTGCCGCTGGCGATAGTCGCTTCGTCCGTGCTGACGAGGTCGTCCTGCGCGACCGCCGGGTTGTCGATCCCGGTGACGTTGATCGTCACCGTCGCCGGGACGCTGGTCGCCCCGTCACTTTCCGCCAGCGTGACCGTGACCGTGCGCGTCAGCTCCGACGGCGCGTCCGAAATGTTCTCGTAGCCGATGTCGGCGAGCACCTTCTCGGCTATCGTCGGCGTGGCATCGGCGGTCAGCGTGATGACGAGGTCGGAGCCGCCGGTGCCGCCGAAAAACGTGCCGACCAGGCGGATGTCGCTGTTGCTGTAATCGTACGGGTGGGCGGCGCTGCCGTCCCCGGTCACGAAGCCGAACTGATAATAGATGCTGCCTTCGTCGACGTTGATGTCGCCGGTGTGAAGTATGCCGTGATCGATGACGATCAATTGGTCGTCGCTCGTGCCGTTGGAGGTGAAGGAGAGGGTCAGGACCCCGTTCGCATAATTGGGCGAATCGACGTCGGTGACGGTCGTCGACGGGGCGATGAGCTTGACTGGATCGCCTTCCGTATAGCTGATTGAGTTCGACGTGCCCGCCGCGGCGCCATTGAGGTCGACGAGGGGGGGATCATTGACCGCATTGACCGTTTCATTGAGATCGACGGTGCCTGCGGACCAGGCTGTGGTGCCGCCGGTGGCGCCGGCGACGGAAAGGTCGATGTGCGCCCCGTCGGTGATCGACACCGTATCGTCGGCCAGATGGACGGTGAGCTGCGGCGCGGCGCCGTTATAGTCGGGCGCCGGATTGAAGCGGATGGCGGTGCCGGCACTGAGCGTCAGCGCGGAGGAGTCGCTGACGGCGCCGATGTCGGTCCACGACGCGCCGTTCCAATATTGCCACTGGCCGATCGACGGAGTGGAGGTGTTGCCCGTGACGGCGATGCCGCCCATCGCTCCGGCCGAGGAGCCGCCCGGCACCTGGTCGGCGGCGTCCGAATAATGACCGCCGAACAGGAAGCCGACACTGTTGCCGGTCGCGCTCGGCGTGTCCTCGTCGATCGCCGGCGCCATCTCGGTGGTGCCGTTGACCACCACCGGTGCGTCGTTGATGGCGGAGACGACGATCGTGCGGGTCGCGACCGTCTCTTCGCTGGTGCCGTCGCCGGTGAGTCCCGGATCGCTGCCGTTGTAACCCGCGTCGTTCGCCGTGACGGTGAGCGTATCCTGACCGTTGTAATCCGGGGTCGGCGAATAGGTGAGGCCGTTGACGGCGGTGAGGGTGGCGTTGATCTCGTTCTGCGTCGCCTGAACGGTGATCGTATCGGCGGACTGCGCGATGACTTCGCTCCCGTCGATGCCGCCCGCGACGTCGGTGCGGATATCGAGCACGCCGTGGGCAACCTGGAAGGTGACGTAGATCTTGTCGTTCGCCGGATCCGCGTCGGGGTCCGAGACGGACATGCCGCTCAGCCACGCCTGGTTGGCGTCCTCGCCGGTGCCGATCGTGCCGCCGAGGTCGACGACCGGGGCGTCGTTCAGGCCGGTGACGTCGATGCCCTGCGTCTGGGTCGCGGTCAGCGCGCCGTCGCCGAAATAGCCGGTGTGGTGGCCGTCATTGAAGGTCAAGGTGACCGTGCCGGTGGCGTTGGGGACGTCGTCTCCGGCGATGGAGAAGGTGAAATCGTCGACCAGGTCGTTGAGTGTCGCCGGCGTCGCGGCGCTGGTCAGGTTGGTGATCTGGAGATGGGTGGTGCCGAAGCCGGTGATGTCGCCGATGGCGACGTTGCCCGGGCCCATCAGGGTGTAGGTGCTGTTGCCGTTGTCGTGGATCGTGAAGTTCGAGCCGGGCTTGAGGTCGATCTGGCCCGCCGTGCCGGTGACGGCGATGTCGATGCTGCCGGTCGAGAAGTTGGTGGGGTTGTCAGGATCGCTCAGCACCACGCCCTGCAGGATCGCCACGGCCGGGCCGTTCTCGGTGAACGAGACGGAGGCGTCCGTCGGCGCGCTGAGCTGCGGCGCGTCGTTGGCGGCCGTGACGTTGTAGGTCGCATTGGCGCTGGCCGAGCCGCCGTCGCCGTCGGTCAGCGCATAATGAAGCGTGCGCACCGCCGAGGATGGATCGTCCGCGGTGAAGACGACGTTGACCGCCTTCGTCACCCAGCTCGCTGCGACCGGCGTCGCGTTGGCGTTGAAGGTGACGACCAACGGAGTCGTGCTGTCGCCCGGGGTGAACGTGCCGACGACGACGTTGTCGAACAAAACCTGGTTACCCGACGTGGTGACGGTGTGCACGTTCCCCAGGTCGGTGTAGCCGTCGATGATCTCGATCTGGTCGCCGCCCTGGCCGTTGGCCGTGAGCGAGACGGTGAGCGTGCCGGTGTCGAAATTGGCCGAATCGACGTCGGTGATGACGGCGTTCGGCGCGATGCTGCCGGCGCCGGTCGGATCCTGCTCGAACAGGCCGTTGTTCGTACCCGTCCCCGGCTGCGTCGAATCGAGATCGAGCACGGGATTGTCGTTCACCGCCGTCACGTGAACCGTGCTGTGCGCCGTGGTCGAGCCGCCATCGCCGTCGGTCAGGACGTACTGCATCGTGCGGTCGGCCGTGTTCGGATTGTCGCTGGTGTCGATATAGACCAGCTGGTGGATCAGGGCCGTGACCATCTGCGGCGTGGCGTTGGCATTGAAGCTGTAGGTCTTCGAGGTGAGGGTGCCGCTGCTCGTCGCGAAGAGGACGCTGCCGTAAAAAATGTTGGAGCCGCTGAACGAGATGGCATTCGCCGTCTGGCTGTTGAAGCCCACGAAGCCGACCCGATCCTCGCCAGCGACGGCACCGGAGGAGATGCTGAAGACGAGGCTGCCGCCGGCGAAATCCGTGCTGTCAGGGTCGGTGACGAGCGCATTACCCGGTCCCGGAACCGCGAGCACGTGAACCGTGCCGCCGCCAGCGTTCGTGTCGGTGTACACGACCGGGTCGTTCTCGATGAACGACACCGCGTCGCCGTCGAGGTTGGCGATCGTCGGGCTGTCGTTCACCGGGATCACGTTGATGTGGTCGGTGAAGGAGGCCGTGCCGCCCGCACCGTCGGTGAGGGTGAAGGTGACGGCGTGGTCGCCGCCGATCGGATTGTCCGAATTGTTCACAAAGCTGAGGTCGGCGATCAGCGCCTGGATCGCGGCCGGAGTCGCGTTGGCGTTGAGGTCGAGGGTGTAGCCCTGCGCATTCTGGGTAGCCTGCGCAAACACGTTCCCCTGATAGGAGACGGCGCCGGTGCCCGAATTGTAGGTGATGTCGGGATCGCTGCCCAGCACGATGGCGTCGCCGGTATCGGGGGACGCATCGGCGATGACGAGCTTGCCGCCGTTGAAATTGGCATTGTCGACGTCGCTGACGGCGATGGTCCCCGTGAACGCGTGCGGCGCGTCGTTCTCGGTATAGCTGAACGAGGTGCCGGTTGCGGCGAGCACCGGATTGTCGTTCATCGCGGTGACGGTGTCGCCGAGATCGACGGTGCCGGTCGAGTAAGCGGTAGTGCCCCCCGTCGCCCCGGCGGCCGAAAGGTCGGCCGTGGAGCCGGTCGGGATCGAGCCGGCGCTGGCGTCGACCAAGTGCACCGTCAGGGCCGGGGCGGCGCCGTTAAAATCCTGCGCCGGGTTGAAGCGAAGCGCCGTCGATGCGTCGAGCAGCAGCGCGCTGCCGTCGGAGACGGTGCCGACGTTCACCCAGGCGGCGCCGTCATAATATTGCCATTGGCCGGTGGTGCCGGAGGCGTCGTTGCCGGTGACGGCGACGCCCGCGAAGGCGTCGGCCGAGGAGCCCCCCGTGACCTGGTCGGCCGCATCGGAATAATGGCTGAGGAACAGGCTGGAGACGGTGTCGCCGGTCGCGCTCGGCGTGTCTTCCGCGATCGTCGTCGCGGTGGCCGTGGTGCCGTTCACGACCGTCGGCGCGTCGTTGATCGGCGCGACGGTGAGGGGGATGTCGATGGTGCCGGTGTCGCTGCCGCCGAGGGCGGTGCCGTCGCTGTCCTTGGTCGAAATGTGGAGCGTGTCGGTCCCGTTGAAATTCTCTTCCGCCGCATAGACGAGGCCGTCGAGCGTCGCGTTGACGTCGGCGAGGGTGCCGGTGACGGTGACGGTGTCGGTGCCCGAATTGCTCACCAATGCGGCGCCGCTTGCGGTCAGCGCGATGGTGCCGTGGCCGACGGTGAGCGTCGCGGTGTACGGCGCGCTGCCGTCGACATCGGTGATGACGATGGTGTTGAGGCCCGCGCTCGAGAAGCTGATCGTGCCCTCTTCGAGCCCGCTGCCCGCGGTCGCGCCGCTATAGGCCGGCGCATCGTTCACCGCGTTGATGTCGAAGGTGATCGTGTTGGGCGACTGGTCGGTGTCGACGCCGCCATTCGCGGTGCCGCCATCGTCCTGCACCTGGAAGGTGAAGCTGGCCGCGCTGGTGCCGTTGGCGTCCTGCGCCGGCACGTAGACGAGGTGGCCCGCCGCGATGTCGGCGGCGGAAACGAACTGGCCCGTGGTAATCGCCGTGCCGAGCGAGCCGGTGCCGGCGCCGTCGAGATCGAGGTAGAGCGTGCCCGTGCCGGCGGCCGGCAGGGTGGTGATCTTCACCGCCTGCAGATTGTCGTTCTCGAAGCCGTTCGCGCTCGCGCTGAAGCCGAAGTCCGAGGTCTGGAGCGCGTAGGCATTGTCCTCGTTGATGGTCACGGTCTTGTCCGCGCCGACCGGCTCGTCGTTGACGGAAACGACGGTGAAGGTGGTCGAATAGTCGCTGTGGTCGGTGCCGCCATGGGCGGTGCCGTCGCCGTCGGTCAGGGTGATGTTGACCGTGCGGGCGCCGCCGATCGGCTCGCCGGCCTGGTCGCCTGCGAAGACGTGGCGGACGAGCTCCTGGACGGTGGCGGGGGTCGCGTTGGCGTTGAAGGTGACGGTGAACGTGCCGGTATAGGGGAAATCGAGATAGCCGCCCGAGGCGGTGCCGATGTTCACGCCGTTGACCAGCACGTTGTTCGACGCGTCGATCTCGAGCACGCCGTCCTGGTAGATGCCGATCGAATCCTCGCCATTGTAGTTGACGATCGAGACGACGAGGCTGCCGCCGTCGAAGTCGGTGCTGTCGATGTCGGCGACCACTGCGTCGCCGCCGACGTCGATATGCATGTCGCTGTTCTGGTCTTCGTTCTGGGTGTTGGTGTCGCCGTCGAAGTTGGCGATGGTCGGCGCGTCGTTGGTCGGCTGGACGGTCAGCGTCTCGGTCGCCGTCGAGGTGGCGCCGTGGCTGTCGGTGATCGTGTAGTCGAACGAGGCCGGGCCGCTATAGTCCGCGGTCGACGTGAAGGTGACGGCGTGGGTGGCGGCGTTGTAGCTGACGGTGCCGTGCTGGGCGTTGCTCGCGCCGGTGACGTGGATCGTGTCGCCCGCGTCGGGGTCGCTGTCGCCGGCGAGGAGGGTCGCTTCCGAATAGACGGTCGCCTCGTCCTCATAGGCGTCGGCGAGCGCCTCGCCGACCGCGACCGGCGGCTGGTTCGAGACGTCGACGTTGAGCGTGTAGGTGTGCTGGGTCGGATCGAGGTCGACGCCGCCATTGGCGGTGCCGCCGTTGTCCTGGACCTGGAACTTGAAATTGTAGGCGTTGCCCCCGGTCGCCGGGTCCGTCCAGTAGACGAGCAGGCCGGCGGCGATGTCGGCGGTCGAGACGAACTGGCCGACGGTGACGGCGACGCCGTTGTCCGTCAGCGAGCCCTTCACCGGCAGGCTGTCGATCTTGACGGCCTTGAGGTTGTTGTTCTCCGCGTCGGTATAGCCGTTGGTGAACTCCGCGACGGTGAACGCATGGGTCGCGTTCTCGACGACGTGGAGCGACTCGTCGGCGCCCGACGGCGCGTCGTTGACGGGCGTGAACGTGACGGAGGCGTCGGCCTGGGTCGATCCGCCGTCGCCGTCCGTGACGGTGAAGCTCAACGTCCGCGCACCCGCCGGCGGCGTGTCGGAGATGTTGATGGTGTTGACGCGGTGGATCAGCTCCTGGACCGCAGCCGGTGTCGCGCTGGAATTGAAGTTGATGATCAACGGGTTGCCGAGCCCGGACGAGGCGATCGTCCCGATCACCACGGTATTGTAGTAGATGTTGCTGCCGCTGACGCCGATCTTGCCGCCGCTGGCGAACTGGCCGCCTTCGTCCGATACGAAGACCGAATCGGAGCCCGTCACGGCCCCGCCATAGCCGACGGTCAGCGAACCGCCCGAGAAATCCGGGGAATCGATGTCGATCAGCGTCGCATTGGGTGCGGGGAGGACCAGATTCTGCTCCGCAGTCGTCACCGCGACGCCGGTCCCGGCGGTCGTGCTGTCGAGATCGAGCACGGGCGCGTCGTTCACCGCGGTCACGGTGAGCGAGGCGGTGGCGGTGCCGGTCCCGCCGTGGCTGTCGGTGATCGTGTAGCTGAACGAATCCGGCCCATTGTAATTGGCGTTCGGCGTGTAGGTGACGGTGCCGTTGCCGTTGAGCACGGCGGTGCCGTGGGCGCCGTTGCCGACCGAGGTGATCGCGAACGTGTCGCCGTCGGCGTCGCTGTCGTTGGTGGTGAAATCGCTCGCCGCATAGGTGACCGGCGTATCCTCGTTGGTCGCGGTCAGCGCGTCGTTGACCGCCGTCGGCGGCGTGTTGGTCTGGAAGCCGAAGTCGAGCGTGTTGTTGGTGTCGTTGCCGGCGCCGTTGGTCGTCTCGGTGTCGAACGCGAGCGTGATCGCCTGGCTGGCGACATCGGTGCCGACGAAGCCGCCGTTATTGTCGTTGTCGGTGTTGTTGTCGGGATCGAGCGGGTTCGCATGGGTGACGAGCGTGTTGAGAGGCTGGCCGACGGCGAAATTGGCGGCGGGGATGACGGCGACGTAATCGCCCGGCGCAAGGCCGGTGAACGTGTAGAACCCGCCGCCGGCCGTCGTCGTCGTCGCGACGAGCGCGTCCGTGCCGGCGTCGTAGACGCCGTTCGAATTGCTGTCGACGTAGAGCTTGACGGTCACGCCGTTGATGCCGGTGTCCCCGGCGCCGAAGTTGCCGTCCTTGTCATTGTCCTTGAAGACCAGATTGCCCAGCGTCAGCGTCGCCTCGGTGAGCGCGGCGGTGGTGATGGTGCCGGCGCTGTCGGTGCGCGTGGTGTTGAGCCTGCCGATGGTCTCGCTTGCCGTAATCGGCGTGGCGAGGCCCTGCCAGGTCATGCTCGACTGGCCGCTGAGCGTCGGCGCCAGGCCGGCCGCGAAGCTGTTGACGGTCGCGCGGTAGCTGATGTCGACGTCGGTGTTGGCGGCGAGGCTCGGGAGGGTGACCGGGGCGAGCGCGAAGGCTTCGTGGTCGATCGCGGTGCCGTTGGCCGCATTCACGTCGGCGCTGGTCGGCAGGCGCCGCTCGCTCGGATTGACGTAGCCGTACATGAGATCGGCGGTGGCGAGCGGGCTGTAGAGATCGCTGAGCCCGATCTGGTGGCCGAGCTCGTGCTCGAGGACGGTGAGAAGGTCGATATGGCCGGCGGCGGCCGAGCCGGCGGCGGCGGCGAGATCGCTGCCGGTGCCGGTGAACTCGTTATCGTCGCCCGGCGTGGCGTCGACGAACCAGCCGTAGCCGGCGCCGTTGGTCGAGATCTGGACGTGGCCCGGGGTCGAATCGCCGACTTCGAGGCCGGCGATGTTGCTGATTGTGACGGTGACCGCCTTCATCGCCGTGACCTGCTCCGGCGTCGCGCCGGCGAGCTCCCAGCGGTGGATCGCCGCCGCGACCATCTGGTCGAGCGCGTCCTGGGTGAGGGCGGAGGTGACTTCGGTCGGCGGGGTCGTCGTGGTGGAGCCCGTACCGGCGCCCGTATCGCTGCCGGTGCTCGTACCGATCCCAGTGCCGGTGCCGCCGGACGTGCCGCCGGTGCCGCCGGTGCCGCCGGCGCTGTCGCAGGGATTGGTGGTGACGCCGGGGTCGCCGACCGGCTTGGTCTGGACGAAATCCTGCCAGCCCTGGCCGATGTCCGGCGCCGTCGCCGTCAGCGGGACGGGAAGCACGAACGCCTGGTTCGTCACGCCGATGCCGTTGAAGTTGACGCCGCCGCCGGCGCTCGCCTCCGGGCCGGTGAAGACGTTGCCCTTGCCGGTCAGGTAAGCGGCGATCGAGGAGTTGCTGGTGTTCGGCGAAGGCGAGATGCCCGGCATGTAGAGGACGCCGTTCACCGAGTTCGAATTGTCGAGATAGATCGCGTCGCCGGCGGTGGTGCCGGTGTTGTCGATATGGTTGTTGAAGATGTTGAGGCCGACATTCCCGTAATTGCCGGTGCCGGCGACCTGGGTGCCGATCGAGCCGCTCATCACGGGGCCGGGCGCGATTTCCTTGAAAATATTGTTGCTGACGGTCGCCTCGACCCGCGCGATGCCGGTCGAATCCTGCGCCGCCGAGCGGACGTTGAAGCCGAGCGCGCCGCCCCAGTCCGCCACCGTGTTGGTGTCGAACTTGATGGCGTAGGTCATGTTCCCGCTGTTCAGGAACTTGGAATCGATGCCGCCGAAGAAGGCGCCGCCGTTGAGAGAGGAGCGCTGCGCGATCGCGCTCTCGTAGGTGCCGTCGGGCGTGCCGAACGTGTTGTTGGTGATGACGCCGGTGATGGTGCCGGCCGACCCGTTGAACATCGCGTAGATGTTCGCGCCCTCCGAGCCTTTGAACGTGTTGTTGTCGATCGTGTAGTGGACGATGCCGTTGGCCGCCGTGTTGGTCGACTGGAGGCTTCCCGACACGCGCACATTCGCTGCCCCCGACGTCTGCGTCTGGGTGTTGGCGAACGTGTTGCCGGTGATGCTGATGTTCTGGACGGTCTGGTCGCCCGAGACGATGTCGAGGTTGGTATCGTGCGACCCGTTGTACGTCACGCCCGTGGACGCGAAGGTGAGGTTGGTGGTGCCGCCGGTTTCGACCAGCACATCGTTGGCGCCTTGGACGCCCGCGTCGGTGTTGTTGAACACCGCCTGGTGGGCGGCGCTGTCGTTGATCGTCATCGTGAGCGCGGCCGAGCCGTAGTGGAACACCGCGAGGTTGTGGACCCAGCCGCCCTGGATGGTGTCGCCCGAGAAGAGAACCGTGCCGGACAGGCCGGAATTCGTCGTGCTCTGGGTGCCGAAGCGGATCGCACCTTCGATGAAGCCGGTATTGCTGCCGAAGGTGCCGGTAAGGTTGCTGTCCTTCAGCGTGAAGTTGTTCACGCCCTCGCCGCGGATGCCGAAATTGGTGAAGGCCCCGGTGAAGTTCAGGTTCGATAGGGAAACGTTCGAGACATTCTCCATGTAGATGCCGGTGCCGGTCGTCGCCGCGGCGCCGGCCGATGCCGCGTCGCCGCCGCCGATGGCATTGAAGACGCCGCCCGAGGCCGCTGTCGTGCCGGTGCCGGTGACGACGAACTGGCCGCCCGCGCCGGTATTCTTGAGGAACACGCCGGTGCTCGTTCCGCCGTTCGCCGAAACGTCGTGCAGCGTCACGTTCGCGGTCACGCCGTCGATGTTGATCGCGCGGCCGCCGACCGAGGCGATGCTGTTGTTCGTGCCGGTGATGTTGAGTGCCGCCGCACCGGTGGTGGTCGAGGTGGCGTTGAGGCCGGTGCCGGTGGTCGTGTCGATGTTGAGGTTGCCGCCCGACAGGTTCAGCGTCGGGCCGGTGCCGGCCGTCGTCGTGAAGTCGATCGCGTTGTTGGCGCCGGTGGTCAGCGTGACGGTCGCGTTCGAGACGTTGATGACGCCGCTGGTGTTGCCGGTGATGCTGATGCCGTTGGCGACGCCGCCGGTCGCCGAGACGGCGCCCGAGACGTCGATCTGGCCGGAGGAATGGCCGCTGATGTCGAGGATGTGGCCGCTGGTGGTCTTGGTGAGGCTGGCGGCGACGTTGACGGCGCCGCTGCCGTTGACGACGTGCAGGTCGATACCCGTCGGATCGTTGGTGTTGCCGATCGTGCCGCCGCCGATCGTGACCCCGTTGGTGGCGCCGGTGATGACGACGCCGTCGCCGCCGACATTGTTGATGTTGACCGTGGTGAAGGTCACCGCCCCGTTCGCGCCGCTGAGGTCGATCGCGTCGCCCGCGATGCTGTGGGTCGCATCGCCCAGCGTGGCGCTGGCGAAAGTGAAGTTGGCGGTCGATCCGTTGGCGATATGGATGCCGTCGGCATTCTGCGCGGCGACCGTGCCGCTGGTGCCCGCGACGGTGACGGCGCCGCCGTTGAAGGTGCCGCCGTCGACATTGTCCAGATTGATGCCGTGCGCGTTGGCGACGGTGCCGCTCGCGTTGATGGTCGAGAAGGTGACGCCGCCGGCGGCGATGGCCGTCGCCGACATATTGACGGCCGCGCCTGTGGTGGTGGCGATGGTGCCGGCCGTCACGGCGAGCGTTCCGCCGGTGGTGGTGAGGGCCGCGCCGCCGGCGCTGGTGACGGCAAGGCTGGCGAAGCTGGTGTTGGCGGTACCGCCGAGCGTCACGCCGGCCGTTCCAGTTGCGCTCGTGTCGACCGAGGTGGCGCCCTGCAACGAGGAGACGAGACTGCCGGTGACCTGGATGCCGCCGCTCGCCTGCGTGCCGCTGATGGAGGTCGCGCCGGCGATGGTGAGGTTGCCGCTCACGCTTTCGAGATCGATCGCACCGCCGGTGGCGGCGCCGCTGAAGCCGGTCGAGGTCGCGCTCTTCAGCGCGACGTTGAGGTTGCCGCCCTGGTCGATGTCGAGGATCTGGCCCTGGCCGCCGATCGCCATGTGGTTGATGGTGAGGTTGCCGACCGTGGCGCCGCCGTCGGTGAGGCCGGTCGCGGCCGCGGCAGTGCCGGTGAGGTCGACGCCGTCGATCGTGTTGCCGCTCGCCAGGGTGATCGCGCCGGCGCTGTGATTGATGGTCGAATCGGTGCCGGCGTTGGTGATCTGGTGGCTGTTGACCGAGAAGGTGCTGCCGTCGCCGTAGAGGATCTCGCCCGCCTTCATCACGAAGGCGGCGGCGGTGGTGACGGTGCCGTGCAGGACGACCGTGTCGTTGGCATGGTCGACCGTGGTGACCGAGGCCAGGGTGTTGAACGGGTTGGCGAACGTGCCGTTGCCGCCGCCGGCCGCACTGCTGTCGACATACCAGACGAGGCCGGTGACGCCGAGATGGACGGTGGCGCTGCCGACGAGGCCGGTGCCGTCGCTGATGGCGTAGCTGAAGGCCGCGGTGCCGGTGTAGCCGGCGGCCGGCGTGAAGGTGAAGCTGCCGTCGGCGCCGACGGTGACCGAGCCGGCGGTGAGCGCGTTGTTGGCCGCGTCATGGACGGTGATGGCGCCGCCGATGCCCGTGCCGTTCACCAGCGCTACCGAGAGGCCGGTGCTGGTGTTCACGTTGGCGCCGTCGCCATGATAATCGTTGGCGAGCAGGCCCTGCGCGGTGCCGAAGGTGATGGGGGTGTTGCCGGTCAGCGCATAAGTGTCGCCGGTGGTGACGATGATCGTCCCCGGGACGTAGGTCGTGTTGGCGGTCAGCGTGTCGTTGACCACCACCGTCGTAAGCGGCGTCGCCGTCGCGTTGGTGATGACGATCTGGGTGAGCAGGACGTCGCCGGGGCTGACTTTGGCGTCCCCGTTCGAATCGTTGAACAGCGACGAGAAGCGCGAACCGATGACAGCCATGTCGAAAAACCCCTCTGGGGACTCGGCCACGCTCCATCAGCGCGCAAGTCACCCCCGAAAGAGGTTACATCGCAGAAACGTCCATTCCGGTCCAGCCGAATCCTTAACTTTCGTTGGTTTTGCGTACTTTCCGCCGGGTTTACCCCACAAAGGCGGTCATTCGCGGAAGGCGTTTTCCGTCAGCCGGGTGATCGGTGTTAGAATATACTGCATTATCGTGCGTTTATCGCCGAGTAAGGCCACGTCCGCGACCATGCCGGTGCCGATCGGCAGCAGCCTCCCATTCCTGTCTTTCAGCGCATTGGAGGTGGTCCGCACCTGGATTGTGTAGAAGCTCTCGCCGGTCTTCTCGTTAACCACCACGTCGGGCGCGATCGCCGTCACGGTGCCGAACAGCGAGCCGTAGATCGAGCTGTCGTAGGCGCTGACGTTGACCCGGGCGCGCTGGCCGATGTGGACGGAGGCGATGTCGGCGGGCTTGACCTGCGCCTCGATGAGGAGGCTGTCCTGCGACGGGACGATTTCGAGCAGGGGCGCGCCCGGTGCGACGGCGCTGCCCAACGTCGTCACCAGCACGCGGTTGACCTTGCCGGCGAGCGGCGCGCGGACGCTGGTCCTCGCGACCTTCTTCTCGAGCGCCGGGAGGGCGCTCGAGCGGGCCGAGCGCTCGCCTTGCGCGGTGGCGAGCTCGTTGGCGGCGACGCTCTTCCAATCCTGCTGCTGCTGCGCGCTTTGCGACAGCGCCTCCGCGAGCGAGCCGTGGGCGCGCTGGATGGTGGCCGCGGAGGCGGCGACTTCGCTCTGCGCGATCGAATAGGCGCTTTCCGCCTCCGACAGCGACAGCCGCGGCTCGATGCCCTTCGCGACGAGCGGCCCGATGATGGCGAGTTCGCGCTTCTTGGCGTCGCGGTTGGCGGTCTTGGCCTGGTAATTGGCGTCCGCCTCCTCGATGGCGCGGCGCGCCTGGGTGACGCGGGCGGCGCCGGCGGCGCGCAGGCTCGCCAGCTCCTGGCTGCGCGAGGCGTGGAGCGACTGCTCGATCCGCACCTGCTCCTGGACCTGCGGGTCGCTCGTCGCCGGATAGACCGGCTCGCGCCCCTGAACCTCGGCGCTGAGCCGCGCGACCTTGGCAGAGAGCGTGTTCACGGACGACTGGCCGCTGCCGAGCTCGCTGCCGGCGCCGGTCCGGTCGAGGCGGATCAGCTCGTCCCCCGCATTGACCTGCTGGCCGGTGCGCACGTTGATCGCCTCGACGACCCCGCCCTCCAGATTGGAGACGATCTGCATGTGCGAGGTGGCGATCACCCGCCCCTGACCGCGGACCGTCCGGTCGAGCTTGGTGAACGACGCCCACAGGATGAAAGCGACGAAGAAGGCGACGACCACCCACAGCAGCACGTTCGACGCCGTGCGCGGCTTGATCTCGGCATAATCCTCGATGTGGGTGTGCTGGTTCATGGCGTCAGGCCGCCCGCGGCGCGGCGGCGGCTTGCGGCCGGGTGATCTGCTTCATCACCTCGTCGCGCGGGCCGTTCATGACGATCTTGCCGGCATCGACCACCATTACCCGGTCGACCAGAGCGAGCAGCGGCGGCCGGTGGGTGATCATCACCGCCGTACGCCCCTCGATCTCGGCGCCGAGGCGCTGGAGGAGCGCGGTCTCGGTCTGCGCGTCCATGGCGCTGGTCGGCTCGTCGAACACCAGAACCGGCGGCTTGCCGGCGAGCGCGCGGGCCAGCGCGATCGACTGGCGCTGCCCGCCCGACAGCCCCTCGCCGCGGTCGGCGAGCTTCAGGTCGTAGCCGTTGGCGATGCGGCCCATGAAGGCGTGGGTGCCGGACAATTCGGTCACCCGCAGCATCTCCTCGTCGTCCACCTCGGGGCGGGCGAGGACGATATTCTCGCGCACCGAGCCGGTCAGCAGCACGCTCTCCTGCAGCGCCGCGCCGATATTGCTCCTCAGCTCCACCGGGTCGAGCTGGCGGATGTCGGTGCCGTCGATGAGGACGAGGCCCTCCTCCGGCGGATAGAGGCCGAGGATGAGGCGGGCGATGGTCGACTTTCCGGAGCCGACGCGGCCGAGGAGGGCGACATGCTCGCCCGGCTCGATGACGAAGCTGACTTCGTCGAGGGTCTTCTCGGCGCCGCCGGGATAGCGGAAACTGACGTTGCGAAACTCGATCTTGCCCTTCAGCGTCGAGATCTTGATGCCCTCGCCGCTAGGGCCCTCGGGCGGCTGCTTCATCAAGTCGTTGAGCTGACGATACGCCGTCCGCGTCGTCGTCATCCGCGACAGCAATTGCGAGATTTGGGCGAGCGGCGCGATGGCGCGGCCGGCGAGGATCGAGCAGGCGATCAGCCCGCCCATGGTCAGCTCCTGGTCGGCGATCATGCCGACGCCGAGCACGACGACGCCGGCGTAGGAGACTGTCCCCGCCGAGGTCGCGACGGTGATGCCGATGCTGGCGACGAGCCGCTGGCGGAGTGAGCTGTGGCTGTGCTGGACGAGCGCGCGGCGCCAGCGCCACGACAGGAGCTTGCCGGCGCCGGTCGCCTTCACCGTCTCGAGCCCGCCGACCGTCTCGACCAGCACCGACTGCTTCTGCAGTCCCTCGCCCATCGAGCGGGCCGACAGGCGGTCGAGCGCGGGCTGGGTCAGCCAGCCGGCGAGGATGACGATCGGGATGGTCGCCGCCGGCACGAACACCACCTTGCCGCCGATGATCGCGACCACGGCGAGGGTGAGGAAGATGAAGGGCAGATCGACGATCGCCGTCATCGTCGCCGAGGTGAAGAAGTCCCTGAGCGCTTCCAGTTCGCGCATGATGCCCGTCAACGAACCGGTCGAGCCCTTCTTGAGGTCCAGCCGCAGGCTGAGCAGCCGCTGGAACAGGGTCTCGCCGACCTCGCGGTCGATCGACGCGCCGGCCATGTCGACGAAATAGGCGCGCAGCAGCTTCAGGATGAAATCGAACGCGACGATGACGAGGAGGCCGATCGACAGCGCCACCAGCGACGACGTGGCGTTGTTCGGGACGACGCGGTCATAGACGGTCATCGTGAACAGCGAGGTCATCATGCCGAAGATGTTGATCATCACCGCGGCGAGCGCGACCTTCAGGTAGACGCTGCGATTCTTCCGCATCGGCTCGAGCAGCCAGGGCGCGAAGCGGCGTTCGGGGATCTTGATCTGATGCTGATGCTCGCTACTCACGCCGTCCCCCGACCTTTACCGGATCGATGCGAAGCTCTTTCAAAAGAACGCCGGTCCGCGAGAGCAGGACATAGCGGGCGGCATCGAGCTCGCTCAGCGCCCTGATATAGGAAGTCGCCGTCTCGAAATAGGAATCTTCGGAGGCGACCACGTCGAACAAATTGCCGCGCGCGTTGATGAAGCGCTCGACCAGCACGTCGCGCGAGCGGCGGCTGGCGATGTAGCTCGCCTCCATCGCCCGCAACTGCTCCTCCAGCGCCTGCACGTCGGACCAGGCGATCGACGCGTCGCGCGCCGCCTCGTCGCGGACCCGGGTGGCGCGCGCATCGGCGGAGCGCGAGCGCGCCTCCGCCTGGGCGAGCCGCGATTCGGTGCCGCCGAACAGATGCTGGCGGTAGGTGACGCGGCCGCGCACGTCGTAATCCTGGGTGTTCTCGAAGACGCCGTAGCGGCCGGCGTCGAGGCCCACGCTGATCTGCGGCATCCGGTCGGCCCGCGTCGCCCGCGCCTCCTGCCGCGCCGAATCCGCGGCGGCCTGGGCGGCGCGCGGCTGCGGCGCGCTCATCGCCGCGAGCGAGGCCGCGTCGCGGCTCATCGCCGGCAGCTCGGCGACCGGTGCGCGGTCGAGATTGGCGGGCGGCGGCGCGCCGGTCAGCTGCGTGAAGCGCGCCTCGGCATTGGAGAGCAGGCGCCGGAAGCTCGCCAGCCGGGTCTGCGCCGAGGCGAGGTAGCTCTCGACACGCGCCGTGTCGCCCGGCGCCGAGACGCCCTGGCGGATCCGCTCCTCGACCGCGGCGCGCAGCTCCTGCTGGTTCGCGACAAAATTTTCGGTGAGCCCGACCAGCGCCCGGTAGGCAAAGACATCGTACCAGGCCGCAATGGTGGTCAGCGCGATATTGTCGGCGCTGGCCTCCGCGTCCGCCGCCGCCGAACGCAGCCGCGCCCCGGCCGCCGACACGCGATTCGCGCTGGCGCCGAAATCGAAGATGTTCTGGGTGATGCTGAGCTGCGCGTCGGTCCGCGCGTGGGCCCGCGTCCGCTCGATGATGTTGTTGGGGTCGTTTGAGAATTGCCGCGCCAGAACCTGGTAATTCTGAACGGTGAGGTCGACCGACGGCAGGCGGCGCTCATAGGCCTCGCTGACCACCGCCCGCGCCTCGGAGGTCGTCGCCTCGGCCTCGAGCGTGCCGGGATGCCGCTCGACGGCCCCGTCGACGAGCGCGCGGAACTCGTCGGACGGCGTCTGGCGGCGCGACAGGCGCAGCACTGGATCGGCGCTGAAATCGATGTGGAGCGGGTCCGCCGACGGGGCGGGAAGGCGCGGCGAAGCGGGACCGGCGGTCGGCGCGGCGACGGTCGTGGCGGGCTGGGCCGCGCGCGGCTGGCACAAAGCCGCACCGCCCGCAAAGCATGCGAGCGCAGCAACCGCAGTGCGCGAAAAGCCTGGTCTCAACGTATCGAATTCCCGTCCCCGCGCGGCCCTTACGAAAGTTACAGTCGCAACACTAGGAAAAATCGTCTGCGCTCAGTGTATTGGCCGCCCGCTGAGACGAGGCGCCGCGCTCCTGCGGTGGAAAGGTTGCGAGGCAAGCGAAGCCGTCCGCGCCCTCGCCGCCGATGACCGGGCGCCCGGCGACGCTCACCCAGACATGCGCCTTGAGCCCGGCCCCTTCATCCTTCGCCACGCCGTAGTGGAGCGCCGAGGCAACGCCCCGGCGGCGCAGCATCCAGTGCAGCGCCAGCCCTTTCTGGAAGCAGACGGCGCGCCACGGCACCCGCCGCGCCCACGCCTCGACCGCCCAGCGCGCCTTGCGCATCGTCGCCTCGTCCATCAGGGCGCCGCCGTCTCCGCCCCGCCCACCGGCCCAGGCGGCGACGCGGCGGAACGGCGCCAGCTTGACCGCCAGGGAGGCGAGGACGAGCGCCGGCAGCGCCTCGGCGAGGAGGCGGCGATTGGCCGCCCCCAACGGGCGGCGGCGGGGGCGCGTGGCGGCCGTCACGGCGCTGGCGCTACGCCCGGCGGGGGGAGGTGGCAAGACGCGGCCCTTGCCGGTCGGCGCCAGCGGGTGGCAAAAGCGGCGCCTTCCAAGGGAGCGAAGCGTGCGGCTTTCCAGCGAATTCCAGCTTGTCGCCGCGTGCTGCCGGCGCCCCGCCGACGGCGCGGCGGCCGCGCGGATCCGCGCCCTTGCCGACGGCGCCGACTGGCCGCGCGTGGTGCAGATCGCCGAGCGGCACCGGGTCGAGGGTCTGGTCCGCGACGGCCTCCGCCGCGCCGGCGTGGAGCCGCCCGAGCCGGAAGCGGAGCGGCTCCGCGCGGCGGCGAGCCGGATCGCGCGCCAGAGCCTCGTCCTCACCGCCGAATCGCTGCGCCTCAAGGCGCAGTTCGCGTCCGCGGGCATCGACCTCCTGTTCGTGAAGGGCGTGACTTTGGGCCAGCTCGCCTGGGGCTCGATCGGCCTCAAGATGGGCTGGGACATCGACGTCCTCGTCGCCGCTGAGGACGTCGAGGCCGCCGCCGCCTTGCTCGAAGGCGCCGGCTACACGCTCGCCATTCCGGAAGGTCCGGAGGCGCGGAGTAAGCTCGCTTTCTGGCACCGCCACTGGAAGGAGTCCGTCTGGAGCGACCCCGCGCGCGGCCTCACCGTCGAGCTCCACACCGCGCTTGCCGACAATCCACGCCTGCTCGGCGGCGTCGGCCTCGCCTCGCCGCGGCAGGAGGTCGCCGTCGGCGGCGGCAGCGGCACCCTGACGACGCTCGCGACGGAGCCACTCTTCGCCTATCTCGCAATCCACGGCGCCTCGAGCGCCTGGTTCCGCTTGAAATGGATCGCCGACATCGCCGCGCTGCTGGCGCCGATGCCGCCCGAGGCAATGGAACCCCTCTACCGGGCCGCCGTCACGCTCGGTGCCGGCCGCGCCGCAGCCCTGGCACTGCTTCTCAGCCATCGCCTGTTCGAGACGCCGGTGCCGGCGCCGCTGCTGGCGGAGCTGCGCCGCGACCGGACGACCCGCTGGCTGCTGGCACTGTCGCTGCGCAAGCTCGCCGGGCGGGCCGAAGCGCAGGAGCTCGAAGCGACGCGGCTCGGCACCGCCACCATCCACCTCCTCCAGTTCGGGCTCGGCAAGGGCGTGGGCTTCAAGCTCGGCGAACTCCGCCGCCAGCTGGTCAGCCCCTACGACCGCATCGCCGTCCCGCTCCCCCGCGCCCTCACCTTCCTCTACCCGGCCGTGTTCGTCCTGCGCCGGCTTCGCAGAGCGAAGTCCTAGGGCAGCACGATTGTGTTGTTGCTCTGGGTGATCTCCGGGACGCCCGCGCCGACCGATACCTTGAGCCCGCGCGTCGCCTGACCCTTGAACAGCGAGAGCGTGACCCTCGCCGTCTTTGGCTGCAGGTCCAGCGGTGCGGCGAGCGGAGGGACAGTCCCGCGAGCAAGGATGCGGCCGGAGCTATCCTCGACCGTCACCGTCCCACCGGGCGCGGCGACGGCGCCGAGGCTGTGGACGACGACCTCGATGCGTCCGCCCCGGACGGCGACATCATCGGGGCCGATGCCGAGATCAGGCCGCTGCTCGACCGGCACGGTCGGCCGCTGAAGGGCGAACTCCAGCACGGTGGTCTGGTGCGGCGCGAAGACGACCTCCACCGAGGCGCTGCGTTCCAGCGGCACCGTCCGCGCGTCGACGGGCGCGTCGGCCTTGTCGTCGCCGTTCGAGTCCACCCCCGAAGTCATCCGCCAGCTGCCCGCCGTCACGTTCCAGCCCGTCATCACCGCCCGCTGCGGCCGGTCGCTCACATTGTAGGCGATCACCTTGAACCGATCGGGGGTGGCGCCGGGAAGCAGGATCGCGACCTGCTCGGCGCCTTCCGGATCGGCGAAGCGCCAGCTTACCGTGTGTCCGGGGACCGTCTGGTTGCGCCGCAGGGCGATGCCGCCGAGCCGCTCGCGCTGCAGGATTTCGTTGGGCTGGTCGACGCGGTCCGACCACCAATGGCCTTCGGTGAGCATGTACATGTTCTGCGATTTGCTGCGGATCGCGTCGGCGTGGAGCCGCTCGAGCGAGGCCTTGTCGCCGGTCTGCTGCCACGCCTCATATTGTTCGAAGGCGCCGGACGGCTTGGCGGCGAGCGCCGCGCCCCAGTCCTTGCGCCGCCCAAGCACATCGAGAGCGTCATCGTTGATCTCGGCGAGGATGATTGCAGACTCCGCCACCCGGCCTTCGAGCGGGCGGAGGTATTTCGCATCGCCGGTCCAGCGGTAGCTCGCCCAGGCCGCCTGGAGCGACGTGCTGATGCCGCCGCGATCCCCGACCCGCTCGGCGTCGGTCCGCCAGTTGATCTCGTTGGGATAGCTCCAGCGGCCGCCGGCGCCCTGCTTGCCGTGCGCCATCCAGCCGTCGATCGTACCGGTGACGAGGGCCCGCGCCACCGGGTTTCCATTGTAGAGGCCGATCAGGATCGGCGCGTGGAGGACGGTGAAGGAATAAGGCTTCTGCCACTCCCACGGCCCCTCGCGGTACACCTTGCGGCCGCCATACCAGTTGGAGGCGAAATGCATGTGTCCGGCGGGATTGGTGAGGATGATCCCCTGCAGCGCCCGCACCGTGTCCATCAGCCGCTCGACCGACTTGGGCTCTCCCCAGTTGAGGTAGAGCCGCTCGGCGTCCGAATTCAGCCCTTCCTCATAGGCGTGGAGCTCGTCGGTGGTGATGGTGCCGAGGCCGTTGGTGCGCATGCCGTTCGTGTAGACGGCGTCCGACAGCGCCCGGAGCGACGCGTTGATCTTGTCCGGATCGACCCCCATCAGCGCGAGCCCCGGCCATTGCTCGGTCAGATCGACGTCGTCCGAGATGCCGCCGCCGAAATCGCCGTACGGCACCTGGCGGTTGTCGATCCACCAATTGGCGAAGTGGCGCACCAGCTTCAGATCCTCGAGCTGCCGGAACGCCCAGAGCGGCACGCCCGGCGGCGGCGCCGGCTGGACGAACGGCAGGGGGCCCTGCGCATTGTAGCTGATGTCGGCCCAATATTGGCGGGCGAGGACATTGTCCGGGTCGACCCGCAGCAGGTCTGAAATGTCGGTGTAGAGCCGCCGGTAGAGGCCGAGGCGTTTCGAGGCGGTATGCTCCTCGACGAGGAAGCCCCAATTGTCCTTCACCTGGTTGAAGCGGTCGGCGACATGCTCCGCCTTCGCCGCCTCACGGTCCTTGAACACCAGGCGGATGTTCATGCCTTTCAAGGAGGAGGGGCCAAAGTCCGGGGCGGCGGAGGCGACGGTGAGATAGAGGCTGTCGTCGGTGAGGATGCGGTCGCGGAGGTCAAGCCAAAGGGTCCGCGCCTCGCCGGGACGGACGGAGACCGACACGTCGATCATATCGCGCTGCGGCCAGATCGGGTCCTTCACCCGGATGTTGAGCGGGATGAGGCCGTCGGCGCCGGGCGTCGCCTTGAGCGGCGGGATGTCGATGGCGATGCCGTCCAGACCGTCATGGACGTTCTCCCAGCCGTAATTCCACGCCCGCGACGGCGCCCGCGCCGGGAGCGCATCGCCGAAGCCGGCGGGGATGAGGATGTGGACGATGGGCGCGGCGCCGGCGGCGCGCTGCACCGCGCCGGTGGCGGTGGGGTCGCCCGCGGCGGCGGCGGCGCGGCCGGACGACGCGCCGGCGGGGAGCGCGACCACCGTCTCGCGCTCGTCGGCGGGGTAGCGGCCGCGGATGAAGTCAACGAGGCCCTGGAGGTTTCCGTAGGCCGGCGCGGCGTCGGGATTGACGCTGTAGCTCAATTTGAATGTGCCGGCGGGCTCCTTGCCCTCGCCGACATCATAAGCCCAGATTTCCTGGATCGGCGTCTCCTGCGCCACGTTGGTGAAGCGCAGCCTCCCGCCCTGCCGGGCGGCGAAGCTCTCGACGCTGCGCACCACCCCCTCGGGCCGGCGGCCGACGCTTCGCCAGCTCGCGCCATCTGACGACCAGGCGAGATCGCCGTACGCCGCGCCCCGTATCTCGACGCGGTTCACCGTCTCGCCCGCGGGGACTTTCAGGTCGTAGGCCTTGCCGCCTTCGACATAGGTGTTCCAGTCGGGCAGCTCGAAATAATCGTCGCGGCCGGGGAGGCGCGAGCGGTTGTAGACGCCGGGCCACGTCGTCTCCTCGATCCCGTCGACGCCCTTCCACATCCACTGCTTCAAATCCTTCGCGTCCGCGAATTCGACCTTGCGGATGCGGGTGACCGGCGCCGTCAGGGCCGGCGGGCTAGCCCGGTCCCAGCCGAAGCGGTGCAGCCAGGCGGCGCGGCGCCCCGCTGGGGCGGGCTGCGGCGCCTCTACAGGCTCCTGCTTCCCGGCAAGGGCCATCACCGCGGCGGGGGCGAGCATGCGGTCGTAGACGCGGATCTCGTCGACGTCGCTGCCGCGCATGAAATGGTAGCGGCTCTGCACCTGGTGCGGCGACACGACGCGCCCGGCGAGGCCGAGTTGGTCAAGCCCGGCGTCGTAATCGGCCTTGGCGTCCTTGCGCGCGGCCTCCCGTCCGTCGACGTAGAGGCGCACGCCCACCGTCTCGTCCCACGAGAAGGCGATATGGTGCCACTCGTCCGGCTTCGGCGCAGCCGGGATCCGGAACGAGACGCGGGTGCGGGCGAGGTTCGCGTCGGTGACGAAAGCGTCGAAGCCGTGGCCGTTCCAGTCGATCCGCAGCCAGGCCATGTCCCAGCTCGAATGGTCGGCATAGCCGACGCGGAAGAGGGCGAATGGCGCCTCCCCCACCGGCGTGCGGGACCGCCAGAAGAAGGCGAGCGTGCCCCGCTGGGCGTAGATGTTGCCGGGGGCGTTCCAGGTGAGGACGCCGTCATCGTCCCATTGGATCGCGCCGCCCATCGCCCCCGTAGGCACGATGCGGACCTTGTCCTGGAAATTGGGCACCGCATCCCCGCCGGCGCGGTCCGCGACGACGCCCTGGTCGGCGGAGACGTGGAAGAGGAGCTGCGGCGCCTGGGCCGAAGCGGCCGCCGGAAACGCGGCCGCCGCCGCAGAAAGCAGGAGACACACGCGCAGGCTAAGGCCCATTTCCAATCCTCTCATCGGGGCCGGCGGACGGGCGATTGAAGCCTCTTCCCGCCGACTTTCGCCCCCTCATAAGCTGCTTTTGACACCGGTATCAATGGGGACTTAGAAGGGAGAAATGAGGAGCGGAAAAGGCTTTGCGGAAACTGATCGGCGCGCGCTGATCGCGGGCCTCGGCGCGAGTGCGGTTCTGCTACTGCCGCACCAGGCCAGGGCGGCGACGCCCGCTGCTCCGCCGCTCAAGACGCTGCTCGACCATGCCCTGCAGGCCTATCCGACCCATTCGGAGATGCTGCGCCGGCTTCGCGCCGGCCCTGCCGCGGCGCTGGGGCGCGAAGACGCGGCAATCCTCAAGATGGTGGTGCGCGGCATCGAGTGCGACGAGGCGATGGCGCGCGACTTTCCCTTGGCGAAGCCGGGCGGCGGCTCGCCTTATGTGGTGAGCCAGCGCCACGGTGCCTGGCGCGACGTCGAGGACGGTCCGATCGGCCCCGTCAACCGTTTCCACTCGCTCGAAGTGGAGGCCGACTTGCTGCGCGCCGCAGCGGCGCGCGGCATCGTCCCGCCGGCCTTCATGCTCGGTGCCGTGGAGGCGGGGTTGAAGGCGCGGTTTGCAAAGAACCCGCCAGCCGCGGTGGTGCGGGAGATCGAGACGGTCCGGTCGCTGGGCGCAACGGCGCCGCGCGAGCCGGGCGTCTGGCAGTTTCCCGGCGGGCCCGATTATTACGCGCTGCGGCTCCGCTCCGCGACCGGGACCGACATGACGCCCGCGGATCTGGACCGCCTCGTCACCGAAAGGATCGCCGTCCTGACCCGCCGGCTCGACGGGCTGCTGAAGCGTCTTGGCCTCTCGCGCGGCAGCGTCGGCGCGCGCTTGCGGGCGCTCAAGCAGCGGCCGGACTATCTCTATCCCAATAACGATGCCGGCCGCGAACACGCCGTCGCCGACATGAATGCGGCGCTGGACCGGCTACGGCCTCGCCTCGCGGCGTGGTTCAACCCGCCGTTCGAGGCGAACGCGCGCGTCCGGCGGATGAGCGCGGCCGACGAGGCGGCCGGCAAGCGCGGGTATCGCGATCCGTCGAGCGAAACCTATTATCCCGACCTGGCCAATGTCCACGACCGGCCGGCGTGGACGCTGACGACCGTCGCCTGTCACGAGACCCTCCCCGGACATATGATCGAGCTCCGCCGCGAGGAGAGGGCCGCGCCGCATCCGCTGCAGCTCCGCTACGCTGCCGGCGCTGCGGAAGGCTGGGCGATCTATGCCGAGAGCCTTGCCGACCGGATCGGCCTGCTGAGCCCGATCGAGCAGGCCGGCTTCCTTCAATCCTGCCTCTTCCGCCTCGCCCGCGTCGTCGCCGACCTCGGCATCCATGTCCATCGCTGGACCCGCGCGCGGGCGATCGCTTACCTCGAGGACACAGTCGGCTTCGAGCTGTTCTTCCCGTTCGCGCAGGAGGTGGACCGCTACGCCGCCGAGCCGGCCGGCTTCGCCGGCGACGCGGCCCATGCGCTGACGCTGATCGACCTCGCCCGCCGGCGCGGCGATCCCCGCGCGTTCCACGATCGGGTTCTGAACCGCGGTCCGCTCTCCCTCGAGGCGCTGCTGGAGATCGCCTGACGGGTCAGGCGAACAGCCGCCGCTTCACGCCCCACGCCCAGAAGATGTCCTGCCAGCCCTCGACGCTCTTGCCGCGCGAGAGGCGGAGGCCGAAGCCATGGCCGCCGTCGGGGAAGAGGTGGGTCTCGACCGGCACCTTTGCCGCCAGCAGGGCGGCGCGGAGCAGCAGGCTGTTTTCCACCGGCACCGAGCCGTCGTCTTCGGCGTGGAGCAGGAAGGTCGGCGGTACATCGGCCCCGATATGGAGGTGGGGGGAATGGGCGCGCTCCAGCGCGGGAGTCGCATGCTCCCCGACCAGGTTCTTGCGCGAACCAGCATGGGCCGTGGGGGCCGTCATCGACACCACTGGATAGATGGGCGCGGCAAGGCCCGGCCGCGCGCTGAGGCGGTCGGCGGCGTCGACCGGCGTGTAGACCGGAGCGGCGAAGCGGGCGACAAGGTCGGCGCAGACATGGCCGCCCGCGGAAAAGCCCATCGCGCCGACCCGCTTCGGGTCGATGCGGAAGCGGCCGGCATGGTGGCGGATGAGCCGCATCGCCCGCTGCGAATCCTGGAGCGGCGTGTCGGCCCCCGCCGCCCAGCCTTCGCCGGGAAGCCGGTAGAAGAGGACGAAGGCCGTGAGGCCGCGCGTGGCGAGCCACCGCGCCATCTCATAGCCTTCCTTGTCGACGACCACCCAGGAATAGCCGCCGCCGGGCGCGATCAGCATTGCCGCACCGTTCGGCCGGGCCGGCCGGAACACCGCCATTCGCGGCCGGACGATGCCGGCGACGAAGCGGTCGTTATAGGCGGGATCGGTGCTGCGTTCCTTCACGGCCTCGACCGGAAGCCGCGCCGGTGCGCCGGGCGCGCCGTTCGGCCACAGGTCGATCGTCTCCGTCGGATCCGGCGTCACCAGCCGGTGGGGCTCCCGCGTCGCCGGGGCCGGCGTCTGCGCCCGCGCGGCCAGCGGCAAGGCGAGGCCGGCGAGGAGCGCCGTGCGCCGGTCGATGCGCATCGGACGCTCCCCGCCCGCCCTCCTCAGAAGGTGTAGCGGACGCCGAACAGCAGCTCGCGGCCGGTATGGTGGTAGACCGACAGCATGTCCCGGCTGTCCACATACTGGTCCTGATATTCGTCGGTGAGGTTGATGCCCTCGATCGTCACCTTCAAATGCTTGTTGATCGTATACTGAACGGAGGCATCGACGTTCAAAGTGCTGTTCGTCCCCTGCACGTCGTTACCGGCCTCCGCAGCGGGGATCTGGGTTAGATAGCCGCTGCGATAGGCGGCGGAGACGCGTGCGCTGAACTTGCTGTCCTCGTAATAGAGCGTGGCGTTGGCCGACTTGCGGGACAGCTGGGTGAGGTCGTTGATCGCGACGACGGCGCCGGCGGCGTTCAGATACTTAATCTTCGATTTGACGCCCGTGTAGTTGAGCAGCACGCCGGTGTGGCTGAGGAAGCCGGGCAGGAATTTGAACGGCTGCTGGTAGTTGACCTCGAAGCCCTGGACCGGCCCGCCAGGCGTGTTGGCCGGCGAGCTGAAGGTGAAGATCGTCGTGGCGTCGCAGCCCGCGAGATTGCCGCAGGCGGCGGTCATCAAGGTGGTCGGCAGTCCGAACGGATTGGTGGAGAAGACGCCCCGGCTCTGCAGCGTGGTGATGAAGCTGCCGACGTCCTTTTCGAACAGAGCGAGGGACAGCAGGCCGCCCGGCTGGAAATACCATTCGAAGGCGATGTCGTAGCTGTTGGCCCGGTACGGCAGCAGGAATGGATTGCCGCCCGACACGGTGCGATTCGCGCCGGAGACGTTGATCGTCGCGCCCGGGTTGAGGCTGCCGAGGCTCGGCCGCGACATGACTTTCGCAGCGGCGAAGCGAATGTCGAAGTTGCGCACCGGCTCGAAGACGATGTTCGCCGACGGCAGCCAGTCGTGGTAGCTGCTGTTGACGGTGATCTGGTTGATCGCGTTGGCGACGATCGCATAGCCGGTCGAGGCGGTGCGGGTTTCGACATAGCGGACGCCGACATTGCCGCGCAGCACCATGGAGCCGAAATCGTGGTGGAAGCTCGCCTGGAGGAAGGCGCCCTGGTCGCGCTCCCGCACCGTCGCGTTGTTGCCGAGCGCCGGCCCCGGCCCGAGCGCGAAGGCGCCGCCGAAGGCGGTCGGGTCGCCGAAGTGGAGCTGGCCGTCCGCGGTGGCGTAATCGGGGGCGAAGAAGGTGTAGCCGCCGACCGTCACGAGATGTCCCAGGCCGCTGAGCGGCATGCCTGCGATAGCCGCCGGGATCGTCGGCTCCTGGTTCGTGCTGGGGCTCGCCGCGTTCTGGCGGCGCAGCTCGGTGGTCGTGAATTTGTACTTCTTCCACTCGCCGCCGAAATCGATCTGGAAGTCGTCGCTCGGCTTCCAGTTGAACGCCGCCTGGGCGCTGTCGAAGACGTTGTCGGCGGTCGCCGCGCGCAGACGGATCTGCGAGAGCACCCACGAATTAGGATCGGTCAAGTTGGCGGTGCCGAAGTTGAACACTGGCGCACGGCCGCTCGGCGAGCCGTAATCGTAGCTGTAATTGTCGATGTTGAACTGGTCGAACGTCAGCGTGTTCTGCACCGGGTTGCGGTGCTGCGAGATCGAATGGCCGCCGGCGAAGGTGAGGGTGAACTGGTCGCCGAACTTCTGCATGCCGTCCAGCGTCACCTGCTTGAACTTGGTGTCGAGCTGGTCGAAACGGTCCTCGACGCGCAGATCGACGTCGTTGAAGGTGCCGGCATACATGACGCCGTTGGTGATCTTCGAACTCGTCACGTCGGTGTCGGCGATGCCGCAGGTCGAATTGCGGCTCGCGGCGGTGCAGGCGCCGCCGACGCTGAACGACGGCGCTTCCAAGTAGCGCTCCTCGCGCGTGCCCTTGAAGTCGGCATAGAGGCCGTCGAGGCTTATGAGAGTGTTGTCGGACGGCTTCCACTGAAACGAGGCGGTGACGCCGATCCGCCTCTGGTCGTCATAATACCAGTCCTGGCGCGGGAAGCGCGGATGCTGGGCGGCATCGACCGCGGCGCAATCGCCGGGCGCCGGGCTCAGCGCGGCGCTGCCCGCGGCATTGAGGCAGCTGACTCCGCCGACGCTCTGGAAGCCCGGCGCGAAGCTGGTGGCGGGCGCCCAGCGGACCGTGCTCGGCCCTTCCTCGATCAGCTGGCGCTTAGTGTAGGCGACCGAGAGAAGGGCGCCGAGCGTGCCGTTGGCGAAGGTGTTGGAGATGAGGAAGGCGCCGCGCGGCGTCACCTTCTTCGAAAGGTCGTTATAATCGCCCTGCAGCGACGCGGTGAGGGTGAAGCCCTTGTAATCGAACGGACGCGCGGTGCGCAGGTCGACCGTCGCGCCGAGCGATCCTTCCTCGACGGAAGCCTCGGCCGTCTTGCGCAGCGTGATCGCGTTGAAGAGGTCGGACGCGAAGACGTTGAAGTCGAACGAGCGGCTGCGGTTGGTGCCGCCGGAGGCGTCGGCGCCGCCCGCCGTCGTCAGGGCTTCCATGCCGTTGATGCGGACGCGGGTGAACTGCGGCCCGAGACCGCGGACGGTGATCTGGCGGCCCTCGCCGCCGTCGCGCTGCAGCGCGACGCCGGGAATGCGCTGGATCGATTCGGAGAGGTTGAGGTCCGGGAACTTGCCGATGTCCTCGGCGAGGATCGAATCGGTGGAGGCGTTCTCCTGCTTCTTCATGTTGAGCGCGCGGGCCAGGCTGCTGCGGAAGCCGGTGACGACGATGCCGCCTTCGGACGGCTGGTCGGCGCTCTCGCCGGCGACAGGGACGCCCGGCTGGTCGATCATGGTGACGGCGCGGTCGGCCGGCGCCGCGGCACTGGGGACGCCCGGCGCGGGCGCGGGGGCCGGCGGCGGAATCTGCGGCGCCTGCGCGCTCTGGGCGGCGGCCGGCGCGGCGAGGGCCAGCGCAACGGCGCCCAGCGAAGCAGCGGCGAGATAGCGGCCGGTGCGGGGCCGGCGAAGCGCAGCGAGACTGGAACCCATTTTTCTACCCCTCCTGTTGCCGCAAGCGGCAGGTCCGAACGTCTACTCAACGTCTATGACACCGGTGTCTAACCGGGCCAAAAAAACACGGACGAACATGCGGTAAGGGGAGTGGGCCGGCGATACCGGCGGCCTGATCCTCTCCTGCACGCGCCCGGCTATTTTGCCGAGTCGCCATTCATCCGGCTCACTGAGAAACCGGTGTCATAACCTTTGGCCTCCACCACCGGCCAAGTCAAGCGGCGGCCGCAACGATCAGCTTCCCGGCTGGATGTACGGCGCACGCGCGAACAGCTCGCGCTCCCAGCGGCGCGGGTCGTCGGCCGCACGGGATGCTGCATCGACCAGCAGGGTCGCCCGCTGCGGCAGGCGGTACTGGTCCCAGTGTGGGACGCCGGCGCCGTTCGGATCTGCGCGCCTGGCAAAGCCCGCGAAGGCGGACATCAGCGTACGGCTCGCGATACGCGCGCCCTCCCCCGTCCCGGTGAAGGAGCCCGGCGCGTCGAGTGTGCCGAAGGCGAGCGCGATGTCCATGGTGTGGGGCGCGCCGCGGCGGGGCTGCGTCGGCGACTGGAAATCGACTTGGTAGACCCAGGTCGGCGCCCCGGCCCGCGCCCGCGCATCCGCCTCGATCACCTGCCCCGGCCAGCTCCGGCCGGCGGTCGTCGCCGCGTAGAAGATTCGCTCGGGCGACCAGTCGGGAAAGCGCCGCCGGTACTGGGCGACCAGCCAATCGGGCGGGAGGTCGACGCGAAGCTCCGGCGCCATCCGCTCGGCCAGGTTGTCCCAGTCGAGGGTGCGCACCTTCTCGCTGTCCGGGTCGATGAAGCCGCGGGTCTCGTCGCGGGTGTTGCCGAGGATCATCGGCACCGCTTTCGACTGCGGATTGGCGTCCGGCCAGAAGGGGTGGCGGGTGAGCCACTTCATGTCGAGCACCGGGCCCATGTAGACGCCGCCGCCGAGGACCGGGTCGGTGGCGGCCAGGCCTTCGACCAGCCGCTCCTGCGGCATGGAGAGAAGGTCGATCGGCCGCGCCTTGAGGTAGGCGAGATACGCCCTGGCGCGCGCGGCCGCGTTGATCGGCCCCGACGCGGTGACCTGCTGGCCGCTCATCGTCACGGCGCGGTGGAACAGGCCGGCCGCGGCAGGCATGCCCATCATCGTCGCGATCTTGGCGCCGCCGCCCGACTGACCGAACACCAGCACCCGCGACGGATCGCCACCGAACGCCGCAATGTTGTCGCGCACCCATTTCAGCGCGAGGATGAGATCCAGCTGGCCTGCATTGCCGCTGTCCGGGAACCTGGGATCAAGGGCGGCCAAGTAGAGGTAGCCGAAGACGTTGAGGCGGTGGTTGACCGTCACCACCACCACGTCCTCGGCCGCCGCAAGGTGACGGCCGTCGTTGAGCGGATCGGCGACGGAGCCGGTCGAATAGGCGCCGCCATGGATATAGACCATCACCGGCCGCCGCCCGCCCGCCCGCGGGTCCGGCGTCCAGACGTTCAGGTAGAGGCAGTCCTCGCTCGTCCCAGCATAGCGCCCGCCGCGCTGCGGTGACGAGGGTCCGAAGCGGACCGCGTCGACCACCTCCTTGCTGGGCCAGGGCGCGCGCGGCGCCTGGAAGCGATCGGCGCCGCCATATTGGATGCCGCGAAACACCGCGAGGCCGCCCTCGCGCGTGCCGCGCACCCGCCCGAGCGTCGTCGGCACCACCGGATCGCCGGCGGTTGCGGCGACCAGAGGCAGCGCCGCCGCCGCGGCCAGGAAGCGACGGCGGTCCATCACCGGCGGACGTCCAGGCCCCCGGCCATGAACGCCTCGATGTCGGCGGGCCCGAACAGGCTGAAATCGCCGGGCAGCGAGTGCTTCAGGCAGGTCAGCGCCAGGCCGGAACGCACCGTCCATTCGAGGTCCCGGCCGGAGCGAAGCCCGTGCAGTATCCCGGCCGCGAAGGCATCGCCCGCGCCGATGCGGTCGACGATGCCGGCCACCAGCACGTCCTCGGTCTGCGCGGCGCCGCCCTGCGTGTCGATGCGGGCGGAGATGAGGTGGCGATCGGCATCCTCCACGTGGCGGGCGGTCGAGGCGATCGTTGTCAGGTTCGGGAAAGCTTCGAAGGCGGCTTCGGCGGCGATGCGGCGGCGGTCAGAACCCTCGCCGCTGAACTCGGTGCCGAGCAGGAGCGAGATGTCGCGGTGGTTGCCGAACAGGATCTGCGCCTTGGAGACGAGCTTCGTCAGGATCGACCGCGGGTCGCTGTCCCAGGCCTCCCACAATTGGGAGCGGTAATTGCCGTCGAAGGAGATCGGCACGCCGCGCCGATGCGCGGCCTCGGCCGCCGCAACCGCCGCTTCCGCCGAGCGGGGACCGAGCGCCGGGGTGATGCCGGACATGTGGAGCAGGCCTGCGCCGTCCAGCAACGCGTCCCAGTCGAAGTCGGCGGCGGCGGCGCGGGCGAAGCTGCTGTCCTGGCGGTCGTAGAAGATTTCGGAGGCCCTGAGGCCCGCGCCCTGCGTCAGGAAATAGAGGCCCATCCGCCCCGCCGTCCGCCCCACGCCGGCCGTGTCCACCCCATGGCGGCGCAGCGCGTCGAGCGCCGCCTGGCCCAGCGCATTGTCCGGGAGCCGGCTGATCATCCGCACCGGATGGCCGAGATTGGCGAGGCCCACCCCGACATTGGCCTCGGCGCCCGCGACATAGACGTCGAAATGCGGCTTCTGCAGCATCAGCTCGCGGCCCGGCGCGGTCATGCGCAGGAGGATCTCGCCGAAGCAGGCGACATGTCCGGTCTTGGGGGCGCCGGTCATCGCGCCAGCCAGCCGCCGTCGACCGCCAAGATATGGCCGTTGACGTAATTGGACGCGTCCGAGGCGAGGAACACCGCGGCGCCGGCGAGATCCGACGGTGCGCCCCAGCGGCCGGCGGGGATGCGCTCCAGGATTTGGCGGTTGCGGGTCTCGTCGGCCTGCAAAGCGGCGGTGTTGCTGGTGGCGATATAGCCCGGCGCGATCGCGTTGACGGTGACGCCATTCGCCGCCCACTCGTTGGCGAGGAGCTTGGTTAGCCCCGCAACGCCCGATTTCGACGCGGTGTAGCTCGGCACGCGGATTCCGCCCTGGAAGCTCAGCAGGGAGGCGATGTTGACGATCTTGCCGCCCCGGCCGTCCTTCACCCATTGGCGGGCCGCGGCCTGCGACAGGAAGAACAGGGTCTTCAGGTTGGTGTCGATCACCGCGTCCCAGTCTTCCTCGGTGAAGTCCAGCGCGTCGGCGCGGCGGATGATGCCGGCGTTGTTGACCAGGATGTCGATGGGGCCGGCCTCGGCGATGAGGCGGGCGATCGGCTCGGTGGAGCCGAGGTCGGCGGAGACGGCGC
>NZ_DASWQI010000009.1:0-1784 GCF_036403745.1 Allosphingosinicella sp.
GACATCGTCAATGGGCACGTCATCATCGTGGGGTCGGACTTGGTCCGGCCCTCCGTCCCGATCCCGGCGCCAGCCTCTGCGATCCACCACATCGTCGACGCTGACGTGGCGCAGTGCCGCCCGCTTGCAGAGCACCTCGACGTCTACATGGACCGGCATATGGACGTAGGCGTGCAAGCCTTCGCCGCACACAACTGGAAATTTGAGGCTCAGTGGCTTGGCGACCATCTGCAAGGTCGCCCGGCGATCTGCACGTACAAATGCGCGATGCGCGTTTGGCCCGACGCGCCCGCTCACAACAACCAAGCGCTGCGTTATTGGCTCAAGTGAACCGCTCCAGCTTTCCCGGAGGCCGTTTTGTTTGGCTCAAGCGGCCAGGGTTTGCACCTTGGCCTGGGCATAGTAGCCCGCTTCGGCTTCAGCGGGAGGGACGTTGCCGATGGGTTCGAGAAGCCGCCGAGTGTTGAACCAATCGACCCATTCGAGGGTGGCGAACTCGACCGCCTCGAATGAGCGCCACGGGCCGCGCCGGTGAATCACCTCGGCCTTGAAGAGACCGATCACCGTCTCGGCGAGGGCGTTATCGTAGGAGTCCCCGACGCTGCCGACGGAGGGCTCGATGCCGGCCTCGGCGAGGCGCTCGGTGTAGCGAATGCTCACGTATTGCGACCCCCTGTCCGAGTGACACACGAGCCCGCTGCCGGCGAAGGGCCGGCGCTGATGAAGGGCTTGCTCCAAGGCATCGAGGACGAAGTCCGCACGGGCCGAGCGTGACACGCGCCAGCCGACGATCCGGCGGGCATAGGCGTCGATGACGAAAGCCACGTAGACGAACGCGGTCCAGGTCGCGACGTACGTAAAATCCGAGACCCACAACGCATTCGGGCGCGGCGCCTTGAACTGGCGATTGACCCGGTCGAGCGGGCAGACCGCGGCCGGATCCGGAACGGTGGTGCGGACCGTCTTGCCCCGTACAACTCCTTTCAGGCCCATCGCCCGCATCAGCCGCGCCACCGTGCAACGGGCGATCACAATCCCCTCGCGGGCGAGTTGCCGCCAGACCTTCCGGACGCCGTAGACGCAGAAGTTCGCCTCGTACACGCGCTGGATCTCGACCGTGAGCGCCGCGTCCCGCTTGGCCCGGGCTGGCAGCCTGTCAGGTTCGGCCCGTCGCGCGGCATGCGTGTAGTAGGTCGACGGGGCGATCGGCAGCACCCTGCAGATCGGCTCGACCCCGTAGACCGCGCGATGGTCGTCGATGAAGGCGATCATGACCGGAACCGGCGGTCGAGCTCCGCCATCGCAAAATAGGCGCTGGCCTTGCGCAGGATCTCGTTGGCCTGACGCAACTCGCGGACCTCCCGCTCCAGCGCCTTGATCCGCTCGCGCTCGTCCGTCGTCGGGCCAGCCCGCACGCCTTGGTCGCGCTCGGCCTGCCGGACCCAGTTGCGCAGCGTCTCGCCCGAACAGCCGATCTTGGCCGCAATCGAGCGGATCGCCGCGTATTGCGAGCCGTGCTCGCCCTGATGGTCGAGCACCATCCGCACGGCCCGCTCGCGGACTTCAGGGGAATAGGGTGGGGTTCGCTTCGTCATGGCTCCATCCTCGCAAGAGTTGGAGCCTCCGGAAAACCCGGGGCGGTTCAAGGTGCCGGCACCATCCGTGCCGATCCGGTCGGGCGATAGCAGCGGCTGATCCTGCAAAGCCTTGCGGAAGAAGCGTTTGGCGGCGTCCAGATCGCGCTTGGCCGTGAGCAGGAAGTCCACCGGCGTGCCGTGCTTGTC
>NZ_DASWQI010000010.1:0-2385 GCF_036403745.1 Allosphingosinicella sp.
TGGGAAGTGACGGGCGAGGCGCCCAACGAGATTTTTCATTTCAGCTGGGAAGAATCCAACACCAGCGCAGCGACGCGGCGTCCCGACAGCGATTTCGGCATCATCCTTCTGGACCGCGTCGCGCCGGAAGCGCTCGGCGGCGCCGCGAAGCGGTATTTTACGGAAGGCAGCTACGTCTATGAACTCACCGCGCCGATGGAAACCGTCATCGACATGACGGAACGCGATCGCACCGAAGCGCTCTCGGCGCCGGTGCAGCGGCCGGTCTAACCTCCGCCCGCGTTCCCCGGATGCAGCGCAGCGCGCCGCTACAGAACTCTCCGTCATGCGCGGGCTTGACCCGCGCATCCGTCGCGCTTCACAAGGAGTCTTTCGAAGAATGATGGATTGCCGGGTCAAGCCCGGCAATGACGCTGAGGACCGTCACCCGCCGCTGCCGCCGATCACGGCGCGGACGGTGTTGTCCGGCCCGAAATCTTCCGCGCCGTCGACATAGAGCAGCGCGGAGAGTTTCGAGCGCGCGCGGTTGACGCGGCTCTTGATGGTGCCGACCGCGCACCCGCAAATCGCCGCCGCGTCTTCATAGGAGAAGCCGGAGGCGCCGACCAGGATCAGCGCCTCGCGCTGGTCCTGCGGCAGCTTGTCGAGCGCGGCGCGAAACTCCTCGAATTCGAGATGCGCGTTCTGCGCCGGCTGCGTCTTCAGCGTCTTGGCGTAGCTGCCCTCGGCGTCTTCCACCTCGCGGCGCCGCTTGCGGTAGTCGGAGCGGAACAGGTTGCGCAGGATGGTGAACAGCCACGCCGGCAGGTTGGAGCCGGGCTGGAAGGAGTCGATGTTGGCGAGTGCGCGCAACAGCGTCTCCTGCACAAGGTCGTCGGCGCGGTCGCCATTGCCGCTCAGCGAGATCGCGAAGGCGCGCAGGCTCGGTACCGACGCCAGAATGTCGTCACGCAGTGAGTCCGTGAGAGGCATTTACTCCCTCCCGTTGTTTTTGGCTGGATCGCCCCCGGCGCCCCCCTGCGGTGCATCCAGTTTGCGGATCAGGTCCGCGAAGCGGTCCGGCACGCCCTGGCGCACGACATCGTCGTACATCGCGCGCAACTGGTGGCCGATACGGGATTGAATCTCGGCATTGAGGCCACCCTTGCCGGGCACGCTGCTCTTGCTCGCTTGAGACTTTACATCCTTCATGACCCTGTCCACGTTCCCCAAGAGTTAAGTCCCTCAAAATCAAGGAATATTCCTTGATTCTGGCATGGCGGCCCGATTCGTATGCGGGGCTAATTCCAACCTCGCTCTAAAGTTCCGGGAAAAGGGAACTTTTGTGGCTCAAGGACGTATACAGGCACTTGCAGGGGCCCGGGGCCACCCGATACTTAACCGTTGGTCCCAGACAGACAGATTATGGAGTGGGGATGTCCCGATCACAGCTGGTTGCCGAACATTTACCGTTGCTGCGGCGCTACGCCCGTGCCCTGACGGGAAATCAGGCCTCGGGAGACGCCTATGTGGGCGCCATGCTGGAGGCCCTGTTGCAGGACCAGTCGCTGCTCGACGAGCGGCACGGGCCGCGCGCCGGGCTGTTCCGGCTCTTCACCCAGATCTGGAATTCGGTGTCGCTGAACGAGAACGCCGAGGTGATCCCGCTGTCGAGCCCCTCGGAGCGCCGGCTGTCCAACATTACGGCGCTACCGCGTCAGGCCTTCCTGCTGCTGTCGCTGGAAGGCTTTTCGGAGGAGGAAGTCGGCTTCATCCTCGACAAGGACGTCGCGGAGACCCGAAAACTGGCCGATACCGCGGGCCGCGAAATGGCCGCCGAGATCGCCACCGACGTGCTGATCATCGAGGACGAGACCTTCATCGCGATGGACCTCGAAAGCCTCGTCAAGAATCTCGGTCACAATGTGATCGGCGTGGCGCGCACCCATAGCGATGCCATCGCGCTGGCGAAAAACCGCAAGCCGGGCCTTATTCTGGCCGATATCCAGCTCGCCGACGGCAGTTCCGGCCTCGACGCCGTCAATGAGTTGCTGCGTTCCTTCGAGGTCCCCGTGGTGTTCATCACCGCCTATCCGGAACGCTTCCTGACCGGCGAACGCCCCGAGCCGGCGTTCCTGATCTCAAAGCCGTTCCAGCCCGCGATGGTGTCGGCGGTGGCGAGCCAGGCGCTGTTCTTCCAGCGCAACTCCCGCAACCGGGCGCCGAAGGCGGCGGCGAGCTGATAAAGCTTCTGCTTTTTGAAAGACATTAGCGCCGCGACGATGTTATCGTTGCGGCGCTTCTTTTCGCGTCATCGGTTTGCGGCTTCTTACGTCTGGCTGCGAAGAAAAATCTTGCATTGACGTAATAATGACCGGAGCCCGCTTGGGAAAGCGGGCAATCAAT
>NZ_DASWQI010000011.1:0-16400 GCF_036403745.1 Allosphingosinicella sp.
GCCCGCACCGCCGGCGGCCGCAGGAACGGCGCGCTGAAGGATTGGCATCCGGCGGACCTCGGCGCCGAAATCCTCGACGCCCTGGTCTCGCGTTCCGGCGTCGACCCCGCCGCGATCGAGGACGTCATCATGGGCTGCGTCGGCCAGGCGGGCGAGCAGGCCTTCCACATCGGCCGCAACGCAGTTCTCGCTTCCTCGCTGCCGGTCTCGGTGCCGGCGGTGACCATCGACCGGCAATGCGGATCGTCGCAGCAGGCGATCCAGTTCGCCGCCCAGGCGGTGATGAGCGGCACCCAGGACGTGGTGATCGCGAGCGGCGTCGAATCCATGACGCGGGTGCCGATGGGCCTTCCCTTCACCCTCCCGCTCCAGCACGGCATCGGCACCGGCCCCTTCTCGAAGCGCATCCAGGAGCGGTTCGGCGTGGCCATGTTCAGCCAGTTCGACGGCGCCGAGATGATCGCGGAGAAATACCTGCTTTCGAAGGAGGCACTCGACGCCTTCGCCCTCGCCAGCCACCGCAAGGCCGCCGCCGCGACGGAAGCCGGGGCGTTCGATGCGGAGATCGTCCCGCTTAGGATCGTCGATGCTGAGGGCAACGAAACCCCCCACGCGCGCGACGAAGGCATCCGCTCCGACGCGACGATCGAAAGCATCGCTTCGGTCAAGCTGCTCCGCGAAGGCGGCCGCATCTCCGCCGCCTCGGCGAGCCAGATCTGCGACGGCGCCTCCGGCGTCCTCGTCGTCTCGGAGCGGGCGCTGAAGGACCACGGCCTCACCCCATTGGCGCGCATCGTCAACCTGACCGTCACTGGCGGCGACCCGGTGATCATGCTCGAGGAAGTCATCCCCGCCACCCGCCGCGCCCTAAACCGCGCCGGCATGCGCATCGACGATATCGATCTCTACGAAGTCAACGAAGCCTTCGCCCCCGTCCCCCTCGCCTGGCTGCAGGAAACAGGCGCCGACCCCGCCCGCCTCAACGTCAACGGCGGCGCCATCGCGCTCGGCCACCCGCTCGGCGCCTCGGGCACCAAGCTGATGACCACCCTCCTCCACGCCTTGAAGGCCCGCGGCCGGCGCTACGGCCTCCAGACCATGTGCGAAGGCGGCGGGCTCGCGAACGTGACGATCGTCGAACGGCTCTAGCCAGTCCTCCCCGTCACCGAAGGAGATGGGGAGGGGGACCGCGTGCCAAGGCTGACAATGCGCTCCGATCGGGCATAAGGAGCCCATGGCCGCCGGCTTCCAGAACACCCCCCTTTCCGACGCGCTGGTGATCCTCGGCGCGGCGGGGATCGTCATTCCGGCCTTTGCGCGCTTCCGGGTGAGCCCGGTAATCGGCTTTATCCTCGTCGGCATGCTGTGCGGGCCAGCGGGGCTCGGCGCCCTCACCCCGCAGCATCCCTGGCTCGGCCATGTCACCATCTCCAACCCGCACGGCATCGCGCCGTTCGCCGAGTTCGGCATCATCCTCCTGCTCTTCTCGGTCGGCCTCGAACTCTCCTTTCGGCGGCTATGGAGCATGCGGCGGCAGGTGTTCGGATTGGGCGCCGCCGAACTGCTCCTCTCGGCCGTCATCGTCGCGGGCGTGCTGCGGCTGCTCGGCGAAGGCTGGGGCGGCGCGGCGGGCATGGGCCTGGCGCTCGCCCTTTCCTCGACGGCGCTCGTCCTGCCGCTGGTCGGCCCCGGCACCCCCGTCGGCCGCTCGGCCCTCGCCATGCTCCTCTTCGAAGACCTCGCCATCGTCCCGATCATCTTCTTCCTCGGCGCGCTGGCGCCGCAGGCTGGGCAGGGCGGCTGGGAGGGGCTGGCCCGCACCATCGGCCTCGGCGCGCTGGTGATCGGCGCAATGCTCGTGCTCGGCCGCCTGTTCTTCCCGCGCCTGTTCGCACAGGCGGCGCGGACCAAGAGCCCGGAGCTGTTCCTCTCGGCGAGCCTCCTCGTCGTCATCGTCGCCAGCCTCGCCACCACCGCCGCGGGCCTGTCGCCGATCGTCGGCGCGATCGTCGCCGGCCTGCTCATCGCCGAGACCGACTACCGGAGCGAAGTCGAAGTCATCACCGCCCCCTTCCGCGGCCTCGCGCTCGGCGTTTTCCTGATCACCGTCGGCATGAGCCTCGACCTCCGCCAGATCCTGCCCAATTGGGAAAAGCTCGTGCTCGCGCTCGCCGGCGTCGTTCTGGTCAAGGCGGCGGTGACCGGCGGCCTCCTCCGCCTCACCGGCGCGCGCAAGGCGACCGCGGCGGAAGCGGGTCTCCTCATGTCCTCCCCCTCGGAGACCACCCTCGTCGTCCTCTCCGCCGCCGCGGCCGCAAGGCTGATCGCACCGGAAACCGCCGCCTTCTGGACCATCGTTACCGCCCTGGGCCTGACATTGACCCCGCTGCTGGCCCGCCTGGGCCGCGCAGCCGCCCGGCGGGTGGACGGCAGCGCCACGGACTCCACCCTGCAGGTCGGCACCGGCGAGGCGGCTCCGGACGTCGTCATCATCGGCTTCGGCCGCGTCGGACGGCTGGTGGCCGAGATGCTCGCCAACCACGGCCGCTCCTACGTCGCGGTCGATTCGAACGTCGACAACGCCGCCGCCTGCCGCCGCGAGGGCTTTCCGGTCCTTTACGGCGATGTCGCCCGGCCCGAGCTGATGGACCGCCTCAACCTCGGCCATGCCAGCGCCCTCGTCCTCACCATGGACGATCCCGTCCTCACCGTCCGCCTGACCAAGAAGGTGCGCGCCTGGTGCCCCGGCCTCACCATCGTCGCCCGCGCCCGCGACGCCCGCCACGCCGCCGAGCTCTACAAGGCGGGTGCCAGCGACGCCGTCCCCGAGACGCTGGAAAGCTCGCTCCAGCTTTCCGAAGCGGTGCTGGTCGACCTCGGCATCGCCATGGGACCCGTCATCGCCTCGATCCACGAAAAGCGCGCCCAGCTCCGCCAGGAGATTATGGAGGAAGGCCAGCTCGACCACGCCCCCGCGCTGAAGCCCACCCGGCGACTCAGGGATGCGAAGCCGTAACTTTGCCTCCCCATCGAGATGGGGAGGGGGACCACCGAAGGTGGTGGAGGGGTAGAAGGCACAGCCCTCGCCCGTCGAGCGCGAGAAACTCCCACTCCGAGCCAGCTACCCCTCCACCAGCTACGCCGACGGCTGTTGCGCAGCCGGTTCCGGCGCTCGGCATGCCCCCGGCATGCCGGCCCGCCTACACCCCCCTCCCCATCCTGCCGGATGGGGAGGCAAAGAGGCTTGCCCCGCGATCTAGTTCCTGCTATGTTCGCGGCATGCGCCGCTCCTCTCCCTTTTCGCCTGGCTTCCTAGAAAATCCCACTGCGCAAGGGGCGTCGTGGCGTGACCTTCGTGTGACCTTTCGCCTGCTTCCGGTCGGCGTCCGCTGATGGCGCGCCGCGCCGGAAGCGCCGACCTTCCGCTCCACGGCGGCCGTGTGCCCGCCTGGCTGGGGGAACGGATGACGCGGCTCGGCACGCTCATCGCCGAGGCGATCGTGCTGCACGAGGGGCGCGACGCCTTCCTCGCCCGCCTCGCCCACCCCTTCTGGTTCCAGTCGTTCGGCGCGGTGATGGGCATGGACTGGCATTCGTCCGGCATCACCACCAGCGTCATCGGCGCCCTGAAGCGCGGTCTAAATCCGCGGGCGAACGAGCTCGGCATCCGCGTCTGCGGCGGGCGCGGCAAGCATTCGCGGGCCACCCCGGCGGAACTCGCCGCGGCGGGCGACGCGGCGGGGTTCGATGGCATCGCCCTCGCGCAGGCCAGCCGCCTCGTCGCTAAGGTCGACAGCGCCGCCGTGCAGGACGGCTTCGACCTCTACCTCCACGGCTTCTTCGTCACCGACGAGGGCAAATGGGCGGTGGTCCAGCAGGGCATGAACGGCGCGAACAAGACGGCGCGGCGCTACCATTGGCTGTCGGACGGCCTCACCAGCTTCGTCGAAAGCCCGCACAGCGGCATCGAGGGGCGGCGGCAGGGCGAGATCGTCAACCTCGCCGACCGCCGCGCCGACGCCTCGCGCAGCGCCCAGCTGAGGCTGCTGGCCGAGCTTGGGCCGGACAGGCTGGCGCGCGAGGCCGCGGCACTGGAAAGGGGGACAGTCACAAGTGACTGTCCCCAGCCCCTCCTCCCGCACCTCGTAATGCCCGACCATCACGACGTTCGTGCCAACGACGTCATCCTCCGCCGTCTCCACGGCACCCTCGCCGCCGCTGCCGATGCGGGGCCGAGGGATTTCCCCGAATTGCTCCTCGTCCCCGGCGTCGGCGCCCGCACCGTCCGCTCCCTCGCCATGGTCGCGGAGGTGATCCACGGCGCCCCCTGCCGCTTCGCCGACCCCGCCCGCTTCTCGCTCGCCCATGGCGGCAAGGACCGGCATCCCTTCCCGGTCCCAACCAAGGTCTACGACAAGACGATCGGCGTTCTGAAGGCCGCAGTCGAGCAGGCGAAGCTTGGCCAGGACGAGAAGCTCGCCGCCATCCGCCGCCTCGACGACCAGGCGCGGCGGCTGGAGCGCTATGTCAGCGGCCCCAGCTTCGAAGCGGTAATCGCCGAGGAGCGGGCGCGCTCCCACGAATATGGCGGCCGCAGCGTGTTCGGCCACGAGCCGGCCCCCTCGCCCGACGCGGGGGCGGCTCAGGCCGGCAGAAGTGCCGTAGTGACGTGAAGCAGGCGGAAGTCCTCCGACGCTTCGCGCAGGCGCCAAGCCTTTCCCGGCGGGACCACGAACGAGTCGGCGGGACCGAGCGGCTGGCCCTCGCCAAGACGGACCGACCCTTCAAGCACGAACCCGAACACCAGCTCGCCCTCATGCGGCGGCACGTCGACGACGGCCTGAGCGCCCAGCCTGACGACCCGCGCTTCGATCAGCGCGCCGCTGGCCTCGCTTATGCCCGTCGCCTGCGCCTCGCCGCCGTGCCACGGCGTCCACGGCGCCGTCGCCGCCACATGGTGCAGGAAGTGCTGTCCGCCGTAGGATCGTCCCGGGGCGGACCCGTTCGGCAAAATCATCTCATGCTCGGCGAAGGTCTCGTGGAGCGCAGGGCAGGTGATCTCGACCACCTCCAGCCCCGCCCCGCTGTCCAGCACCCGGTGGCGGATCCCCGGCGGCTGCAGGACCATGTCGCCGGCCTCCATCACGAACGGCGGCCCCTGGTCCTCGTAGACCACCCGCACCCAACCCTTGCGGACGCAGATCAGCTGGACGGCGATGCGGTGGAAATGGACCCAGTCGCCGACCGGCCCGCCCTGATCGATGCGAATGTGCGATGCGATGTAGCGCCCGCCGAGCCGGCTCGGGATCAGGTCGCGGTACAGCATGCCGGCGCGGCCTTCCGCGGCGGCGGCGCCCGCCACGGTCACCAGGAACTCGGGACGGAAGTCGGGCAATGTCCCCGGCGCCACCGGCGCGTCGGCACGGGCCCACAGCCGGATGATGGTGCCGTCATGGCTCAGCACCGCGCTGTGCGGCTCGTCCGCCGGGTAGATGCTGTCGAGCCGCGCCCCGAGCGCACGCAGCAAGGCGAGCGCGCCGTTGAAGTCGGCGCAGATCAGGTCGAGTTCGCCGGGCGCCTGGTCCATCGCTCCCGCTTAGCGCGCCCGCCTCGGCGTGGCGACCGTCCTCGGCACCGCAGTTGCGCACGGGGCCGGGCAGGCTCAATGTCGCGCTTATGCTGATCGCCCTCCTCGTCGTTCTCGGCTTCGCCGTCCTCGCCTACGGCTTCGCGCTGCTGCGCGCCGCCATCGCCCAGCGCGCGCTGCCGGGGTTGGAGGCGATGGCACTCGGCGCGGTGGTCAACTTCCTCGATACGCTCGGCATCGGCTCCTTCGCGCCGACCACGGCGTGGTTTAAATTCCGCCGCATGGTGCCGGACCGCCTGATCCCGCAGACGATGCTCTGCGGCCTGACGCCGCCGTCGATGACCGAGAGCATCGTCTTCCTCATCGGCCTCGGCGTGCTCGTCGACCGGACGCTGCTGATCAGCTGCGTCGCCGCCGTCTTCCTCGGCGGGCTGGTCGGCGTGCCCCTGGTCACCAAGGCACGGGTCTGGGTCGTGCAATTGACCGTCGCCGTCGGCTTGGTGCTCGCCGCGGCGGCCTATGCGATGACCAACCTGCACCTGTTCCCCGGCGGCGGGACGGCGTCCGCCCTGCCGCTCGGTCTGATGATCGTCGCGATCCTCGCCAATTTCCTCTTCGGCATCCTCGCCAATTTCGGCGTCGGCAATTACGCGCCGACCCTGGTGATGTTCAGCCTGATGGGATTGGACCCAAAATACGCCTTCCCGATCATGGCGGCCGGCGCCTCGCTGATGGGCGCCGGGGCGAGTTTCCAGCATATCCGCATCGGCAAGGTGGATCTGAGGATCGTGCTCGGCCTCGCCATCGGCGGCATCCCGGCGGTTCTCCTGGCCTATTACGTCGTCGTCTCCATGCCGGTCACCTATCTGCGCTGGCTGGTCTTCGCCGTCGTGCTCTATGCCGCGGCGGTGATGGCGCACGCCGCGCTCTCGGGCCGGCGCGAGGGCACGATCGAGGCGGCGGAGGCCCCGCTCATCCTCGCGCCGGAGCCGGAAACCGGATCGTGACGCCGCCCGCCGCTTTGCCCGCGCTGAACCAGGATTTCAGCCGCTTCGATCAGGTCCGCAAGGCCCACACCTACCGCCTCGCCGAGCATGAAAGCGACCGCTTCGACGACGCGTACGAGATCGCGACGCTCGACATCGAGCCCTTCCTGCGCGGCGATGCGCGCGACAAGGCGCGTTTCGCCGACGAATTCGCGGCGGCCCTGCAGGAGATCGGTTTCGCCGTCCTCGTCGGGCACGGCGTCGATGCGGCGCTCTACGACAGCGTGGAAGAGAGCGTCCTCGACCTCTTCACGTCGACCCCCCTCGACGAGAAGATGCGCTTCCGGGCGAAGCGCCACGGCTCCGTCGCCCAAGGCTATTTCCCCATCGAGGAGACGAGCGAGATCCATCCGGACCTGGTCGAGGGCTGGGTCTGGTGCCGCCGCGCCTTCGATATGCCGCAGCTTCGCGACGGCCCGTTTCGCGCCGCGGACTATTGGCCCCGCGCCGACTTGGAGCCCCAATTCCGCCGCCTCGCCCTCGCCCACGAAGCCCTGTTCAAGCCGATCGCGCAGGCGATGTTCCAGGGGCTCGGTTGCGACCCGCACGTCTGTGACGAGAAGCTCACCGGCACCAATTTCGGCCTGCGCGCCAACTACTACCCGCCGATGAGCGAGGACCAGGACCGCTCGGGCGCCGGCCGCCTGCTCGGCCATGAGGACGTCGACCTGTTCACCATCCTGCCGGCGACGCGCGCCGAGGGGCTGCAGGTGTGGAACCACCGCAGCCGCGCCTGGGTGCGGCTCAACGCGCCTTATGGCTCGATCATCATCAACACCGGCGACTATATGCAGCGCATCTCGAACGACCGTTTCCCCTCGACCACCCACCGCGTCGGCAAGCCCCGCGACGCCTCGCACCGCGCCGCGCCGCGAGTCTCCTTCCCCATCGCCGTCTACGTCTGGGAGAACGAAATCCTCGAAGTGCTCCCCGGTCTTGGCACGCCCCGCTACGACCCCATCAAGGCCATCGCCTTCCACACGCACAGCACGAGCAAGTTCTACGGCGAGGGCTATGCGGTGGACAGCGCCTGACTAGGCCGCCGTCAGCTGCCCTTCCAAGGCGGCCTTCACTGCCGCCACGGCCTCGGCCCCCTTCGACCCGTCGGGCCCGCCGCCCTGGGCCATGTCGGGCCGGCCGCCGCCGCCCTGGCCGCCAAGGGCTTCGACGGCCTTGCGGACGAGGTCCACGGCGCTCAGTGCCCCGACCAAGTCGTCGGTGACGCCGACGGCGACGCTGGCGCGGCCGTCATTGACCGCGACCAGGGTTGCGACGCCTGAGCCGAGGCGGGTCTTGGCCTCGTCGACGAGGCCGCGCAGGGCCTTCGGGTCCAGGCCCTCGATAACCTGGCCGATGAAGCCGTGGCCGCCGACCTGCTCCGGCCCGGCCGCCTCAGCCTTGGAGCCGCCGCCGAGCGCCAGCGCCTTGCGCGCCTCGGCAAGCTCGCGCTCAAGCCGGCGGCGTTCCTCGATGAGCATAGCGACGCGGGCCGGCACCTCGTCCGGAGACGCCTTGAGTGCCGCGGCGGCCTCCTTGAGCTTGTCCTCGCGTGCCGTCAGCCACTGGCGCGCCGCCTCGCCGGTCAGCGCCTCGATGCGCCGCACGCCGGCGGCGACGGCGCTCTCGCCGACGACCTTGAACAGCTGGATGTCGCCGAGCGCATTGACATGCGTTCCGCCGCACAATTCGACCGAATAGCTCGCTTCCTCCCCCTGCCCCATGGAGAGGACACGCACCTCGTCGCCATATTTCTCGCCGAACAGAGCCATCGCGCCGGCCGCGATCGCCTCGTCGGGTGTCATCAGCCGGGTGGTGACGTCGTCATTCTCGCGGATGTGGCGGTTCACCTCCTCCTCGACCGCGGCGATGTCCTCGCTCGTCAGCGCCTTCGGGTGCGAGAAATCGAAGCGCAGCCGGTCGGGCGCGACGAGGCTGCCTTTCTGCGTGACGTGCCCGCCGAGCCGGTGGCGCAGCGCCGCGTGGAGCAAATGGGTGGCGCTGTGGTTGGCGCGGACGCGGCGGCGGCGCTCGACGTCGACCGACAGGTGGACCGCGTCGCCGACCGCCACCTCGCCTTCGCGGATCACCGCATGGTGGGCGTGGAGACGGCCCAGCGGCTTCGACGTGTCCTCTACGTCGGCACGCAAGCCCTTGTCGGAGCTTATGCTTCCGGTGTCGCCCATCTGCCCGCCGCTCTCGGCGTAGAAAGGCGTCTGGTTCGTGAGGATGACGACCTTGTCGCCGGCGCCGGCCCGCTCGACGCGCGCGCCATCCTTGACGATGGCGAGCACCTGGCCCTCGCCCTCATGCCCCGCATAGCCGGTGAATTCCGTCGAGCCGAGCTCTTCGGCGAGGTCGAACCAGACCTCCTCCGACGCCTTCTGGCCGGAGCCCTTCCAGGCGGCGCGGGCCTGCGCCTTCTGCTCGGCCATGGCGGCGTCGAAGCCGGCGCGGTCGACGCCGAAGCCCTGCGCGCGGAGCGCGTCCTCGGTCAAATCGTAGGGGAAGCCGTACGTGTCGTAGAGCTTGAAGGCGACGTCGCCGGCCAGCGTGCCGCCCGGCGCCATCGAGGCCGTCGCTTCGTCGAGGAGGCGAAGGCCGTTGACCAACGTCTGGCGGAAGCGCGTCTCCTCGAGCTTCAGCGTCTCCTCGATCAGCGGCTGGGCGCGGACCAGCTCCGGGTAGGCGGCGCCCATCTCGGCGACGAGGGCCGGCACCAGCCGGTGCATGAGCGGCTCCGACGCGCCGAGAAGATGCGCATGCCGCATCGCCCGGCGCATGATCCGCCGCAGCACATAGCCCCTGCCCTCATTGGCCGGTAGCACGCCGTCGGCGACGAGGAAGCCGGAGGCGCGAAGATGGTCGGCGATGACGCGGTGGCTCGCCTGCGTGTCGGCGGTGACGCCGTTGTGGGTGAGGGCCGAGGACGCCGCGATCAGCGCCTTGAACGTGTCCGTGTCGTAATTGTCGTGGACGCCCTGCAGGACGGCGGCGATCCGCTCCAGCCCCATGCCCGTGTCGATCGACTTCTTCGGCAGGTCGCCGACGATCTCGTTCGCCTCCTGCTCGAACTGCATGAAGACGAGGTTCCATATCTCGACGAAGCGGTCGCCATCCTCGTCCGGGCTTCCGGGAGGGCCGCCGGGAATGTGACCGCCATGGTCGTAGAAGATCTCGGAACAGGGCCCGCACGGGCCGTTGTCGCCCATCGCCCAGAAATTGTCCTTGGTGGCGATGCGGATGATGCGCTCTTCGGGCAGGCCCGCGACCTTCCTCCACAGGTCGAAGGCCTCGTGGTCCGTATGATAGACAGTGACGGTCAGCCGGTCGGCCGGAATTCCCCATTCCTTGGTGAGCAGGTTCCAGGCGAGGGTGATCGCCCGCTCCTTGAAATAGTCGCCGAAGGAGAAATTCCCCAGCATTTCGAACAAAGTGTGGTGCCGCGCGGTATAGCCGACATTGTCGAGATCGTTATGCTTGCCGCCGGCGCGGACGCATTTCTGGGACGAGGTCGCCGTCGAATAGGGCCGCGTCTCCAGGCCGGTGAAGACGTTCTTGAACGGCACCATGCCGGCGTTGACGAACATCAAGGTGGGATCGTTCTGCGGCACCAAAGGCGCCGACGGCACGATCCGATGCCCCTCCCGCTCGAAATAGTCGAGGAAGCTGCGCCTAATGTCGTTGGTCGAGATCATGCCCAGCCATGTAGGCGGCGGGCCGGAAGCGGGCAACTATTGCGTTGCAGCATCGCCCCCGTCGGGGTCGTCGTCCTCGGGCGGCGGCGGAGGCGGCGCCTCGTCGCGGGAGACGGGGTAGCTCGCATAGCGGTGGACCCGCTCCGGCACCGGATCGGGCCGCGGCGCCTCGTAAACGACCCGCTCGACGTAGCGCACTTCGGGCTTGGGCGCCGACGCCTCGCGCCACGCCTGGTTGAGCGCGCGATCGATGGCGGGGTCTCGCGCGGGCGGCGCGGCGACGGGCCAGGTCGCGGCTACTGCGGCGGCCGGCGGCGGCGGCGCGCTCGCCTGCTGCTGATATTCGGCAGCGCTCACCGCGCCCCAGTCGGCCCGGTGGTTGGGAGAGAGGTCGCCGTAGAACTGGCTCTCGCCCGCTTCCTCGAAATGCTTCGGGTTGATCTCGGCGACGGCCGAATGGCCGAGACCGACGCCCGCGGCGGTCGCGCCGACGATGGCGACGGCGGTGAGGACCGGCAGCATGAGGCTATGAGGCATTACGAACCTCCGTACGCAGACAAGGGGACGATCATCGTCCCGCCGCTGCGCTCAACGGACCAAATGCCGCGACCGTTCCCCCTTGCGCTTGGCTGGCGACAGGAGGATTGGTGGCGGTTCGGCGCGCACCGCGCTCCTCGCGGCTCGCGCAGGCGAACGTAAGGAGAGATTCATGCCCGATAGATCGGTTGGCACCAGGACGATCGCCCTCGTCGGCCCCGGCGGCGCCGGCAAGACCAGCCTTGCAGAAGCTCTGCTCTACGCGGCCGGCGCGATCGACCGCCAGGGCAGCGTCGATGCCGGCACCAGCGTCGGCGACGCCAGCGCCGAGGCCCGCGCCCGCGGCGGGTCGACCGAACTGAACCTCATGCATTTCGACTTCATGGGCGACCGGTTCGCCATCGTCGACACGCCCGGCTCGGTCGGCTTCTCGGCCGACGGCGCCTTCGCCATCGCGAGCGCCGACCTCGCCCTTGTCGTCGTCGATCCGGACACCGACCGCGCCATCCTCGCCGAGCCGGCGCTGCGGCAATTGGAGTCGCTCGGCATCCCGCACCTCATCTTCGTCAACAAGATCGACCAGGCCCGCGGATCGATCCAGGGGCTGCTGGAAGCGCTGCAGCCGATGAGCGCCTCGCCGCTCGTCGCCCGCCAGATTCCCATCAGGCAGGGCGAGAAGATCACCGGCTTCGTCGACCTCGGCCTCGAGCGCGCCTTCAAATACGTGCCCGGCAAGCCCTCGGAGCAGATCGACATCCCCGCCGACCTCACTGAGCGCGAGCGTGCCGACCGCTTCCACATGCTCGAGCAGCTCGCCGACCATGACGATGCCTTGCTCGAGCAGCTTTTGATGGACGAGGCGCCCGATCGCGCCACCATCTTCGCCGACATCGCCCGCGAGACTCGCGAGAACCTCGTCGTCCCGGTGCTGTTCGGCTCGGCCTTGAACGGCTTCGGCGTCCGGCGGCTGATGAAGGCGCTCCGCCACGACGCCCCCGCCCCCGAAGCCGCCGCGACCCGGCTGGGAGCGAAGACCGGCTGCGCCTTCGTGTTCAAGGTCTCGCACGGCGGCGCGATGGGCCGCCTCGCCCTCGCCCGCGTGTTCGGCGGCGCTTTGACCGAAGGCGCCGAGCTCAAGAGCGCCAGCGGCACGGTCCGCGTCGGCACCCTCTTCTCGGTGCAGGGCGAGAAGACGGCGAAGCTCGCCAGGGCCGGCTCCGGGGACGTGGTCGCCATCGCCAAGGCGGAAGGCGTCGGCGCGGGCCAGTGGCTCGGCGCCTCGGGCACGATCCCGACGATCCGGCGCCTCGCTTCCAATTATGCGCTCGCCATCGCCACCACTGACAGGAAGGACGACGTCCGCCTGTCGACCGCACTTCACAAATTGGTCGAGGAGGACCCCTCCCTCGCCTGGGAGCAGGACGAGGCCCTGCACGAAACGCGCCTCAAGGGCGTCAGCGACGAGCATTTGAAGGTCACGCTCGCCAAGTTGAAGCGCCGCTACGGCGTTGGCGTCAGCGCCAAGGCGCCGACGATCGGCTTCAAGGAATCGATCCGCAAGCCTGTCACGATGCGCGGCCGCCACAAGAAGCAGTCCGGCGGCCACGGCCAGTTCGGCGACGTCGTCATCGAGATCCAGCCTGTCCCGCGCGGCACCGGCTTCAGGTTCGAGGAGAAAATACACGGCGGCGCCGTCCCCCGGCAATATTTCTCCGCCATCGAAGCGGGCGTGAAGGACGCGATGGAGAAAGGCCCGCTCGGCTTCCCCGTCGTCGACGTGGCGGCGACGCTGACCGACGGCAGCTACCACAGCGTCGACAGCTCGGAGCTCGCCTTCCGCACCGCCGGCCGCATCGCCATGGCCGAAGCCCTCGCCGCCGCCGCGCCGCACCTTCTGGAGCCGATCCACAAGGTCCGCGTCGCGACGCCGAGCCACGCCACCTCGCGCGTCACCTCGGCGATCGCCAGCCGCCGCGGCCAGATGCTCGGCATGGACAGCCGCGACGGCTGGTCGCGCTGGGACAATGTCGAGGCTCTGGTGCCGGAAGCGGAGCTGCAGGGCCTCGAGGCGGAGCTCCGCTCGCTGAGCCAGGGCCTCGCGACCTACGAAGCAACGTTCGACCACCTCTCCGAACTGAACGGCAAGCTCGCCGAGGAGGTGGCGCACCAGGTGCTGGAGCCGGCCTGAGGAGCTGCCGCCGGACGCGTCACTTTCGGACGAATGGCGCTTCGGCGGGAAGCAGGGAGCGCAACGACTGCTTCCCCGTCCACAAGGCGGCGCGCCACCCGCACATCCGCGCCGCTTCGACGTTGGCGGCATTGTCGTCGATGAAGAACAGGTCGCCGGGGGCGAAGCCGGTGCGGGCTTCTATGCTCTGGTAGAAGGCGGCAGCAGGCTTCGTCGATCCGAGCGCCGCCGCATAGTGCAGGCCGTCGAACCGGCTGCGGAAATCGAGTTCCTCCCACAGGAAGCGGGCACGCTCGTGTTCCTGTACAGTGGCGAGGTGAACCTCCGTTCCGCCCGCGCGAACCAAGGCGAGTTCGGCCAGCAGCGCCTCGTCGACATGGGCATCGTTGCGAAACCAATACTCGATCAGCACATCGCAGCTGACCCGTGGGCTGATGGCCTCGAGAACCGGCCCCAGCCGCTCCCGCAAGGAGGCGCGTCCGTGGACGACGTCCTCCCAATGCTTTCGGAAAAAAGCCTCCTGAAGCGCGGCTGGACTGATACCCAGATCCCGTTCGAGGTTTGCGCTCCACCCGCGCACATCGGATTGAACGAGCAGCACACCGTCCACATCGACCATGATCGCCCTGATCGTCACGGGAACCTCAGGCCCGTCACTTGCGCCCAAACAATTTCTCGATGTCGCCATGGGCGAGCTTCACCCAGGTGGGGCGGCCGTGATTGCACTGGCCGCTATGGGGGGTGACCTCCATTTCGCGGAGCAGGGCGTTCATCTCGGCGACCGAGAGGATGCGCCCGGCGCGGACGGAGCCGTGGCAGGCCATGGTCGCGGCGACGTGGTCGAGCTTCTCCTTGAGGCTCAACGCCTCGTCATAGGCCGCGATCTCGTCGGCGAGGTCGGTGACGAGGCCCTGAATGTCGCCATTGCCGAGCAGAGCGGGGGTGGCGCGCACCAGCATGGCGCGGGGGCCGAAGCGCTCCAGTTCGAGGCCCATTTCGGCGAGCTCGGCGGCACGTGATTCGAGGCGGTCGCAGGCGGGCTCCTCCAGCTCGACCACTTCCGGCAGGAGCAGCGCCTGACGGGCGACGCCGCCATTGGCCATGGCGCGGCGCATCCGCTCGAGGACGAGGCGCTCGTGCGCCGCATGCTGGTCGACGAGGACGAGGCCGTCCTCGGCTTCGGCGACGATGTAGGTGGCGGCGACCTGGCCGCGGGCGACGCCGAGGGGGAAATGGTTCGTCGCCTCCGTCGCAGCTTCGGCGCGGGCGGCGGGAAGGTAGTCGCTCCGGTTCTCGTGGACGCCGCGGTAGAGCCCCTCTCCTTCAAGGGAGGGGTTTGGGGTGGGAGAGGTGTAGGTGAAGAGTCCCGGCCTTTGCGACGAGGACAGGCCCCACCCCAACCCCTCCCCTGAAGGGGCGGGGCTTTGGCTCTGCCACGGCACATTGGCCGCCGCCGGCTGCGCGCTCCGGAAGCCGGCGCTGTCCAGCGCATGCCGCAGCCCGCCGACGATGAGCCCCCGCACCAGGCTCGGCTCGCGGAACCGGACCTCGGTCTTCGCCGGGTGCACGTTGACGTCCACCTCGCTCGCCTGGACCTCGATGAACAAGGCGACGATCGGGTGGCGGTCGCGGGCGAGGAGGTCCTGGTAAGCGGCGCGGACGGCGCCGATCAGCAGGCGGTCCTTCACCGGCCGGCCGTTGACGAACAGGAACTGATGGTCGGCGACGCCGCGGTTGAAGGTCGGCAGGCCGGCAACTCCGCCAAGCCGCGCCGGGCCGCGGTCATAGTCGATGCCGACGCTGTTTTCGTGCAGGCCGCGGTCGGTCAGCGCAGCGACCCGGGCCGGCCGGTCCTCTCCGGCCTGGACCGACAGGGTGCGGCGGCCGTCATGCTCCAGCGTGAAGCCGATGTCGGGCCGCGCCATGGCGAGGCGCTTCACCACGTCGAGGCAGGCGGCATATTCGGATCGGTCGGAGCGGAGGAACTTGCGCCGCGCGGGAACCCGGGCGAACAATTGCTCGACCAGGATGCGGGTGCCGGGCGGGAGCGCCGCCGGCCCCTCCCCTTCGAGCTTGCCGTTGTCGACCCGGCGGCTCCAGCCATCGGCGCCCCGTACCCGGCTCTCGATGGTGAGGCGGGCGACGCTGGCGATCGACGGAAGCGCCTCGCCGCGGAAGCCCAGGGTCGCCACCGCCTCGATGGCGTCGTCGGGAAGCTTCGAGGTGGCGTGCCGCTCCAGCGCCAGCGCCATGTCGGCGGCGGTCATGCCGCAGCCGTCGTCGCTGACCTCTATGCGCTCGATCCCCCCTGCGGACAGGCCGATCGCGATCCGCGCGGCGCCCGCGTCGATCGCGTTTTCCACAAGTTCCTTCAACGCGCTGGCCGGTCTTTCCACCACTTCACCGGCGGCGATGCGGTTGACCAGATGCTCGGGCAGGCGCCGTATTGACATGATGGGGGGTCTAGCCCAACCGAGGGCATCCCGCGAGGCTTGTTAACTCACCGGTGGCACAAGCCCGGGGGCCACCCTATAAAGGCGAAAGCGCGCTCGCCGGCCGGCCGCCGGCGTCCTCTCTCGAAAGCGGACCACCAGATGTCACTCATGCGTTTCTTCAAATTCCCCAGCCACGACATGGCGATCGACCTCGGCACCGCCAACACCGTTGTCTACGTGCGCGGACGCGGCGTGGTGCTGAACGAACCGTCGGTGGTCGCCATCGAGACGATCAACGGGGTGAAGCGCGTGAAGGCGGTCGGCGACGACGCCAAGATGATGATGGGCAAGACGCCGGACCAGATCGAGGCGATCCGGCCGCTGCGGGACGGCGTCATAGCCGACATCGACGTCGCCGAGCAGATGATCAAGCACTTCATCCAGAAGGTTCATGGCCGCCGCAATTTCATGCGCTGGCCCGAGATCGTAATCTGCGTGCCATCGGGCTCGACCTCGGTCGAGCGCCGCGCGATCCGCGACGCCGCGTCGAACGCGGGCGCCTCGCAGGTCTGGCTGATCGAGGAGCCAATGGCAGCTGCGATCGGCGCCGGCATGCCGGTCACCGAACCGATCGGATCGATGGTCGTCGACATCGGCGGCGGCACGACCGAGGTCGCGGTGCTCTCGCTGCGCGGCCTCGCCTACACCACCTCGGTGCGCGTCGGCGGCGACAAGATGGACGAAGCGATCGGCTCCTATGTCCGCCGCAACCATAATCTGCTGATCGGCGAAGCCACGGCCGAACGGATCAAGAAGGAAGTGGGGATCGCCAAGCCGCCGGTCGACGGAATCGGCAAGACCGTTCACATCAAGGGCCGCGACCTGGTCAACGGCGTTCCCAAAGAGATTTCG
>NZ_DASWQI010000012.1:0-36937 GCF_036403745.1 Allosphingosinicella sp.
GCCACATTGCCGAGCAAGGCGTAGAGCCACGACAGGATCATGATCGCGACGAAGCCGGGCAGCACGAACAGCGTGCCTGCGATCAGGCCGCCTTTCGTCCGATGCAGCAGCCAGCCGATATAGATTGCGAGCTGCTGCGCCTCCGGCCCCGGCAGCAGCATGCAGAAGTTCAGCGCATGCAGGAACCGCGCGTCGCCGATCCACCGCTTCTCCTCGACGAGAATGCGGTGCATCACCGCGATCTGCCCCGCCGGCCCACCGAAGCTCAGCAACGCGATCCGCGCCCACACACGCGTCGCCTCGCCGGGGCTGATGCCGTGCGGTGCAGGCGCGGAGGCTTGCGTAGCCGTCACGCCGCGGTGGCACGCCGGAAGCGGCGGTCCACCTCCTCCCAATTCACATTAGTCATGAAGACGTCGATATAACGCGCTGCAGCAGCGCCGAAATCCATGTGATAGCTATGTTCGTACATGTCGAGTGCGAGGAGCGGGATGCCGCTCGCCGGGGCGTGCATATGGTCCCACATCCAGTAATTGTGGAGCGAGCCGGTGTGGGCGTTGAAGGCGAGCAGAGCCCAGCCCGAGCCGCCGGCGAGCGCGAGGGCGGTGCGGCGGAAATCCGTCTCCCAGTCCCCGAAGGACCCGAAGGCCTGCGCCAGCGCCTGTTGGATGCCCCCGGCTGCCCGTCCGTCGCCACCGAGGTTGGCGAAATAGAGTTCGTGGAGGACGACGGAGCCGGTGCGGTGCAGCTCCTCGCGCTTCAGGTCGCCATAGACGAGCGGCGGGAAGTCCTTGTCGGCGAGCGCCGCGGCGAGGCGGCCCTCGATGAGGTTCAGCGCCTTCACCGAGCCGCTATAATTATTCTCCCAATGCGAGCGGATCAGCCGCTCCGACAGGCCGTGCAGCTTGGCTGGATCGAAGGGGAGGGGCCTCGGCTGGTGCATCCCCCGGAAGGCGGGCGCGGCAAGCAGTCCGGCGGCGGCCACCGGCGCGGCATGAAGCGAGGCGGGTGCCGCGGCGGCGAGGCCGGCGCCGAGGGTCAAGAGGGCGGTTCTGCGGTCGAGCTCGGTCATGGACGATACTCCTATTGCGGCTCGCAATCCTAAGCCGCGGTCCAACCGCCCGTCGATGCCTTTTGCGCGCGATATTTCCTCTCGCCGCCGCCGCGCCCGATGCTAAGCAGCAGGGGCAAATCGGGAGAGGTTATGAGCGGCATTTCACGGCGCGACATCGGCAAGACACTGGGTGCGGCAGCGGCGGCGCTGGCGGCGGGCAAGGCGGGGGCGGCGGCCCCGGTGGCGGCCGCGCTCCGGCCGATGCACCGGCGCTTTCCGGACGGGTTCAAATGGGGCTGCGCGACGGCCTCCTACCAGATCGAAGGCGCGGTCAAGGAAGACGGGCGCGGGCTCACCAACTGGGACGTCTTCTCGCACACGCCGGGACGGGTCGCGAACGGCGACACCGGCGACGTCGCCAACGACAGCTATCATCTCTTCAAGGAAGACACGAAGCTGCTGAAAGCGCTCGGCGTCTCGACCTACCGGATGTCGCTGGCCTGGTCGCGCATCTTCCCGGAGGGGCGGGGGAAGGCGAACCCGAAGGGCATCGACCATTACCAGCGGGTGGTCGACAACCTCCTCGAGAACGGCATCACGCCCTACGTCACCCTGTTCCACTGGGACCTGCCGGAGGCGCTGCCGGGCGGCTGGCGCAACCGCGACACGGCGCAGGCCTTCGCCGATTATGCCGGCTACGCCGCGTCGAAACTGTCGGACCGCGTCCACAATTTCATGACGACCAACGAGATACGCTGCTTCACCGATCTCGGCCACAAGGCCGGGATCCACGCGCCGGGGATGAAGCTGCCCGACGCCGAGGCGAACCAGGTGCGCCACCACGGCGTCCTCGCCCACGGTCTCGCCGTCCGCGCCATCCGCGCCTATGCGCGGCCGGGGACGCAGGTCGGCCTCGCCGAAAACGCCAATTTCTTCGTGCCGGCGATCGAGACTCAAGAACATATCGACGCCGCCCGCCGCGCGACCCGCGACGACAATGCGCCGTTCCTTACCGCCGTGCTGGAGGGCCGCTACCTCGATTCCTATCTGCGCGAGGCCGGCGCGGCGGCGCCCAAGGTCCAGCCCGGCGACATGGCGGCGATCGGCACTCCGCTCGATTTCGTCGCGATCAATGTCTACACCCCGCAATATGTCCGCGCCGATCCCGGCCCGCGCGGCTACGCGATCCTCCCGCACCTCGAATCCTCACCGCGCATGGCCTCGCCATGGCTCTACGTCGGGCCCGAGGTCGCCTATTGGGCGGTGCGGTACGTCAGCGAATTGTGGAAGCCGAAGACGCTCTACATCTCGGAGAACGGCTGCTCGGCGGACGACCCGCTGGTGGCCGGGCGCATCGACGATTCCGACCGCGTCATGTACCTTCGCAATTACCTCGGCCACATGCAGCGCGCGGTGGCGGAAGGCTATCCGCTCAAGGGCTATTTCCTGTGGAGCCTGATGGACAATTTCGAATGGGCGGACGGCTACGCCAAGCGCTTCGGCATCCACTATGTCGACTTCAAGACCCAGCGCCGCCTGCCCAAATTGAGCGCCGCCTGGTACCGCGAACTGATCCGCCGCAACGAGCTGGTCTAGGGGGAGGGGACAGTCACTTGTGACTGTCCCCAAGCTCAGCGGCTCGCCGTCTCGGCCGTCTCCGCGGCGTCGGGCTCAGGGGCCGGCGCCTGCTGGACGAAGTCGGGGACCTCGTCGAGGACCGAGACCGTCGCCCCCAGATCGGCGATGTCGAACAGCTTGCGCGCGAAGGCGGCGGGGAGGCGGACGCAGCCGTGCGAGGCGCGCTCGCCGGTGACCTTCCCCGCGTGGAGCGCAACGCCGTCCCAGGTCAGGCGCAGCATGTAGGGCATCGGCGCGTCGTCGTAGATGTTGGACTTGTGGTCCTTGTCCTTCTGCAGGATCGTGAACGTGCCGGTCGGCGTGTCGTAGCCGGCGACGCCGCTCGACACGCTTGAGACGCCGACCAGCGCACTGCCCTTGAACACGAAGGCGAGCTGCAGCGGCAGGCTGACCAGCACGCGCAGCGGTCCCGCCGCCGCGGCGGCATCCTCGCGCCACACGAAGCGCCCCGGCGCGACGCTCGTCGCCGCGGAGGCGGGGGTCAGTCCGGTCGCGGCCTGTGCGGCAGCCAAGGGTGAGAGGGCAAGAAGAGCGGCAACAGTAAAGCGCCGCACGAACGGCATACAAGCCTCGCGCATACAGCCTCCGATACTCTGGAGTGGTTTTCCGCAAGGGCGGAAAAGCCATGTTACCGCCCCAACGCACGAAGTCTATTTGAGTGCCGCGCGACTTTTATTTCGGGTGCGACAGGATTTCCGTCGCGGCACGACTATGGCCGGTGTGAGGCCCCGCGGCGGCCTTAGTGCGCGGCACTGGAGGTTGGCGAAGAACGATCACCTGCCGGACGCGTAGCGCCGGCGCTGGGGGCCGCCGGCGAGGGGGAGGCGGGATTCGTCGACGATGGTCCCGCTTTTCATCACCAGCGCGATCTTCTTGGCATTGTCGATATTCGCAACGGGGTCCGCATCGAGCAGCACCGCGTCGGCGATCTTGCCTTCGGCGATGCTTCCCATCTCGTCCTGCCGGCCGAGCAGGCGCGCGGCGTTGTAGGTGGCGATCCTGATCACCTGCAGGTTCGGGATGCCCGCCTGGGACAGGAGTTCGAGCTCACGGTGGGTGGCGGCGCCGTTGGTGCCGTCGGTGCCGAGGGCGACCACGCCGCCCGCTGCGGCGATGCGGCGGAGATTGTCCTCGAGGATCGGCGTCTGGGTCTGCCAATACCTACGCCAGGCGCGGCGGTAGACGTCCGGACTGCCCTTCAGCGCCGTTTCGCCGCCCGTCGCCGCGATGCGCTTCAGCTCGGCGCGCTGGGCGGGCCGCATCGTCGCTACGTAGAAAGGCTGGTCGAGGAAGTCGGAATGGTCGTGGACGCGGCCATAATTGTCGCCGATCGTCATCGTGCTCGCGGTCGGCAGTTGCTTGGCCGCGAGCAGCCGGACGAAGGCGTCGGTGACCGGGCCCTGCGCCGGTGTGTGGGCGAGCGTGTCGACGCCCGAGTAGATCGCCTCGCGCGCCCGCGATTCGTTCGAGATGTGGACGGTCGTGCGGACCCCATGGTCGTTGTAGAATTCGATGATGTGCTGGAGGAGGTCCTTCGGCAGGATCGGGATCAGCGGCCGCGCGCCCCAGCCTTCATCGTCATAGGTGATCTTCTGGACGTCGGGCCGCTGCGTCTCCCATTGCGCCTGCAGGGCGATGCGCGCCTCGGGCCAGCTCGTCACGTTCACCGCCATCGCGGTGCCGTGGCTGCCCGGATAGGTGACGAGGCTGCCGGTCGCGAAGAGGTGCGGCGCCAGGATCCGCCCGGCGCGCTCGTCCGCGCGCAGCGGCAGGATGTTGGTGGGGTCGTTGCCGACGTCGAGCACGGTGGTGACGCCGCAATAGAGGAAGCTCGCCAGCGCCTGCAGCGCCGCCTCGCGGTCGACCGCCGGCGCCCCTCCGGGCACGGCGGGCGCCACCGAGCCGGCGAGGTGGATGTGGATGTCCATCAGCCCGGGGATCAGATATTTGCCCCGGCCGTCGATCACCCGCCCCGTGGGCGCACCGGCGCGGGCGGTGGGGATGATTTCGACGAACCGGTCGCCGTCGACCACGACGGTCATATCGGGCCGCGGCGCGGCGCCGGTGCCGTCGATCAAGGTTACATGCTGGAACGTCCACCGCTCGGCGAAGGCCGCGGCAGGCGCAAGCGCCAGCGCGGCGGCGCAGAGGCGGGCGAGGTAGAAGGTGCGCTTCATTCGGAGTCCCCCATCGAAGCGCCCCTGCTAGCGGACGTGGCTCCCGCAGGTCAAAAGCCGACCGGCACGGCAGGCGCCGGCTTTGGCGGGAGATGGGTCAGCGGATCGAGCAGGCCCTCGCGCTGTGCCACGACATAGGGGACGAGGATTTGGCCCGCGACGTTTACCGCCGTCCGCCCCATGTCGAGGATCGGATCGATCGCCAGCAGCAGCCCGGCGCCCTCCAGCGGAAGGCCGAGGGTGGAGAGGGTGAGGGTGAGCATTACCGTCGCGCCGGTCGCGCCCGCGGTGGCGGTCGAGCCGAGCACCGACACGAGAGCAATCAGCGCATAGCCGGCGGGGCCAAGCGCGACGCCATAGAATTGGGCGACGAACAGGGCCGCGACCGCGGGGTAGATGGCGGCGCATCCGTCCATCTTGGTAGTGGCGCCGAGCGGCACCGCGAAGGCGGCGTAGTCGCGCGAGACGCCGAGGGCGAGCGCGCGCTCCTCGGTCACCGGCAGGGTGCCGAGCGAGGAGCGCGACACGAAGCCGAGCTGCACCGCCGGCCACACGGTGGCGAAGAAGCGGCGGACGGGGAGACCGTGCGCGGCGAGCAAAGCCGGGTAGATCAGGAAGAGGACTATGCCGAGGCCGAGATAGACGGCGAGGACGAAGCGGCCGAGGCTCGCCACCGACGTCCAGCCATAGGTGGCGACGGCGGTGCCCAGGAGAGCGGCAGTGCCGATCGGGGTCAAGGCGATCACCCACCTGACCACGACCCGCACAAGTGCATAGCCGGTCTCCGCCGCGGCGAAGACGGCACGGCCGCGCGGGCCGAGGCGCTGCGCGGCGACGCCGACGGCGAGACTGATCACCATCAGCTGGAGGACGTTGAAGGCGAGCGTGGTCTTGGCCGCGCCGTTCGCGCCAGCGCTGGTCGAGGCCTGAAGGCCGAGCACGTTCGAAGGTATCAGGCTTTTCAGGAAGTCGGTCCAGCCGCCGAGGGCGGAGGGGGCGACCGGCGCGGCCGTGGCCCCGGCATGGCGTCCCGGCTCCAGCAGCGTGCCGAGCAGGAGTCCCACCGACACGGCAAGCGCCGAGGTGATCGCGAACCAGAGCAGGGTGCGGGCGGCGAGGCGGGGACCGTTGGCGAGGCTGCCGGCGCGGGCGACGCTGGCGATCACCGCGGTGACGACGAGCGGCGGTACCACGACCTTCAGCAGCTGCACGAAGCTGGTGCCGGTGAGGTCGAGGAGGGTGCGCAGCGCCGCGGTGTCGGCGGGCCAGGCGCGGGCGACGGCACCCAGCGCGATGCCGGCGGCCATCCCAAGCAGGACCTGGAGCCCGAAGGAGGTGCGGCGGGCGGGCAGGGTCGACATGGCGAGCACAGGCTCCTCAAGTGGCAACTGGAAGATTCTTCTAATCGAGCACGTGAAACTTGATGGGAGGACCGTCGCCGTGCAAGCCTGTGCAGCAAGAAAGCACGACGCTGCTCCTGACGTCGCACCCGATGAGGAGAAACTTCCAAAATGCCCCGAACGTTGGACACGATCGACCGCCGCATCCTTGCTCTCCTGCAAGAGGACGCGACCCGGGCCGTCGCCGAAATCGCCGCGGCCGTCGGACTGTCGCAGACGCCATGCTGGCGGCGCATCCAGCGTCTGCGCTCGGATGGCGTGATCGACCGCACCGTCGCGATCCTGAGCCCGGAGGCGGTGGGTCTCGGCCTCACTGTCTTCGTCGAAATCCAGGCGCACGACCATAGCGACGCCTGGCTGCGTCACTTCGCCGCCACGGCCTCGGCAATCCCGGAGGTGCTCGACGTCTTCCGCATGGCCGGCGAGACCGACTATCTGCTCCGCGTCGCGGTCCGCGACATGGCGCATTTCGACCTTTTCTATCGCCGCCTTGTCGAAGCCGTGCCGATGCGCAACGTTACCTCCCGCTTCGTCATGGAGCGGGTCAAGGCGAGCACGGCCTATCCGCTGGAGCTTCCCGCCGGGCGGCGCGCGGCCGACACTTGAGCGGCCGCTTGGAGGATGACGGCGCGGGCGCGAGGCCCTACATGCCGGCCATGTTCGCCGACAGCCATTGCCACCTCAACTACAAGGGTCTCGTCGAGGACCAGCAGGGGGTGCTCGCCCGCGCCCGCGCCGCCGGGGTCGGGGCGATGCTCAACATCTCGACGCGCGAGAGCGAGTGGGATGACGTCATCGCCGTGGCCGAGCGGGAGGGTGACGTCTGGGCGTCGGTCGGGATCCATCCGCACGAGGCGGATTCGCATCCCGACGTGCAGACCGCGACGCTGGTCGAGAAGGCAGCGCATCCGCGGGTGGTGGGGATCGGCGAGAGCGGGCTGGATTTCTACTACGACCATTCGGACCGCGACCGGCAGCGCGCCTCGTTTCGCGCCCACATTGCGGCCGCCCGCGACACCGGCCTCCCGATCATCGTCCACACCCGCGACGCCGAGGACGACACCGCCGCGATCCTCGCCGAGGAGATGGGGAAGGGGGCCTTCCCGGGCGTCATTCACTGTTTCACCGCCAGCGCAGACTTCGCCCGCAAGGCACTGGATCTAGGGCTTTACATCTCACTATCCGGCATCGTGACGTTCAAGAACGCCAAGGACCTGCAGGAAACGGCGAAGACGATCCCGATCGAGCGGCTGCTGATCGAGACCGACAGTCCGTTCCTCGCGCCGGTGCCGCATCGGGGGAGGCCGTGCGAGCCCGCGTTCGTGGCGGACACCGCGAGGTTCGTGGCGGCTTTGCGCAATGTGAAGGTCGAGGCGCTCGCCGAAACCACCTTCGCCAACTTCCGGGCACTCTTTTCGAAAGTGGCGTCATGCTAGAGGTCCGCATCCTCGGCTGCGGCACGTCGTCGGGCGTTCCGCGGGTCGGCAACGACTGGGGGCTGTGCGACCCCTCGAACCCGAAGAACCGCCGCCGGCGCGTCGCTATCCTGGTGCGCTACGGCGCGACGCAGATTCTCGTCGACACCGGGCCGGACCTGCGCGAGCAGTTGCTCGACGCGAATGTGACCGGCGTCGAGGCGGTGCTGTGGACGCACGACCATGCCGACCATTGCCACGGCATCGACGATTTGCGGCAGCTCTACCATGCCCGCGGCCGCCCCGTGTCCGGCTTTGCGCGCCCCGATACGCTCGAGGTGCTGAAGCAGCGCTTCGCTTATGCCTTCGACGGCAAGGACGGCTATCCCGCCGTCGTCGACCTCAGGCCGTTGCCCGACCACATCAATATTGGCGGCATCTCGGTGCGCACCGTCGACCAGCCGCACGGGCCGATCACATCGGCGGGCCTGCGCTTCGACGCGGGCGGGGCTACAGTGGTTTATTCAACGGATTTCAGCGACTTGACGCCGGAAATGGAGAGCCGGTTTCAGGGAACGGACCTGTGGATCGTCGACACGCTGCGGCGCCGGCCGCACCCCACGCATCCCAGCCTCGGCCAGGCGCTGCAATGGATCGAGCGGCTGAAGCCGGGGAGGGCGCTGCTCACCCACATGGACAACAGCATGGATTACGACACGCTGATGGCCGAGCTGCCGCCGGGCGTCGAGCCCGCCTATGACGGGATGGAGATCGCGCTCGGAGATCCGGCGTGAGCGACGGCGCCGATCAGGCGCTCAACGCTCTCTACCTGCTCGGTTTTCTGGTCCTCGTCGTCAGCTCGCTCGCTGCGCGGCGCCTGCCGCTCGGCAGTACCCTCAAGATGGCGGCGTCCTGGGTCCTGATCTTCGCCGCGGCGTTCGTGGTGTTTGCGATGAAGGACGATTTCGTCTCCCTCGGCCGCCATGTCCTGGAGCTCAGCCGTGGCGAGGGGGCGGTCGTCGCCAAAGGCAAGGAACTGCGCATCCACAAGGCCGAGGACGGGCATTTCTGGGTGAACGCGAAGGTGAACGCCCAGCCGGTGCATTTCCTGATCGACAGCGGCGCGACGATGACGAGCCTTACGGCCGCCACCGCCGCCAAGGCTGGCATCGACACGTCCGGCGGATTGCCGGTGATGGTAGAGACGGCGAACGGCGTGGTGAAGGCCGAACGTGGCGACGTCGGCCTGCTCGAGGTCGGCACGATCCGGCGCACCGACTTCCCGGTCCATGTTTCGCCGGCGTTTGGCGACACGAACGTGCTCGGCATGAACTTCCTGTCGTCGTTGAAGGGCTGGAGCGTCGACGGGCAGTGGCTGGTGCTGAAGCCGTGACGTCACGCCGGGGCGCCTTTTCGCCTCTCCCGGCACCGTCTGTATTTTACATAATGTATATTATCGCACTTTGAGAAAGGCCGCATGCGTGGCAACTTCCCCAACATCCGCCCCCTCTCTCGCCGATCTCGCCGCCATCATGGGACGCCTCCGCGATTCGGAGCGCGGCTGCGAGTGGGACAAGGTCCAGACCTTCGAGACGATCGCGCCCTACACGATCGAGGAAGCCTATGAAGTCGCCGACGCCATCGAGCGCGGCGACATGGCGGACTTGAAGGACGAGCTTGGCGACCTCCAGCTCCAAATCGTCTACCACGCCCGCATCGCCGAGGAGCGCGGCGCCTTCACTCTCGCTGACGTCATGGCGTCCATCTGCGACAAGATGGTCCGCCGCCACCCCCACATCTTCGGCACCGCCGCCGCCAGCCCCGGCTGGGAGGCCCTCAAGGCCGCCGAGCGCGGCGACCGTGAGGACGACACAAGCGCCCTCGCCCACGTCGCCAAGGCGCTACCGGCCCTCAAGCGCGCCGAGAAACTCCAGAAGCGCGCCGCCCGCATTGGCTTCGACTGGCCCGACGCGGCGGGCCCCCGTGCGAAGATCGACGAGGAGCTCGCCGAGATCGACGCCGCGACGTCAGACGCCGAACGGGCCGCCGAGCTCGGCGATCTCCTGTTCAGCGTCGTCAATTACGCCCGCCACCTCCGCGTCGATCCCGAAGCCGCGCTTCGCGAGGCCAGCGCCAAGTTCGAAGCCCGCTTCCGACGTGTCGAAGCGATTGCCGACAAGCCTCTGAACAATATGGATATCGACGCGCTGGAGGCGCTCTGGCAGCAGGCAAAGCGGGACCTCTCCGCCTCCTGACGCGGAGCCGATCAGGCCTCCGCGCGGCGGGCGTCGAAGCGGGCCCAGTCGCTGTCTGACATGCGGACCTCGACGATCGTCTCCAGGCCCTCGGTGTGCAGGCTCACCACCTCACCGTGGGCGTGGAGCCAGGCGATCGCCTCGCCTTCGCCGACCGGCAACGTCACGGTGCGCAGCTTGGCGCCCTTCCTGAGGTGGTTGCCGGCGCATTCCAGGAGGTCGTCGACGCCTTTCCCGGTCAGCGCCGAGAGCAGCACGACGTCCTCGCGGCGCGCGGCTTCGGCGCGGACGCGATCCGCCTCCTCGGCGTCGAGCAGGTCGATCTTGTTCCAGGCCTCCAGCCTCGCCTGGCCGGCCGCCTCGCCGGCGCCGATCTCCTTCAGCACCTGCTCGACGTCGCTGCGCTGCGCGTCGGTATCCGGGTGGGAGATGTCGCGGACGTGGACGATCAGATCGGCGGAGATGACCTCCTCCAGCGTCGCCCGGAAGGCCGCGACGAGCTGCGTCGGCAGCTCCGAGATGAAGCCGACCGTGTCGGAGAGGATCGCCTTGTCGAACCCGGGCAGCGCCACTTCCCGCATGGTGGGGTCGAGGGTCGCGAAAAGGAGGTTCTCGGCCATGACGTCGGCATGCGTCACCCGGTTGAACAGGGTCGACTTGCCGGCATTGGTGTAACCGACCAGCGCGATCACCGGCCACGGCGCCCGCTGCCGCCGGGTGCGGTGGAGGGCGCGGGTGCGGGTGACCTGGTCGAGTTCCTTCTTGAGCTTGGCCATGCGGTCGCGGATCAGGCGGCGGTCGGCCTCGATCTGGGTTTCGCCGGGGCCCCCGAGGAAGCCGAAGCCGCCACGCTGGCGCTCGAGGTGGGTCCAGCTGCGCACCAGCCGCCCCGCCTGGTAATCGAGATGGGCGAGCTCGACCTGCAGCCGGCCTTCCGCCGTCGCCGCGCGCTCGCCGAAGATTTCGAGGATGAGCCCGGTGCGGTCGATCACCTTCGCCTTGGTGCCGGTCTCCAGATTCTTCTGCTGAATGGGCGTGATCGGCGCATCGACGATGAGCAATTCGGCACCCTCGCGGTCCACCGCTTCGGCGATCTGCTCGACCTGGCCCTTGCCGAACAACGTGGCCGGCCGCGGCTGACGGATGCGAAAGCGCAGCCGCTCCGCGACCTCGACGCCGATCGCGCCCGCGAGACCCGCGGCCTCGTCGAGGCGCGCGTCGGCATCGCGCCGCCCCTCCCCGCCCATTTCGGGCAAGGCGATGACGGCGCGGGCGCCACGCGCGAACTCGTCGGCGCTGTCCTTGTTGAAGACGCTCAGGCGGCCGACTCCTGGTCTTCGGCTTCCTGGAAATTCACCGGATGCTCGGGCTGCACGGTCGAGACCGCATGCTTGTAGACGAGCTGCGACAGCGCCTCCCGCTGGAGCAGCATGCAGAACAGGTCGAAGGCGACGATCTCGCCCTGGAGCATGACGCCGTTCACGAGGAACATGGTCACCGGCTCCTCGGCCCGCCGCACCGCGCCGAGAAACACTTCCTGCAGCGAGCCGCCCTTGCGCCGCGCTTCCTGGTCGGCGAACGCGCGCTGGATCTCGGCGAGATCGATCGGGTGCGACGGCATGATCGTCGAGATTGCATGCTTGTAGATGAGCTGCGCCTGGCCGTCGCGGCGCAGCAGCACCGAGAAATTGTCGAACCAGGTGATGATCCCCTGGAGCTTGACACCCTTGACGAGGAACATGGTGACCGGCGTCTTCGACCGGCGGAGGCTGTTCAGGAACATGTCCTGGAGGTTGTTCACCTTGTCGGCGGCCATTGGACCACTCTCCTTATTGGCGGCTCGAGCCGCATGCGCCCCACGCGACGCGCCACCTTAATTGGGGTGCGGGCGGCGCGGGCGCAATATCATGTCGGCTGAGAGGCCGCCACAATCCCTATTCGTTGCCGTCGCCGCGCGTGTCGCCGATGCCCAACGCCTTCAGCTTGCGGTGCAGCGCCGAGCGCTCCATGCCGATGAAGCTCGCGGTGCGGGAGATGTTGCCGGAGAAGCGGCGGATCTGAACCCGCAGATATTCCCGCTCGAACGTCTCGCGCGCTTCCCGCAGCGGCGTCCCCATGATCGCCTTCACCGCCTCGGACGGGCTGAGGCTCGCCTGCTCGTTCAAGATCTCCGGCGGCAGCATGTCGATCTCGATCGAGCCGACGCGGGCGCCCGGCGCAAGGATGATGGTCCGCTCGATGACGTTCCTGAGCTGGCGGACGTTGCCGGGCCAGTCATAGGCCTGCAGCGCCGCCACCGCGTCGGCGGAGAAGTTCGGCGTCGCCAGGCGCTGCTCGGCGGCGTAGCGGGCCGCGAAATGCTGGACCAGCTCCGGTATGTCCTCCCGCCGCTCGGCCAAGGCAGGGAGGTGTACGGGAACCACGTTGAGGCGGTAATAAAGGTCCTCGCGGAAGCGGCCGCCGGCAATCTCCTCGGCGAGCAGGCGCGAGGTCGACGAGACGACGCGCATGTCGACCTTCACCATCCGCTGGCCGCCGACGCGGGTGAAGCTCTGGTCGGTGAGGACGCGCAGGATCTTGGCCTGCGCGGGGATCGGCATGTCGGCGATTTCGTCGAGGAAGAGCGTGCCGCCATGGGCCTGTTCGAGCAGGCCCGGGCGGGCGAGCTCGCCCCCCTCTTCCACGCCGAACAATTCCTCCTCGACCCGCTCCGGCGTCATCCGCGCCGCCGAGACGACGATGAACGGCGCCCGCGCCCGGTTCGACCAATCGTGGAGCAGCCGCGCCGCGACCTCCTTGCCGACGCCGGCGGGGCCGGTGATCAGCACCCGGCTGCCGGTGCCGGCGACCCGCTTCAGCGTCGCGCGCACGGCGTTGATCGCGACGCTGGAGCCGGTAAGCTCGGTCTCCTGGCCGATCTGGGCGCGCAGGCTCGCATTTTCGCGGCGCAGGCGGTCCGTCTCGGTCGCCCGCGCGACGAGGTGGAGGAGGTGCCCGGCCTCGAACGGCTTCTCGATGAAGTCGACCGCGCCCTGGCGAATCGCGGCCACGGCCGTGTCCAGGTTGCCGTGGCCGGAGATCATCAGCACCGGCAGCGTCGAGTCGCGGCGCTTGATCTCCTCGAGCAATTGCAGCCCGTCCAGTTTCGAGCCCTGCAGCCAGACGTCGAGCAGCACCAGCGACGGCCGCCGGTCGCCCAGCGCCTGGAGCGCCTCGCCGCTGTTGGCGGCGGTGCGCGCCGCATAGCCTTCGTCCTCGAGCACCCCCGAGACGAGATCCCTGATGTCCTGTTCGTCGTCGACGACGAGGATGTCGAGCGCCATGCGTTTCAACCGTTCGCTAGTCTGTTGCCGGGGTGGAACTCGGCCGCGCCGGGGCTGAGGCGGGCGAGCGATTCGATGTCGAAGGAGAGGCGCACCAGGGTCCCCCCGCCCTCAATGTCCTCAAAGTCGATGCTGCCATAATGTTCCTCGACGATCTTCTTGACGATCGCGAGGCCGAGCCCGGTGCCCTTCACCCGGGTGGTCATGTAGGGCTCTGTGAGGCGGCTGCGCTCGGGCGGCAGGCCGGCGCCGGTGTCGCGCACGTCGATGACGAGCCGCTCGCCCTCCTCGGCGATGCGGATGGCGACTTCCTCGGCGCCGCTCCCCTTCCCTTCGTCGCGCTTCTGCTGGATCGCCTCGACGGCATTCTTGACGATGTTGGTGAGCGCCTGGCCGAGCTGGCGGCGGTCGCAGACCAGGATCGGCGAAGGCTGCGGCGCGTCGAGGGTGAAGGCGATGTCGGGATGCGCCACCTCGTGCAGGAACAGGGCGTGGCGGGCGATCTCGGCCACCCTCTCCTCCTGGAACACCGGCTTGGGCATCCGGGCGAAGGAGGAGAATTCGTCGACCATGCGCCTGAGGTCGCCGACCTGGCGGACGATGGTCCCGGTCAGCTGCTCGAAGGTGGCGGGATCGGAGGCGATCTCCTTGCCGTAGCGCCGCTGCAGCCGCTCGGCGGCGAGCTGGATCGGAGTGAGCGGGTTCTTGATCTCGTGGGCGATGCGGCGGGCGACGTCGGACCAGGCGGCGCGGCGCTGGTCCTGGAGCTGCTCGGTAATGTCGTCGAAGGTGAGGACGTAGCCCGTCTCGGTCTTGACCCTTTTGACCGCCAGGGTCCGCGGCTCGCCCTGCGAGGCGAACTGGACGATCGCCTCGCGCTCCTCGCTGTCCAGCTGGTCGGCAAGCTCCGGCGCCAGCTCCGCCAGCTTGCGGCCGACGGCGCGCTCCTTCGGCGTCTTGAGGAGCGCCTCGGCCGAGCTGTTCATCAGCCTGACGTTGCGGTCCTGTCCGACCGAGATGATCCCCGCCGTGACGCCGGAGAGCACCGCCTCGATGAACGCCCGCCGCGTCTCAAGCTGGGCGTTGGCGGAAACGAGCGCGCCGGTCTGCTCCTCAAGACGGCCGGTCATCCGATTAAACACGTTGGCGAGCGTGCCGACCTCGTCATTGACGCGGGACTTGGGAACGCGGGCGGAGAGGTCGCCCGTCCCTACCCGCTTGGCGGCATCGACGAGCTGGGCCACCGGCCGCACAACCCGGTCGGCAACGGTGAGCGCAACCCAGATGGCGATCGCCACGATGAGCAGCGAGACGAGCAGGAGCAAAGCGTTGAAACGGAACTGGAGGTTGCGCGATTTCTCGAGCGTCCGCTGATAGTCGCTTGCCGCATCCCTCGCTTTGGCAAGGGCGGTTGTGGCTTCCGGTGAAATGGCGCGGGCACCATAGAAATAGATGGCAGCTTGTGGATCAAGCCGAACCACGCCCTCGATCCTGTCGGCGCGGGGTTGGAATACCTGCACCTGACCTGCGGGAAGAGCGACAAGCATCTGCCTGGGGAGCTGAGCTGCCAATGCGCGCTTATCCGGATTCCACTCGACCCTGCGATGAAGAACGCCCCGTGGATCAAGGGTCAGGATAGCCGCCTCTGAAAACTGCCTGACCGCGGTTTGGCCCAGGAAAATGTCTTCGAACTGCTTGGAGTTCAGGCCGAGTTCGTTGATCCGAGCGACCATGTCGACGCCCATGGCTTCGACATCCATGCGGATCCGGCCGTCATGCTCCCGAGCATAAATTTGGGAAACGTTCTCGGCGCTCGCAAGCACTGTCCTCGCGCGCTCTGAAAACCAGAACTGCATGCCGTACTGGAACAGCAGCGATGCGAACACGACCACCAGCAGCGTCGGGACGCTGGCGATGACGGAGAACAACGCGACGAGCCGCACGTGGAGGCGCCCCCTCCCCCCAATCGGCGACCTTGCCGCACGCCGCATCGCGATTCGGCGGGCGATCAGCACCATGAGCGCCATGGCCGGGACGAGATTTGCTACAAGCAAGGCTGCTACGAGCGGCGGCCGCAGCAGCGTCTCCGAACGCCCGTGATCCACCACGAGCCAGTAGCTCGCCGCGGCAATGGCGATCAGCGCCGCCACCGTCGCCATCTCGATGAAAGGCACGAAGCGGCTGCGGTGGAGCGCGACGGACACACGCCGCCGCCAACGCGGTCTCGTCTCGTGGGAAATGGTCGCCGGAGCGTTCACGTCCCCGCGCTACCACAGGAATGTGGCAAAAAGAACACAGCAGATTTCAAAAAAGGCGAGCGTCCGCCGCAGCGGGAGAACGCCCAGCCGCTCAGGCCGCCACCCGGCTCAGCCAGGGCGCGTAGAAATCGTAGAGCATCGCCTTCGCCCGCGCGGCGTCGGACTCCTTGTTGAAGGCGTTGCGGAACTCCGCCGAGCCGTGGAGGCCGCGCGTGTACCAGCCGATATGCTTGCGAGCGATGTTGACGCCATTCTCATTGCCATAATGGGCGAGCATCGCGTCATATTGCTCGGTGATGACGGCATATTGTTCGTCGAGGCTGGGATCGGGGCGGCGCTCGCCGGTAGCCAGCCAGTGCATCACCTGGCCAAGCAGCCAGGGACGGCCATAGGCGCCGCGGCCGATCATCACGCCGTCGGCGCCGGATTGCGCGAGCGCCGTCGCGGCGTCGTCGAGCGAGCAAATGTCGCCGTTGACGATCACCGGCACGTCGACGGCATCCTTGACCCGGCGGACGAAGGCCCAATCGGCCTCCCCCTTGTACATCTGGTTCCGGGTGCGGCCGTGGACGGTGATCATCTGCGCGCCGAGATCGACGGCGATGCGGGCGAGCTCGGGCGCGTTGAGGCTCGAATGATCCCAGCCCATGCGCATCTTGAGCGTCACCGGGACTTTGACGGCTTTCACCGTCGCATCAATGATCTGGGCAGCGAGCTTCAGGTCGCGCATCAACGCGGAGCCGGCGTCGCCGTTCACCACCTTGCGGACCGGGCAGCCCATGTTGATGTCGATGATCGCGGCGCCGCGATCCTCGTTGAGCTTGGCGGCTTCGGCCATTTCGATCGGGGTGCAGCCGGCAAGCTGCATCGACACGGGATCCTCGATCGGGTCCCACGCGGCTTTCTGGAGCGACTGGCGGGTCTCGCGGATCGCCGCCTGGCTGGCGATCATCTCGGTGACCGTCAGGCCGGCGCCGTAGCGCTTGACGACGCGGCGGAACGGGCGGTCGGTGACGCCGGTCATCGGCGCCAGGATCACCGGCGTCTCGACCCTCACGGGCCCGATCTGGACAGGCTTCAGCTTAGGCATGGGAGGGCGCGAGATAGGGGCAAAGCCGCTGGCGGGCAAGGCGGGGCTCGGCTAGGCGGGCCGCCATGGCCGAGGGGAAGAAGATCGTCGCGCTCGTCGTCGCGGCCGGCAGCGGCACCCGCGCCGGGGGCGGCGGTGTGCCGAAACAATATCGCAGGCTCGGCGGCAAGGCGGTGCTGGCGCATGCTGTCGACCACCTTCGCCGGGCGGGCGCCAGCGACATTCGCGTCGTCATCGGGCCGGGACAGGAGGCGCTTTACGCCGAAGCCGTGGGCGACCGTCCCCTCCCCCCGCCGGTCCTTGGCGGCAGCGAGCGGCGCATCTCCGTGCTGAACGGCCTGGAGGCGATCGCAGAGGACGGAGGCGCCGACATCGTCCTCATCCACGACGCGGCGCGGCCGTTCGTCTCCCTCGATCTGTGGGAGCGGGTCGTCGCGGCCGTCGAGGACCGCGAGCTGGCGGTTCCGGCTCTCGACAGCATCGACACGACGGCTCGCGGCCGCGACACGCTCGGCCCCGCGGTCGACCGGAGCGACCTCCTTCGCGTGCAGACGCCGCAAGGCTTCCGCTTCGACCTGATCCACGCCGCGCACCGGGCCTGGGCCGGCGGGGAGGCCACCGACGATGCCCAGATCGCCCGCGCCGCCGGCCACAAGGTGGCAGTGGTGCGCGGCGATCCGCGCCTCGAAAAGCTCACCTACGAGGAGGATTTCGCCCGTGCCGAGGCCTTGCTCGCCGCGCGGATGGTGAGCCGCACCGGGCTCGGCTTTGACGTCCACGCCTTTGCCGACGGCGAGGCGCTGTGGCTCGGTGGCGTCCTGATCCCCCACGAACGCGGCCTCAAGGGCCATAGCGACGCCGATGTCGGCCTCCATGCCGTCACCGACGCCCTCCTCGGCGCCCTGGGCGCAGGCGACATCGGCACCCACTTTCCGCCGTCCGACCCGCAATGGCGCGGCGCCCCCTCCTCCCGCTTCGTCGAGCATGCCCGGGCGCTGGTCGAGGCCCGCGGCGGGCGGATCGACCATGTCGACCTCACCCTCATCTGCGAGTCGCCCAAGATCGGCCCGCACCGGGACGCCATCCGCGCCCGCATCGCGGCGCTGTTGCAGGTGCCCGAGGCGAGGATTAGCATCAAGGCGACGACCACCGAGCGGCTCGGCTTCACCGGCCGCGGCGAGGGGATCGCCGCCCAGGCGGTCGCGACGGTGCGGCTGGAGGAGGACGAGGCATGAAATGGACGATCGCCGCACTGGCGCTGCTCGGCGCCCAGGCGGCCGAGGCCGCGACGCCGCCGGCCTGCATCACCCGCGAGCAGGTGAGCGACGCAACCTTGTTCATCCTCCCCACCCTCCTCGACGCAGTGGCCGACAAATGCCGGCCTTCGCTTCCGCCGCGGGCCTATTTGCTGAACGGGGGCCGCACGCTTGCGCGGCGGCTTGCCGCAACCAGCGACCAGCATTGGGCGGGGGCGAAAGCAGCGGTGAATGCATTCGGCAGCGGCGCTTTGCCCGACGGCCTCAGCGCCGAGACGATGCGCGGCGTCATGCGCGACATGGTGATGACGAAGGGCCTGGCGAAGCTGACGCCGGCGGACTGCGCACGGATTGACGACGCGGCCGAGGCGCTGTCGCCGCTGCCGCCGCAGAATATCGGCCGGCTGACGGCGCTGCTCATCCAGCTCGGCGCCGGCGAAAAGGGCAAGGGCCTGAACATCTGCCAGTGAGCGACATCCGCGCCTCGATCCTGCCCGACATACTGGTCGAGGCTGCCCGCCAGGTGGTGGAGGCGCACCGCGCCGCCGGCACGACGGTCGCGGTCGCCGAAAGCTGCACCGGCGGCCTCGTCGCGGCGGCGATCACCGAAATCGCGGGCTCCTCCGACGTGCTGGATGCGGGCTTCGTCACCTATTCGAACGAGGCGAAGGTAGCGATGCTCGGCGTCTCCGAGGAAGTCGTGGAGACGTTCGGCGCCGTCTCCATCGCGACCGCCTGGGGCATGGCGCAGGGCGCGCTCAAGCACAGCCGCGCGGACGTAGCGGTGGCGATCACCGGCGTGGCCGGGCCGGGCGGAGGCTCGGCCGTCAAGCCCGTCGGGACAGTGGTGTTCGCGCGGGCCCGGCGCGGCGCCGATCCGAAGGAGATCGTCGCCGACACCAAGCGCTTCGGCGATCTCGGCCGCGGCGGGGTCCGGCTTCAGGCGGCGCTTTGTGCGCTCGAATTGCTGTTGCCGCCTTCGGAGACGCCGGGGCCGTAGAGCGCCCGCGCCCGCTCCTCGAACGCGCCGATCATCCGCCGCAGCGCGCGGTCGAACATCTGCCCGGCAAGCGTCTCGAAAATCCGGTTCTTGAAGGCGAAATCGACGCAGAAGCCGACCTCGGAGCCGCCCTGGCCGTCCGGCTTGAAGGTCCAGCTGTTCTGCAGATATTTGAGCGGACCCTCGATATATTCGGTGCGGATCTTGACCGGCCGCTCCTTCTCCACCCGCGAGGTGAAGGTCTCCTTCAGCGACCGGAAGCCGACGACGAGGTCGGCGATCATCAGCGTCTCGCTGTCGGAGCGGATGCGGGTCGCCGCCACCCACGGCAGGAAGTCCTGATAATGACCAACGTCGGCGACGAGGTCGTACAATTGCTCCGGCGTCCAGGGCAGGTTCCGCGTCTCGGTGTGGCGGGGCATGTCGCCGTCAACGTCCCGCGGCGAGCTTGGCTTCCCGGGCGGCCCGCATCTTCTCGAAGTCGTCGCCGGCATGGTAGCTCGAGCGGGTCAGCGGCGAGGCGGCGACGAGCAGGAAGCCCTTGGCGCGCGCGATCGCGGCATAGGCCGAGAAGGCCTGCGGCGTGACGAACTCCTCGACCTTGGCGTGACGCGGGGTCGGCTGGAGGTATTGGCCCATGGTCAGGAAATCGACGTCCGCCGAACGCATGTCGTCCATCACCTGGTGCACTTCGAGCCGCTGCTCGCCGAGGCCGACCATCACGCCCGACTTGGTGAAGATGGACGGGTCCTGGCGCTTCACGCTCTCCAGCAGCCGCAGCGAGGCGTAGTAGCGCGCGCCGGGACGGATGGTCGGGTAGAGCCGCGGCACCGTCTCGAGATTGTGGTTGTAGACGTCCGGCCGCGCCGCGACGATCGCCGCGACCGCCGCCTCCGGCTTGTTGCGGAAGTCGGGCGTCAGGATCTCGATGGTGGTCGAAGGCGTGTTGCGCCTGAGCGCCTCGATTACCTTGACGAACTGCTTCGCCCCGCCGTCCGGGAGGTCGTCGCGGTCCACGGAGGTGACGACGATGTGCGTCAGCCCTAGTTCGGCTGCCGCCGTCGCGACATGCTCGGGCTCCAGCAAGTCGACCGGCCGCGGCATGCCCGTCTTGACGTTGCAGAAGGCGCAAGCCCGGGTGCAGGTGTCGCCGAGGATCATCACCGTCGCGTGCTTCTTGGTCCAGCACTCGCCGATATTCGGGCACGCGGCCTCTTCGCACACGGTGGCGAGGTTCAAGCTGCGCATCAGCCGCTTCGTCTCGGCAAAGCCGACGCTGGTCGGCGCCTTGACGCGGATCCAATCGGGCTTGCGCTGCTTGGGTTGGAGGACAGGCGCGGCGGCGATCTCGGTCATGGCAGGCCAGATAGCGATCAGTCGCGGGTCTTGCCACCCCTCCCCTCCTCCCGCTAGCGCAAGCCGCCATGCCAGGCTTCCAGCGACTCCTCGACGGCTATCGCCGCTTCCGCACCACCGGCTGGCCCCGCGAGCGGGCGCGATGGTCCGAGCTGGCCGAGGGCCAGAGCCCGGAAGTGATGGTGATCGCCTGCTCCGACAGCCGGGTCGACCCTGCCACCGTCTTCGACGCCAATCCCGGCGAGATGTTCGTCGTGCGCAACGTCGCCGCCCTCGTCCCGCCCTACCAGCCCGACAGCAATTATCACGGCGTCTCCGCCGCCCTCGAATTCGCGGTGACGCAATTGAAGGTGCGCGAGATCGTCGTCATCGGCCACGGCTTCTGCGGCGGCTGCGAGGCGGCGCTGACCCGCAGCTTCGACGATGCCCGCGGCGGCGAGGGGCATTTCATCGCCCACTGGATCGACCTGCTCGACCCGGCCCGCGACGCCGTCCTCGCCCACCATCAAGGCGCACTCGGCCGGTCCGCCTTCCAGGAGATGGAGCTGGAGGGGGTCAAGGTCTCCCTCGCCAATCTGCGGACCTTCCCCTGGGTCGCGGCGCGCGAGGCGGAAGGCAGCCTGCGCCTGCGCGGCGCCTATTTCGCGATTTCGGACGGCATCCTCCACCTCCTCGACGAGACGGACGGCACCTTCGCCCCGGCCTGAGGGCGCCACAAGGAGACGCGCCATGGCCCGTATGCCCGCTCTGTTCATCGGCCACGGCAGCCCGATGAACACGCTGGAGCGCAACGGCTTCACCGACGCGTGGCGCGATCTTGGCCGCCGCCTGCCACGGCCCCGCGCCCTGCTCGTCGTCTCCGCCCACTGGTATTTCCCGGCCACGGCGGTGACGGCGATGGCGCAGCCGCGCACCATCCACGATTTCTACGGCTTTCCGCCGGCTTTGTTCGCCTTCGACTATCCTGCCCCCGGCGCGCCCGATGTCGCCGAAGAGGTTGCGGAAACGGTGAAGCCGCTATGGGTCGGGCTCGACCGCGACCAATGGGGCCTCGACCACGGCACGTGGAGCGTCCTCGCCCATCTCTATCCGGAGGCGGACGTGCCGGTCGTGCAGCTGTCGATCAACGCGCTGCGTCCGCTCGATTACCATGTCGAGCTCGGCGCCCGCCTCGCACCCCTGCGGGACCGCGGCATCGCCATCCTCGCCAGCGGCAACGTCGTCCATAATCTGCGCGCCATCGATCCCTCCCGTCCCGACGAAGGCTTCGACTGGGCCCACCGCTTCGACGATGCGGCGGCGGCACAGATGCAGGACGCGCCCGGCGAAATCCTCAAGCTCGCCGAGCACCCCGATTATGCCTTGGCGGTCCCGACGCCGGACCATTTCATTCCGTTTCTCTACCTTGCCGGCCTCGCCCAGGCCGAGGGCGTCGGCGCCCGCCCGCTGGTCCGCGGCTATGCCATGGGGTCGCTGTCGATGACCTGCTATGGGCTCGGCGTCGACGCAGCCTGCGAGACGGCGGAAGGCGGCGGCGACCTGCCACCGGGAATTCCGCCGGACCAGACGAACATCTAGCACGTCGAACAGTGGCGGTTGGAGGTGGGACGCCGCTGGGCTACACCGTCCCAATGGCCCAGAATAACGAAGCCCAGACGGGCAACATCGCCCTCCTCATCGACGCCGACAACGCCTCGCCGGACAATCTCGACGCGGTGCTGACCGTGCTGGCGGAGCTCGGCACCGTCAACATCCGCCGCGCCTACGGAAACTGGCAGAAGACGGCGCTCAAGGGCTGGTCGCAGATGGTCCACCGCCATGCCATCGAGCCGCAGCAGCAGTTCGACCTCACCAAGGGCAAGAGCGCGACCGACATGAAGATGATCATCGACGCGATGGACCTGCTCTACCGCGGCCATGTCGACGGCTTCGGCCTGATGTCGAGCGACAGCGATTTCATGCCGCTCGCCATGCGCATCCGCCAGGACGGACTTCCCGTCTACGGCTTCGGCGTCAAGTCGCGGACGCCCGAGCCGTTCCAGGCCGCCTGCACCCGCTTCATCGACGTCGCCGCCCTCAGCCGGGCTGATGAACCCGAGGCGGCCGCGGACAAGCCGGCGCCCAAGAAGCGCGTCGTCGACGAGGAACTGATCAAGCTGCTCGGCGCCGCCTTCCGCGCCTCGCAGCGCGACGGTCGCGGCTATGCCAGCATCGCGGAAGTCGGCAAGCGCGCCGGCAACCGCTCTTCGTTCGACGCGCGGAGCTACGGCTATGCGGACTTGGCCGAGCTGATCGACGAGATCCCGAACTTCGCCACCGAGCGCCGCGAGGACGGGCGGGTGTATGTGAAGCGGGTGCGGTAGGTTTAAGCTCGACCGGCCATTCGCCGATTAGGGGAAGCCTCGAAACACGCGACTCACATCGGCCAGGTCCGCAAACTCCGAATAATCCATATTACCAAGCCGAAGGTTGTTCTCGACCCCCCAAAGCTCCGACGCAATGCAGCGGAAGGGCTGGCTCGACCCGTCAACGAGATCCACACACAGGACCGCCTGCTCGTCCCCTTGCATCGCATCGCGATCGGCAATGAAGAGAATTCCGGCATCGTTCCAGTCTGCCGCGGCCACGCGATCGGCCTCGGCACCCTCGAAGTCGCGGTTCTCTACCGGATAAATTTCGGCGCGAAAGCCTTCCGGCGACGGCGCCGAAACCGCGGCGATTAGCGCCTTCCAGGCGGCCTCATCCGAAAAGTCGGTGCGGAGCAAGGGCGAGCCGTCGAGTCCTGCCATTCGCCTACCGCGTCAGCTTCCGATACGTCATCCGGTGCGGCCGGTCCGCCTCCGGCCCCATCCGCCGGCGCTTGTCCTCTTCATAGGCTTCGAAATTGCCTTCGAACCATTCGACGTGGCTGTCGCCTTCGAAGGCGAGGATGTGGGTTGCGAGGCGGTCGAGGAAGAAGCGGTCGTGGCTGATCACCACCGCGCAGCCGGCGAAATTCTCCAGCGCCTCCTCGAGCGCGCGCAGGGTTTCGACGTCGAGGTCGTTGGTCGGCTCGTCGAGGAGGAGGACGTTGCCGCCCTGCTGCAGCATCTTGGCCATGTGGACGCGGTTGCGCTCGCCGCCCGACAGCTGCCCGACCTTCTTCTGCTGGTCGCCGCCCTTGAAGTTGAAGGCGCCCACGTAAGCCCGGGTATTGACCTCGTTCTTGCCGAGCTTGAAGATGTCGAGCCCGCCCGAAATCTCCTCCCAGACATTGTGCTTGGGATCGAGCGCATCGCGTGACTGGTCGACATAGCCAAGGCGGACGGTGTCGCCGATGTCGATGGCGCCTGTGTCCGGCTGCTCCTGGCCGGTGATCAGCTTGAACAGGGTGGTCTTGCCCGCGCCGTTCGGGCCGATCACGCCGACGATGCCGCCGGGCGGCAGGCTGAAGGTCAGGTCGTCGAAGAGCAATTTGTCGCCATAGGCCTTGGTGAGGCCCTTCGCCTCGATCACCTTGCCGCCCAGGCGCTCGGGCACCTGGATGAGGATCTGCGCCTTGCCCGGCGTGCGGTTCTCCTGCGCCTCGACCAGCTCGTCGAAGGCGCGGATGCGGGCCTTGGACTTGGCCTGGCGGGCCTTGGGCGAGCGCCGGATCCATTCGAGCTCGTCCTGGATCGCCTTCTGCTTGCCCTGCTCCTCGCGCTCTTCCTGCTCCAGTCTCTTAGCCTTCTTCTCCAAGTAGCCGGAATAATTGGCTTCGTAGGTGTAATAGCGGCCGCGATCGAGCTCGAGCACCCAGTTCACGACATTGTCGAGGAAGTAGCGGTCGTGGGTGACGAGGATGACGTTGCCCGGATAATCGACGAGGTGCTTCTCGAGCCACTGGACGCTTTCGGCGTCGAGGTGGTTGGTGGGCTCGTCGAGGAGCAGGATGTCCGGCTTCTGGAGGAGCAGCTTGGTCAGCGCGACCCGGCGCTTCTCGCCTCCGGAGAGGTTGGTGACCTCGGCGTCGCCCGGCGGGCAGCGCAGCGCGTCCATCGCGATCTCGAGCTGGTTGTCGAGAGTCCACCCGTCGACGGCGTCGATCTTCTCCTGCAGCTCGCCCATCTCGGTGCCCAGCGCCTCGAAATCGGCGTCCGGATCGGCCATCTCGGCGGAGATGGCATTGAAGCGCTCGACCAGCTCGACGACCGGCCGAACCGCGTCCATGACGTTTTCCTTGACCGTCTTGGTGGGATCGAGCTGCGGCTCCTGCTCGAGATAGCCGACGCGGATGCCCTCGCCCGGCCAGGCCTCGCCGACGAACTCCTTGTCGCGGCCGGCCATGATCTTCATCAGCGTCGACTTGCCGGACCCGTTGGGGCCGATGATCGCGATCTTCGCGTCCGAATAGAATTGCAGGTGGATGTTGTTGAGGATCGGCTTGGGAGCGCCGGGAAAGGTCTTGGAGAGACCCTTCATGACGAAGCTATACTGTGCGGCCATGGCGGCGCCTGTCTCCGGAAAATGCTGGATTGGAAAGTGTGACCGTTACCTAGTGTGCGGGGGCGGGATTGGCAAACCCGCGGGGCGACCCTAAGCCCCTCCCCCTATGAAAAAGATGTTCGACCGCCTCGCCCTCTCGCTCCTTCCCCTCCCCCTTCTGATGGCCGCGGCACCGCCTTCGTACCCCGAGAAGCTGCGGGACGAGACGCTGGCCGGCGATGCCGTGGCGTGGGACATCGTCGAGGACCTGACCACCGAGATCGGCCCCCGCCTCGCCGGCACCGAGGCGGAAGCGCGGGCGCGGCAATGGGCGGTGAAGCGGTTGAAGGCCCTGGGCTTCCACAACGTCCATATCGAGGACGCGACGATGGCGACCTGGGTGCGTGGCGCCGAGACGGCGGAGATCGTCTCCCCCTTCCCGCAGCCTATCGTGGTCACGGCGCTCGGGGGCAGCGGCGCAACCCCTCCCGAGGGGGTGACGGCGCAGGTGGTCGGCTTCGACAGCATCGATGCGCTGCGCGCGGCGCCGGCCGAGGCGGTGCGCGGCAAGATCGTCTTCGTCAGCCACGCCATGCAGCCCAACCAGGACGGCTCGGGCTACGGCTATTATGGCGCCGTCCGACGCTCCGCCCCCGCCGTCGGCACGCAGAAGGGCGCGGTGGCGGTGATCATCCGCTCGCTCGGCACCGACTATCACCGTAACCCCCATACCGGCCTCACCAGCTGGAACGGCGTCGCGCCCATCGCCGCCGGGGCTCTGCCGATCCCCGATGCCGAGAACCTCGAGCGGATGCTGAAGCGCTCGCGCAACGTCACCATGCACATCACTCTCACCCCGCGCTTCGTCGGCAACACGGCAACGGGCAACGTCATCGCCGACGTGCCCGGCACCGATCCGGACGCAGGCATGATCCTCGTCGGCGGCCACCTGGACAGCTGGGACCTCGGCACCGGCGCGATCGACGACGCGTCGGGCGTCGCCATCGTCACGGCGGCTGCGAAGAAGATCATGGAAGCCGGTCGCCCGCGCCGCACCATCCGCGTGATCTGGTTCGGCGACGAGGAAACGGGCGGCGCCGGCAGCCGCGCCTATTTCGCCACGCACAAGACGGACAATGTCGTCTTCGTCGGCGAATCGGATTTCGGCGCCGACCGCGTCTGGCGCTACGTCTCGGGCTTCGCGCCCGCCAACAAGCCGCTCGACGACCGCATCGCCGCCGCCCTCTTCCCGCTCGGGATCAACCGCGACAAGGGGGAGGTCGAGGCGGGCGCGGACCTCGGCGCGTGGATCCACGCCGGCTCCCCCGGCGCCGACCTCGGGCAGGACGGCACGCGCTATTTCGACTATCACCACACGCCCGACGACACGCTCGACAAGGTCGATCCGAAGCAGCTGCGGCAGAATGTCGCGGCGTGGACGGCGATGCTGAGCCTCGTCGCCAACGCGCCCGAGAAGATCGAAAAGCTCCCGCCGCGGCCCGAGCGGCGTCAGTAAGCCGGGCCGACCCGGCGGAGGGCGTCCCCCTCCACCTCGAAGATCCAGTCCCACCACCCGTCGACGGGTTCTTCGCCGCGGCCAACGACGGTTATCCCCTCGCCGAAGTGCGAGAGCGTGTAGCCGGGCGGTGCGGGGAGGAAGCGGCGCGTCGCGTCAGCGGCAAAAGCGGTGAGACCGCCGGGCTCCAGCACCCACTCGGTGCCCTCGGCGTCCTTGCGCCGCATCAGCGGATGGGGCGGATGGCGACGAGCTTGAGGTGGCGGCTGCGCTCGGCCGGCGGCACCTTCATCTCGAACTGCGATCCGCCGCCCGGCAAATAGCCGGCCTGCGCGTCGATCTGCGGTCCGACCGTGCCGGTGTCGGCGGCGAGCGGCTCGACGATCTCGAACGTCGCGACGCGGTCGATCGACGGCTTCCACGCCACCTTCACCGCCAGCCGCTGGCGCACATAACGGACGTCAGGAATGCGGTCGAACGTCCCGAACGCGCCGGGGCGCTCCGGCGGCTGCCCCGGCGAGAGCGCCATCTCGAAGCGCAGGCCCGCGGGCAGCGTGACCAGCTCGACCTGGTGCCATTCCGGCCACGCCGATTGCTGCTGCAGCAGTCTTTGGTAGGCGGCGTCGGCCTCGCCCTCGTCATGGTAGCGCCAGCGATTGTCGTTCCACCACGCCGTTCGGGCGGACGCTGGGGCCGCGACTTGGGTGGCCGCGGTCTGCGGAGGCGGCGCAGCGCTCTGGGCGCAGGCGGAAAGGGCGAGGAGGATGAGCAGCCATGGCCGGCATATGTCAGGCATCACTGTTCCCCCACCCTCGTCGGCAGAAGCTTAGCGCGGCAGGACGCCCTCGGCCATGTATCATTGGGATAGAGATGCGGGGCCGGGACGCGAAAGCGCCCCGGCCCCCGCGCGCGATCAGGACCTCACGGCCTCGTCGTTGGAGCACTGGCACTCGATACCATCGCGGTACCCTTCACCGAGAAGTCGTAGATCCGAGCGGTACCGTTGGCACCGCTGAAAACAAACGCGTACTCTCCGCTTTCGAGGGGCTGCGGAACGGTAACTTTGAATATTCCATTCCCCTGCTCTTCCGTATCTACCTTGAGAGCACTCTTTGGGTTGATGCCCTTGCGGTACGACATGATGGACCCGCCGTAAGCAGACATTTTACCCATGTCCAACTCGCGTGTGTCACCCTTCAGGTGAAATCTCACGAGCGTGAATTCAGATGGCGATTGCGCCGCGACAGAGTTTTCCTGTCCAAAATCGCTCACCGTCGTGTCTGACGGATTAAAGTAGAAGTAGAAAACCGGCGCTGGGGCCATAACAGGTATATGGCTCTCTGTTCCAGTCAACGTCAGCTTGGCCACAAGCGGAAAGAGTATGCTCCCATTGCCAGAAGTGCGGACCCCACTCGATTTGGACGGCCTAAGTTTTTGTAGACCAGAGGTTGGCGACCAGCTCTGCATAACGTAAATGCCTGGAGAGTGCCTGACTTTCGGGTTCGGGGAGAAATCGTCGCCAGCGACTCCTTTGACTCCCGCCAGCGTGGCACATCTCCGCACCATCGCCGAAATTACGCCTTCAGATAGACCAGCCCTCTTGAGAGCAATAATGCCATCCGTCGAAACGTCATAGCCACAAGGCTCACTGTTTATCTTGTCGATAATCACCTGCTCGCTCAGCCCCGCCTTGGCTAAGTTCAACACTGTTGCATTATCCATAACCTCGGCCGATGCGACGGTCGCGAACAGCAGTGCGGCAGCGCACGCGAGACTTGTTCCAAATTTCACCACGACTTCCCCCTAATTTAGCTCTTAAATACGCCCCCTAGAACGTGCTCAGGCTCAGTTCCCAAGCCAACGGCACAGGCGACTCCGGCTAAGTGAAGCTCTCAAACCCGTCCGAGTGGTACGCCCGTCGCAGGGATGATGTTTCACTGCCTGGAAACCACTGTCAAGCCTGTGAAAGATACCAAAATGGCTGTGTTGGCGCTCTGTCGGGAGGAGCACGGCTTCGCACGTCCCGCTTCAGAGCCTGACTACTACCGACGCCAAATCTCTGGCTCACCAGCCGCAAATTCATAAGGATGGTCGGGGAGACAGGATTCGAACCTGCGACCCTCTGCTCCCAAAGCAGATGCGCTACCAGGCTGCGCTACTCCCCGGCACCGCGCGCACGACGAACAGCTTCAGCTGTTCGCGAGACGCGCAAGCCCGGCCGGCGCACACCGTGCGACCGACGGCGTGGCTTTGCCACGCCGCTGGCCCCTGTGGCAAGGCGTCGCGGCAAAGCCGCGCCGTCGACCCTCACTTTCGTGAGGCCGGCCGCACTTGGCGAGCGTGCGAAACAGCGAGGCTGTTTCGTCTCGTCGCCTGCGTGGTGGGCCCGGAGGGACTCGAACCCCCAACCTAGCCGTTATGAGCGGCCGGCTCTACCATTGAGCTACAGGCCCGCACCCGTCGCCTGCTGCGGCGATAGCCGAGCGGCGGCGCGGGTTGCAAGGCGCTCAGGCGCCCTGCCCGCTCGATAGCTCCGCCGGCTCGAGCGGCGGCAGATAGAGGAAGAAGCGGGCGCCGCCGATGCGCAGGGCGCCGCCCACGGCCTCGGCGAGGTTGCGCACCAGCCGCAGCGCGAAGCCGAGGCCGAGCGACGGCGCGCCGGGCCAGTCGCCGTCCGGGCTGTAGCCGGGGTCGAGCAGAGCGCCCTCGTCCAGGCCGTCGATTGCGCGCGGCCGGTCGATGGAGAGGCAGAGCATCTTCTTCCCGCCCTCCTGCTCGAGCGTCATGCTGGCGCCGATCGTCTCCCCTTCCCCGGCAAGGCCGATCGTCGCCGCGAGCATGCGCGCGAACATCCGTTCCGCCGCGCTGAGTTCGACCTGGGCCTGCGGGAGGTCGCGTGCGATCTCGACGGCGATGCGGCTGCCGCGCTGGGCCGCGACCCGCTCATAGGCGTCGTGCAGCCGGCACAGGAGCGCGACGGCGTCGGTCGCGCTCTCGGTGAACTGGAGGCGGCTCGTCTCCATGCGCGCCGCGGTGTCCAAGTCATCGACCGCCGAGAGGAGACCACGCGCCTGCTCGATGATCTCGGCGGCGCGGGTGCGGTACGGGGCGGCGGCGGGGCCCATATACTGGCCGTCGATCATCTCGGCGAAACCGATGATGGCGTTGAGCGGCGTCCTGAGCTCGTGGATCAGCTGGCGCAGCGAATCGGGGGGAAGGTCGGTGCCGAACAGCCCCGTGCCCTGCGGCGCGCGCGCCGGCCCTGGCGGCGCCACCTCGTCGACGCGCGGGCGCCGGGCGCTGCCGCGATAGCCGAGGAAGCTTCCTTGTCCGGGATCGAAGAACGGGACGCCGGAGATGCGCCAGTCGCCGGACGCGGCGCCCGTCCCGGGGACGCTGAAGCGGGCGTCGCGGAACGGGGCCCGCTTCTCGAAGGCGCCGGCCGCCTGGCCGTCCACGCCGAATTGCCCGCGCTCGGCGATCGAGGCGATGCTCTCGCCGATGAGCGGCCCGCGCGGGGCGCCTTCCACCCAGAGGATCGTCCCGTCGGGCCCCGTCTCCCACTGGAAGGCCTCGACCGGCACGCCGGGTGCGATGGGCGGCGGCGGCGCCGAAGAATCGCGCTGGCGGCGGAAATTCTCGATGCGCTGGACGAGCTCGCGGATCTGCGTCTCGCTGCGCTCGGCCGCCGGGCTGGCGGCGGGCGCTGAAACGCTGCCCGAAAGCGTGAAATCCGTGGTGCCGAATGCCCCGAGCGCCTCGACGGCCTCTGCGGGCAGGTCGCGGCGGTGGCGCAGGATGCCGCGCGCGGTCGGCCCGAGGCGGGGGACCAGCGCGCGCCAGTCGCCGGGCGAGAGGCGCACCGAAGCGAGCGCCGCGCCGGCGACGGGGGGGACGTCGTCCGCAAAGAAGGCGGCGATGGCGGGCGTGACGCGGCGCCCGGCGAGCGAGGCGCCGGCATCGCGCCGGAGGGCGACGGGCACCTCGCTGCGGTGCGCAGCGAGCCACGCGACCGCGTCGTCCGCCGCTTCGCTGTCGCGGCCGGGCTGGGCGAGGAGGTCGACGAGCTGGCGCCACTTGGCGGCGAGCGCCGAACCGTTCGGCTCGGGCTGGGCCAGCACTGTCGCGATCATGTCGTCGAAGCGCAAAGCCAGATCCTCGCGGGCGAAACGCGGCCGCACCGGCGGGCCGCAGGCGCAATCGTTAACGCGCCTCCGGGGGTGGTGGAAGGCCGCAAAACGCCCCGTCGCAATTTGGGACGCGGCGGCTACGAAAAAGGGACGGCGGGTAAAGCCCGTCGTCCCCTTTTTTGGCCAAAATCCAGTCCGATTTAGCCGCGCATCGCGAGCCACGTCATCCATAGGCCCGCCAGCGACGCGCGCGGACCGGTCACTGCCCGGAAAGCAGCCTCTGCCCCCGCACGGTCATGTGCCATGGCCAGCGCCTCGCCGAGGCGCAGGTTGGCGAAGCCGGGATCGACACCACCCTTCTGCAGCGCCACGCGGAACAGGTCCGCGGCCTTGGCGTAATCGCCATAGCCGTAATAAGCGTTGCCGGTGTTGAGGGCGAGCGTGCCGGTGGCGGCGGCACGCGCCTTCGCCTCGTCGCCGCCAAGCGATGCGCGGTCGGCCGCAATCTTCGGGCTATTCGCGTTGTAGATTTGCGCACCGTCGGTGGCGCCGAGGAGGCCCGCCCGGCGGCCGGCGTCGATGGCGCCCTTGGCTTCGCCCGGCAGCCCCGCCTGGTCGGCAAGACTGGCAAGATAGATATACTCGCTCTTGCCCGCCGTACCGCTTGCCGCGGACAGGCGCAGCAGGTCGAGATCGGCGTTGCTCGGCATCGTGCCCGACGCGCGATAGAGGACGATCGCATTCTTGAAATTGTCGGGTGTCGGGTAGGCCTTCACCAGCGCCGCATCGATCTCGGAGACGGCGGCATTGTTGCGGCTGTTATAGGCGATCGACAGCGCGCTCTTATACCAGCTCTCGGGCGCCGGCTTACCGGCCGCGTTGCTGAGCTGGATCGCCCGCTGAAGCAAAACCAGCGCCTCCGCATCCTTCTTGAGCTCGATCTTGGCGCGGGCGAGGTTGACAATGTTGTCGAGGTCGTTGGGGTTCGCCGCGACGATCGGCGTCAGCGTCGCCTCGGTCACGGCCCAGTTGCCGGAATTGGCTGCGACGATGCTCATATTGTGGTTGATCGCCTGCACCTCCGCGGCGTCCGCCCCGCCGCTCGCGAGCACCGCCTGATAGGCTGCCAGCCGCGCCGCGGTGTCGTTGGCCTGCTCGGCATGCTGCAGGGTCAGCTTGGCGACGATATATTTGTCGTCGGTGGTCTTCGCCACCGCCTGCGCCGCGGCGAGCGCGGCCGGATAGGCGGTCTCATCCTTGGCGGTGACTGCCTTCTGGAGGTCGCTGAGGGGCTTCTTCGCCTCGGGGCTGATATTGTATTTGCGGCCCGGCGCCTCCGCCTCCTTGGCGGGCTTGGGCGCGGCGGCGGCCGGCGCGACGGCAAGCGTTCCGGCAACGAGAGCGGCGGCGAGCGCCGCGGCGGAAACGAGCTTCATCCTATTTTCTCCTGGCAAATATTCGTTCTCGAAAATCAGGCGCCGCGCGCCGCATAGGCCAGCCACAAGGCGGCGAGATCGGCGCGGGGCCCAGTGACCGCCTGCAGTGCAGAGCCGGCCTCGGCGCGATTGCCGGCGAGCGCGAGGGCGATGCCGAGGCGCAGATTGGCGGTGGCCGCATCCGGCGCCCCGTTCTGGGCCGCGCTGCGATAGGCCGCCGCCGCCGCGGCATAGTCGCCGAAGCTCAGCAGATGGTCGCCCGCCTCCATCGCCGCCGCACCGCTCTTGGCGGACGCGGTGCGAAGCGCGGGCAGTCTGGCGCGGTCGAGGGCGGCGAGCCGCGTCGCGTTGGCGATCGCTTCCTTGTAGGTCGCCTTGAGCGGGTCGACCATGCGCGCCGCAACACCTTCGGCGAGTACGGCCTTGGCTTCGGCGGGAAGTCCGGCCGCGGTGAAGACTTGCGCCGCGTCGAGAAAGTCGCGTTCGCCGGCCAACGCCTTGGTCGCCCGCAGCAGCCGCACGGCGTCCACGGTGGCGGCGGGGTCGGGCTTGGCCATGTCGCGGTAGACGAAGACGGCGTCGCGCCAGTTCTCCGGGGTCGGATAGGCGGAGACCAATTGCGTCGACAGACGGATCGCCTGCGGCTGCTGCTGCGCCGAAACCGCGATCTCGATGCCGCGCTTGTACCAGCTCTCGACGGCTGGCTGCCCCGTGGCGGCGCGCATCTGGATGGCGCGGTCGATGAGGGCGAGCGCCTCGACATTCTTGCGCAGGCTGAATTTGACCTGCGCCAAAGCGAGCGCGGTGTCGGCGCTCGGCGCGAGCTCGAGCGCGCGGGTGAACGCCCTTTCCGCCGGCTCGCGCTCGCCGGCATAGACGGCGAGGGTGCCGCGCAGCGCGTAGAGCTGGCCGAGCTCCATCTGGCTGGTGCGGCCGTTGGCGATCAGCGCGTCGATCGTCGAGGTCTGGAGCGGGAGGTTGTTGGTCTCGCGGGCATATTGGAACTGAAGATTGGTGAGGTAGTAGCGGCCGTCCTCGCTGTGCACCGCGCCCTGCGCCGCCGACAGCGCGGTCGCCGCCGCACCGTAGTCGCGCGCTGTAAGCGCCGCCTGCAGCGCGGCAAGGGCGCTGCGCTCCTCCCGCGGCAAATGCGCGGTCGCCGCGCTGGGCGTCTGCGCCGCGGCCGGAGCGGCGGCAAACATGCCCCCGGCAAGGCCGAAAGCGAGCATGAAGCTCATGCCGGAAACCGAACGCATCCACTCCTCCAGTTTCGCGGGCGCGAGGAACGCGGCGCCCTCCCATGCGAAAGGCCGCCGTCTAGCGCCAAACGCAGCCGCTTTCTAGGGCGCGGGCGGTGAACGGCGCTTGAACTGGGCTCGGGCAAAAAGCGGCCCGAAGCCAAGGCCTTAGCCGGAGCCGTTTGACCGGCCGCGAGCCGCTGCGCTAGGCGCGGCCATGCTCGCCATCGTCTCCCCTGCCAAGACCCTCGACTACGCCTCCCCCCTCCCGCCGCTGCCCGTCACGGCACCGGCCTTTGGCGAGGAGGCGAGCAAGCTCGCGGCCGCGGCGGCGAAGCTCGGTCCGCGCAAGCTCTCGGGGCTGATGCACATCTCCGACAAGCTCGCCGCTCTCAACGCAGGCCGCTTCCGCGGCTTCGACGCGGCGGAGGAACGCCCCGCCCTCTACGCCTTCGCCGGCGACGTCTATGCCGGCTTCGAGGTGAAGAGCCTCGACGAAGAGGCCGTGCTGTTCGCCCAGGATCACCTGCGCATCCTCTCCGGCCTCTACGGCCTGCTCCGCCCGCTCGACGCCATCCGCCCCTACCGGCTCGAAATGGGCACGCGCTGGGCGCCGGGCCGAAAGAAGGACCTCTACGCTTATTGGGGCGATCGCCTCGCGGCCCAGCTCGCGGACGACGCCGAGGCCAGCGGAAGCGCCGTCATCGTCAACCTCGCCAGCAAGGAATATTGGCGCGCCGTCGAAGGCCGCCTCCCCCCTTCCCTCCCGGTCATCGAGATCGACTTTCGCGAAGAGGGCCCCGAAGGCCTCCGCTTCAACACCTTCGCCGCCAAGCGCGCCCGCGGCATGATGGCCCGCCACATCTGCGAGCACCGCCTCTCCGACCCCGAGGCGCTCAAAGCCTTCGACAGCGACGGTTATCGCTACGATCCGAAGGCTTCCGAACCCCAACGCTGGCGATTCTCGAGATCGTGACTATCTAGGGCTCTCACGCGCGCGTACGCGTACGTGCGTGTGGGCGCGTATGTGCGCGCGGGGCTGGTGCGGTCGGTCCGCATCCGCTACGGTCTCGCCACACAAACCAGTCGCCGCTTCGGCGCCGCACCATCTGACAGGAACCCCCATTGGCCAGCGTACCGCCGACCATCGAAAACGCCGATATCTCGCCCGTCTCCATCGTCGACGAGATGAAGACCTCCTACCTCGACTACGCGATGTCGGTGATCGTCGCGCGCGCCCTTCCGGACGTTCGCGACGGGTTGAAGCCGGTCCACCGCCGTATCCTCTACGGCGCCTACGAGGCGGGCTTCGTCGCCGGCCGCCCCTATCGCAAGTCCGCCCGCCTCGTCGGCGACGTCATGGGTAAATACCACCCCCACGGCGATTCCTCGATCTACGACGCGCTCGCGCGGATGACCCAGGACTGGTCGATGCGCGTGCCGCTGATCGACGGCCAAGGCAATTTCGGCTCGATGGACCCCGACCGGCCGGCGGCGATGCGCTACACCGAGGCCCGCCTCGCCCGCGTCGCCAACGCGCTTCTCGACGATATCGACAAGGACACGGTCGACTTCACGCCGAATTACGACGCCTCGGAGAGCGAGCCGCAGGTCCTTCCCGCCCGCTTCCCCAACATTCTCGTGAACGGCGCCGGCGGCATCGCCGTCGGCATGGCGACCAACATCCCCCCGCATAACCTCGGCGAGGTGCTGGCCGCCTGCAAGGCGTACATGGACAATCCCGGGATCACGATCGAGGAGCTGATCGAGATCGTCCCCGGCCCCGACTTCCCGACCGGTCCGCTGATCCTCGGCCAAGCCGGCATCCGCAGCGCCTATCACACGGGCCGCGGCTCGATCATGATGCGCTCGCGCCACATCGTCGAGACGCCGCGCGGCGACCGGCAGCAGATCGTCCTCACCGCAATACCCTATCAGATCGGCAAGAACGGCCTGGTCGAAAGGATCGCCGAAGCCGCCAAGGACAAGCGCATCGAGGGCGTCGCCGACATTCGCGACGAAAGCTCGCGCGAGGGCGTGCGCGTCGTCATCGAACTGAAGCGCGACGCGACGCCCGAAGTGGTGCTGAACCAGCTGTGGCGGCACACGCCGGCGCAGTCGAGCTTCCCGGCCAACATGCTGGCCATCCGCGGCGGACGGCCCGAGACGCTCAACCTCAGGGAGATCATCGAGGCCTTCGTCCGCTTCCGGGAGGAAGTGATCACCCGCCGCTCGAAGTTCGAGCTCGCCAAGGCCCGCGACCGCGCCCACATCCTGCTCGGCCTCGTCATCGCCGTCACCAATCTGGACGAGGTGGTGCGGATGATCCGCGGCTCCGCCTCCCCGGCCGAGGCGCGCGCAGCCCTGGTTTCGCGCGAATGGCCTATCGCCGAGATCGCCCCGTACATCGCGCTGGTCGAAGCGGTCGAGCAGGAGGTGAGCGGCGACACCTACCGGCTCTCCGACACCCAGGTCCGCGCCATCCTCGAGCTGCGCCTCCACCGCCTGACCGCCCTCGGCCGCGACGAGATCGGCGGCGAGCTGCGCGAGCTCGCCTCCTCGATCGGCGAATTGCTCGAGATCCTCGGCAACCGCGTCCGCCTCTACGAGGTGATGCGCGAGGAGTTCGACGCCGTCGGCGCCCAGTTCGCCACCCCGCGCGTCACCGACATCGCCCCCGCCGCCGACGGCATCGACGACGAGGATCTGATCGAGCGCGAGGACATGGTCGTGACGGTGACCCACACCGGCTACATCAAGCGCACGCCGCTCGAGACCTTCCGCGCCCAGCGCCGCGGCGGCAAGGGCCGCGCCGGCATGACGACGAAGGACGAGGATGCCGTTACCAACCTGTTCGTCACCTCGACCCACACGCCCGTCCTGTTCTTTTCCACCGCCGGCAAGGTCTACCGCCTCAAGGTCTGGCGCCTCCCCGAAGGCGCGCCGCAGACCAAGGGCCGGCCGATGATCAACCTCCTGCCGCTTGCGGAGGGCGAGACGATCTCCACCGTCCTCCCCTTGCCCGAGGACGAGGCGGAGTGGGCCAAGCTCCACATCCTGTTCGCGACCGCCCACGGCACGGTGCGCCGCAACTCGATGGACGCCTTCACCAACGTCCCGACCGCAGGCAAGATTGCGATGCGCTTCGGCAATGACGAGGAGGGCGATCCGACCGACCGCCTGATCGGCGTCTCGCTCCTCACCGAGGAGGACGACGTGCTGCTGGCCACGAAGCAGGGCCGCGCCGTCCGCTTCGCCGCCACCGACGTGCGCGAATTCCAGTCGCGCACTTCGGCCGGCGTCCGCGGCATCCGCCTGCGGGACGGCGACGAGGTTATCTCCCTCTCCATCCTCAAGGGCTTCGCCGCCTCCACCGACGAACGCGACGCGTACCTGCGCGCCGCACCGTGGAAGGAGAATGAGAACGCGCCGACCCTGCCGCCCGAGCGCATCGCCGAATTCGCGGCGGCCGAGGAGTTCATCCTTACCGTCACCGAGAACGGCTACGGCAAGCGCACCTCGGCGTTCGAATATCGCCGCACCAACCGCGGCGGCCAGGGCATCACCAACATCGAGACCTCGGCCCGCAACGGCTGCGTGGTGGCGAGCTTCCCGGCGCATAACGGCCAGCAGCTGATGCTGGTCACCGACCAGGCGAAGCTGATCCGCACCACCGTCGGCGACATCCGCATTGCGGGGCGCAACACCCAGGGCGTCACCCTCTTCAAGGTCGCCGACAACGAGCACGTCGTCTCGGCCGCCCGCATCGAGGAGAGCGAGGACGAAGCCGAAGCGGTGGTCGACGTCGAAGATCAGACGCTGAGTGCCAGCGACGCGGTAATTGGCGGCGAGGACTAATCCTGTCTCCCCATCCTGGCGGATGGGGAGACAGAAGGGCGCTGAGCGGCGCTGCGTCGAACCCGGACGCGGTCAAATCACGCTTGCGGCG
>NZ_DASWQI010000013.1:0-18065 GCF_036403745.1 Allosphingosinicella sp.
CGCTCGGCGACCCGATCGAGCGGCTGAAGGCGCATCTGCTGGCGCTCGGCGAATGGGACGAGGAGCGGCACGCCGCGATGACCGCCGACTGCGACGCGGCGGTGCGCGCGGCTCAAAAGGAGTCCGAGAAGGTCGGAATCCTGCCCGACCAGGGCAAGGACGACATCGGTTCGATGTTCGAAGACGTCTATGCCGAAGTGCCGTGGAACCTGGCCGAGCAGCGCGAGCAAGCCTTGGGCGAGAGCCGCGACTGATGCCCGTGATGAACATGATCCAGGCGCTGAACGATGCCCACAAGGTCGCCATGCGGACCGACGAGGACGTGGTCGTGTTCGGCGAGGACGCCGGCTATTTCGGCGGCGTCTTCCGGGTCACCGAAGGGCTGCAGAAGGAGTTCGGCAAGACCCGCGTGTTCGACGCGCCGATCAGCGAAGGCGGCATCGTTTCCGCCGCGGTCGGAATGGCCTGCTACGGCCTCAAGCCTGTGATCGAGATCCAGTTCGCCGACTACATTTACCCCGGCTACGACCAGATCGTCAGCGAAGTGGCGAAGATGCGCTACCGCACCGCCGGCGAGTGGGCGATGCCGATGGTCATTCGCACGCCCTACGGCGGCGGCATCTTCGGCGGCCAGACGCACAGCCAGTCGCCCGAGGGGCTCTTCGCGCATGTGGCGGGCGTGAAGACCGTGATCCCGTCCAACCCCTATGATGCCAAGGGCCTGCTCATCTCCGCGATCGAAGATAATGATCCGGTGATCTTCTTCGAGCCCAAGCGCATCTATAACGGCCCGTTCGACGGCTTCTTCGATCGGCCGGTGACGCCTTGGGCGAAGCACCCCAAGGCGGAGGTCCCCGACGGCCATTACACCGTCCCGCTCGGCAAGGCGGCGGTGGTGCGAGAGGGCGAGGCGCTGACCGTGCTCGCCTACGGCACCATGGTTCACGTCGCCCTCGCCACGGCCGAGGCCAACGGCATCGACGCCGAGGTCATCGACCTTCGCACCATCGTCCCCGTCGACATCGAGACGATCGAGGCCTCGGTGAAGAAGACCGGCCGCTGCGTCGTCGTCCACGAGGCGACCCGCACCGGCGGCTTCGGCGCCGAGCTTTCCGCGCTCATCCAGGAGCGCTGCTTCTACCATCTCGAAGCCCCTGTGCAGCGGGCGACCGGCTTCGACACGCCTTACCCGCATTCGCTCGAATGGGCCTATTTCCCCGGCCCGATCCGCCTCGGCACGGCGATCAAGAAGGCATTGGAGGACTAAGACCGCCATGGCGCGCTACGAATTCAAGCTGCCCGACATCGGCGAAGGCATTGCCGAAGCCGAGATCGTCGCCTGGCACGTCAAGGTCGGCGACGAGGTGTCCGAGGACCAGCAGCTCGCCGACATGATGACCGACAAGGCCACGGTCGAGATGGAAAGCCCCGTCGCCGGCCGCGTCGTCGAGATTGCCGGCGAGGCGGGCGACCAGATCCCGATCGGATCGGTGCTGGTGGTCTTCGAAACCGCCGGCGCGGCCGCGGCCGCAGCGGAGGACCCGTCCCCCGGCGCCGACGAAACCCAGGCCGACGGCGAACGCCACGACCAGGTCGCCTTCACCGACGGTCTCGTGGAAGAGCGCCCCGAACTCGCCGCCGCGGTCCCGAGCACGGCGGAAGCAGCGGAGCCGGAACAGGCTCCGGCCCCCGCGGCCCCCGCCGCACGCGGCGAGCCAGTGGAGGCGCCCACCGCCCCTGGCCACCCGCGCCCGCAGGTCCAGGCCTCCCCCGCCGTGCGCGCCCGCGCCCGCGACCTCGGCATCGACCTCAGCGAGGTGAAGACCGCCGCCGAGCGAATCCGCCACGCCGATCTCGACGCCTATCTCCTCTACAATGGCGGCGGCGTCTCCCGCTCCGGCGGCGCGCCCCGCCAGGACGAGACCGTGAAGGTCGTCGGCCTGCGCCGCCGCATCGCCGAGAACATGCAGGAGGCGAAGCGCCGCATTCCGCATTTCACCCTCGTCGAGGAATATGACGTTTCTGCGCTCGAACAGACCCGGGCGATGATGAACGCGGACCGGGGCTCGAACCCCAAGCTCACCATGCTCCCGTTCCTGATGACGGCGATGGCCCGCACCCTGGCGAGCTATCCGCAGATCAACGCCACTTACGACGACGACGCGCAGGTGATCACCCGCCACGGCGCCGTCCACATGGGAATGGCGACCCAGACGCCGAACGGCCTCATGGTCCCCGTCATCCGCAACGCCGACCGCCGCTCCTTGTGGGAGCTCGCCGCCGAAGTCCTCCGCCTCTCCGACGGCGCGCGCACCGGCAAGGCGGGGCGCGACGAGCTCTCCGGCTCGACCTTCACCATCTCGAGCCTCGGGCCGATGGGCGGCGTCACCTCGACCCCGGTCATCAACCGCCCGGAGGTCGCCATCGTCGCGGTCAACAAGGTCGAGGAGAAGCCGGTCGTCGTTGACGGCGAGCTCGAAATCCGCAAGCGCATGAACCTCTCTTTGTCCTGCGACCACCGCGTCGTCGACGGCTGGGACGCCGCCAACTTCATGCAGGACCTGAAGAAGCTCATCGAAAACCCCCTGAAGCTCCTGTCGAGCTGAGCCGCAGGATTGACGTTCGGTCCGTAGTTACGTATCTGTAGCTACAGATGCGGTGGACTTGGGATCCCAGCAAGGCTGCGGCAAACCGCCGGAAGCACGGCGTGTCGTTCGAACTGGCGGAGTTAGCCCTTGGCGATCCGCTGCAACTGAGCGCACCGGATCCGCACGAGGACGGCAACCGCTGGAGAACCCTCGCCTGCGCGGGCCGGCATGTCTGTTCATCGTTCACACCGTGACCGAAGGCGAGGAAGAGGAAGGGCGGATCGTCAGCGCCCGGCGCGCCACGGCGCGGGAAAGAAAGGCCTATGAAGAAGAATCCTGACCGAGAATTGCCGGAGCGCCTGCGCGAGGAGGCCGCGCGCCTCGCTGCCATGCCCGATGAGGACATCGATTTCTCCGACGCGCCTGAGGTTGCCGACTGGTCGGGTGCCGAGCGCGGCAAGTTCTATCGTCCGGTGAAGCAGCAACTCACGCTCCGGCTCGACGCCGACGTGGTGCAGTGGTTCAAGGATGGGGCGGCCGGCGGAGGTTATCAGACGCGGATCAACGAGGCGCTGCGCCGCTATGTGCAGGAGCAACGGAAGGCCGGATGAAGGGCCCGTTCGCGCAGCCTTCTCCCTGAACGCCTCTAACCCCACCAGCCCTCAGGCCGCCAGGCGCACCTGGTTCCGTCCGCCGGCTTTCGCTTCGTACAGCGCCTTGTCCGCGCGGCACATGAGCTGGTCGCCCGCCTCGCTTGCGCTGAGCAACGCCACGCCGGTGCTCACCGTCACCCGCGTCGCCACGGTGCCGCCGAGCGAGACCGTTCGCCCGGCCACCGCGGCCCGCAGCCGCTCGCACGCCCGCTCGGCCTGGGTGGTGTCGGTCTCGGGCATCAGCACGGCGAACTCCTCGCCGCCGATGCGGCCGAGCAGGTCGCCGGCGCGGGTCGTCTCGCGCAGCACCGCGGCGATCTCGCGCAGCACCGCGTCGCCGCCGGGGTGGCCATGGGTGTCGTTGATCCGCTTGAAATGATCGATGTCGAGAATGGCGAGGCTGAGGGCGCGGCCGGTGCGGCGGGCGCGCCGCACTTCGGTGTCGATCGCCGCCACCAGGTGGCGGCGGTTGGCAAGGCCGGTCAGCGCGTCGGTCGTGGCGCGCCGCTGCAGCGCCGCGGTCAGCGCCAGCGTGCGGCGGTGGGCGCTGGCGGCGCCGACAAGCGCGGCCCCAAGCAGCGCCATCATCGCCGCGCCGACCGCCGCCATGAACCAGTTGAACCGCTCGGTGCGCAGCGCCGCGGCCTCGGTCGCGACGCTGCGCTCGTCGAGGAGGCGAAGCTCCTGTGCCTTCGCGTCGCCGATCGCCGCCAGCACGCCTTCGATCCGCTCGCGGTCGGCACCGCTGGCGACCATCCGCGCACTCTCCGCATGGCGCCCGGTCCGCTCCAGCGTCACCTCGGCGGCCACCGTCTCCAGATAGGCGTCGAGCCGCATCCCGGCCTTCTGCAAGGTGCGCTGCTGGGCGGGATTGTCGCGGGTCAGCCGTTGCAACCGGTCGAGATGGGAATGGCTCTCCGAACGGCCGTGCTCGTACGGGCGCAGGAAGGTCGTGCTGCCGGTGAGTAGATACCCCCGTGCGCCGCGCAGCGCGGTGTTCACCGCCGTTTCCGCGTTGCTGAGCGCCAGCAGCACTTCGAGCGTATGGACCCGCCACTGCTCGGCGTGCCGCTGCTCGGCGGCGGCGCTAAAGGCGTTGGCGACGATGGCCGCGAAGAGGATGCCGATCGCGGCCATCGCGCCGAAGCCGACATACCGCCGCCCCCGCGCCTTTCTCTGCAGCTCTGCCGCTTTGTCGATCACGTCTCGCTCCGTCCCCCGCAGAGCTAATAAATATTGGTGAACAGCGGGTTAGACCCGGTTAGGTAGTTCTACGGTATGCCCCTCGCGTCCGGCCGTTCCGCAGGCAGCCGGGCCGGGCTATAAGCGGCCGATGCTGCTCCTCGCCGCCCTCGCTCTCGCCGGCGCCCACCCCTTCTACCGCGGCGCCGATCTCTCCTACGTCAACGAGATGGAGGATTGCGGCGCGGTCTACCGCATGCATGGCAAGCCCGCCGATCCGTTCGCGCTGCTGGCGGGAGCCGGCGGCAACCTCGTTCGAGTCCGCGTCTGGAACCGCGCGACCTGGACCCGCTACTCCAACATCCCGGATGTCGAGAAGACCATCCGCCGCGCCCGCGCGCAGCACATGCAGGTGCTGCTCGATTTCCATTATTCGGACGATTGGGCCGACGGCGACACGCAGAAGGCGCCGGCCGCCTGGGCCGGGCTGGGCACAGCTGCCCAGGCGCGGGCGCTCTACGCCTACACACGCCGCACCCTCGCCGCGCTCGACGCCAAGGCGCTGATGCCGGAGCTGGTCCAGGTCGGGAACGAGACCAACCCGGCCTTGCTCGGCGGCACCAAGGACAGGACGATCGACTGGCGCCGCAACGCCCTGCTGCTCAACGCCGGCATCCGTGCCGTTCGCGACGCCGCCCGCGCCTCGGGCAAGCGGGTCCGCATCATGCTCCACATCGCCCAGCCGGAAAATGTCGAGCCATGGTTCGACGCCGCCACCCGCGCCGGCGTCCGCGGCTACGATCTCATCGGCATCAGCTATTACAAGAAATGGTCGACTCGCTCGATGGCCGAACTCGGCGAAACGATCCGCCGCGCCCATGCGAAATACGAAGCGGACGTGGTGGTGGTCGAGACCGCCTACCCCTTCACCCTCGACGGCGAAGACACATCGCCCAACCTGCTCGGCGCCGACAGCCTCATCCCCGGCTACCCCGCCACGCCCGAGGGCCAGCGCCGCTACCTCGCCGACATCACCCGCACCGTCTCGGCGAGCGGCGGCTCCGGCGTGGTGTGGTGGGAACCCGCCTGGATCTCCACCCGCTGCACCACCCGCTGGGGCCACGGGTCGAACTGGGAAAATGCCGCCTGGTTCGACCTTCGCACGCACGAGGTGCTGCCGGTGTTTGAGGCGTTGCGCGCGGGGCGCTAGGCGCACTGTCGCTTTGCGTCGCGCGGGGCTAAGGCGCGGCGCATGCTGAAGAAGACCTCCGCCGATCTCGACTCGCTCCGCCTTCTCGAAGAGCGGCTGCGCTGGCTCAGCGCTTGGACGATCCACAACGCCAACCACCTGCGCCCCTCGCCGGACGGCCTCAAGGTCGGCGGCCATCAGGCGAGCTGCGCGTCGATGACGGCGATCATGGCGGCGCTCTACTTCCATGCGCTCGGGCCGAACGACAAGGTGGCGGTGAAGCCGCACGCCGGGCCCGTCCTCCACGCCATCCACTATCTGCTCGGCAGCCAGAGCCGCGAGCAGCTCGAGAATTTCCGCGGCTTCGGCGGGATGCAGAGCTATCCGAGCCGGACCAAGGACAAGATCCCGGTCGATTTCTCCACCGGCTCGGTCGGCCTCGGCGTCGCCGTCACCGCCTTCGCCAGCCTCGTCCAGGATTATCTCCTCGCCCATGCGATGATGCCCCCGGAGGAGGCGGGGCGGATGGTGGCGCTGATGGGCGACGCCGAACTGGACGAGGGCAATATCTATGAATGCCTGATCGAGGCGTACAAGCACGACATCCGCAATTGCTGGTGGATCGTCGATTATAACCGTCAGTCGCTCGACGCGACGACGGCCGAGCGGATGTTCAGCCGCTTCGACGAGATATTCGCCAGCTGCGGGTGGCGGGTGGTGACGCTGAAATACGGCAAGCCGCTGGAGGCGGCCTTCGCCGAACAAGGCGGCGCGGCGCTCAAGCGCTGGATCGACGAATGCGGCAACGCCGATTACGCGGCCCTCACTTATCTCGGCGGCGGCGCCTGGCGGGAGCGGCTGCTGAAGGACGCGCCGGAGACGAAGCCGGTGCTCGACGCGCGCGACGACGAGGCGCTCGCGGCGCTGATGACCAATCTCGGCGGCCACGACATGGCCACTTTGGTCGAAGCGTTCGACTCCGCGCAGGACGACGTGCCGACCCTGTTCATCGCCTACACGATCAAGGGCTACGGCCTCCCCTTTGCCGGCCACAAGGACAACCATGCCGGGCTGATGAACCCCGGCCAGATCGCCACGCTGCGCGAGAAGATGGGCATCGCGGAAGGGGAGGAATGGGCGCCCTGGGCCGGCCTCGGCGGCAATGCGGCGGAGGCGGTGCGCGCGCTGGCCGAGAACAGCCGCATCGCCCGGACGAAGCGCGAGCGGCCGTGGCGCCAGGTCGACGTGCCGGCGGTGCCGGTGCCGACGGGGGAGGAGCAGTCGACCCAGGCCGCGTTCGGCCGCATCCTCCTCGACCTCAGCCGGGCCGGCGGCGGCCTCGCCGACCGGATCGTCACCAGCTCGCCGGACGTCACGGTCTCGACCAACCTCGGCGCCTGGGTGAACCAGCGCGGCCTGTTCCGCCGCCAGGAGCTCGCCGACGTCTTCGCTGCCGCGAAAATCCCCTCCGCCCAGAAATGGGGCGGGCACCAGGCGGGCCAGCATATCGAGCTCGGCATCGCAGAGAACAATCTGTTCCTGATGCTCGCCGCGCTGGGCCTCGCGGGCGACCTGTTCGGCACGCGGCTGTTCCCGATCGGCACCGTCTACGACCCGTTCATCGCCCGCGGTCTCGATGCCCTCAATTACGCCTGCTACCAGGACGCCCGCTTCCTCCTCGTCGCGACCCCGTCGGGCGTGACGCTCGGGCCCGAGGGCGGCGCCCACCAGTCGATCAACCCGCCGCTCATCGCCCTCGGCCAGCCGGGCCTCAGGCATTACGAACCCGCATTCGTCGACGAGCTCGCCTTGCTGATGGAGGAAGCCTTCCGCCTCATCCAGGCGCCCGACGGCGAGAGCGTGTACCTGCGCCTCACCACCCGCTCGATCGCCCAGGTCGAACGCCCCGACGACAGTTGGAAAGCAGGCGCCGTCGCGGGTGGCTACTGGCTCCGCGAACCCGCCCCCGGCGCCGAGGCCGCCTTGGTCTATTCCGGCGCCCTCGCCCCCGAGGCTCTCGTCGCCTGGGAAGCCCTGAAGGATGATGTGCCGGGGCTAGGCCTCCTCGCCATCACCTCCCCCGACTTCCTCCACCGCGGCTGGTCCGAGAGCCAGCGCTGGCGCTGGAAAGCTCCTCCCCGGGATGGGGAGGGGGACCGTTCGCCAAAGGCGAATGGTGGAGGGGGCCCTTCGCACGCAGAAGCGCTCCTCGCCCCCCTCTCCCCCACAGCCGGGCTTGTCACCCTCCTCGACGGCGCCCCCGCCTCGCTCTCCTGGCTCGGCGGCGTCCGCGGCCACCGCATCAGCCCTCTCGGCGTCGAGCGCTTCGGCCAGACCGGCACCCTCGGCGACCTCTACCGCGAATACCGCCTCGACGTGAACGCCATCGTCGAGGCCGCCGCCGAACTGTTCCTCGACTGAGCGGGTGGAACATCGGCGCCGATCCCGCGCTCTGCTCCCGAACCTTTTCACGGAGATAGAGCATGATCGGCAAGATTCTCGGCGCCGTCGCCGGCCGCAAGATGGCGGGTGACGACCACAAGGGGAGGGGTACCGTCATCGGCATGGTCGCCCCCGCGGTCGCGAAGCGCGTGACGCCGGGCCTGGCGCTCGTCCTCGCCGGCGGCTGGGCGGCCAAGAAGCTCTGGGACCGCCGCCGCGCCCGCGCCGCCGCCTGACCCTCAGCCTCGTCCAACGAAAAGGCCCGCTCCCCGGCCGGGGGAGCGGGCCTTTTTCATTCCTGCGGCTCGTCGTCGTCGGGCGGCGGCGGCCGGTCGCGACCGCCCTGCGGCGGCGGCGGGACGTTGACCAGCGGCGGCTCGCGCCGGTCGCCCGGCGGGCCGCGGTCGGGACGGTCGCCGTCCGGCGAGGGCTGGACGTCCACGCGGACCCCGTCGCCGTTGACCCGCACGCCGGCATCGTAGCCAGAATCGCCGATCGGGATGGCGAAATTGGCGTCGCCCTCGTCGATCGGCGGCGCTTCCTCCACCGCCGGCGGCGGCACGTTGGCGGGCGCGGCGCCGGTCGCGCCGGAGACGAAGGTGCGGAAGATCTGCGCCGGCAGCCCGCCGCCCGCCACCTTGCCGAGCGGACTGTTGTCGTCGTTGCCGACCCAGATGCCGACCACCAGATCCTGGGTGAAGCCGATGAACAGGGCGTCGCGATAATCCTGGCTGGTGCCGGTCTTGCCGAACACCGGCGTCTGCAGCGCTGCGGCGCGGCCGGTGCCCTTCTGCACGACGGCAGAGAGCAGGTCCTTCATCTCGCCGAAGGCGCCGTCGGAGGTGGTGCCGGCATAATTGTGCCACATGCGCTGCCACCACGGCTTGTCCGGATCGTCGAGCCCGTGGGCGCGCACCGGGTAGGAGCCGGCCGCCACCGCCGCATAGGCCTGCGTCATCTCGAGCAAGGTGACGCCCGACGTGCCGAGCGGCAGGCTGGGATTGTCGTTCAAGGGGCTGGTGACCCCCAAATCGCGCGCGGCGCGGATGACGTTGGCGCGGCCGACCTTCTCGGACAGGCGCACGGCGGCGACGTTGCTCGAAAAGGCAAAGGCGTCGCGCAGCGTCAGGCTGCCCTGGTAGTGGTCGCCGTAATTCTTGGGCTGCCACTTGCCGATCTTGAGCGGGGCATCCTCGATCGTGTCGTCGGGATGCATGCCGGCGCGCATCGCGGCGAGGTAGACGAACAGCTTGAAGGTCGAGCCGGGCTGGCGGCGGGCCTGGGTGGCGCGGTTGAAGGGGCTGCGCGAATAGTCCTTGCCGCCGATCATCGCGACGACCCGGCCATCGGGCCGCATCGCCACCAGCGCCACCTGCGCCTTGCCGAGGGGCGCCGTCCGCACCGTCTGCAGCGCGAGCTTCTGCAGCTTGCTCTCCAGCGTCGTCTGGACCTCGCGGGCGCCATAGGCCTCGCTCTCGTCCTGCGAGCGGGCCGAGGGCAGCACCCAGTCCGCAAAATAGGTGCCGGTGGGCACCTCCTCGTCGTCATCCTCGACGTTGACGCTGGCCGGCTTCATCGCCTTGGCCTGCGCGGCGGTGATGACATGGTCGCGGACCATCGTGCCGATCACGACGGCGGCCCGCGCCCTTGCGAGGCGGAGGTGGTTGGTCGGCGCGAGCCGGGTCGGCGCCTTGACCATGCCCGCCAGCATCGCCGCTTGCGCCACGCTAAGCTTCTCCGGCGGCACCGAGAAATAATGCTCGGCCGCGGCGCGCAGGCCATAGACGTTGTCGCCGAAATAGACGTTGGAAAGATAGCGTTCGAGGATCTGCTGCTTGGTCAGCCACGCCTCGAGCCAGAAGGAGATCAGCACTTCCTGCAGCTTGCGGCCGACGGTGCGCTGCGGCGAGAGGAAGCTGGTTTTGGCGAGCTGCTGCGTGATCGTGCTGCCGCCCTCGCGCACGCCGCCGCCGCGCACGTTGCGCCACAAAGCCCGGCCGATGCCGCGGATGCTGATCCCCCAATGACTGTAAAAGCCGCGATCCTCGATCGAGACGAAGGCGGCGGGGACGTATTTCGGAAGCTTGGCGACCTGCACCGGCTCGCGGATGTCGGCCCCGCGCCGCGCGATCGGGTCGCCCTCGACCGAGACCAGGGTGAGGCTCGGCGCCGCGATCGGCTGCAGCGATTTGGAGAGCGGCGCGGTGATCGCCAGCCACGCGATGATCAGCATGAACACCGCGAGCACCGCGAGGAGGACGTGGCGCAGCCTGACGTTGGCGAGCCGGCGCCGCCACCACGGCCGCTGTGGCGGGACGGGCCCACCGGGCGGAGGGGGCATGCCGGGGCCGGAGGGGCCCGAATAATCGCCAGGCATTTGCTGCCACTGGGCGGACTGATCCACGCGCATCCCCTCGTTACTAGCCGCGAAACGAAGCCTGTAACAACTAGGTTGCAGCCGCTTGCGACGAGCCGCTGCGAAGGCGTTCGGGCGTAATCTGCTCAGGCCTCACTCCGAGCGCCTCCAAACCGTCCGGCCACCCGCCGCCGGTGGCGAGCGCCTCGACGATGGCGGCCATGGCGGGCGCGGTCTGCAGGCCGTAGCCGCCCTGGCCCGCCAGCCAGAAGAAGCCGGGCGCATCGGCATCGAAGCCCGCCGTCGGCGTGCGGTCGGCGACGAAGGAGCGCAGGCCGGCCCAGCGGTGGGCGATGCGGGTGACGGTCAGCGTGGTGTACTGCTCGAGCTGGTAGGCGGTGAGGGCGGTGTCGTACTCCTCCGGTGCGGCGTCGGAGGGCTCGTCGTCCACCTCGTCGACCGGCGAGACGAGGATCTGCCCCGCCTCCGGCAGCATGTAGAAATCGCCGCCGACGCTGTGCACGAACGGCCAGGAGGCGATCTCCATCCCCGCCGGCGGATCGACGACGATGATGGTCCGCCGCTTCGGCTGCAGCCCGATCGGCGCCACGCCGGCCATGGCGGCCACCCTGTCCGCCCACGCGCCGGCGGCGTTGACGAGGATGGGGGCGGAGAACATCTCGCCGCCTTCGGTGGTCACCTCCCAGGCATCGCCCCGGCGCGTGATCGAGGCGGCGCGGCGACCGTTGAGGACCTGACTTCCCGCGGCACGGACGAGGCGTGCGAAGCCCTGCAGCAAAGCCGCCGCCTCCAGCTTGAGCCCGGTCGGGTCGTAGAGCCCGGCAACGGCATGGTCGCCGCCTGTGCGGACCACCGGGCAGAGCGCGAGAAGCCGCTCCACGCCGATCCGCTCGACCGCGTCGGTGTAGGTCGCCATGTCCGCCGCCAGCGCATCGAGCGCGGCCAGTTGCGCCTCGCCGGCCATGTAGATCGTCGCCATCGGACGCGCGATTGGACTGTCGCCGAACCCCTCCGGCGGATGCTCGAAGAAGGGCCGGCTCCACGCCGTCATCCCGCGCACCGCCCCATTGCCGATGCCGAAATGGCTGAACGACACGCTGCGGCCCGAGCTGTGATAGCCGAGCGCCTCCTCTGCCTCGAGCACGACCACCTTACCGTAGCGCGCCAGACGCGCCGCCGCCGAGAGGCCGGCGATGCCGCCGCCAAGGACGAGGAAATCGGCGCCGGTCATGCGGCCGCGGGGGCGGCCGTCAGATCCCGTATCGCATCGCGCAGGGCTTGGGGGTGGGTGTGGTGAAGCATGTGGCCGGCGCCCTCTATCTCCACCAGCCGGGCCTGCGGCAAGAGCCTTGCGAGCGCCTTTCCCTGCCCTTCGTCCTCAACCACGCGATCGGCGGTGCCGGTAATCACGTGCACCGGGAGCCGCACCCGGGACAGGTCGATGGTCCCCGCGGGCGAGAAGGGCAGCATCGTCGCCGCTTCCTCCCCCTCCGCCACCATCGCCGCGGCGTCGAGGACCGCGTGCCATGGATAGGTCGCCTTCCACCCCGCCGGCACCTTGGCCGGGGCGAACATGACCTTGTGGACCATTTCGACCATGGCCCGGTCGAAGCGGCTTGCCTCCGCGACTGCCGAGAGCAGCGGGCCCACCACGGGGATCGCGCGCTGGGCGAGAATGCTGTGCTCGACCAGCCGCAGCTCCGGAAAAGCAAGGGGGGCGAAGAGGATCAAGCCGGCCAGTCCGTTGGAAGCGGCCTCCGCCATCGCCAGCGCCACCACCCCGCCATAGCTGTGGGCGACGACGAGCGGCCGCTCGACGCCGAGGCGCTCCAACGCCGCCAGGATGTCGCGCGCCTGGTCGCGGGGCGTTCCCTCCAGCCGCGGCCGGCGGCTGAGCCCGTGGCCGGGCCGGTCGACGATGATGACGCGGTGGCTCCGCGCCATCGGCTCCGCGGGCGCCGTCCAGTCATGCCCCGTCGCCAGTGCTCCGTGGATGAAGACGATGTCGCGCCCGCCGCCCGCCTGCCGCACATGAAGGCTTCGCTCGTCGCCAAGCGGGATGGTCTGCTCTGTCCACATGCGCCGCTCAACCAGCCGGAGACGGGAAGGCTCCTCAGCTCCTCGCCCGGCTCGGCTTGCGGGTCTTCACGTCGAAGCAGTCGCCGCTGGAGAGGACGTGGACCCGCACGTCGTGCATCGAGAGCGCGCATTCCGCCCGCGCCTCGGCGACGTTGCAATAGGTGACGTCCGCCCCGTCCACCACATAGACGGCGCCGCTGCCGATGACGCGGAACGTGTCGCCTTCCATGACGGCGGCGGTGTCCTCGTCGATGCCCATGCCGAGCACGCGGGGATTGTGCGCCACCGCGCCGATCAGCCGGCCGAAGCGGCCGCGCTCGGCGAAATGCTGGTCGATGATGACGTCGCGGACCAAGCCCATGCCGGGCGCCATGTGGAGGTCGCCGATGCGGTGAGTCTCGCGGCTCGTGCCCTTGATCAGCATCGTCTCGCTCATTGCCGAGGCGCCTGCCGAGGTCCCGGCGACGACGCCGCCGCGCTCGTAGAGCCGCCGGACTTTCGCCTCGATGCCGGTGTCGCCGATCTGGCTGGTGATGCGCAGCTGATCGCCGCCGGAGAAGAACACGCCCGCCGCGTCGTCGAGCACCGACAGCTTCTCGCGGTCGTGGGCTTCTGAGCGCTCCTCGACATAGAGCTCGACCAGCTCGCCGACGTCCAGATCGGCGAACGCCTTTTGATATTCGTCGAAATAGCCTTCCGGCTGGTGGCTCGCGACGGTGGCGAGGACGAGCTTGCCGCCGCGCACGTGCCGCGCCACCTCGCGCAGGATCGCGCGCTCGCCACTGGGGTCGCGGTCCTCATGCCCGCCGATGATGATGAGGCAGCCCTTCGGCCCGTCGCGGTCAGCCACTCTTCTCTTCGTCCTTGCTGAGGAAGGCCCTGGGCGCCTCCATGTCTGAGGTCAGATAGGCGACGGCGAAGTCCGGGCTGTTGTGGGTCCAGCCGATCGTGCCGTCCTTGCGGATCGCGATGGCGCCGCCGTCCGCTTCGGCGCCGCCGGTGCCGGGGAGCTGGTCGACGGCCTTGCGGATCGCGTCCTCCGGCCCGTCCTTGCCGATGCTCGCCATCACCTGCGCGGCCAGCGCGAGGCGGGTGATGGTCTCGCCGTCGCCGGAGAAGGCGACGCCGCCGACATGGTTGTCGGCATAGAGGCCGGCGCCGGGCATCGGGCTGTCCCCGACGCGGCCGACCTTGGCGCCGGTAAGGCCGCCGGTGGAGGTGCCAGCGGCGATGTTGCCGCCAGTATCCATCGCCACCGCGCCGACCGTGTCGTGCATCTCCTTCAGCGCCTCGCGGCGCGTCTCGGTGATCAGCGCCTCGGTCGGCACCTCGTCATGCCCCTTGGCGAGCGCGAAGCGGAGCGCGCCTTCGCCGACCAGCAGCACTTCCTTTTCCGGCAACACGTCGCGCGCCACCGCCACCGGGTGGCGGACATGCTTGATCGCCCCCACTGCGCCGACGGAGAGGTCGCGCCCGTCCATCACGCCGGAGCACATCTCGATGTCGCCCGCCTCGTTGAGCGCCGAGCCCCGGCCGGCGTTGAACACCGGCAGCCGCTCCAGCACCTCGATCGCCGCGACGACTGCGTCGATGGCGCTGCCCCCTTTCTCCAGCACCGCGCGGCCGGCCTCGGCGGCCTCGATCACGCCGCTGCGATTGTCGGCCCGTTCGTCCGGCTCCATCTCCTTGGCGCCGCCATGGACGATCAGGGCCCAGCGGGCCCCCTCCTCGGAAAAAAACATCGACTTACTCCGCCGGTACGAGGGGTGCGCGGGTGGCCGTGCGCATCAGCGCCGGCTTGAACTCGTTGACCTGAGCCCAGGCCGCGCGAACGTCGGTCGGGGTCACCACGAGGAGATCGCCGGGCCGCGCCATGGCGAGGCCCGCCGCGGTCGAGGCGCCTTCGCCGGCGACGAGGTGGATGTGGTCGTCCGACCGCCCCGCCTCGACGGCGCCTTCCCGCAGCAGCCCCATCACCTCGCCGCGCGGGCGGCCGCGGGTGGCGGGATCCTCGCGGAAGATGAGCTCGTCGAACATGCCCGCCGCGATGCGCCCGAGTTCGCGAATGTCCTCGTCGCGCCGGTCTCCGGCCATCGAGACGGTCCCGATGGTCCGTTTGTAGCGGTGCGAGAGGCCGCGCACGACCTTGCCCAATGCCTCCAGCCCCGCCGCATTGTGGGCATAATCGACGATGACGCGGAAGCCATGGGCGTCGTGGACGTTGAGGCGGCCGGGATTCTGCTCGAAGGTCGAGCGGAACTGGGTCATCGCCGAGCGGATGGTGAGGATCGGCACGCCGTGCGCCAGACCCATGGCGATCGCCGCCAGCGCGTTGGCGACGTTGAACTCGGCCATGCCGTGGAGGGTGGCGGGGATGTCGCTCGCCTTCATGATGAACTCGCGCCGGCCGTCGTCGTACAAAGCGAGGGTGCCGCCCTCCTCGCCGGGCTCGCGCACCACGGCCATGCCGCCATGGTCGAGATGCTCGCGCACCAGCGGCGGAGTCTCGGCGCCGCCGCACAGGGTGAACCAGATGATCCGGCCGCCGGCCCGCCGCGCCATCCGCACGCACAGGGGATCGTCGGCGTTGAGGATCGAATAGCCGTCGCGGCGGACCGCCTCGACCACCACCGACTTGACGTCGGCGAGCTGCTCGACCGTGTGGATGCCCTTGAGGCCGAGATGGTCGGCGGTGACGTTGAGGCAGGCGGCGATGTCCGCCTCCTTGTAGCCGAGGCCCTCGCGCAGCAGCCCGCCGCGCGCCGTCTCCAGCACCGCCACCTCGACCGTCGGGTCGCGCAGCACCATGCGGGCGCTGCGGGGCCCGGTGGCGTCGCCCTCATGAGTGAGGATGTCGTTGATGTAGACGCCGGTGGTCGAGGTGAGGCCGACGGTGCAGCCGGTGTAGCGCAGGATGTGCTGGGTCATGCGGCCGACGGTGGATTTGCCGTTGGTGCCGGTGATGGCGAGCAGCGGCACCCGGCTGCGGCGGCCGCGCGGGAACAGCATCTCGATGATTGGCCGGGCGACATCGCGCGGCGCGCCTTCCGACGGTTCGATGTGCATGCGCAGGCCGGGCGCGGCGTTGACCTCGATGACGCCGCCGCCGGTCTCGCGGATCGAGCGGCTGATGTCGGGGCAGACGAAGTCGACGCCCGCGACATCGAGCCCGACGATCAGCGCCGCCCGCCGGGCGATCTCCGCATTGTCGGGGTGGATCTCGTTGGTGCGGTCGACGGCGGTGCCGCCCGTCGAAAGGTTGGCGGTGGCCCGCAGCGGCACGATCTGCTCCGGCGCGGGGATGCTGTCGGGGGTGAGCCCGGCGCGGGCGATATATTCCTCGACCATCGCGTCGATCTTGATCCGGGTCATGACGTTCTCATGGCCCTCGCCGCGGCGCGGATCGCGGTTCACCTCGTCGACCAGCTGGCGGATGGTCGAGACGCCGTCGCCGACGACCCGCGCGGGGACCCGCTCGGCGACCGCCACCATCTTGCCGGCGACCACAAGGATGCGGTGGTCGTTGCCCGGGAAGAACTGCTCGACGATGACCGAGCCGCCCTTCGATTGCGCCTTCGCCTCCGCAAAGCCGAAGCGGAGCTGGTCGTCGCCGGTGACGCCGATGGTGACGCCGCGGCCGTGATTGCCGTCCAGGGGCTTCACCACGAGCGGATAGCGCAGCCGCCGCGCCTCGCGCACCGCCTCCTCCTCGTCGCGGACCACGACTCCGCGCGGCACCGGCACGCCGGCCTCGTCGAGGAGCTTCTTGGTGAGGTTCTTGTCGCCCGCCGTGTCCGCGGCGACGAGCGCCGTCTGGCCGGTGATCGAGGCGCGAATTTTCTGCTGATACTTGCCGTGGCCAAGCTGGAGCAGGCTCCTTTCGTCGAGCCGCATGACCGGTATGTCGCGGCGGATCGCCTCGTCGACCAGCGCCCTGGTGGTCGGGCCGAGCGCGGTGCGGCGGACCATCCGCTTCAGCGCCTCCATGCTCCTGCCGAAATGGAATTCCCCCTTCAGCGGATAGACGCGGTCGAGGCCGGAGATGCCGGCGAGCTCGTCGGGGAGCAGCGAATTGACCAGCTCTAGCGCCAGCCGCCCGGCCATCAGCCCGACCTTCTCCTCGTTGTAGGCGAACATGATGTTGTAGACGCCGGGCCTGCCCTGGACGCTGCGGGTCTTGCCGCGGACGGCGCGTGAACCTGCGAGCGTCTGGAGCTCCAGCGCGACATGCTCGGCGACATGGCCCATCCACGTCCCCTCGCGCAGCCTCTTCTCGAAGCCGCCGGCGACCTTCAGCGAGCATTTGTGGCGGCCGACGCCCGGCACGACCGCGAGCAGGCGATCGGCGAATTCGGGGATGGCGTTGGTCGGGAATTGCTCCATCCGCCCGAGATCGAGCTGGATGCGGATCATCGGCGTGTGGCTGTAGAGGTGCGGGCCGCGATAGACGCCGACCTCCTTCACCGCCATCTCGGCGGTGAGCATCGTGGTTCCGGCGTCGGTCTTCGTGCCGAAGAACATTACTTCCCCCGTTCGGTATCGCGATTGGAAACCCCCACTGGAGCCGGCGCAGACGAAGACCGGTTCGGGAGCGACATGATCTGGCTAAACCCTCGGAAACAGGCCACAGTTCCGGATGAAGAAGATGATCTGGATTAGGGCGGCGGCTTCACGTCGTCCCAGCGAAGGCTGGGACCCCAAGGGGTGAAGAACGCTGTGCCTTTCACCCGCTGGGGCCCCAGCCTCCGCTGGGGCGACGAGTCGAATTCGGCCTTTCTCAGCCGCGCGCCGGTCGCCTAAGGATGTGCCAAACAGATACGCCGGAGAGCGACAATGGCCGATCGTGTCCTGCCCCCCGAAGCGCTGGTCGCCAGCGCGCATGCGAGCCTCGCCGATTACGAGGCGATGTACGCGCGCTCCCTCTCCGATCCGGACGGCTTCTGGGCCGAGCAGGCGGAGCGCATCGACTGGTTCCGGGCGCCCACGCGGATTTCCAACGCCGGGTTCGACCCGGTCGAGATCAAATGGTTCGAGGACGGGATCCTCAACCTCTGCCACAATTGCGTCGACCGACATCTCGCGGAGCGGGCCGACCAGCCGGCGCTCATCTTCGAAGGCGACGAGCCGGGGCAGGGGCGGACAATCAGCTACGGCGCGCTCTACCGCGAGGTCGTCGCGATGGCGAACGCGCTGAAGTCGCTCGGCGCGCGCAAGGGCGACCGCGTCACGCTCTACATGCCGATGATCCCCGAGGCCGCGGTGGCGATGCTCGCCTGCGCCCGGATCGGCGCGGTTCACAGCGTCGTCTTCGGCGGCTTTTCGCCCGAGGCCCTGCACGGCCGCATCGAGGATTGCGCGAGCCGCTTCGTCGTCACCGCGGACGGCGGCACGCGCGGCGGCAAGCTGATCCCGCTGAAGGCCAATGTCGATGCGGCGCTGGACAAGGGCGCGGAGGTCACCGGGGTGATCGTCGTCCGCCATCTCGGCAATCCGATCGAGATGCGCGACGGCCGCGATCATTGGTATGACGAGCTCGCGGCGACGGTGCCCGACGA
>NZ_DASWQI010000014.1:0-31700 GCF_036403745.1 Allosphingosinicella sp.
TGGCACCTCGATGTCGGCTCATCACATCCTGGGGCTGGAGCAGGTCCCAAGGGTTTGGCTGTTCGCCAATTAAAGTGGTACGTGAGCTGGGTTCAGAACGTCGCGAGACAGTTTGGTCCCTATCTGCCGTGGGCGTCGATAATTGAGAGGAGTTGACCCTAGTACGAGAGGACCGGGTTGAACATACCTCTGGTGGACCTGTCATCACGCCAGTGGTGCAGCAGGGTAGCTATGTATGGACGGGATAACCGCTGAAAGCATCTAAGCGGGAAGCCTCCCTCGAGATAAGTTATCATAGAGCCGTCGGAGACCACGACGTTGATAGGCCGGATGTAGAAGTGGGGTAACCCATGGAGCTAACCGGTCCTAATTGCTCTATTCGCGCTTGAGAGTCCCACCATCAACGACAGCTTTGGCTGTCTGCGAGGGATACTCAGCAGCTAGTCGATTACAGTGCACGATTTCTAGGACACACTTTATGCGCAGGCCCCATAGCTTGGTGGCCATAGCGTCTGTGACCCACCCGATCCCATCCCGAACTCGGCCGTGAAACCAGACAGCGCCGATGGTACTATCGCCTAAGCGATGGAAGAGTAGGTCGTCGCCAGGCTTTGAGGCCTGCGCATAAAGGGATCCCGCCAAAGTGCTACTTTGGCGGGTGCCCTCGTGAACCCATTCACAAAACGAGCCGCCCAGGCTTGCGTGCAAGCGCAGCCTGGGCGGCTTAGTCGCTTTTCGGGCTTCGGCCCTTAGTCGGTGACGCGGGATGGAGCAGCCCGGTAGCTCGTCAGGCTCATAACCTGAAGGTCGTAGGTTCAAATCCTACTCCCGCAACCAACAAGGCCCCCGCCGCAAGCGGGGGCCTTGTTGGTTTTGGGCGTCTGTGGATTGGAGCCTCGTTCAGCCGCAGCCGCGCCCCGCGCGGCGGAGACGACGCAGCGAAGCTGCGGCAAATCCTACTCCCGCAACCAACGCAAGAACCCCGCTTCGGTGGGGGTTTTTGTTGTCCGTTTGGCAGGCCGGAGGCGGGATACCGCCTCTCCGGTCGCCTCCGACGCAAGCTGTGCCTCCTCCCGTCCTTCAGGGCGCCGCCGAGTTCCGTCCGTTTCGGTTGCGCATCGGGCCGGGACATGCTTCACTCCCCGGATTCACGACAGAACGGGGACTCGCTTCATGGCTACCGATCCCACCGGCTCCGCGCCCATCCCGCCTCCGCCAGGCGCGACACCGCCGCCCCATGTCGGCGGCGCCCACGCCTCGCTCATCGAGCGCGCCAAGAACATCCTCATGCGTCCCAAGGAGGAATGGTCCGTGATCGCCGCCGAGCCGGCGACGATCGGCGGCATCTACCGCGATTATGTCGTGATCCTCGCCGCCATCGGGCCCATCGCCATGGCGATCGGCCTGCTGCTGATGGGGAACAGCTTTTTCCACTTCTCGATGAGCTTCATCATCGGCCAGGCGGTGATCAGCTATCTGCTCGGCCTTGCCGGCGTCTATGTGCTCGCCCTCATCATCGAGGCGCTGGCGCCGAACTTCGGCGGCGTGAAGGATCGCGTGGCCGCGTTCAAGCTCGCGGCTTACTCGATGACGGCAGTGTGGCTCGCCGGCATCCTGTCGATCATTCCGATGCTCGGGCTCCTCGCCATCGTCGGTCTCATCTACACCCTCTACCTGCTCTGGCTCGGCCTGCCGGTGCTGATGAAGTCGCCGGAGGACAAGACGACCGTCTATGCCGTCAGCGTCATCATCGCCTACATCGTCGTCTATTTCGTGATTGCGATGATCGCGTCGCGGATCATGTGGACGTTGATGCCGCCCGCCGTCTCGCCGGTGACGTTCAACCTGCCGGGCTGACCGTCTCGAACAGCGCCCTCTCGACATCGATCGAGAGGGCGCCCTCGAGCACTGTCGCCTTCGCCCAGGCAAGCTCCCCGGCGAGATAGCGGTCGCTTTGGAGATGCGGGACCTGCGCCCGGATCGCCGATCGCGCGACTTCGATCGCAGGCGAGCTCGCCAGCGGTGCGTGGAAGTCGAGGCCCTGCGCCGCCGCTAGCAGCTCGACGCCGACCACCCCGGCCGCATTGTCGGCGATCCGCCGCGCCTTGGTGCCGGCATGGGTCGCCATCGAGACATGGTCCTCCTGCCCCGCCGAGGTCGGGACGGTGTCGACGCTGGCGGGAAAGGCGAGGCTCTTATTCTCCGACACCAGGGCCGCGGCGGTAACCTGCGCGATCATGAAGCCCGAATTGACGCCGCTGTCCCTCACAAGGAAGGGCGGCAGCCCGCTCATCTTCGGATCGACCAGCACGGCCGTGCGCCGTTCCGAGATGGAGCCGATCTCGCACAAGGCGATGGCGAGCATGTCCGCGGCGAACGCCACCGGCTCGGCGTGGAAATTCCCGCCTGACAGCGCCTCGTCCCCGAACAGCACAGGATTGTCCGTCACCGCATTGGCCTCGATCTCCAGTGTGCGCGCCGCATTGCCGAGCAGGTCGAGGCACGCGCCCATGACCTGCGGCTGGCAGCGGAAGCTGTAGGGATCCTGGACCTTGGTACAGTCGTCATGGCTGTGCCTGATGCCGCTTCCTTCGAGCAGCCGCATCAAGGTGGCCGCGACGGCGATCTGGCCCGGCTGCCCACGCGCGGCGTGGATGCGCGGATCGAACGCCGCGTCGGTCCCCTTCAGGGCATCGACCGACATCGCGCCGGCAATAAGCGCGGAGGCGAACACCCGCTCCGCGGTGAACAGGGTGTCGAGCGCTATAGCGGTCGAGATCTGGGAGCCGTTGATGAGGGCAAGGCCTTCCTTCGGGCCGAGCACCAGTGGCTCCAGGCCAAGGCGGGCGAGGCCTTCCGCCGCCGGCACAACGCGGCCATCCACCACCAGCTGCCCCTCGCCGATCAGCGGAGCCGCCATGTGCGCGAGCGGCGCCAGGTCGCCCGAGGCGCCGACCGAGCCTTGCGACGGGATGACCGGGAGCGCGTCCCCGGCCAGCAGCGCCAGCAACCGCTCCACCACCAGCGGGCGCACGCCGGAATGGCCGCGGCCGAGGCCGATCGCCTTCAGGGCCATGGCAAGGCGCACGACGTGGGCGGGCAGCGCCTCGCCGAGGCCGCAGCTGTGCGAGAGGATCAGGTTGCGCTGCAGTTCCTCGAGCCGCTCGGCGGGAATACGGGTCTGGGCGAGCAGCCCGAAGCCGGTGTTGACCCCGTAGACGGTGCGCCCCGAGGCGAGGATCCGCCCCACCGCCTCGGAGGAGGCCAGCAGCGCCGACCAGGCGGGGGCGGCGAGCTCCACCGGCGTCCCGCTCCATACGCGGCGGAGGTCGGACAAGGTGACGGATCCGGGGGTGAGGGTGATCATAGTCCCGTCGCCCCAGCGTCGGCTGGGGCCCCAGCGGATGAAGACCGCAGGCGCTTTTCGCCCGCTGGGATGCCAGCCTGCGCTGGCATGACGAGGAAGATCATCGCCCCACCATCGGCAAATCCAGCCCCTGCTCACGGGCGCAGGCGACAGCCTCTTCATAGCCCGCGTCGGCATGCCGCATGACGCCGGTGCCGGGGTCGTTCCACAATACCCGCTCCAGCCGCCGCGCCGCCGCTTCGGTGCCGTCGGCGACGATCACCATGCCGGCATGCTGCGAATAGCCCATGCCGACGCCGCCGCCATGGTGGAGAGACACCCATGTCGCCCCGCTTGCCGTGTTAAGCAGGGCGTTGAGCAGCGGCCAGTCCGAGACCGCGTCGGAGCCGTCGCGCATCGCCTCCGTTTCGCGGTTCGGGCTGGCGACCGAGCCTGAATCGAGATGGTCGCGGCCGATGACGATCGGCGCCTTCAATTCGCCCCGCGCCACCATCTCGTTGAACGCCATGCCGAGCCGGTGGCGCTGCCCGAGGCCGACCCAGCAGATCCGCGCCGGCAGCCCCTGGAAGGCGATCCGCTCGCGCGCCATGTCGAGCCAGCGGTGGAGGTGCGGGTCGTCGGGGATGAGCTCCTTTACCTTGGCATCGGTGCGGTAGATGTCCTCCGGATCGCCCGACAGCGCCACCCAGCGGAACGGCCCGATGCCGCGGCAGAAGAGCGGGCGGACATAAGCGGGGACGAAGCCAGGAAAGTCGAAGGCGTGGGTCACGCCGGCGTCGGCCGCGACCTGACGGATGTTGTTGCCATAGTCGAAGGTCGGGATGCTTTGAGCCCGGAAGGCGAGCATCGCCTCGACATGCACCGCCATCGACGCCCGCGCCGCCGCCTCGACCTTCGCGGGATCGCGCTCCCGCTCGCGAACCCATTCCTCCACGGTCCAGCCCAGTGGCAGATAGCCGTTCACCGGATCGTGCGCCGAGGTCTGGTCGGTCACCGCGTCCGGCCGGATACCCTGCCGCACCATCTCGGGCAGGATCTCCGCCGCATTGCCGAGCAGCCCCACCGAAGTCGGCACCTCGGCGGTGCGGAGTATCTCCAGCGCCTCCTCGAGGCTGCCGGCGCGCCGGTCGAGATACCGCGTCTCGAGCCTTTTCTCGATGCGGCTCTCCTGGCACTCGATGGCGAGGCAGTGGGCGCCGGCCATCACCGCCGCCAGCGGCTGGGCACCGCCCATGCCGCCGAGGCCTGCCGTCAAGATCCAGCGGCCCTTCAAATCGCCGCCATAATGCTGCCGCCCCATCTCGACGAAGGTCTCGTACGTCCCCTGCACGATGCCCTGCGTGCCGATGTAGATCCACGATCCGGCCGTCATCTGGCCGTACATCATGAGGCCTTTGCGATCGAGTTCGTGGAAATGCTCCCACGTCGCCCATTTCGGCACGAGGTTGGAATTCGCGATCAGCACCCGCGGCGCGTCGGGGTGCGTGCGGAAGACGCCGACCGGCTTGCCCGACTGGACGAGCAGGGTCTCGTCCGCCTCCAGCCGTTCCAGCGTCTCGACGATGCGGTCGAAGCTCTCCCAGTCCCGCGCCGCCCGGCCGATGCCGCCATAGACGACCAGCTCCTCAGGCGCCTCGGCAACGCGCGGATCGAGATTGTTCTGCAGCATCCGCACGGCCGCTTCCGTCGCCCAGGATTTGGCGAGGATCTTCGGGCCGGTGCGCGCCTGGATGTGCCGGCTGTTGTCGCGTCGCGTGTGCATGGCGGGGGTTCTAGGCTGACACCGTTCCCAAGTGAACCGTCAGGCGTCTTCCCCCGCGACGATCCTCTTCTCCGGGCCCGGCAGCCCGATCCAGTAAGCGAGCTCCGCCGGCCGGTTCACCCCCCACACGCACAGGTCCGCCGCCTTGCCGGTGGCGATCGTGCCGACCTCCCGTTCGAGCCCCAGCGCCTTGGCGGCATGGACCGTCATTCCGGCAAGCGCCTCCTCCGGCGTCAGGCCGAACAGGGTGCAGGCCATGCTCAGCATCAATGTCGGCGACAGGACCGGCGAGGTACCGGGGTTGCAGTCGGTCGCTACCGCCATGGGCACCCCATGCCGCCGCAGCAGCTCCACCGGCGGCCGCCGCGTCTCCTTCAGCGCGTAGAAGGCGCCGGGCAGAAGCACCGCCACCATGCCCGCGGCCGCCATCGCCGCGACGGCCGCTTCGTCGGCATGCTCGAGATGATCGGCCGACAAGGCCCCGAACTCCGCCGCCAGCGCCGCGCCTTGAAGGTTGGAAAGCTGCTCGGCGTGGAGCTTGACGCGCAGGCCGTGCTCGTCCGCCGCCTCGAACAGCGCCCGCACTTCGTCGGGCGTGAAGCCGATCCCCTCGCAAAAGGCATCGACGGCGGTGGCGAGGCCCCGCTCCGCCGCCTCCGGGATCATCTCGTCCACCGCGAGGCGGACGAACTCCTCCCGGCTCGCCCGATGCTCCGGCGGCAAGGCGTGGAGCGCGAGGAGCGTCGGCACGACCCGCACCGCCTCCGTCTCGCCGAGCCGCTTCGCCGCTTCGAGCATCTTCATCTCGCTGGCGACGTCGAGCCCGTAGCCGGACTTGATCTCGACGGTCGTGACGCCGCCCCGCATCAGTGTCTGGAGCCGCGGCCGCGCCTGGTCGACAAGCTCCTCCTCGGAGGCAAGTCGTGTCGCCTTTACGGTGGAAAGGATGCCGCCGCCCGCCCGCGCAATGTCCTCATAGGTGGCGCCGTCGAGCCGCTGCTCGAATTCGCGCGCCCGGTCCCCGCCGAAGACGAGGTGGGTGTGGCAGTCGATCAGCCCCGGCGTCACCCAGGCGCCACCGAGATTCTCGATCCGCCCCGCGCGGTAGCCGGCGAGGTCGATGCGGCGCCCCACCCGGACGATGCGGCCGTCCTGGATGCCGACCGCACCGTCCTCGATCGCGCCGAACGGCCCGGGCACCGCCGGGTCCATCGTCGCGACGTTGCAGTTGGTGAGGAGGCGGTCCCACATTAGAGGCACAGTAGAGCGGCGCGACGGGAGAGCAAATGGCCTGGGCATCGATTGCCGACCTTCTCGGGCCGGACGGGGACGTGGCGCTGCTCGGCGCCCCGCTCGAGGCTGGGTCGGTGACGCCGGGCCGCTGCGACCTCGCCCCCGCCACGGTGCGAGGGACGCTGCGCCGGATCAGCACCTACGATGTCGAGACGGGTCAGGAGATCGGCGCGCGCCTGCACGATCTCGGCAACGTGCCGGTCACCGGCGTCTCCCCCGCCGACGCCTTCGAGCCGATCCGCGCCGCCGCCGCCTCAGCCGTGCGTGCCCACCGCCTCACCCTCCTCGTCGGCGGCAACAACGCGGTGACCCGCCCGGCCGCCCATGGCCTCGGCGCCCCTCTCGCCAATGTCGGCCTGATCACGCTCGACGCCCATCTCGACATGCGGGAGACGGACCAGGGGCCGATGAACGGCAATCCGATACGCTGCCTCTTGGAAGACGGGCTGCCGGGCTGGAACATCTGCCAGATCGGCCTCGCCCCCTTCGCGAACACCGCGGCCATGCACCGCGACGCGCAGGCCGCCGGCATCGGCCTCTTCACCATCGCGGATTGCCGCCGCCGGGGGATCGAGGCGGTGCTCGACGAAGCGCTCGCCCGCCTCGCCCGCAAGGACGCGATCATGGTCGATTTCGACATCGACGTGATCGACCGCGCCCAATGCCCGGGTGCTCCGGGCGCCCGCCCCGGCGGCATGAGTGCGGAGATGTTCTTCGCCGCCGCCCGCCGTCTTGCCGCCGAACCGCGCGTGCGGCTGGTCGACCTGACCGAATTCGACCCGAGCCTCGACGTCGCCGACATCACCGCGCTCACTGCGGGGCGATGGGTGGCGGAGGTGCTCGCCGGCTTCTCAGCCCGCCAGGCTCTTTAGGGGGACTGCGGGATCGGCCAATGCCGCCGGATCGGCAATCGCCCCGCTCTCGATCAGCTTGCGGCCCTGCACATAGTCGCGTGTGGCGTTGACGCAGTCGAGCGCGACGACGCGGCCCTGGAGCAGATACAGGACGGAGAAGCTGCCTGCCGCCGCGTCGCCGCGCACGACCGTCCCATCATGGCCGACCGACAGCCCGACGCTCTGCAGCTTCAGATCGTACTGGTTCGACCAAAACCAGGGCATCGCCTCGTACGGCTCGGCTCGCCCGGCGATCGCCTTCGCGGCCGCCGCGGCCATGTCGTGCGCGTTCTGCACCGATTCGAGCCGGACGCGCAGCCCGCCCGCCCAGCGATTCTCGTGCGCTGCGCAGTCCCCGATTGCATAGACGTTGGAGAGCGATGTGCGGCAGAAGCCGTCCACGTCGACGCCGTTCGCCCCGGCCGCGCCGGCCGCGAGCAAGGGCTCGACCGCCGCTTCGATGCCGATGCCGACGATGATCAGGTCGGCTGGGAGCGTCTCTCCGTCCTGCAACGTGACGCCGGTGGCGTGGCGCTCCCGGCCCTCTATCCGGGCGACGGCCGCGCCAAGCCGCAGATCGAGCCCGTGCGCGCGATGCTCCGCCTCGAAGAAGCGGGAAATCTCCGCGCCCGCCACCCGCGCCAGCACGCGGTCCAGCGCCTCGACCAGCACGACGTCCTTGCCGAGCTTGCGCATCGCCGCGGCGGCCTCGAGGCCGATATAGCCGCCGCCGACGACCGCCACCCGCTGCGCCCGCGGCAGCTCGGCGAGGATCGCGTCGACTTCGGCCTTGCAGCGCACGACATGGACTCCGGCCAAGTCGCCGCCCGCGCAACCGAGCCGCCGCGCCACGCCGCCCGTCGCCCAAACCATGGTCCCGTAGCCGATCCGCTCGCCCGCCTCCGTCTCCACCGTATTCGCCGCCGGATCGACGGCGGTGACGCGCGTGCCCCGCATCAAAGCCACTTCGCGCTCGACCCAGAAAGCCGCCGGCCGGATCAGCATTCGCTCGAAGGCCTTTTCGCCGGTGAGATAGTCCTTCGACAGCGGCGGCCGTTCGTAGGGCAGCTCCGCCTCCGCGCCGACCAGTCCGATGGACCCGGCGAAGCCCAGCTGGCGCAGCTGAATCGCGGTCTGCGCCCCGCCATGGCCCGCCCCTACGATCGTCACGTCGAAATGCCGCATCAAGCCGCTCCTACCGGATCAGATGCCGCTTAAGCCAGCAGGTGCCTTGTTTCCCGGCGCGCAAGGGGGCAGGGGCAGGTCGCGATGGCCGATATCGATCCCGTCCTGCAGGAGGCCTTTCGCCAGGCGCTGCGCCGAGTCGCCTCGACGGTGAACGTCATCACCGTCTGCGTCGGCGGCCAGCCGATGGGGATCACCGCGACCGCCATGTCCTCCATCTCGGTCGATCCGCCGAGCCTCCTCGTGTGCATCAACCGCAATGCCTCGATGCACGGGTCGATGGGCGACGTCTCCCACTTTCGCGTCAACGTCCTCCACGGCGAGCAGGCCGAGATGGCGCGGATCTTCGCCGACCGCCGCCACCAGGCATTGCGTTTCGCCGACGGCTGGACGGTGGATTGCGAGCGGCCGCCCCGCCTCATCCACGCGCAGGCCAGCTTCCTGTGCCGCCGCATCGACCATCACGGCTTCGGCACCCATTCGATCTTCATCGGCCAGGTCGAGGAAGTGACCTTCCGCGACGACGTCCACCCCTTGGTCTACCTGAACGGCACCTACGCCAGCGCGCGCTAGCGCGTTGACACGCTGCCGCGGCCATGATGTCCTGACCAGCAGGGCCAGGAGAGCGACCATGGCGACGACATGTCCGAATTGCGGCGCGGCGGTGGGATCCGAGGATCGCTTCTGCCCGGCCTGCGGAGCCGCGGTCGCCGCGGAGCGCGGCGCGCCTTCGGTCGGGGACCTCGCCGAGCCGCGCAACCTGGCCCGCATCGCCCAGGTGGTGGCGCTGATCGGGTTCGTGCTGCCGTGGATCACCGTCTCGTGCCAGGGCCGCGTCCTCGCGCAGGTGTCGGGGCTGGACATGGCGCTGGGCCGCGCGACCGTCCACAACCCCTTCACCGGCGTCTCGCAGGCGCATAGCGGCTCGCCCAACGGGGCGATTGTCGTCGCCTTGGTAATGATCATCGCCGGTCTTGCGATCAGCTTCAACATGGCGATCGTGCGCACCGCGCTCGCCAACATCATCGCCTGCGCCACCGCCCTGCTGCTGATCGCCTACGAGGTGCTGGTCTCCGCCGGCAGCATGGTCCGCTCGCAGGCCTCGACTACGCGGGTCCCCGATAACGGCGTCGAACGGAGCATCGCCGAGGCGATCAAGGTCGGCACCGGTTTCGGCTTCTGGCTGACCTGCCTCGCTTTGGCGGCGGCGATCTTCTTCTACTTGAGGGTCCGCGGGGGAGGGCGCAGCGATCGGGCGCCGCATGTGACACGCGCTGAGCCGCAGGTGCGCAGCAACGGCGCCGGGAGCGATCCGCCGCCGCCCTGAGCCTTTCGGCCGCTCGAACGTTGTCGCTCCGAAAGGAGCTTCGATGAGCCGCGCCTTCGTCAAGGAAGATGCCGACGCACCGCCCCCGCCGCCTTTGGAGCGGCCGGTCAGCACGGGGCATGTGCTGGACGTGGCGCCGGGAGAAAGCTGATGCCGTCGACGGTCATCGAGACCATCGCCTATCGGTCGGATGCGCAGGTGCTCGACGTGCTGTTCACCACCGGACGGCGCTACCTCTTCCACGCGGTGCCGCCGGAGGTCGCCGAGGATTTCCGCCGCGCCCGCATCAAGGGGCGCCATTTCAACGCCCGCATCCGCGGCCGCTATGCCTTCAGCGAAGTGGAGGCGGCGCGGGAGGTCAGCGTGCCTTGGCCGGAGTCTTCGCCGCGGGCTTAGCGGCATTGCCGGCGGCGGCCGCGGCAGGGCGGTTGCATGGGGGAAGCCCGAGCTCCGCCAAGTCGGCGCATTTGCGGACCTGCACCTCGCCCCCCGGCGAGATGAACAGCGCCCAGTCGCCGCTGTCGATGCAGTGGGTCGTCCACATCGCCATGTTCTTGTAATCCTGCTGGTAGGCGCCGCCCTCCGATTTCTTGCAGCGCTGGCTCGAATCCATGATCGCGCGCCGCAGGCCGAGATTGCGGTAGAGGTCGCTCATCGTCTTGAGCTGGTCGGACATCGGATTGGCCGCGCGGACCTGCGTCACGTTGCCGCTTGGCTGCCCCTGCCCGCAGGCGGCGACGACAAGGCTGAGGCTCAGCAAGGCAAATCCGCGCATCGGCATGTCTCCTCTATCCCCGAACGGCTTCGGCGAACCGCTCGTTCCCGACGAAGCCGAGCTTCTCGATACCCGACCGCTTCACCACGGCAAGTATCTGATCGAACCTTTCATAGCGCGTGTCGCCTTCCGCCTGCATCTCCAGAACGCCGTCGGGCGCGGCGGCACGGAAGGCGGCGAGGCGGGCGGGGAGGTCGGCGCCGGCCATGGCCGCCCCGTCCCAGGCCAGGGCGCCGCTGGGAAGGATCGCCAGACGGTGGACGATAGGCTTGTCCGTCACCGGGTTGCCGGGCCCGGGCAGGGTGATCTTCACGCTGTGGCTGGCGATCGGGATGGTGAGGATGAACATGATGAGGAGGACGAGCAGCACGTCGATCAGCGGCGTGGTGTTGATCCCGGAGATCGGCGCCTCGGCGACGGTGGCGAAAGCGATACGACGGTGACGCATGCTGCTTCTCCCTCTTGTTATGTTATCTCATAGCGAGAACGGAGAAGCGCTGCAACGGTTCCTGTGGCGGCTCTGCGATAATCTCTCCCTCCACCACACCCGTTCGGGCTGAGCTTGTCGAAGCCCTGCCCTTCTCTTCTGCAGCAAAGGCAAAGGGAGGGCTTTGACAGGCTCAGCCCGAGCGGTGTCTGGGTGTCAGAGTGACAACGTGACAGTCGGACAGACTCTAAAGGGCGAGGACGTACCAGCTGCGGTCGCGGCCTTCGCGGGCGCGGCGGAGCATGACGCGGCCGGTCGATCCGAAAGGCTTGCCGCCGACGAAGCGGCCGGTGGTCATCACCGGCACTTCGACATAGTCGAACCCGCCCTGCGTGGCCGGCCCACCGGCGGCGCCGAGCTGGGCGCGGTAATTTTCATAGGCGCGGAAGTTGGCGACGAACCGCGCCTTGTCCGCCCCGCCGGGGGTGCGCATGGCGTAGGCAGCGTCATAATCGCCCGCCTCGATGCGGTCGTAATAACGGCGCAGCACTGCCGCCGCCTCGCGCGCCTCAGGCTTCTCCTGCGGATAGGCGTAGGTCGTCGCCCGACGCTCCGGTGGCTTCGCCTTGGGTGCCGGCCTGTCGCAACCGGCGAGGAGCAAAGGGAGCAGGAGCCAGGCGCGCATCGGCCGCTTATGCCTCCCCACCCTCGTGAGTGGGAAGGGCCTCAGGCGGTCATCCGCGTCTGGGTGCCGTGGATGAGGTCGGTGGCGCGCTCGAAGCTCATCGGGCGGCCGAACAGATAGCCCTGGATCTGGTGGACGCCGAGGTCGCGCATCCGGGTGAAATCGTCGGCGGTCTCGACGCCTTCCGCGGTCACCGTCATCCGGAAGCTCTTGGCGAGCTGGACGATCGACTGGATGATCGCCACCGTCTCCCGGTTGTGCGCCGCCTCGCGGACGAAGCTGCCGTCGATCTTCAGCTTATGGAACACCGCCTTGTTCAGATAGCCGAGCGAGGAATAGCCGGTGCCGAAATCGTCGAGCGCGATGCCGACGCCCAACGAGCGCAGCCGCTTCAGCACGTCGAGCGAGCCTTCGCTGTCGCCGAGGAACACCGACTCGGTCACCTCCAGCTCGATGCGGTTCGCCTTGACCCGGTATTTGGAGATTGCTTCGGAGACGGTGTTGGGAAGCGCCGGCAGGATGAGCTGGCGGGCCGAAAGGTTGAGCGCGACGCTGATATAATCGGGCCACGACGCGGCGGCGCGGCAGGCTTCGTCGATCACCCAGTCGCCTAGCTGCATGATGAGGCCGGTCTCTTCGGCGAGGGTGATGAACTCGATCGGCGAGACCATGCCGCGGGTCGGGTGGTGCCAGCGGATCAGCGCCTCGAAGCCCATCAGGCTCTGGTCGGCGGCGTTGATCAGCGGCTGATAGTCGAGGCGGAACTGCTTGAGGCTGATCGCCTGGCGGAGGTCCTGCTCGAGCCGCAGCCGGTCCTCGGCCTCGTTCTGCATGTCGGCCGAGAAATAGCAGCAGGTGCCGCGCCCCTGGGCCTTCGCCTGGTAGAGGGCGAGGTCGGCCTTCTGGATCAGATCGTCGACGCTCTGGCCGTCGATCGGGCCGAAGGCGCAGCCGATCGACACGCCGATGCGGATCTCGGCCTTGTCGATATGATAGGGCTCGGCGACGGCGGCGATGATGCGGCGGGCGAGGTCGTCGACCTTCTTACGGCTCTGCGCGTCGCGGATGACGATGGCGAATTCGTCGCCGCCCATCCGGCCGACATGGCCGACTTCGCCGGCTTCCTTGACGAGGCGCTGCGACACCGATTTCAGCACCGCGTCGCCCTTCGGGTGGCCGAACGTGTCGTTGACCGGCTTGAAGCCGTCGAGATCGAGGAACATGATCGCGCAGGGCACATTGCCGGCCTGCGAGCCCGACAGCGCCTCGCCGAGCAGCTGGCGCACCCGGCCGCGATTGGGGAGGCCCGACAGCACATCCATGTTGGCAAGGTTGGTGAGACGCTCCTGCGTCCGGCGCACCTCGGTAATGTCGGAGCCGACGCCGCGGAAGCCCTGGAACTGGCCCGACATGTCGATGATCGGATCGCCGGCAAGGCTGATCCAGCGCGTCCCGCGCCGGGTCTTGAGCTCCATTTCGAGGTTCGCGAAGGGCTGGCGGTCGAGGAGGGTGCGGCCCAATGCGCTGTTGCCGCCGAGGGTCGCCGGGAGCGAATGCCCGATCAGCTGGCTCGCCGAGCGGCCGAGCAGGCTGGTCATCCGGCTGGAGATGTAGACGACGCGGTTCTCCGCATCGACCTGCCACAGCCAGCCGACGCCGCGATGCTCATATTCCTTGAGCAGCAGCCGCACCGACTCGGCCTGGGTGCGCACCTTGGCGATGATCTGCAGCTGCTCGTAGGTGAAGCGGGTGAGCCGGGTCATGCCGAAGATGGCGACGGAAGCGATGCCGACGATGGTCGCGCCGATCAGCGGATCCAAGAGGCCGTTGCCGAGCCAGTAAGCGGCGCAAAGCGCGGCGGTGATGGTCGCAATCCACGCGTAGGCGGCGGCCGGCACCGAGGCCAATGCAATGGCCGCGATGATCATCGAGGCCATGGCGAGGACGATGACGACCTGCGCCTCATAGCCCTGGTGCGAGAAGGTCCAGGTGGGAAGCGACGCCCACACGCCGGCCAAGCCGACGGCTTCGGCAATGCCGACCAAAGCCGGCCCGCGCTCGGCCGAGCGGCTGCCGGAATTGGAGCGCTCCTGCATCACCCGGCGGAAATAGACGGCGTTGACGACGCCCACCGCCGCCAGCCACCCTCCGATCAGGATGGGGCTGGTCTGGGCGAACAAGGCCCAGGCGACGAGCAGGGCCGCGCCCACCGCGGTTCCGGCGAAGTAAGGCGCGAACAAAGCCCGCGTCTGCGCCTGGCCGTTATGAAGGTGCGCCTCGCGGAGGCGTTTCGACCCGGCGTCGGCGCCGACTGCCTCTTCGGCGAGCTCGACCGGCTCCGAATCCTGTTGCTCTAGGTCCAACGGGACGGGTGCGTGATACATGCTGATCCTGGTCCTGACGCTTGGTCACTGTGGTACCCCCAGGAGTTTGATGGAATGTTAAAGGCGCGATTAAATCTTCTGCCCGGAATGGTCGGATCAACCCCGTCGCCCCAGCGGAGGCTAGGGCCCCAGAGGGTGAAGAATGCCGTTGCGTTTCACCCGCTGGGAACCCAGCCTGCGCCGGGATGACGGTATCACTCGCCGCCCGATTCAGATGCAGCTCAGCAATTCTCGTATTTCCAGTTCCGCCTTTTGCCCTCCGCCGTCCATTCCACCGTCTGGGCGATGCGTTTCCCGCGGGTCTCCGGCCGCTTCGCCTCCAGCACCCATTCCAGATATTCGCGGCGGCAGCCTGGCGGGAAGGCCTCGAACGCCGCCGCCGCCTTTGGCTCCGCGTCGAGGGCGGCGCGCAGGTCGTCCGGCGTCGCAAGCTCCGGCTTCGGCGCCTTCTTCGGCCGCGCCGCCGGCGCTTCGGCGGCCTTGGCGACCGCCGCTTCGATCAGCGCGCGCATCGTCTCGGGCGGCGGCAGGTCCGCCACTGAGATGATCCGCCCGAACTGCCCCATCGCGCCTTCCACCGCCGCGTCGCCGACCAGCTCCTTGCCGCGCCAGAAGCCGAAGCTCGCATGCGCCTTGAAAGCGGCCATATTGGCGAGCGGCCGCCCCTTCACCAGAAAGGCGGGCATGCCCCATTTGATCGCCTCCTCCACCTCGGGACAGGCGTCGTGCATCGCCGCGCGCAGGTGATCGAGGATCGGCCGGGCGAACTCCGCCTGGCGGGCGATATAGGCGTCGACGCGCGGATCCTTGCTCATCGCCCGATGATAGACTCGTTCCAGCCTTGAATCGATTCGGTTCGGCGTGGCGGCTGGAACGGCGGATTCCGCGATGCTTTGGCACAGGATTCTCGCTTGGGAATCAGTGCCATGCTCGCCGCCCGCATCGCCTCCTCGATGATCGACCGGATCGCCTATGACGAGGAGGAGGGGGCGCTCAGCATCTGGTTCCGCGAGACCGGCCGCTACGTCTATTCGGACGTCCCGCGCGCCATCTACGACGGCTTGCGCCGCGCCCCGTCCGCCGGCCGCTATTTCAACGCCTGCATCAAGCGCCGCTTCCCCTGCCGGCCCGATCCCGAACGCCGCAAGTTCCGCCCGCCCTTCGGCGCCTGATCCCCTGCATTGCGCGCCATTGCGGCCCCGGTTACACCTTCACCGGGGTCAGGAGGGCGTGCGCGTGTCGGATGGGGGAGCGTCGATCATGCCGGCCCTCAGCCTCGTCGAGGAATATGCCGCGGCGGCCGAGGCGGCGTCCTCCATGCCAGCACTCAACGCGCTGACCGCCGACGCGGTGCGAGCGCTCGGCTTCGATTTCTTCGGCATCATCCACCACGTCACCTTCGGCAGACCGGTGGCGGGCTTCGTCGGCCTCCATCATTATCCCGAGGAATGGGTGGCGGCGCTGCGCGACATGGGCAGCCCGCCCGACCCCGTTCAGCGCGCCGCGGAGCGCACCGGCTGCGGCTTTCGCTGGGACCGGATGGACATGATCGTCGCGGTCAGCGCGCGCGAGCGGCGCCACATGGAAGAGGCGGCCCGGCACGGCATCGGCACCGGCTTCACCGTCCCCAATCACGTGCCGGGCGAAGCGCCGGGCTCCGCCAGCTTCGGCCTGCGTGCCGGCCGCGAACTGCCCGCCCGCCACCTTCCGGCGGCGCAGGCCTTGGGCGCCTTCGCCTTCGAGGCGGCGCGGCGGTTGACCCGCACCGGCGGGCCGCGCTGGATCGCGCCGGTGCGGCTGTCGGACCGGCAGCGCGACTGCGTGCTGCTCGTCTCCCACGGCAAGAGCGACACGGTGATCGCGCAGCTGCTCGGCCTCAAGCCCAGGACGGTGAACGACCATGTCGAGGCGGCGAAGCGCCGCTACGGCGTCGCCACCCGCGCCCAACTCGTCGTCCACGCCCTGCTGCGCAGCGAAATCGCCTTCGCGGAGGTGCTCGACGGGAGGCGCTAGGGCACGATCGGGTTAGGTTGTATCTCGACTAAAGACAGCACCGCCGTCACCCTGAACTTGTTTGAGGGTCCAGTCCTCCATCCGCACTGCAGCCTCCAGCCTGGATGCTGAAACAAGTTCAGCATGACGGAGAAACGGAAAGGGGAAGACCGCCGAGCCGCCTACCCGCCGCCGGGCACGTACGCCCGCCCGATCAGCCGCTCGCCGCGGTCCTGTTTGGGCATCAGCTCGATGTCGATCACCTCGTCCTTCTCGCTCCTGCGGCCGAAATCCCGGATGAGGCGGGCGGTCATCCGCGCGGCGCCGTTCGGGTTGATCGAGTCGTTGCGGTAGACGTCGGCGCGGATCGTGTAGGTGCCCGCCATGGCGCGGCGGATGAAATATTCCTCGGGGCCGAAACCGTCGGTCATGTCGTCCGACATGTGGCCGCCGATGCGGGTGCGCTGGTTCGAGTAGAAGGCCTTGTGGCGCGTCGGCTCAATTACCCACAGGTCGATGTCGGTGTCGTCGCTGTTCCATTCGATGACGACGCGCAGGTCGGCGTCGAGGAGGGCGATGAGCCGCGGGTCGAGCGGCACGGCGCCGCCCCCGAGCGCCCGGTATTTCGGGATCAGTCGGTTGACCTCCATCAGCGACACCATCTCGACGCCGTCCCAATTGTCGTCCCACGGCGTCATGATAACGTCGGTGAGCAGCGAGATGGCGCGGGCGAGGTCTGCGCGCGCCGCCGCAGCGCCCGCGCCCGTCAGCCGATGCGCCGCCCGCTCGGCGAGCGCGAGGGCGAGCCGCCGTACCGGCTGCGGCCGTTCGGGCGCCTCGCGGATCAGCCGCTCGTAGAGGAAGACCGCCCGGGCATATTCGCCGTAGCGCAGCAGCCGGTCGGCGACGATGGTCAGCGTCTCGCTGTTGCGGGTCGGCAGCTCCAGCGCCGAGAGCAAGGTCGCCAGCGCCTCGGCCCGACGTCCGGCGGCATGGTGCCATTCCGAAACGTCCAGCCAGAAAGCGGGGAGGCTGCCGTGCAGCGCCTGCTGCTCGGCCATCACCTTCGCCCGCTGCGCCGGCGCCGCCGCGCGTAGCGCCGTCAGATAGGGCCGCTCCGGCGCCCACGGCTTCACCTCGATTGTGGCGCCGGAATGCGCGCTATCGCCGATGATGCCTTCCTGCCGCACAATGCCCTGGAGCCGAATCTCGTCGGCGTTGACGACAGTGACGGGTACGCCCGGTGGAATGCGCGTGCCGGTGACGACAACCATTCCGTCGACACCGCGGGTGGAGCCGGAGCCCGGCTGCTGCCGAGCCGGCGGAGGCGCGGGGTTAGTCGCCGGTGCCCGGGGTGGGGACGGTGGCGGCGGCGGAGGAGGCGGCGGCGGTGGCGGAGGTCCTCCCCCGACGCCCGTGCCGGGCCCCTCCATCCCGTCATCCTCGGGGTCGTCCTCGCCCTTGGCGGCGCGCGCGCGGAGGTCGAACTTGCGTCCCCACCACGCTTTCTGCTCCTCCCAGCGCGCGAGCACCGTCTCCAGCCGCTCCGCCTTGGCCTTGGCTTTCGCCTTGGCCGCTTCCGCAGCCAGGCTCCCGTAGCGCTCGCGCTCGGTCGCCGGCAGACTCGGCGGCGGCTCGACTCCGGCGTTCGCATAGTCGGCGCCGGTCTCGAGAACGAGGAAAGCGATTTCCGGCCCCGCCACCGAGTAACGGCGCGCGAAGGCGATGGTCGCCTTGCGGTCGGCATCGTCCGAGGCCGCCTGTACCGCCAGCCGCTCCGCCGCCCACAGCGACGCCGCTGCGTGCGACTCGCTCTCCACCGCCGCGCTTGCCGTGTAGACGCGCTGCGTCTCGAACGTGCCCGACAGCGAGACGACGACGCCGCCGCTCGCGGGCATCGGCCCCACCAGCTGCCAGCCGCCCCATCCCGTGTCGAGCGCGACGACGTCGATGGGATCGCCGGACGTCGAGCGGACGCCTGTCACCCGGACGCGCTGCGGGTTCAGCCGGTTGAGGAGCGCGGCGCGGTCCCCGCTGCCGAGCCGCAGCGCTTCGCCCCCGCTCGCCTGTGCCATGGCGCGCAGCCAGCCCAGATCGGCATCGGCAGCGCTCGCGACCGCGAAGACGGGACAGCCCGGCTTGAATCCTTCGCGCCTGTCGATGGTGACGAGACCGTCGCTGAACAGGAGGCAGGCGTCGGCGCGGATCGGCTGACGCGCCAGCGCCGCCAAGCTCGTGCCGCCGAGATAGCGCACAGCCCCGAGTCGCGCCGCAACCGCCGCCGGATCGGCAAGCCGCACCCTTTCCACGCCGCTCGCGTCGAACAGGAGAAGATCTACCGCCGCCGGCTGAACCCGCGCCAGATAGGCTTCGACGAGGGCGATCTCGCCGGCAAGGTCGTCGTCCGCGCGCGACAGCGACCGGTCCCAGAGGATGGCGACGCTGCGAGTCTTCGGCAACGTCACGGTGGGCGCGCCCGGGGCACTGTCGGCGATCTCGAAAAAGCGCTCGCCGCCCGGCCCCTTCCCTTCCATCATCGGAGCCGAGCGCGGCCCATGGGTCACGGCGAGCGCGCCATCGACCCTCAAATTTTCCGCTGTATAGACGATTCCCGACGGGCTGCCGCTCGATGTCCAACGGTCCGGGCCATTCGGCAGGCTGACCCAGCTATTGGGCTCGATCGTCAACGTAATGCGCCCCACTGGCGCGTCCGTCGCGAGCGGCAGCTGATAAGCACCGTCGAGCGCCGTCGCGAAGCTGATGCGGATCGTCCGGCCCGCGCCCGGCGCGATCGGGAAGACGTGGGTGCTGAACGAGAAACTGCGCGACACTTCGGCGAGCGCCGGATCGACTCCGCGCCGCACCCGTGCCTCATAGGTCGTGCGTGCCTGCCGCTGGTCGAGGAGGATTCCGTCCACCATCGTCCCGCCGACGTCGAGGGCATAGCCGGTGACCACCGATCCGCGCGGCATGTCGAGACCGAAATCGCCCTGCAGCACATCCTTCGAAGGATTGTCGAAGCGTGCGGTGACGACGGTCTCGGCAAGGTTGCCGTGGATCCGCACCACGATGTCGAGCTTGGCGATGCGCAGCGCCTCGCTCTTCATCGCCGCATCGTTGACGCCGCGGACCTGCGCGGAAAGCTGGGGGTTGGCCGGCGCTGCGGCGGCCGGCGCAGCGAGGAGCAGCATCAGCGCCGCCAGTAGCGCGCCCGCCCATCTCGCCCCCCGACCAATCATTCCGCCTCCCCCTCCTGCCCCACAGCAAGCGCCCGCGAATCCTGAGCCGACTCGCAATCCCGAGAACGCAAGTAGAACAGGCGAATTCCTATTATGCAAATCCTATTTGCGGCGGCTCTTGCCAAGCCGTTTCGCTTCCGTGACAAGGTCGGCATGACCACCGAGCTCCACGTCCTCGCCTGGGGGTGCATCCTCGCCCTCGTCCACATCTTCGCCGCGGTGCGCGTCAAGACGCAGCAATATGGCACGAAGTGGAACACGGGCGCGCGGGACGAGGCGCTGCCGCCGCCCGACAAGCCGATCGTCGGCCGCCTGGCGCGGGCCCAGGCCAATTTCTTCGAGACCTTCCCGCTCTACGCCGCCGGAGCGCTGATCGTCGTCGTCGCGCACCTCAACAACCGCTGGACGGCGATCGGCGCCCTACTGTGGATCGCCGGGCGGGTCGTCTACCTGCCGCTCTACGCGCTCGGCGTGCCGGTGGCGCGGACGATCGCCTTTCTCGTCAGCCTGGCCGGGATCATCATGGTGCTGCGGCCGGCCTTGATGGCGGTCTTTCACTGACCTTCGACGCGCGGCACGTCCCTGATCGTACCGATGATGCCGTCGCCGCAGCGCAGCGAAATCGATCCGTAGCGCTTCAGCGGCTTGAACCGGCCCTGCACCGGGTGCGTCGCCAGCGCGCCGGTCCCGGGCCCGTCGGTCCGCACCAGGATCTGCTGGACCGGCCCCGAGAGCTGCAGCACCGGCCCGCGTTCGAGCGAGACCTGGTCGCCCTCCGGCGCCGTCACCTCGCCCTCGACGAACAGGTATGTATGGTGGAGCGGCGCCTTCTGCATCGTGATGCTGATCCGCGAGACGTGTGCGCGCCAATTGCCCGACGCGGTGGCGTGGCACGGCGAATAGACGTCCATCGCCTTGGGGTTGAGGAGCAGGCATCCCGAGGGAAGCAGCAGGAGCGGGAGGAGGAGACGTGTGCGGCGCATGGCGCGGCTCTAGCCTGCCGCCGCCGCCGCGCCTAGACGCCCGCTCTCGGCGCGGCTGGCGTGAACTCCCGCGACCACGAAGATCGCGAGCGCCGTCCAGATCATCGCGAAGCAGACCAGGTGGAGCGCCGACAGCGGCTCGCCGAACACCGCCACCGCGATCAGGAACTGGAGCGAGGGCGCGACGTACTGAAGGAATCCCAGCACCGAATAAGGCAGCCGCTTCGCCGCCTCGGTGAAGAGGAGGAGCGGAAGCGCCGTCACCGCCCCACCCAGCACGAGAAGCAGGTCGGTGCGCCGCTCGACCAGGAAGTGGCTCTGCTGGTGCGCCGTCAGCCACCCGATCCACACGAGCGCGAGCGGCGCCAGGAACAGCGTCTCGATGTACAGCCCCTCGAACGCATCGACCGGTGCCACCTTGCGGATGAAGCCGTAGGAGGCGAAGCTCGCCGCGAGCGTCAGGCTGATCCACAACGCGCTGCCCGCTCCGAAGGCCAGGATTGCCACTGCGATCGCAGCGAGGGCGACGGCGCCGGCCTGCCACCGCGTCAGCCCTTCCTTCAGGAAGACGACACCGAGCAGCACGTTGACGAGCGGGTTCAGATAATAGCCGAGGCTCCCCTCGAGCACGTGCCCGGTCGCGACGGCGTAGATGTAGACGGTCCAGTTGACCGCGATCAAAGCCGAGGTCGTCAGCAGGATGAGCGGCACATGCGGCGTTGCCAGCGCCGCTCGGATGTGGCGCCAGCGCTGCGCCAGCGTCGCCCCGGCGGTGAGGAAGATCAGCGACCAGACGATGCGGTGCGCGACGATCTCGGTCGGCGCGGCCTTGCCGAGCGCCTTGAAGTAGAGCGGCAGCACGCCCCACATCGCATAAGCGGCGAGCCCGAGAATCATCCCGGTGCGGGCTTGGCTAGGCGGCTGGGTCACGGCGGCGCGCTAGCCGAGCGCGGCAGGCGCGACAAGCGTTTGGCGGGCCGCTCCGGATCGGCTAATCGTCCGTCCCTGTTTGTGGAGTCCCGCTTATGTCTGCCGCCTCGCGCCTCGCTTTGCCCCTCGCAGGCCTCGCCGTCCTCGCCGGCTGCGACAAGCCTTCCGAGAACAGCGCCGCGCCCGCAAACCTCGCCTCGGCCGAAGGCACGGCGGAGGAAGGCAAGATCACGTTGAAGGGCCCCGGCGTCGACATGAGCTTCGTCGTCCCAAAGGGCATGCGCGGCGAGGCCAAGGCCGACAAGAACAGCAACTTCCTCTACCCCGGCGCGACGATCGGCGGCATCGCCATCGTCGGCATCCAGGCCAAGGGCGACAAGGGCGACAAGGGCGGCGGCGGCGACACCGAGGCCGAGTTCCGCTTCGCCACGGCCGATCCGCCCGCCAAGGTCGCAGCCTGGTATCGCGATCCTGCGCGCGGCAAGGACCTTCACGTCACCGCCGCGAGCCGGGACGGCGACGACATGATCATCTCCGGCGTCGAGCCCGGGGACAACCACCCGTTCAAGGTCCGCCTCAAGGCGCGGCCCGGCGGCGGCACCGACGGCCGGCTCACCATCCACCACGAAGACTGAGGCGGTGACCCCGCTCGCCGATCCCGAGGAGGTGCGCGCGCATCTCGTCGCGGCGGCGAAGGCGGGGGTGGCGCTGAGCTACGGCACGATCCTCGAGCAGCTCGGCTATCGCTTCACCCGTCCCAAGATGCGGGCCCTCTGCGCAACCCTCGGCACCGTCGACGCGGAAGCCGCGGCGCGGGGCGAGCCGGAGCTTGCCGTGCTCGTCGTCCGCCAGAGCGACGGCCTCCCCGGCCAGGGCTGGTGGGTCGCCGGCGGCGCGCGCAGCCGCGGCTATGAGGGCCCGTGGGAGGGGGCGGAGGCGCGGCGCTTCGTTACGTCCGTTCAGGCGGAAACCTTTGCCTGGTGGCGGTCCCGCGGCGGGACAGGCGCAGAAGAGGGGGCGGATTAACCACCTCTGCTCACCCATTGCGCCGGAAACTGGGGCATGCCGGCCGCGACAGGGAGACCGTTCATGCGCAAGATTTCGATCCTTCTCGCCTTTTCCGCCAGCCTCGCCCTCGCCGCCTGCGGCCGCGGCGATGCCGGCAACAACGTCGCCGCGCTCGACAACCAGCTCGTCGCGAACCAGACCGATGCTGCGATCTCGGGCGCGCTCGGCAATCAGATCGCCGTCGATCCGGCCGTCGCCAACGGCTCCAAGGCCGCGGGCAATGCCACGGCCGAAGCCGCCAAGCCGACCGCCGGGGCGATCGAGAAAGCCCGGCTCGCGCTGAACGGCGCCGATCACAAGGGCTGCGCCGCCGACGCCGCGAAGATGCAGAACGGCAACCAATGGGCCGACAAGCTGCCCGCCGCCTTCGGCAATTATCCGGGCGCCAAGGTCGCCGAAGCCGCCGCCAACAATGCCGACGGCTGCAGCGTCCGAGTCGTCAGCCTGACCACCGGCGACGACTGGCAGCGCGTGCTCGACTGGTACAACACCCGCGCGGTGAAGGGCGGCTACACGACCGAGCACCGCATCGAAGGCGCCGACCATATCCTGGGCGGCACCAACGAAAAGGAGGGCGGCGCCTATTACCTCATCGTCACCCCCGGCCAGGGCACAACCGACATCTCGCTGATTGCAAACAACGGCCGCTGAGGGTCGGCGCAGAAGGGTGGCAAGGGCGCGCCGCCGCCGCTAGAGCGGGGCGCATGCCCAATCTCCTTCTCGTCCTCCTCGGCGGCGCGGCCGGCGCGGGCCTTCGCTACGAGGCCGGGCGGCTCGCCCTTCGGCAACTCGGGCCTGGCTTCCCCTGGGGCACGCTGGCGGTGAACCTCGCCGGCGGCTTGGCGATGGGTGTCCTCGCCGGCGCGATGGCGGGCGAGGGCATGACGAGCCGGCCCGCCTGGCTGCTGCTCGGCGTCGGCCTGCTCGGCGGCTTCACCACCTTCTCGGCCTTCAGCCTCGATCTCTTCCTGATGCTCGAGCGCGGCCAGGCGGCGCTCGCGTTCGGCTACGCCCTCGCCTCGGCGCTCGGGGCGCTGGCGCTGCTCGCGCTCGGTTATTGGGCGGCGAGGGCGCTGGCATGAGCGACGTCCGCGCCTTCACCGTCGCCCCGGACGACGACGGCATCCGCCTCGACCGCTGGTTCAAGCGGCATTTGCCGGAAGCGAGCTTCAACATCGTCTCCCGCTGGGCCCGCACCGGCCAGCTCCGCGTCGACGGCAAGCGCGCCGCGCCCGGCGACCGCATCGAGGCGGGGCAGGTGATCCGCGTCCCTCCCGCCGAGCCGCCCGCCGATCCCAAGCCCAAGATCGTCCGGCCGGAATTGAGCGAGGATGAGATCGCCTTCGTCAACGAGATCGTCATCCACCGCGATTCCCAGGCGATCGTCGTCAACAAGCCGCCGGGCCTCGCTACCCAGGGCGGCACCAAGACCAAGCAGCATCTAGACGGCCTCCTCGACGGCCTCGCCAACGAGCGCGGCGAGCGGCCCAAGCTCGTCCACCGGCTCGACAAGGACACGTCCGGCGTCCTCCTCCTTGCCCGCTCGGCCCGCGCCGCCGGCTTTTTCTCGAAGGCCTTTTCCGGCCGCACCGCGCGCAAGGTCTATTGGGCTTTGGTGGTCGGCGTGCCGGAGGTGCGCGACGGCTATATCGACCTGCCGCTCGGCAAGCAGCCCGGCACCGGCGGCGAGAAGATGCATGTCGACGAAAGCGAGACCGGCCTTACCGCCCGCACCCGCTACCGGGTCATCGACCGCGCCGGCAACCGCACCGCCTGGGTCGAGCTCCAGCCGCTCACCGGCCGCACCCACCAGCTGCGCGTCCACATGGCGGCGATCGGCCACCCGATCGTCGGCGACGGCAAATATGGAGGCCAGGACGCGTTCCTCACCGGCGCGATCAGCCGCAAGCTCCACCTTCACGCCAGGCGCCTGCGCATAGACCATCCCGACAGCGGCCAGATCGACGTCACTGCCGAGCTTCCCGCCCATTTCGCCGAGACCCTCGCCGGCTTGGGCTTCGATCCCGCCGACGGCGACCTGCCGCTCGACGAAGTGAAGTTCGCCGAAACGGCGGAGGGCAAGCGCCGGGCCCTTACCGCCGCCGCCAAGTCCCGCCGCAAGGAGCGCAAGGGCGAGCGCCGCAACCGCGGCGGCCGGGGGAACGGGGCCTGATGCACCCCAACCGCAAGTTCCACATCGACGACCGCGACGAGATGGCGGCGCTGGTGCGGGCGGAGGGGTTCGGGACGGTGACGGTGGCGACGGAGGCCGGCCTCCGCGCGGTGCACGTGCCGCTGCTGCTGGAGGGCGAGCGGCTGCTCTTCCACGTCTCGCGCGGTAATGCGGTGCACGCGGCGCTGGCGGCGGGAGCGGAGGCGCTGGTCGTGGTCAACGGCCCGCACGCCTATATCAGCGCGGACTGGTACGGGCTCGAAGGCAGGGTGCCGACCTGGAACTACCTCGCCGTCGAGCTGAACGGGCGCGCCGCCACTCTCGATGAAGACGAACTGATCCGCCTTCTCGACGCCCTCACCGACACGCAGGAGGCGCGGCTGGCGCCGAAGCGCCCGTGGTCGCGCGACACATTAGACACGGTCCGGTTCGATGGCCTCCTGAAGGCGATCGCCGGCTTCGCGCTCGACATCACCGAATGGCGCGGCACGGCGAAGCTGGACCAGAGCAAGCCGCCGGAAGTCCGCAATCGCATCGCCGCCGCGCTACGCGAGCAGGGCGAGGATGCGATGGCCGCGGTGATGAGTTCCTCCCCGTCGCCAGACGGGGAGGGGGACCAGGCGCAGCCTGGTGGAGGGGTAACTGTCGCGGCCTCCGCCCATTACCCCTCCACCACCCTTCGGGTGGTCCCCCTTCCCATCTCCGATGGGGAGGCATAGATGCGCCTCGCCATCTTCGATTGCGACGGGACGCTGGTGGACAGCCAGGCGAACATCTGCCTCGCCATGGAGCAATGCTTCGCTAGCGCCGGGCTTGCCGTGCCGGCGCGGGAGCGGACCCGGCGGGTGGTGGGGCTGAGTCTCCTCGAGGCGATGCAGGCGATGGTGCCCGAGGCGGAGCCCCACTTCCACGCGAAGCTTGCCGACGATTACAAATCGGTGTTCCAGGGCCTGCGTGCCCGCGGCCTGGTCAAGGAGCCGCTCTACGAGGGCGTGCCGGAGCTGCTCGACGCGCTCGAGGCGGAGAGCTGGCTGCTCGGAATCGCCACCGGCAAGTCGGACCGGGGACTGCGCCACTGCCTCGAAGGCCACGGCCTGCTTCGCCGCTTCGTTACCCTCCAGACCGCCGACCGCCACCCGTCGAAGCCGCATCCGTCGATGATCGAGGCAGCCCTTGCGGAAGCGGGGGCGGATGCCGAAGTCAGCATGATGATCGGCGATACGAGCTACGACATGGCGATGGCGAAGGCAGCGGGCGTCCGCGCCGTCGGCGTCGCCTGGGGCTATCACAGAGCGGAGGAGCTGGCGGCGGCGGGGGCGGACCTCGTCGCGCGCCGCCCCGCCGACATCGCCGCACTCGCGGAGGCTTTGGCATGACCCCGGACCCCAATGACGATCTCTGGCGCAGCCGCTTCATCACCCTCAACATGACCCGCATCGGCGGTACCCTGGTGGTGCTGCTCGGCCTCGCCATCTGGCAGACCAACGTCATCGTCCGCGGCGGCGCCCCGATGCTCGGCTTCCCGATCGCCATCGCCGGCCTCATCGCCAGCTTCTGGGGGCCGATCGCCCTCTCCCGTCACTGGAAGCGCAAGGACGGGCGGTGAAGCGTTTCTACAAGGAAGCCGATTCCGTCCCCGCTTCCGGGGGGATGGCCCTGCTGCTCGACGGGCGGGCGGTGAAGACCCCCGCGCATGCCGCTTTGGCGGTGCCGACGGAGGAATTGGCGGAGGCGATCGCGGCGGAATGGAATGCGCAGGGCGAGGATGTCGACCCGCGCACGATGCCGCTCACCGGCCTCGCCAACGCCGCCATCGACCGCGTCGCCCCGGAGCCCGGCACGTTCGCCGCCAACCTCGCCCGCTACGGCGAGGGCGACATGCTCTGCTATCGTGCCGAGGGGCCGCGCCCACTCGTCGAGCGCCAGGCGGCGGCATGGGACACGCTGCTCGCCTGGGCGCGGCGCCGCTACGACGTCGAGTTCGAAATCACCACCGGCATCCTCCACCGCCCGCAACCGCCCGAGACGGTGCGGCGCCTCGCGGCGGCCGTTTCGGCGCGCGATCCGTTCCGCCTCGCCGCTCTGGCGCCGCTGGTGACGATCTCCGGCTCGCTTGTCATTGCGCTGGCGCTGTCGGAGGGGGAGATCGGACTCGACGAGGCGTGGCGCGCCGCGACCGTCGACGAGGCGTGGCAGGCGGAGCAATGGGGCGAGGACGCCCTCGCCGCCGAAGCCCTGGCCAACCGCCGCCGCGAGTTCGAGGCGGCCTACCGGTTCCTCACGCTTCTGTAGGCGGCTCGGTCCGAACCTCGGGTTCCGGGGCAACGGGCGCCACGACCCGAGGCTCGACATGCCCGTACGGCGCGAACCAGCGCGCCACGACCAGCCCGGCAACGATGAACGAGATTGCCTCCGTGACGAAGGCGTAGATCCAGAAGCCCCAGCCGAAATGGTAGGCGATGGGCGTGGCGAGGAAGATCCAGGCGCAGAAGCCGAGCGAGGCGCACACGACGAGCCGGACGAGTTCCGCGAACGACCGCCCAGCTGAAACAGCGCCGACGCCGAAGGCGAGCAGGAACCCAGCGACGATGGCGACGATGAGTCCGGGAATCAGCCCCGCCGTGCCGGTCGGCGAGAAGCCGTCGATATTATAGTCCACGGTGGCGATCGGACCCTTCGCGAAGAGCAAAGCGCCCTGCTGGGTCTTGGGGTCGGGGATGCGGTAGGTGCCGGTGCCGGTCTGGGTCAGGTTCTGGGCGAGCGCGGTCTGGACGGCGGCGCCCTGCTGGTCGGGGAGGTTCTTGTAGGCAAGGCCCGAGAGCGGCGTCTGCCAGAACAGGAAGCCGAGCGCGAACAGGATTAACCCCGCGACGATCCCGCCGAGAAAGCTGCGCGTCATGATCCGTCTCCCCTTTTTGTGCGCCGGTTGTAGACCCGAACGCCGCGGAGGCGAAATCAGGCCATCAGGTCGCGGACGAAATCGTGCAGGAAGACGCGGCGCGATGCCTTGAGCCGCTCGGACTTGAGGATCGTGTGGACAAGCTCGCGGCATTTCTCGGCGTCGTTGTTGATCAGCACGTAATCATATTCGGCCCAGTGGCTGATCTCGGCCGCGGCGCGGTCCATGCGGCGTCGGATCACCTCCTGGCTGTCGGTGCCCCGGCGGGTGAGGCGGCGCTCCAGCTCGGTCAGCGAGGGCGGCAGGATGAAGACGCGGACGATGTCCGGGTCGACCTGCTTCAGCTGCTGCGTGCCCTGCCAATCGATGTCGAGGAGGACGTCGCGCCCGCCCTCGATCGCCTTCATCACCTCGCTCTTCAGCGTCCCGTAGCGGTGGCCGAAGACATGCGCCCATTCGAGGAAATCGCCGTTGGCGACCATCGCCTCGAACTTTTCGGTGGTGACGAAATGATAGTCCCGCCCGTCGATTTCGCCCGGCCGCCGCGGGCGGGTGGTCGCCGACACCGACATGGCGATGCCGTCGTCGCTGCCCAGCAGCATCCGCGCGATGGTGGACTTGCCCGCTCCGCTGGGGCTCGACAGGACGAAGAGGAGGCCGCGGCGCTGGAAGGCGCTTTTGATTTCCATGCGCGCTACTGGCTTGCCGTGCGCCCGCCCGTCAAGCAGGTTGGGGCATGGTGAAGCGGATCGCGCTGCTGCGGGGCATCAATGTCGGCGGACGCAACAAGGTGCCGATGGCGGCGCTTCGGGAGGTCTGCGCCGGATTGGGTTGGCGGGAGGCCGCGACCTTCATCCAGAGCGGCAACGTCGTGTTCGATGCGCAGGGTGGCGATGGCGCGCTCGAGGCGGCGCTCGAGAAGGCGCTGGCGGAGCGGTTCGAGGTGCGGACGGCGGTGATCGTCCGCTCCGGCACCGAGTGGGCGAAGATCATAGCGGCCAATCCGTTCGCGGACGAATCGGAGCGGGAGCCGAACCGGGTGCTGGTCGGCCTTTCGAAGCACGCGCTCGCACCAGGGGCCGCCGAGGCAGCGGCCAAGGCGGCGGCCGGGGAGCGAGTGGAGCAGGCGGGAGGGGCGTTGTGGTTTCACTATCCGAACGGGGCGGGGCAGTCGAAGCTCACGCCGGCGATGATCGACCGCGCGGCGGGATCGCCGGTGACGGCCCGCAACTGGCGGACGATGATTGCGCTGGCGGACATGGCCGGGTGAGCGGCCGCATCGGGCGGCGCGCCTGGCTGATCGTCCTTGCGCTCGTGGTGGCAGCGGCAGCGATCCTGCTGCTGATGGGCCGGCCGCCGATCTGCACGTGCGGGACGGTGAAGCTGTGGGTCGGCACCGCCAAGGGGCCGGACAACAGCCAGCACCTCTCCGACTGGTACACGTTGAGCCACATCATCCACGGCTTCCTGTTCTTCGGCGTGACGGCGCTGCTGCTCCGCCGCCGCAGCGTCGGCCTCCGGCTCATGGTCGCGGTGATCGCGGAAGCCGGATGGGAGATCGTCGAGAACAGCCCGTTCATCATCGAACGCTACCGCCACGCGACGATGGCGCTCGGCTATTCGGGTGACACGGTGCTGAACTCGGTATCGGACATCAGCGCGATGATCCTCGGCTTCCTCATCGCCAGGCGCCTGCCTTGGTGGGGCACGGTCGCGCTGGCGATCGGCTTCGAGCTGCTCGCGCTCGCCGTGATCCGCGACAATCTGACGCTGAACATCTGGATGCTCGTCGCGCCGTCGGACGCGATCCGCACCTGGCAGGCGGGCGGCTGAGCTCAGCCGCTCGAGGCGAGCTGGCGGACCCGATCGAAATGCTGCTGGACGATCGGCGCCGCGGCTCCGGCGACTTGGCGCAGCGGCGGGGCGTCGCCGTTCTGGGCGTAGTTGCTGTGGAGGGCGAGCGCCATCTGGTGCGCCTGGACCTGCTGGTCGAGATAGACCCGGTCGAAATTGCCCGCCGGCGCGGCGCGGAGCTGGTCGAGCATCTGCTGCTGCATCGGCAGCAGTGCAGGGGTCATCGGCGGCATGCCCGCGGCGCGGGCGGCCATCATCAGCTGCTGGGTGGTGTTGGTGTGGTCCGTGATCATCATCTGCGCGAAGTCCCGCACCGCGGGCGAGCGCCCGCGGCTGCGGGCGAGCTGCGAGGACTGGATCTCGTAGAGGTCGCTGGCCGCGGCCATGCCGACATAGGCGTCGCGGGTCGTCGGCGTCATGTCGCCGGACGCGGCGGCGGTCACCGCCGCTTCGTTCGGGACGCAGGCGCCAAGGGCGATCGAGAGCGAAGCCGCGGCCGCGGCGAGGAGAAGTTTAGCGCGCATCAGGTCTGCCTCCGGGAGGATGGGATGCGCCTTGAAAGCGGTGCCGGGAGGGCGGTTCCTGCACCCTGACCTGGGTTAGGGAGATTTCGCCGGTCAGCCGCCGGCGAGGCCCTCTGTCACCTTGCCGGTGCCGCCGCAGACCAAGCAGGGCTTGCCGTCATGCTCTCCCGTGCCGTTGCAATGGCGGCAGAGATTCTCGCCCGTGCCGGGCGTCCCCGGCGTAGCCTCGTCGCCGGGATTGGTGGGCTCGTTGCTCATGAAGGGGGAAGCGCGCGGGTGCGGGAGAGGTTCCGGCGGCGGAACCGGCGCGGAGGGGGCGGGGTTCAGCGGACCATGACCCGTTTCCTGTTCGCCGGCGCTGCCACGGCCCTCCTCTGCGCCGCGGGACCGGCGCAGGCGCAGGAGGTGTTCGGCGGAGTCTACGCCCACGACGTCAATTGGGTGACGCGCAGCGGCATCGAGCATGGCGTCGATTTCGAGCTCGGCGTGCGCGGCCCGCGCCTCCATGCGCTGGATTTCATCGGCGCGCCGCGGCCCCAGGCCTTCGTGTCGGTGAACAGCGCCGGCGACACCCATTTCGTCGCCGCGGGGGTGAGTTGGCAGATCGGCGGTCGGGTATACCTGCGCCCCGGCATCGGCATCGCCGTCCACACCGGCCCGGGCGATTTCGACCCCAGCAACCGCCGCATCTATTTCGGGTCCCGCGTGCTCTTCGAGCCGGAACTCGGCGTCGGCGTGAAGCTCACCCGCACCGCCTCGGTCGAAGCGAGCTGGGTCCATCTCAGCCACGCCCAGATCTTCAGCGGCCAGAATCCCGGCCTCGACACCGTCGGCGTCCGCTTCAACCTCGGCTTCCGCTGAGCCGCACAAAGCCGGCCTGCCGCCGCTTTACCGGGTAAGTCCCGACAGGCGCGCCGATTGCGGATGTTGTATCGGGAGCAAGAGCGGAGGTCTGCCAACGCCCTTGGCCGACCCGGAAAGAGGAGACAGTCGTGCTTTTGATGTCAGCGCTGTTGTACCTGGCGGTTCCGGCCACGAGCACCCCATCTTCGATCACGGACGCTCAGCTTTACAAGGACGCGATGGAGTGCAAGGTTCTCGTGGAAGCCCTGCAGCCGATGGCGAAGCGTCCGGACCAGCTGAAGAGCATCCGCCAGGCGCTGGCCTTTTGGACGGAGCAGGAGCGGAAATCGGCGGGCAAGCTCGGCAAGGGCGCCAGTGAGATGATGACCGACGAGATGGTGTTCGGATACGGCCTACAGGGGGACAGCATCGCCCGTGTAAGCCTCTGCATGACGGCAGCGGCGACCGCGCGTTAGCGGCCGATCATCGTCTCCGGAATCACCACCCGGTCGAAGGTCGCCTCGTCGACCAGGCCGAGCTCCAGCCCGGCTTCCTTGAGCGTCTGGCCGTGCTGGTGGGCGTGCTTGGCGATCTTGGCGGCGTTGTCGTAGCCGATCTCCGGCGCGAGCGCGGTGACCAGCATCAGCGACCGGTTCATCAGCTCGGAGATGCGGCGCTCGTCCGCCTCGAGGCCGTCGAGCGCGCGCTCGGAGAAGCTCTCCATGCCGGTGGAGAGAAGGTCGATCGAGCGCAGCACGTTGGCGGCGATCAGCGGCTTGAAGACGTTGAGCTCGAGATGGCCCTGGAGGCCGCCGACGGTGGCGGCGACATGGTTGCCCATCACCTGGGCGGCGACCATGGTCAGCATCTCGGCCTGGGTCGGATTGACCTTGCCCGGCATGATCGAGCTTCCCGGTTCGTTCTCGGGAAGCTTCAACTCGCCAAGGCCGCAGCGCGGGCCCGAGCCGAGGAGGCGGATGTCGTTTCCGATCTTGGTCAGCGCGACCGCGATGGTGTTGAGGACGCCCGAAAGCTCGACCAGGGTGTCGTGCGCCGCCAGCTCTGCGAACTTGTTCGGCGCCGACACGAACGGCAGC
>NZ_DASWQI010000015.1:0-2026 GCF_036403745.1 Allosphingosinicella sp.
GGATTTGAACAGGTGGCCGTAGCGATCCATGGTCACCTGAAGGCTACTGTGGCCAGCAAGGTCTGGACCGTCTTCGGATCCAAGCCGGCCTCGATCCAACACGACACGGCGAAGTGGCGCAGAGCATGCCAATTGAACCGCTTGGGCGGCGTCTGGTGTGTCCAGGGGGTGTCCTTATCAGCCCGTTGAAAAGCGCGGAGGCAGCGACTTTATTCCCGCCCGAGGATGTGTAATGGAGTATCTGCGCCTTGGCGATGGGACGATTGAGCAATCGTAAAGGATTGGGCGGCAGAAGCAGCCTGTTGGCGGTGGAACTGGCGCCCCGCCACTATTTCTACGATCGGTGCAACGAGATCCTGGCCGAAGCGGAATTCGACGAGACGGTCGAGATGCTCTGCCAGCCGTACTACGAGGACGACGGCCGCCGGTCGGTCCCGCCGGGGCGGTACTTCCGGATGCTGTTCGTCGGCCAGTTCGAGGGCCTGGAGTCAGAGCGCGAGATCGCGTGGCGCTGCGCCGACTCGCTGTCACTGCACCGCTTTTTGCGGCTGGGTGAGGGTGAGCGCGTACCCGACCATTCGACGTTGAGCGTGACCCGCTCGCGGCTGCCGCTGGAGGTTCACCATGCCGTGTTCGGCTTCATCCTGGAGATCGCAGACAAGCATGACCTGGTGCCGGCCCGGCGGATCGGCGTCGATGCCTCGACCCAGGAAGCCAATGCGGCATTGCGCCGTCTGGTGCGCCGGGACACCGGCGAGGATTATCAGGAGATGCTGCACCGCCTGGCCCGGGCGAGCGGCATCGAGACCCCGAGCACGGCGGACCTGATCCGCTTCGACCGCGCACGCAGAAACAAGACGTTGTCGAACGCCGACTGGCGGTCGGAAACCGACCCGGCGGCGCGCATCGCCAAGATGAAGGATGGCACCACGCATCTCGGCTACAAGCCGGAACACGCGGTCGATCTCGACACCGCCGTGATCGTGGCGATCAAGATCCATCCGGCCGACCAGGGCGACACCCAGACCCTTCCGAGCACGCTGGCACACGCCGAGGCGATGCTCGATCTCATCGGCGCGGCGCCGACGCCGGAGGCCCCGGCCGAGCTGATCGCCGATACCGGCTATCATTCCCGGGCAGGCTTGAAGGCGCTGGAGGACGGCGCGTGGACGACGCGCATATCCGAGAAGCAGCAGAAGGGCTTCGCCCGCTGGCACGGCGATGCCGCCGCCCGGCGCGCGGTCTACAATAACCGGACCCGGCTGAAGAGCACCGTCGCCCGCACTGCGTTCAAGCTGCGCGGCGAGAAGGTCGAGCGCAGCTTTGCCCACATTCTCGAGGTCGGCGCCTTGCGCCGGACGTGGCTGCGGGGTGTCGCCAATGTGGAGAAGCGTTACACGATCCAGGTCGCCGCATACAATCTTGGATTGGTGATGCGCCATCGTTTCGGCGCAGGGACGCCGCGTCAGGCGGCAGCGATCGCATGTTTCACCTCTACAGAGTACAATATCGCAGTAATTACATTTTTGCGTTTGCCCTGCCATCAGGCGTCATGCAGGGAGCAGCGGCATGAGCTTTGTTGGTTGTGTTTAGTTGCTCTTCGGCATATGCAATCTAAGATATAAAAATCAACGGGCTGCTAGTCTTACTGTGTCACAAAGTCGGTTGTAGGAGCCGAGTTGGTAGCCATATAGAATGGCATGATCAAGCCTTCTGTTTCTCCCGATGCCGGAAGTGAGGTCCGGTTCCAAACTTACGTAAACGCTCTTTGCGAGGCGATCGGCCACGCTGACCGGATTGATCCGTTGCGCCGCTATTGCACCGGCCTGCTGCTGCCCGGCGAGCGCAAGAGTATCGAGCCGATGCCTCGATCCGCAGCATGTCCAGGCAACCCACCAATCCTTGCATCACTTCGTCGCCAAGGGGAGCATGGCAAAGTGTGGGAGATGATCAGGCTGCGGTGGGAACAGCGATCTCGTTGTTGTTGGCGGCCATGGCCGGATACCAGGAGGTGAACAGGTCGCGC
>NZ_DASWQI010000016.1:0-1873 GCF_036403745.1 Allosphingosinicella sp.
GCTGGTGCAACCGCTTGAACTTATTGCGGGCCCAGCGGATCAGGAAAGCATCGATACGATGCAGAGTCGGGGTCAATTCCGACTGAACCGCACCGGGTTTGCCGGAGGCTGGTTTTTTTGAGTCATGCCGCCATTGGGAGTGTCTCAAGTTCGGCATAGTAGCGAGCTTCGGCCTCGGCGGGAGGCACGTTTCCGATTGGTCCGAGCAGGCGACGGTTGTTGAACCACTCGACCCATTCCAGGGTGGCGAACTCGACAAGTTCCAGCGAACGCCACGGTCCCCGTCTGCGGATCACCTCGGTCTTGTAAAGGCCGTTAATGCTCTCGGCCAAAGCATTGTCATAGCTGTCGCCGACGCTGCCCACGGAGGGCTCGATGCCCGCTTCGGCCAGGCGCTCGGTGTAGCGAATCGACACGTATTGCACTCCCCTGTCGCTATGGTGAACCAGGCCGCCACCCTGGACGGGGCGGCGGTCAGCCAGAGCCTGCTCCAAGGCATCCAGCACGAAGCCCGCTTGTGCCGTACGACTCACCCGCCAGCCGACGATGCGCCGGGCATAGGCGTCGATAACGAAAGCGACGTAGACGAAGCCTTGCCAGGTCGCGACGTATGTGAAGTCCGACAGCCACAGTACATTCGGCCGCGGCGCCCGGAATTGCCGGTTCACCCGGTCGAGCGGACAGGCGACGGCCGGGTTGCTGACCGTGGTACGGACCTCGCGGCCTCGCACTGCACCTTTCAGGCCCATCTGCCGCATCAGCCGGGCCACAGTGCAGCGTGCGGCGCGAATGCCCTCGCGGCCGAGTTGCCGCCACACCTTGCGCACGCCGTAGACGCGGAAGTTTGCCTCGAACACCCGCCGGATCTCGGCGGCCAGCACCAGGTCGCGCCGGGATCGCGCTGGCAGCTTGGCCGGGTCGGCGCGCCGGGCAGCGTGCGTGCGGTAGGTGGCTGGGGCGATCGGCAGCACGCGGCAGATCGGCTCGACCCCATATGCCCCACGATGATCGTCGATGAAGGCGATCATCGTTTGAACGGGCGGTCGAGCTCCGCCTGGGCAAAATACGCCGACGCCTTGCGCAGGATCTCGTTGGCCTGGCGCAGTTCCCGGTTCTCGCGCTCCAGCGCCTTGATCCGATCGCCCTCATGCGTTGTGGGACCGGCCCGCAGACCCTGGTCGCGCTCGGACCGCCGCACCCAGCTGCGCAGCGTCTCTCCCGTGCAGCCGATCTTGCCCGCAATCGAGTTGATCGCCGCCCATTGCGACGGATGTTCCGCCTGGTGGTCAAATACCATGCGCACGGCGCGATCACGCACCTCAGCTGAAAACTTGTTCGTCGTTGGCTTGCTCATCGCTCCATCCTCTCAAGACGTGGAGCCTCCGGCAAACCCGGTGCGGTTCAATCGCTCTTGACGATCGCAGCTTGCGGGGGTTTGAGGCCGCGCCTGACCGTTGGCCTCGAGGGGCCTGCCCTCATCTCTCGTACAGCACCACACCTCCTCCTTCAGAAGCGTGTTCGTGACACACCGTCGATCACCACCGGGATATCATGATCTTCGAGCAGTCGGGCGATTTCCGCGCGCGGCAGCGCGACCCCGGTCGGCGCGTTGGGATTGGCGATCACGATCGAGCCCGCCTCGCGCCGATAATCCTCGACCCTCACGCGCATTTCCTCGTCCAACGGCACAGTCTCGCAGGCGAGGCCGAACAGTTGCGCCCACACGGGATAAAAGCTGTAGGTGACGTCCGGAAACAGCAGCGGCTTCGGCTGGTTCAACAGCCCGACGAAAGCATGCGCGAGCACTTCGTCCGAGCCATTGCCGACGAACACCTGCTCGGGCTTGACGCCGTGATGGCCGGCCAGGACCTCG
>NZ_DASWQI010000017.1:0-36094 GCF_036403745.1 Allosphingosinicella sp.
CAAGCTCGACAGGATCGCCAAGCCGGGCGCCATCCTCGCCTCCAACACCTCCTATCTGAACATCGACGAGATCGCCGCCTCGACCTCGCGGCCGCAGGACGTGCTCGGGCTCCATTTCTTCTCGCCGGCGAACGTGATGAAATTGCTCGAAGTGGTGCGCGGCGCCAAGACCGCGCCCGACGTTCTGGTCACCGCGATGCAGCTCGCCAAGCGCATCAAGAAGGTCGCGGTGGTGGCCGGGGTCTTCCACGGCTTCATCGGCAACCGCATGCTGATGCCGCGCCAGGTCGAGGCGATGAAGTTGCTGCTCGAGGGCGCGACCCCGCAGCAGATCGACAAGGTCCATGTCGATTTCGGAATGCCGATGGGGCCGTTCCAGATGTCCGATCTCGCCGGCGTCGACATCGGCTGGCACCGCGACCCGACCCGGATCGAGAATATCCGCGACGCGCTCGCCGCCGAGGGGCGCTGGGGCCAGAAGAAGGGCGCCGGCTTCTACGATTATGACGAAAAGCGGCGCCCCTCGCCGAGCCCGAAGGTCGCCGAGATCATCGACCAGTTCCGTGCGAACGAAGGTGTGACGCCGCGCGCTATCTCCGACCAGGAGATCATCGAGCGCACGCTCTACACGATGGTCAACGAAGCCTCGAAGATCCTCGAGGAAGGCATGGCCCAGCGCGCCAGCGACATCGACGTCGTCTGGGTCTACGGCTACGGCTGGCCGGTCTATCGCGGCGGCCCGATGTTCTGGGCCGACACGGAAGGCCTCGCGAAGATCGTCGAGGGCCTCCGGGCCCAGCAGGCACGCCTGGGGGGCGACTTCACTTTGTCGGACCTCCTGGTCCGCAACGCCGAAGCCGGAGAGAAGTTCACGCGCTAAGCAGGCTCCGGGGACAGTCTTTGACTGTCCCCGCTCTGACCACGCCGACGGACGGGACAGCCTATCTGGCTGTCCCCGTCCAGACGCCGCAATGGGGACAGTCAATTAGACTGTCCCCATCCGAATTAGCAGGTGCGGACGCGGACCCAGCGGCGCCAGTACGGATCCCACTGACGGTGGGTCGTGCAGCGATAGCCGTAGCCGTAACCGTCGCCGTAATAATTGTTGTAGCCGCTATAGGCGCCGTAGCCGCCATAGCTGCCATAATAGGGATCGGAATAGCCGTAGCCGCTGCTGTACCCGCCATAATAGGGGTCGTAATAGCGGCTGCGGTTGCTCGACGCGATCGCCGCGCCGATGCCGAGGCCGAGGATGCCGGCGCCGATCGCGGCTCCGGTATTGTCGTGGCGATAGCCGCGATAGTGACGCCGATATTGCGCATCGGCGGGGCTCGCCGTTGCGACGAGGGTAGCGGCGACGCCGAGACCCATGATCGTTTTCTTCAAAACGCTCGTCATGACATATACTCCTGTCGTGAACCGCTCGGCCTCCTCAACGCACGAGGGGCGGCAGCGTTCATCCGTCCGTCGCATCCTGAGGGGCATATGACCCGTTATCACGCCACAGCCGCACTTTTCCTCGCTGTTTCAGCAACTTCGCCCATCGCGGCTGCACCGCGACAGGCGGAGGAGGCGGCGATCCGCAAGGTCGTCGTGGAGATGGAGGCGTCGTGGAACCGCGGCGACTTCCGGGGCTATATGGCGGCTTTCAAGAACCCCGACGTGGTGTTCGTGTCGAAGGGCCGCTTCCAGCAGGGCTGGCAGGGGACGCTCGACCATTACATCCGCGACTATGGCGGCGATCCCGCCCGCCGCGGCCATCTCCATTTCTGGGACGTCCGGGTGGAGCTGCTCGCCCCGGATGCGGCGCAATTGATCAGCCGCTACCGCCTCGAAGGCGGCGGCAAGCCCCAGCAGGGCATCAACACGCGGTTGATGCGCAAGGTGAAGGGGCGCTGGGTCATCGCCCTCAACCATGTGAGCGCGGAGGAATGAGATCCTCCCCGAGACGGGGAGGGGGACCATGCGAAGCATAGTGGAGGGGGCGCCTCGCCTCGGCAGCGTCTGCTCCGACCCCCCTCCACCACCGCCTGACGGCGCCGGTCCCCCTCTCCGTCCCGGGGAGGATCTAGGGACGCTCCGTCTTCGCCAGCAGATCCACCAGCTCCTGGCGCCAGAATTTGGCCCAGGTATGCGTCCCGTGCCCGCGCGTGTCGCTCGTGGCGCGCACCAGGATGTAGCGCCCCGTCTTCATCCGCCGCGCCGCCTCCTCGGCGATGCCGTAGAAGGGCGGGTTGATGAAATCGTCCTCGCTGTTCACCCAGGTCACCGGCACCCGAATCCGCTCCAGCTGCGCCCACGGATTGTAGGTCCGCGACGCGTCGAGCTGGTAGATGAGGTCGTTGGCGTCGCGCGTCGGCAGGTCCTTGGCGATCCGCTCCTCGATATAGGCATCGGCGGCGGCGCGCGTGGAATAGGCCTTCTGGAGATAGAGCGGCGCGAAGCCGGCGACCTGCAGCAGGCTCACCGCCGTGCGCAGCCCCTGCACGGGCTGGCTGCGATACTCGCCGCCCGCCCAGGCCGGGTCGGCCTCGATGCCCTTGATGGCGGCGTCGCGCCACATCCGGTTGTGCCCGGCAATCTCCGTCGGCAGGCAGGCCATCGGCATGATCGCGCGCGTGAAATCGGGGTGGGTCTCGGCCCAGACGAAGCCGTGCATGCAGCCCATCGACGTGCCCATCAGCAGCCGCAGCCGCTTCACGCCCAGCCCCTCGACCAGCATCCGCCGCTGTGCCTCGACCATGTCGGCATAATCGTATTTCGGAAACCGCATGTGCAGCCCGTCCGAGGGCTTCGCCGATTTGCCGTGGCCGATCCCGTCCGGGAGGATGACGTAGTAGCGGCCGATGTCGAGCGGCTGGCCCGGCCCGTACAGGTCGTTGGCGAATTGCGGCGCGAGGAACTGGCGCCCGGTGCCGCCGGTGCCGTGGAGGACCATCACCGCATTGTCGATCTCGCCGTCCGCCCCGCGGTGCGGCGTGCCGAGGGTTGCGTAGTGGATGCGCAAATCCGGCAGCCGCTCCCCGTCCGCGAAGCGGAAGTCCCTGAGCACGACATCGGCGTCGTGAAGCCGCGCCGCATAATCGGGCGCCTGGGCCGCGGCGGGCGCGGCGGCGAGCGCGATCGCCGTGGCCGCGATCAGTCCGGAAATGACGCGCATCATGCCCCTCCTCTCATGAAAACCGGGCTTTACTGCCCGGCCCTCGCAATGCTGAATAAGCACGCAACAGGGGGAAATAGACATGAACATGATGGCTGTCGCGCTGATCCTGATCGGGCTCATCTGGGTTGCGGGGTTCGCCTGGATCCATAAGCGCGCCGTGGACAAGGCCAAAGCGGCGGAGAGCTGGCCTATTGTTTCCGGCCGCGTCGTCTCCTGCCGCGTCGACGTCGAGGAATCATCCGACAGCGATGGCAATGGCTCGACCTGGTACAATCCCGTGGTGACCTACGGCTACACGATCGGCGGGCGCGAGCTGCAGGGGACGCGGCTGCGCTTCGGCAATTACCGCAGCTCGAGCCACAAAAAGGCCGAAGCGGCCCTCGCGCCTTATGCGGTCGGGACTGCCCCACTGGTACGCTACAATCCCGAGCGGCCCGAGGAGTGCGTGTTGGAGACGAAGAAGCCGGGTCCGCTCTACCTCGTTATGGCGGCGGCCGGTTTCATCTTCGTCATCGTCGGGATCGCGATCGCCGCCTCGGTCTGACCGGTCAGCCCTTGTCGAGGCTGCGCAGCTCGGTCAGCGTCAGCCGCTCGAATCGCGCCGCCCAGGGCGAATCCGGGTCGAGTTCGGTCTCGAGCCACGCCGGCTTCAACACTTCGGGCGAACGCTCGGCCGGGTGGCTCTGCGCCGCCAGGCTCTCGAAGTCGAAATCCTCGAAGAAGCGCAGGCCGACCTGGCCGTCCTTCGACCAGCGGATCTCGGCCGCCTTGCAGCCGGCCTCCCCGAGGTCGAGCTCGACCTCGGAGCCGGGCTGAAGCGTGCGCTCGCTCTCCAGCTGGGCGCCTCCGCCGGAGATGTTGCGAAGCCGCACCGGGATCGACACGCCGCCCCAGTTGAGCGTGCCCGAGCGCATCAGCCGCTGCCGCGCCTCGCGCAGGTGATAGGGGCTCGCTTCCTCGGCGGGCTCCTCCGCCTGCTCGGCCGGCGTCGCCGGTTCGTAGCGGAAGGTCGCGCCCTCGGTTTCCCAAAAGATCGTCTCGTCGAGGAACTCGATACCGACCCGCCCCTCACGCACCCAGCGCACCGCGCACCTGGTCTTGTTGGCAGGCGTGAAGAGGATGTCGATCTTCTCGCCGATCCGCGGCTCGACGTCGGTGGCGAGCATCGCACCGCGCGACGAGACGTTGATCACCCCGGCGCGAAGCCGTTTGCGGCGGAAGACGATGTCCGCTTCCTCGATGACGTTGCGGTGCCGGTCCTCGAGCCGCTGGTTGGTGATGCGGGTTTCCTGCCGCTTGATGGCGATCTTGGTGAGGCCGCCCATCTGCGGCGCTTCCCTCTTCGCCTTGCGGGCAACGACGCCCTTCTGCTCGCCCGAAAGGATCGTGGACCTTAATTCGTGCATTTCTGCCCCACCCCGAGATGGTTTGTCGTTGCGTCGCCTTTGCCCGAAAAGGGTTTCGGAATTGTTAGCCTAACGAAGGACTTGCTTGATCTATGAGTGTTTCGCAGCCCGGCCTGTTCGCGTTGGAAGGGGGTCCCGAGGGCTTTCGCTACACGCCGGAGCTGCTGTCCCGCGCGGATGAGGCGGAACTCGTCGCGCAGCTGAAGGACGTGCCGTTCCGCACCTTCGCCTTCCACGGCTTCGAGGGCAAGCGCCGCACCCACAGCTACGGCTGGCGCTACGTCTTCGACGGCAGCGGGCTGCAGGTGGCCGAGCCGATCCCCGGTTGGCTCCTGCCGGCGCGCGCCGCCGCTGCGCGTTGGGCGGGTTTCGAGCCGGAGGCGCTGGAGCATGTCCTCCTCACCGAATACGAGCCCGGTGCCGCGATCGGCTGGCACCGCGACCGCTCCGTCTTCGGCGATGTCGTCGGTATGTCGCTGCTCGCCCCCGCCCGCCTCCGCTTCCGCCGCAAGGCCGGCGCGAAGTGGCAGCGCCACGCGCGCATCGTCGAACCGCGCAGCGCCTATCTCCTCACCGGCCCGGCGCGCATCGAGTGGGAGCACAGCATCCCGGCGATGGACGTGCTGCGCTACTCGATCACCTTCCGGACGATGAAGGCTCAGCTGTAGAAGATGTGGAGCCCGATCTGGGCGGTGCGGGTGAGGCGCTTGCCCCAGGAGGGCGCGACATAGTCGGCATGGTACCAGAGGACGTCGGCGGGGAGCGTCGAGACCAGTTTGTCGCTGGCGATCCTGGCGATGGCGACGGCCTTGCGCCACGCTTCGGACGCCTCGTCCGGCGTCGGGAAGCGGCCGTTGCGGATGAACGAGAATTGCGCCTTCTGGGTGATGACGTCGCACAGGCCGGTGGGATAGCGGCCCGAGGCAGCGCGGTTCATCACCACTTCGGCGACCGCGAGCTGCCCCTCGATCGGCTCTCCGCGGCTCTCGAAATAGACGGCCTTGGCGAGGCAGTCCTGCTCGCCGTCGGCGGCGGCGGGCGCTTCATGCTCGTCGACCAATTCGAGCAGCGTCTTGACCGGCGCGGCGGCGGGCATGGCCGCGTCGTAGCCCAAGGCGGCCATCCCCTTGTCGTAGATGGCGGCGAGGTAGCCGGTCCGCGCCGCCGGCTGCTGGCCCGGGAGCGGACCGCCCGTGTCGGCGAGGGAGGGCGCAGCAAAGCTCACGGCCGCAAACAAAGCGACCGTCGCGGCGGAAAGCTCCGCCGCCCGAAGGGTCCGGGTCATCGACTCTCTTTTTCAAATGCGGGTGCCCGATCCCCCGGATGCGAGAACCGCATCCCCGATCGCCCCCCGTCTCGCGTGCCGCCGTCCGGCTTATCGCCGCGGGCCCCCGCTCTCGCTCAAGTGCTGAGCGGCAAATGATGGAATGGCGGTCCGGAAACAACCACCGCAGGCGATTCGCGCGACGAGTCGTGTGGCGTCAGGGATACGGCGAAGAAAAAAGTACGGAACCGCGGAACTTTTTGAAACAGCGTGTTTTTTCAGCCACTTTTCGGCACGGCCTGCCGCTCGGCGGGCGGAGCCACCGGGTTCGAATCGGCCGGCGCGGGCGGATCGCCTGCCGTGAGCTTGACCAAGGCGCTGGAAACCCAGCCCGATTTGCACGGTCCCGAATAGCTGCGGCGGCTCGCCACCGGCTCCCCTACGCCGCAGCGCGCGGCGAGGGTGCCGGCTTCGTCATAGACCACGCCGAACCATTTCTGATCGAGCGAGCGCGTGCACACGAAGAAGCGCGCGCCCGAAGCGACCGCGCCGGTTTCCGGGGCATTGTCGAAGGGCGCGGCGCGCACCGACAGCTTCCCGCCCGCCTCGACATGGCTCGTCGTCCCGGCGGCCGGGCAGGCCTCCAGCGTCGGCCCCAGTTCACCGATCGCAACGGCGACGGGCTCGGGGGTGACGATGTCGGGCAGCGCCTGGCTTGTCTCGGCGCCGCCATTGCCCTTCGGCACCGGCTGGCCGCAGGCGGCGAGGAGGAAGGCGGCGAGGAGGGGAAGGCGGCGCATCTCTCCCTCTTGTGGCGCGCGCCCGCGAAAAAATCTACGCTCCGCGCAACGGGAGGAGCGGGCGATGGGGCATTGGCTGATGAAGTCGGAGCCGGGGAGCTACGGTTGGGACGATCTGGTCCGCGAAGGCGGCACCGAGTGGGACGGCGTCCGCAATCCGGCGGCCCGGCTGCACCTGAAGGCGATGCAGGTCGGCGACGAAGCCTTTCTCTACCATAGCGGCGCCGACAAGGCCGCCGTCGGCATCCTCCGAATCGCTCGGGCCGCCGCGCCGGATCCGGGCAATGCCGACTGGGTTTCGGTCCGCGTCGAGCCGGTGCGGCCGCTGGGAAGGGCGGTCACGCTCAAGCAGATGAAGGCCGACCCGCGCCTCGCCGCCCTCGAGATGCTCCGCCAGTCGCGGCTCTCCGTGTCGCCGGTCCGCGATGAGGAATGGGCGGCGATCCTGGACCTCGCGGCGGAGAAGCCCTGAAGGCCCGCGCTTACTCGCTGGTCTCGCCGTCCCAATGGTCGTTGTCATGGTCGCGCTCGGCCTGCGCCTTGTCCTTGTGAACGGTGCCGTCCTTATGCTCGGGCGGGGCGTAGATGGTGTAGAGCCGCAAGGGCGCGCCACCGGTGTTGACGACGTTGTGGCGCGCGCCGGCTGGGACGATCACCGCGAAATCGTCCTCCACCTCGTTGCCGACGCCGTCGATATAGACCGTGCCGGCGCCTTCCTCGATGCGGAAGAACTGGTCGCGGTCCTCGTGCACCTCCTCGCCGATCTCCTCGCCCGGCTGGAGCGTCATCAGCACCAGCTGGAGGTTCTTGCCGGTGTAGAGGACGCGGCGGAAATCGTCATTCTCCACCGTCCGCGCTTCGATATTGTCGCAATAGCCCTTCATCGCTCTCGCTCCTTTTAGTCCGTCAGCCGTCAGTCCTTCAGCCATCAGTCCTTGAGGGGGTCGCAGCCCCAGTTCATCAGCGAATAGCGCCAGCGCGAGGTGACGGGGTTGGCCGGCTCCTGCGCGCGGTGGCGCCGGATGAATCCGACAACCCGCCGCATGTGCGCGTAATCGTCCGCCTCGCGTTCCGGTTCCGGGGTGCGCAGGATGACGGCGATCCGGCGCCCCGAAGCGTGGCCGACCGATTCCGTCGCGCCCTCCTTGCGGAAGCCGACGCGCCGGCTCTCCGGCGTCTCCAGCCATTCTTCGATCTCCTCCGCATCCATGTTCACGGCGACGGAGAAGGCCTCTTTTATGGCGCGTGGATCGGGTGCCGGCATGCGACCGCCCTACGCGCGCCGGAGCCGCCGACGTAATGAAAAAACCCGATCACACAGATCGAGCCAGCCTCAGCCGCTCCGCCTACCGTGCCGGCCCCGGAAGGCCTGCAAGCAGCGCCCGCGCCTTGTCCCGCTCCGGCGAGGCATAGGCCCCCGCGGCGATCGGCAGCAGCGCGCGCCGCGCCCCGTCGCGGTCGCCGCGCGCGGCAAGCGCCTCGCCGACGCGCAGCCCGATGGCGGGGGAGGCGGGAACGCTGTCGTCGGCCTTGAGCAGGCCCGCCAGGGCCGCCGGCGGCGCCGCTTCGCCGGCGTCGGCGTAGCTCGCATAATAAGAGAGGAGCGGCACCGTCGCTTCGGTGTCGGCGCGGTTGGCGCGGGCGATCTCGCGGCGGGCGGCGCCTAGCGCCGGGGCACGCGCGTCGGCGGGCGCGGCCAGCGCCGTCTCCAGCGCGCCCGCTCCGTTCCAGGCGAGGGCGATGCGGTTGGCCGGCGCGGCGGCGAGCGCCGTGCGCGCGGCCGCGGCGCAGGCTTGCGCCTCGCCGCTGCGGCACTCCCCTTCGGCGAGGAGGAGCTGCGGCGCCACCTTGTCGGGCGCCTTGGCCGCCGCCTCGCGCGTCTCCGCGAGCCAGCGCTGCCGCCGCTCGAGCGTCGCCGTCCGCTCCGCCGTCAGCCGCTCGGCCTCGGCCGGCGTCGAGTCGGCATCCGGGCCGGCGGGAATCTCCGTCCGCCCGCCGAGCACCAGCCGCCCCTTCACATAGTCCGCTTCCTCCATGGTCAGGCGCCGGACCACCGGATCGCCGAAGCGGCCGGCCGGATAGCTCAGCACTTCGTACGGCACCCTGCGACCGTGATAATAGCGCCAGCTCTTCTGGAGCGTGTCGGTCGGGCCCAGTGCCGCCGCCGCCTGTTGCGCAGGCGCGCCGCGCGCGACGGCGGCGAGATAGGCGTGGAGCGGCGCCTTCCATTCGTCCGAGAAGAAGAGGAGGTGGGCGAGCGCCCAGGCATGGAACGGCGTCCAGCCGGTCTGTGACGTCTTCCCGTGGAGGTAGCGGCCGTCGAGCAGATCCTTCAGCGGATAGCCGCCGAAATCCTCGATCGCCGCCCAATAATTGTCCGGCGAGCGGCCATATTCGATCCGCCCGTCCTTCGACATGTCGGCGGTCGCGAAAATCTCGCCGAACCCTTCGAGGTACCAGCGCGGGTAGGCCGCCGGGAAATAGGTGAGGAGGTAGTGGCGCGCAAAGGCCGCGTAGAGCCCGGACTCTGCGCTTCGGGTGGAGGCGACCTCGTTGACCTTGACGCCGTGGGCGACGGCGCCGTTGGGTCCGGCGAACAAATGCGTAGTCCCGCTCCCGTCGTTGCTGGTGAGGTCGAGGCTGGCGATATCCTGGCCGCGCTGGATCTGGATCCTGTCCGGCACCAGCGGCGTCGCGATCACGGCGCCGTCGTCGCGCGGATCGTAATAGAGGTCGGTGGGAAAGGCGCGCGGAAAGGGCCCCTGCTGGTACCGCGCATGGCCGAGGTGGAGCTGCTCGAAATCGGCGGTGTCGCCGATCAGGAAGACGCGCAGCTTCAGCGTGTCGTCCGGCTTGTCGATCCGGTTCAGGAGGACCGACAGCAGGAAGTGGAGCCGCTCGAGCCCGGCGGCGGTGCGCGCGACCTCGCCGTCGCTGCCCTTCGAGTAGACGAGGACGTGCTCGGTCTCGGCGAGGCGCCAGCCGCTCATCTCCGGCGGCTTCTCGCCCGGCTTCAGCCGCTGACCGGTGACGAGGATGGGCGGGCCGGCGAGGCCCGGGTCGCGCGGCGGCGTGACGGTGGCGGAGCCGGCCAGCAGCGCCAGCAATGGCAAGAGCGTCCCAGGCATGTCGGCCTCCGGCTTTGCGAGGCGGCGATTAGACCAAAGCCCGGGCCGTTCCGCAAGGCCGCTCAGTCCCGCTTCACGACCGCGCCGCCCTTGATGACGGTGTCGGGATGTTCGAGCACCCTTACGTCCTGGAGAGGATCGCCGGCCACCGCGACGATGTCGCCGTAGCGGCCCGGGGCGATCGCGCCGACGTCGGCTTCGCGCCCGAGGGCAACCGCGGCGCTGCGGGTAGCCGCCTGGAGCGCCTGCAGCGGCGTCATGCCCCATTCGACCATCTTGGCGAACTGGCGGCCATTGTCGCCGTGCGGATAGACGCCTGCATCGGTGCCGAACAGCATCGGCACGCCCGCGCGGACCGCCTTGCGGAAGGTCTCCCGCTGCAGCCGCCCGATCATCCTCTCCTTGTCGATGCTCGCCTGCTCCGTGCCGTTGGCGGTGCCGGTGGCGAGGATGTAGTCGTCATTGTAGATGTCCATGTCGAACCAGGTGCGGTGCTGGGCGGCGAGGGCGATGGTGGCGTCGCTGGCCAGGCTGCAATGCTCGATGGTGTCGATGCCGGCGAGGATCGCGGCGCGGATGCCCTCGTCGCCATGAGCATGGGCGGCGACCTTGAGGCCGAGCATGTGCGCCTCCTCCGCGATCGCCTTCATCTCCTCGAAGGTGAGCTGCTGCGCGCCGACTGCGTCGCCGTGCGAGAAGACGCCGCCGGTGGCGCAGATCTTGATCACCTGCGCGCCATATTTGTGCAGCCACCGCACTTTCGCCCGCGCCTCTTCGGGGCCGCTGACGATGTTCACCTCCTTGCGGTCGTAGGAGGGCGGCAGCTTGCTCTCGTCGCAATGGCCGCCCGTCGCGCCGATCGCGTAGCCGGCGGTGACCATGCGCGGGCCCTGCAGCCAGCCGCCGTCGATGGCCTGGCGGAGGCCGACGTCCTGGAAGGCGTCGGCGCCGACGTTGCGGACGGTGGTGAAGCCGGCGCGCAGGGTCTTGGCGGCATTGGCCGAGCCGACCGCGGTCCAGAAGCTGTCGGTATATTCAAAGCCGCGATAGCCGCCGATCTCGGCCAGCGAGGTCAGGTGGACATGCATGTCGATGAGGCCGGGGACGAGGGTGCGGCCCGGCAGGTCGATCCGCCGCGCGCCGGCTGGAATGTTCGGCCGCGCCCCGCCGCGCCCCGTCACCGAGACGATGCGGCCGTCGGTGATGACGATCACCGGCTCGTCCACCGTCCGCCCGGCGAGCACGTCCACCATATGGGCGGCAGTGACGACGACGGTGTCCGCGGCGGCCGGCGCGGCGGCAAGAGCGGCGGCGGCGAATGCGATGGCGAGCTTCATGTCTGTCCCCTCTTAGTCCCGGCAGCGTCATGCAACGGCACGCGCGGCGCTTCAATCGTTCACGACACGGTGAAGGCGGGCAGCAGCAGCCGCGCCGCCGTTCCCGTGACGATCACTACGCCGATAACCGCCCCGCCGACGGCAAGATGCCGCCGCGCGATCCCGCCCGTGCAGGCCAGCAGCACCAGTCCCAGCCCGGAGGCGAGGATGGTCCACAGATGGTAGCGCAGGTCCGGCGCGACGCTCACCACCGCATAGCTGAGGCCCCCGCAGCAGGCGGAGAGGAGCAGCGCTTGGGCGAGCCGACGCTCCGGCGTCTCGGGCGCCGACCGCGACGCCCACAGCCCTACCGCCGCCAGCCCCAGCCACAGGATTGGCCACGCCAGCGGTGTCGCCGCCCACAGCAGCCCGGATTCCTGCCATGCCCGCTCGATGGCCGACGGCTCGGCGCCGATGCCCAGGCGGTTCGGCTCCGAATCGACCGGCGCCACCGCCCGCGGCTCGTTCGTCCCGGCGAGGAAGCGCATCGTCAGGTTGAAGTGGGCGAGCCGGTGCGCGGCGTAGGCGATGGGGTGGCGCGCAATCGTCTGCCTCCAGATCCCGTAGAGCGGCGGCGTCTCCGGCTGCGCGGCGAGCCCGGCGCCGATCGTGCACCGGCCAGGCTCCGAGAAAGCGTCCCACTCGAGCGGCGAATAGCAGCCCCCCGCCGCCAGCGCCCGCCACTTCGCCGCGCTCACGCCCGCGGAGTCGGTGCCGGCGCGGATGCTGGTGCCGGCGATGTCGTAGAGGAGCAGGCTGTTCTCCGGCCCCTCCCGCTCGGCGCCGAAGAGGCGGTGGTTCGCCAGCGGGGTGAGGAGGATCACGCCGACGATCAGGGCTAGGCACGCCGCTACCCGCCAGCGCACCTTGTGCAACCTCGGCCATCCCAGCAGCGCGAGGGCCAGCGGCGCAGTCGCGAACACGGCATTGGCGCGGACCAGGGTCGCGTAGAGGAGGAGGATGAGGATTGCAGCCGTCGCCCATGCGGGCCGCCGCTGCTCCGAGAGCGGGTGCCACGCGGCTATCCCGGTTGCCGCGGCGAGGGCGCCGAGCAACTGCGCGTCCTTGAGGATGGCGCCCATCCAGCAGGACAGGATCGGCGCGGTCCCGACCACCAGAACCGCCCATCCGGCTGCGCGCCGTCCCCGCCGCGCCAGCGCCGTCGCCAGCAGCCCCAGCCCAATCCAGTAGAGCCCCAGCTGCAGCACCAGCATCGGACCGGTTCCCGGCCACACCCGTGCCAGCGCGCCCCACAGCCGCGCCATCACCGGCGGGTGCCAGTCGGCCACGATTCCGCTGACCGCCTGGCGATATTGCTCGACGCTGTCGAACAGCGCGGTCCCCGGCCAGAACAAAGCAAGCGATGCGGCTAGGGCACATGCGGCCGCGGCCGCGTGCCCGGCGCCTTTAGGCTTCATCGTCGAGGAGCGCCTGGCGGATCTGCGCGGCGCCCTGCTCGGGGCGGATGAACATCCGGCGCACCTGCGGCCAGCGCCGCGCCACCTCCGCCTCGATGTCCGCGACGATGCGCTCCACCTCGCCGGCGCTGATCGTGTCGACGAAGTCCGCGCTCAGCATCGCCGTCACCTGGTCCGGCGCCGAGTGGACGGTGAGCACCACGCCTACGCCGGATATGCCCTTGTGCGCCGCCGCCGCTGCCCGAATGCCCTCGACCAGCTCCGGATCCGCCGCCTCGCCGATCAGCAACGCCTTCGATTCCTTGGCGAGCAACGTCGCGGTCATGCCGAGGATCAGGCCGATGACGATCGACGCCGCGCCGTCGAAGAACGGATTGTGCGTCCATTGGCTGAGCCCGAGGCCGATCGCCGCGGCGAGGATGCCCGCCATCGCCGCGCCGTTCTCGAGCAGGACGATGAAGGTCGGCGGGTCCTTCGACTCGCGTACCGCCGCGAACCAGCCAAGCTCGCCCTTGGCCTCCCGGAATTCCTTGAACGCCGCGACGGTGGACCCACCCTCGAGCAGGAACGACACCAGCAGCACCCCATAGGCGATGAGCGGCGACACTGCCGGTTCCGGGTGGCGGATGTGGACGATGCCTTCGTAGACCGACACGCCCGCGCCCAGCGCGAAGACGAGCAGGGCGACGACGAAGCTCCAGAAATAGAGTTCGCGGCCGTAGCCGAACGGGTGCTTGCGGTCCGGCGGCTTGCGCGACTGGCGGCGGCCCCAAATGAGCAGCAGCTGGTTGGCGCTGTCGACGAGGCTGTGCACCCCTTCGGTCAGCATCGCCGACGAGCCCGTCACCGCCGCCGCGCCGAACTTGGCGAGCGCGATGCCGAGGTTCGCCGCCAGCGCGATGATCAAGGTGCGGTTGTTCTCGGCCTTGGCGCTCATGCCGCCTCAACACTGCGCCGCACGACGAGGTTCATCCGGGCGGTGGCGATCGGCGCGGCGCGGTCCTGCTGCCAGGCATGGGCCTCGACATTGGCGACGCGCTTGCCGAGCCGGGTGACGATGGCGGCGGCGTAGGTCTCGCGATCCTTGCCGCCGCGCAAGAAATCGACGCTGATGTTGACCGGCTTCACGCTGACGCCTTCGGCAAGCACCTCCTGCACGGTGCCGAGTGCCGCGAATTCGAGGAGGCCGGCAATCGCCCCGCCGTGGAGGAAGCCGGGCCGGCCGACGACCACGTCGGCAAACGGCATGATCCACAGCAGCTCGCCGTCGCGCCGCTCTGCGCGCAGGCCCAGCAGTTCGGCATAAGGGGGGAGGGGGGTCATCGACCGACGCGTTACAGGCGCGTCTGCTATTCCGCAAAGCGTGTTTGCGCCCGCCGCGCAGCCGCGCCAAAGAGCGGCGATGAGCGCGAACCTGTTCGACGAAGCTCTTGGCCGCCTCCACGCCGGCGACGCGGCCGAAGCGCGCCAGCTCTTCGCCCGCGCTGCTGCGGCGGGCGACCGGCGCGCCGAGGTGGTGCACACCAACTTCCTCGCCGCCGGCGTCGGCGGACCGCGTGACTGGCCCGGCGTACTCGAGCGCGTGAGGACCCTCGCCGCGGGAGGCGGGCGCTGGGCGGTGGAGATCGCGGCGATCGAGGCGATGGACCTCACCGAGGAGGGCGAACCGCAAAGCCTGCCGGCGCCGGAGCCGGTCTCGGAGCAGCCGCATGTGATCCGCTTCCCCGCCCTCTTCACGGCGGCGGAATGCACCTACCTGCGCAACGCCGCGGCACCGCTCCTTACGCCCTCGGTGGTGGTCGACCCGGTGAGCGGCAAGCAGCGGCCCGATCCGCAGCGCACCTCCCACGCCGCGGGCTTCAACGTCATGCTCGAATATCCCGCCACCCACGCCCTCAACCGCCGCATCGCCGCGGCGAGCGGGACGGCGCCGGAGCAGGGCGAGCCGCTGCAGGTGCTGCGCTACGATGTCGGCGGCGAATATCGCGTCCATTGCGACGCCATCCCGGGCTTCAGGAACCAGCGCATCCTCACCATGCTGGTCTGGCTCAACGAGGGGTTCGAGGGCGGGAAGACCTATTTTCCGGCCACCAAGCTCGCCCTTTCCGGGGCGCCCGGCGACGCAATCCTGTTCCGCAATACCGGCGCCGACGGCCGCCAGGATCCGGCCTCCGCCCATGCCGGCCTGCCGGTGCGCGGCGGCGAGAAATGGCTGGCGAGCCGCTGGATCCGGGAGCGGCCCTTCGACTATTCCGATCCGCGCTGAGCGGCAGGCGGGCCGCACAGGATGATGCGCAGGTCGTTGACGTTGGTCCCTGTGAGGCCGGTGCGGAACAGGGCATTGCGGCTGTCGAGGAAGGCGTAGCTGTCGTTGGCGTCGAGCGCCGCTTGCGCGCCGGGGCCCGCGGTTTCTCCGTCGAAGAAGGCCGCCGCCGCATCGGCATTGCCGTCGATCCCGTCCGTGTCTCCCGCCAGGCCGGAGAGGCCGCGCGTTCCTTGGAGCCCGATGGCGGCGGCGAGGGCATATTCCTGGTTCGGCCCGCCGCGGCCCGGGCCGGTGACGGTCACGGTCAGCTCGCCACCGCTGATCAGCGCCTCCCCCGGCGCCATCGCCCGCGCCATCCGCGCATGCTCCGCCGCGACCCGCCGCGCCTCGCCATCGCATTCGAACAGGCGGGGGCGGTAGCCGAGCCGCTCCGCCTCCGCGCCCGCCGCCGCCAGGGCGTCCGCAGCGCATGCGACGATGCGATAGCCGCCGGGCACTGACTTGGGAGTCTCCGACCAGCCCACGTCAGGCGCCTCGATGCCGAGAGCGGCGAGGATCGCGCGCGCCTCTGTCACTATTGTGGCATCGCCCGCCGTCGGACCCGAGCCGATATCTTCGGGCCGATCCCCGATCACATCCGAAATTGCCAGCGTGACCACCCGCGCGGGCGCGGCGGCGAGGGCGAGCCTGCCCCCCTTGATCCGCGAGACGTGGCGCCGCACGCAGTTGATCTTCGTGATGTCGGCGCCGGAGCGCAGCAGGCTTTCCGTCACCCGCCGCTTCGCCTCCAGCGTCAGCCCCTCGCCCGGCAGGCAGGCGAGCGACGACGCCCCGCCCGACAGCAGCACGAGGACGAGGTCGTCCGGACCGGCACTCCCGGCCAGGCGCAGCAGCCGCTCGCCCGCGGCGACGCTCCCGGCGTCGGGCACGGGATGTCCCGCCGTCACGATGTCGATTCCCTGAAGCCGTCCCGTCTCCCCGTGCGGCGCGACGGCCAGCCCCTCCAGCGGCCCCCGCCACGCCTGCTCGACCGCCCGCGTCATCGGCACCGCCGCCTTGCCCAGCGCCAGAACGATCGTCCGCCCCTTCGGCGGCTCAGGCAGGTGCGGGGGCACTACCCGCCTCGGCAGGCACGCCGCCACCCCCGCTCGCCAGATGGAAATAAGCGCTTTCTCTACCATTGCAGTTGAGTTATGCTGCGCCTCATGCGTCGCCTCCTTCGCATATCCCTGCGGGTCCTCCTCGCCATCCTCGCCATCCCGCTCGTCTATCTCGGCGCCGCTTTGCTGCTCACCCTTATCCCCGCCAACCCCGGCTGGCACGAGGCGCCGCAAGGGGTGCGCATCTTCGTCCGCACCAACGGCGTCCACACCTGGATCATGGTGCCGACCGTCTCCCCCGACATGGACTGGCGCCCGCTCGTCCCCGGCTCGGACTTGAAGGACCCGCGCTGGGGCAACGGCAATTACGTCGCCATCGGCTACGGCAACCGCGAAGTGTATCTGAACACCCCCACCTGGGCGGACCTGAAGCCCGGCGACGCCCTCGCCGCCGCATTCGGCACCGGCTCCAGCCTCATCCACGCCGACCATGACCACAATCCGCAGCCCGGCCCGGCGCAGCGGCCGATCACCCTCAGCCGCGACGAATATCGTCGCCTGGTCGCCTACGTCCGCGCCGGCTTCCGCACCGACGGGCAGGGCCGCACCATTCCCGTTCCCGCCCGCGGCTACGGCGCCACCGACGCATTCTACGAAGGGACCGGCACCTACAGCGCCCTCCACACCTGCAACGAATGGACCGGCGGCGCCCTGCGCGCCGCGGGTGTCCGCACGGGCCTGTGGACGCCGCTCGAGACCAGCATCATGTGGCGGCTCGACGCGCCGCCGTCCGCTGCGGTAGAGAGGCCCCCGATCGCGAAAAACTAAAGGGGGCTGACATGGCGAAGATACTCGGCAACTTCCATCTCGCGCTGCTGATCGGGGTCGTGCTCCTCGTCGCCGCGATGTTCGGGCTGCACCACGACCAGATCGCCTCGGGCGCCTACCCCTGGTCGCAGTTCCTGCGCTACCTCCACATCTTCGCCGGCATCCTGTGGATCGGCCTCCTCTATTATTTCAACTTCGTGCAGATCCCGACCATGCCCAAGGTGCCCGCCGAGCTGAAGCCGGGCGTCACCAAGTACATCGCCCCCGCGGCCCTCTTCTGGTTCCGCTACTCGGCGCTGGCGACGGTGATCCTCGGCCTGCTCGTCGCCGAGACGCAGCAGGGCGGCTACAGCGCCCATGCGCTGGGTTTCGCCGACGGCTACCGCACCATCGGCACCGGCATGTGGCTCGGCATCATCATGGCCGCGAACGTCTGGTTCATCATCTGGCCGAACCAGAAGCGGGCGCTCGGCATCGTCGAGGCGAGCCCGGAGGCGAAAGCGAAGGCCGCGAGCCTCGCCATGATGGCGTCGCGCACCAACCTCATCCTGTCGATCCCGATGCTCTACTGCATGGTCGGCCAGACTCACATCGGCGGCTGAGTTCCAAGCGCCGCCGCGGAATGTCGGGAAACTGGTCCTTCTCGATCGACCGCGGCGGCACCTTCACCGACATCGTCGCGCGCGCGCCGGACGGGCGCGTCCACACCGCCAAATTGCTCTCCGACAATCCGGAGCAATATGACGACGCCGCCGTCGCCGGCATCAACCGGCTGATGGCGGAGCACGGCGCCGCGCCCATCGACGCGGTGAAGATGGGCACCACCGTCGCCACCAACGCCCTTTTGGAGCGCAAGGGCGAGCCGCTCCTCCTCGCCATCACCGCCGGCCTCGGTGATGCCCTCCGCATCGGCTACCAGTCACGCCCCGACATCTTCGCGCGCCGCATCGTGCTGCCCGAAGCGCTCTACGGCCGCGTTCTCGAAGTCGACGAGCGGGTGAAAGCCGATGGCGAGATCCTCCGCCCGCTGGACCTCGAAGCCGCCCGCGCCGGCCTCCGCTCCGCCTTCGACGAAGGCTACCGCGCCGTTGCCATCGTCCTGATGCACGGCTGGCGCTGGACGGCGCACGAGGCGGCGCTGGCCGAGGCGGCGCGGGAGATCGGCTTTACCCAGGTCTCGGCCAGCCATGCGGTCGGCCCGCTGATCAAGCTCGTCGGCCGCGGCGATACCACGGTCGTCGACGCCTACCTCTCGCCGGTCCTGCGCCGCTACGTTGACAAGGTCGTGGCCGCCCTCGGCGCCGACACGCGCCTCCTCTTCATGCAATCGTCGGGCGGCCTCACCGACGCCGCCGCCTTCCAGGGCAAGGACGCGATCCTTTCGGGTCCCGCGGGCGGCATCGTCGGCATGGTCAAGACCGCCGCGGCTGCCGGCTACGGTCGCATCATCGGCTTCGACATGGGCGGCACCTCCACCGACGTCTCCCATTATGCCGGCGCCTACGAGCGGACCAACGAGACGATGGTCGCGGGCGTCCGCGTCCGCGCGCCGATGCTCGAGATCCACACGGTGGCGGCGGGCGGCGGTTCGGTCTGCCATTATGACGGCGCCCGCTTCCGCGTCGGACCCGACAGCGCCGGCGCCGTCCCCGGCCCCGCCTGCTACCGCCGCGGCGGCCCGCTCACCATTACCGACTGCAACGTCGTCCTTGGCAAGATCCGTCCCGACCATTTCCCGCGCGTCTTCGGCCCCGCCGGGGACCAGCCGATCGACGCCGGAGCGGCCCGCGCGCTGTGCGCTGCCATCGGCGAGCAAGCAGGGATGAGCGCGGATGACGTGGCCGAGGGCTTCGTCCGCATCGCGGTCGACAACATGGCCAAGGCGATCAAGCAGATCTCGATCGCCCGCGGTCACGACGTCACCCGCTACACGCTCGTCTGCTTCGGCGGGGCAGGGGGCCAGCACGCCTGCCTCGTCGCCGACGCCCTCGCCATCGAACGGGTGATGATCCACCCGCTGGCCGGCGTGCTCAGCGCCTACGGCATGGGGCTGGCGGACCGGGTGGAGCTTCGCCAGCGCAGTCTAGGCGGTCAGCCGCTAGAGGCGGTGCTGGAGGCGCTGGAGGCGGAAGCGGAGGCGGCGCTCAAGGCGCAGGGCGTCGAGGCCGTACACCTCCGCCGCCGCGTCGCGCTCCGCTACGAAGGCAGCGACACCGCGCTCGAAGTCCAGGTGGGGGAGGGGATGGAGCAGGCGTTCGAGCAGGCCCACCGCACAAGGTTCGGCTTCGCCTCGCCCGAAACGCCGGTGGTTGTAGAGACGGCAATCGTCGAGGCACTTTCCTCCCCATCGCCAGATGGGGAGGGGGACCACCAGAATGGTGGTGGAGGGGTCTATGGCACAGGCCTGCACCAGTTACCTCTCCACCAGGCTTCGCCTGGTCCCCCTCCCCAAGCTGAGCTTGGGGAGGAACCGTACGACCGTCATACTCTCCGTGAAGGCGCCCGCATCTCGGGCCCAGCCCTCATCGTAGACCCCTCCGCCACCACCGTCGTCGAACCGGGCTGGCAGGCGGAGGTCGACGCGCAGGCCAACCTCATCCTCACCCGCGCAATCCCGCGCGAGACGCGCCGCGCCATCGGGACGGACGCCGACCCGGTGATGCTGGAGGTCTTCAACAACCTGTTCATGGCGATCGCGGAGGAGATGGGCGTCGCGCTCCAGAACACCGCCTCCTCCGTCAACATCAAGGAGCGGCTCGATTTCTCCTGCGCCCTGTTCGACGCAGAAGGCGCGCTCATCGCCAACGCCCCCCACATCCCGGTGCACCTGGGCTCGATGGGCGACTCGGTCCGCACCGTGATCGACGCGCGCGGCGCCAATCTCGACGGGAGCGCGAGAGACGGCCGCGGCATGAAGCCCGGCGACGCCTATGTCCTGAACGCCCCCTATCGCGGCGGCACGCACTTGCCGGACGTCACCGTCATCTTCCCCGTTTTCGCGGACGACACGGACGCCGCGCCGGCCTGGTACGTCGCCGCCCGCGGCCACCATGCCGACATCGGCGGCATCGCCCCCGGCTCGATGCCCCCCGACAGCGTCTCCATCCTCGAAGAAGGCGTGCTCCTCGACAACATGCTGCTGGTGGACGCCGGTCGCTTCCTCGAGGCCGAGTTCCGCGCCCGCCTCGCCGAAGGCGAGTGGCCCGCCCGCAATCCCGACCGCAACGTCTCCGACATTCGGGCGCAGATCGCCGCCTGTGCCCGCGGCGCCGCCGAGCTGCGCCGCGTGGCGGCCGAATATGGCCGGGGCGTGATCGATGCCTACATGGCCCACGTCCAAGCCAATGCCGAGGAGGCGGTGCGCCGGCTGATCGGGTCCCTCACCAACGGCAGCTTCCGCTACGCGATGGACAATGGCGCCGAGGTCTGCGTGACGGTCACGGTCGACCGTGCCGCCCGCTCCGCCACCGTCGATTTCGCCGGCACCTCGCCGCAGCAGCCGAACAATTTCAACGCGCCTTATTCGATCTGCCGCGCCGCCACCCTCTACGTCTTCCGCACCCTCGTCGACGATGCCATCCCCATGAACGACGGCTGCCTGAGGCCGATCACCTTGAAGGTTCCCGACGGGTCGATGCTGCGCCCGCATTTCCCCGCCGCGGTCGTCGCGGGAAATGTCGAGACCAGCCAGGTGATCACCGACGCCTTGTTCGCTGCCTGCCGGGCGCTGGCGCCGAGCCAGGGGACGATGAACAATTTCACCTTCGGCAATGCGCGGTGGCAATATTACGAGACCATCGCCGGCGGCGCCGGGGCGGGCCCTGATTTCGACGGCGCCAGTGCGGTCCAGACCCACATGACCAACAGCCGCCTCACCGACCCGGAGATCCTGGAGACCCGCTATCCGATCCTCCTCGAACGCTTCGCCATCCGCCGCGGCTCGGGAGGGGCAGGGGCGTACAAAGGCGGCGACGGCGTCGAGCGCCACGTCCGCTTCCTCGCACCGATGCGCGCCAACATCCTCTCCAACCGCCGCAAGGTGGCGCCGCGGGGGATCGAGGGGGGCGGGGATGCGGCGGCGGGGGTGAACCGGGTGGTTCGGGAGGACGGCACCGTTGAAACGCTGACTGCGACCGCCTCAGCCGAGATGAATGCCGGCGACCTCTTCATCATCGAGACACCGGGGGGAGGGGGCTATGGCCCGGCAGTTCCTCCCCGTGCGCAGCATGGGGAGGGGGACCAGGCGAAGCCTGGTGGAGGGGTAATCGCCGCCGCCTCGCCAAATTCCCCTCCACCACCCTTCGGGTGGTCCCCCTCCCCATCTGTCGATGGGGAGGCATAATGCACTACCTCCCGCTCCTCGGCATCCTCATCGTGGTCGCCGGCTTCGCGCTGCGCCTCAACCCGCTGCTCGTCGTCACCGTCGCCGCCATCGCCACCGGCATCATCGCCGGCAAGCCCCTGCTCGTCGTCATCGCGGCGTTCGGGAAGGCGTTCAACGACAACCGCTTCGTCACCATCATCTACATCCTCCTGCCCGTCATCGGCCTCCTCGAACGCTACGGCCTGCAGCAGCGCGCCCGCACCCTTATCGGCGGCATGAAGCGCGCCACCGTGGGCCGCCTGCTCATCGCGTACATGCTGTTCCGCCAGATCACCGCCAGCATGGGCCTCACCTCGGTCGCCGGTCAGGCGCAGACCGTCCGCCCGCTCGTCGCCCCCATGGCCGAAGCCGCCGCCGAAGTGCAGCAGCCCGAACTCGACGATGCCGGCCGCGAGCGCGTCAAGGCCTTCGCCGCCGCTACCGACAATGTCGGGCTTTTCTTCGGTGAGGACATCTTCATCGCCATCGGCTCGATCCTGCTGATGGTCGGCTTCCTCAAGCAGAGCGGTATCGTCCTCGCCCCGCTCGATCTCTCCGTCTACGCCATCCCGAGCGCGATCTGCGCCTTCCTCATCCACGGCGCGCGCCTGCTGTGGCTGGACCGCTCCCTTGCCTCCCCATCCGCCAGGACGGGAAGGGGGACCACCGAAGGTGGTGGAGGGGTAAGAGGCCCCGCCAGCCGCGAAGAACCCCTCCACCACCCGTCGGGTGGTCCCCCTCCCCATGCTTCCAATGGGGAGGAAGGATCATGATCACCCTCCAGCACCTCTACATCCTCACCGGCCTGATCTTCGCGGCATTCGCGATCCTCAGCGCCCGCGACCGCTCCAACGGCAAGCGCTTCGGCAACGCACTGTTCTGGGCCCTCGTCGCGGCCAGCTTCTTCATCGGCGACCGTCTCGGCGATCTCGGCAACGGCATCCTGGTCCTCATCCTCGTCGCCCTCGCCGGCTTCGGCGCGCTCGGCCGCGGCAACCCGCCGACCACGAGCGCGGAGGAACGCGCCGCCTCCTCCGCCCGCCGCGGCAACAGGCTGTTCCTGCCCGCCCTCATCATCCCGCTCACGGCGCTCGTCGGCACCCTCGTCTTCAAGGACAGCGGCTGGATCGATCCGAAGCAGGTGACGGTGATTTCGCTCGGCGCCGGCGTCCTCCTCGCCCTCGCCGCCTGCTACGCCTGGCTGCGGCCCCCAATCCTAGCCCCTCTCGACGAAGGACGCCGGCTGATGGACCAGGTCGGCTGGGCGGCCATCCTCCCGCAGATGCTCGCGGCCCTCGGCGCCGTCTTCGCGCTCGCCGGGGTGGGGCAGGTGGTGGGCGGCATCGCCGGGCGCATCCTCCCCGAAGGCAGCCTCCTCGCCGCAATCCTCGTCTACGCGCTCGGCATGGCGGCCTTCACCCTGATCATGGGCAACGCCTTCGCCGCCTTCCCGGTGATGATGGCGGCGGTCGGCCTCCCTATCCTCATCCACCATTTCCACGGCGATCCGGCGGCGGTGGCGGCGATCGGCATGCTCGCCGGCTTCTGCGGTACTTTGATGACCCCCATGGCCGCCAACTTCAACATCGTCCCCGCCGCCCTGCTCGACCTCAAGGACCGGAATGCGGTGGTGAAGGCCCAGGTCGGCACCGCCTTGCCCCTCCTCGCCTGCAACATCGCCCTCATCTACTTCCTGGCGTTTTGATCCTCCCCGGCACGGGCACGAGCGGCTAAGCCCCCTTCATGCACCAGCTCACCGCCGAAACCGCCGCCCGCTTCGCCGAGATCGCTTTGGGCCACGTCATCCGCGAATATCCGCACAAGCTCGATCATGTCCTCGACGGGCCGGAAGACGTGCTCGGTCCGCGGGCGCTCCATCCGATCTTCTTCGGCAGCTTCGACTGGCACAGCTGCGTCCATGGCTGGTGGCTGCTGCTGCGCCTCCGCCGCCTGTTTCCCGACCTTCCCGCCGCCCCCCGCATCGAGCGCCTCGCCGACGAGATGCTGGCGCCCGGCAAAGTGGCGGGCGAGCTGGCCTATCTCGACCGTGCCTACACTGGCGGCTTCGAGCGCCCCTATGGCTGGGCCTGGCTCCTCGCCCTCCAGCGCGAGGCGCAGCGCCACGAGGACCGGGCCTGGGCCGAAGACCTCGGCCCGCTCGCCCGCGCCTTCGCCGACCGCTTTCTCGCCTTCCTGCCCAAGCTCACCTACCCGATCCGCACCGGCACCCATTTCAACACCGCCTTCGCCCTCATCCTCGCCCTCGAATGGGCAGAGGTGAACGACGCACGGCTCGCCGATCTCCTCCGCGCGCGCGGCCAGGCCTATTACGACACCGACCGCGCCTGCCCCGGCTGGGAGCCCGGCGGCGACGAATTCCTCTCGCCGGCGCTCACCGAGGCGCTCTGCATGCGCCGGCTCCTTCCCGAGGCCGCGTTCCGCCCCTGGTTCGACGCCTTCCTGCCCGATCTCGTCGCCCGGGAGCCGGCGAGCCTCTTCACGCCCGCCCACGTCTCCGACCGCTCCGACGGCAAGATTGCGCATCTGGACGGCGTCAACCTCAGCCGCGCCTGGTGCTGGCGCGGCCTCGCCGGCGCGCTCGACCCGGAGCGCGCCGCCCTCGCCCGCGCGGCAGCCGAGGCCCATCTCGACGCCAGCCTCCCCCACGTCGCCGGCGATTATATGGGCGAGCACTGGCTCGCGACGTTCGCGCTCTTGGCGCTGGAGGCAGTTCCTTAACCATGACGGGCGCAGGGGAGGGGGATGGCCGGCTATTCCCGCCTCTTCAAAAGCCGCTGGGCCGCCCTGTTCTGGGCGATGGGGATCTGCTGGACCGCCTACGAAGTCTCCTCGGTCGGCGCCGGCGACGGCGACGAGAACGCCGCCCAGACCGACGCCACCGGCGCGACCTATAACGACGCCGACGTCAACGCCCTGAGGAGCGCCCTCAACGGTATGTGAGACGGGTCACGTCGGGCCGCCGGGCTGCGCGGGGCGGAACCATAGCCGCCGCCTCTCATTCGGTTTGAGACATGCCCGCCCACGTCGTCCTCGTCGATCTCCTCGCCCTCGTCTTCGCGCTGGCCGGCTTCCATATGGCCTTTCGCCAGCGCCTCGTGCGCCGCCTGTGGGACAAGGGCCGCGACGCCCGCGGCCTCCCCCACAAGGACCGGGTCGAAAAGCCGGAGGGCGACGATCCGGTCCACTACGCCCTCATCATCTTCGGCATGATGCTGTTCGCCTTCGGCCTCATCCTCATCGCCTTCACCACCGCCTACGCGCTGATGACCTGAGCGGCGGGCTTTCCCCGCCCGCTCCCAGCCGCTAACCACACGCCCCATGCAGGGGGATGCACCGAAGCGAACCGACGCCGCCGCTTTGTCCGGTGCGCATCTGCGCTATTTCGATTTCGTGATGGCGGCGTTCGTCACCATCCTGCTGCTGTCGAACGTGATCGGCGCGGGCAAGGTCGCAACGATCACCCTGCCGGTCATCGGCCCTTGGCCGTTCGGCGCGGGGATCCTGTTCTTCCCGGTCTCCTACGTGCTCGGCGACATCCTCACCGAAGTCTACGGCTATGCCCGCGCCCGCCGCTGCATCTGGGCGGGATTCGCCGCCTTGCTGTTCATGGCCTTCATGAGCGCCGTCGTCGTCGCCCTGCCGCCCGCCGACAGCTGGAAGGGCCAGGCCGCCTACGACGCGGTGTTCGGCCAGGTGCCCCGCATCGTGTTCGCCTCGATCGTCGCCTTCTGGGCCGGCGAGTTCGTCAACAGCTACGTGCTCGCCCGGATGAAGATCTGGACCAGCGGCCGGATGCTGTGGACCCGCACCATCGGCTCGACCGTGTTCGGACAGGCGGTCGACAGCCTGATCTTCTACCCGCTCGCCTTCCTCGGCGCCGTCACTTGGACCGGCACACTCGTCGTCAAGGTGCTCTTCACCCAATGGGCGCTGAAGGTGGCGTGGGAGGTGCTCCTCACGCCGGTCACCTACGCCGTCGTCGGCTTCCTGAAGCGCCGCGAGGGCATCGACGTCTACGACACCGCCACCGATTTCACCCCCTTCCGCGCGAAGGTCTAACGTCCTAGCATCGGCACGGGCAGGTCGTCGGGAGGACAGCAAGCATGCGCAGGATCGTCGTCGGGGGACTGGCCGCCGCAACCCTCCTCCTCTCCGCATGTGGCACCATGGCGTCGCACGCCGTGTCGGGCTTCAAGGTCCAGACCGTCGCGCCGGACAGCTTCATCCTCACCGCCCGCGTCTATCCGCGCCAGTCGCGCGACGAGGTGCGGCGCGAGGTGCTGGTCCGCGCCGCGCAGGAGACGCTGGCGCGCGGCTACGATTGGTATGCGATGAAGCGCAGCAACCTCGCCGAGGCCGCCCCCGAACCCGCCGCCGAGGGCGCCCCAGCGAACGGCCTTGCGCTCCGCCCCTATGGCCGCTTCGGCGCCCGTTCCTTCCGCCGCATGCCGGCAAGCCGCAGCCCCCGCCCGCGCGATTTCCAGATCCAGATGTTCCACGGCGACAAGCCCGCCGGCGCCCAGGGCTTCGTCGCCCGCCAGGTCATCGCCAGCCTCTCCCCGCCGCCGAAGCCGCACTGAGGTAGCTGGCCGCTGCGTACTGGCATGATCCTCGAGTCGCGCTGTTCCAAACTGTCGAGCGGCCGGACTACCTGGTTCGTCGGCGCGCGGTTGCGCCCGAGCTGAAGAGCAACCGCCCCATCCGCATCGCTATAGGCAAGCTCATCGTGGCGGCGCGAAGCAGAGCAGGTCGGTTTAGGGTCTTCAGCCGTGCTTTCGCTTGACTCCCCCGCCGCGTGATAACCTACTCACAAGCGGCGATTGGAAGGGGTTAAGGATGTCCCGCCTCAGCGATGTGAATGCGTTCATCGATCAGTCGCGGAGCTGTCGGACGGCGGACGATCTACGCGGAATGATGGAGAGCATAACGCGGGAGATGAGTTTTCATTCCTACGCGCTGTTTCAGCACGTTAAGCATTTCAGCTGGACAAATAAGCGGCTGCTGGCAATTTCGAACTACTCCCGCGGATGGCTCGAGTACTTCTTCGAGAGCAAGTTCACGAAGGATGACCCTGTCCTTATGGCCAGCCACCGCACTTCGGTCGGATTTAGGTTCTCTGAGATCCCTGACCTGATCCGCCTGAGCGATCGTCAACATGAGATACTGGCGGCGACCCGTCGCGAAGGTATCACCGACGGCTTCTGTGTCCCCTCGCACATTCCCGGGGAAACGAACGGCACGTGCACGTTCATAGTGCGCGACGCAGTACCTCTGCCCGAGGCCAACCTGCCGATGGCACAACTGGTCGGCAGCTTCGCGTATGAGGCTGGGCGGCGGATTCAACTCGCCGGGTTGACCATCCTCAATGCGCCGAGAAAGAAGCTCACCACGCGGCAGCTCGAATGCATCGTCCTGATTGGCCGAGGGAAGACAGATTGGGAGATTGCCAAAATCCTAGGCTTGCATGAGCAAACCGTCACGGACCATGTCAACTCCGCTCGAGCTCGGTGCGGCGTAAGCCGCAGGACGGAGCTTGTCGTCCACGCCCTCTACAACGGGGATCTTACGTTCAACGACATCCTCAACTAATTAGCGTCGCTGAAGGACTGATATGGCTTGACTGAGATGCGCGCCCGCCTCCCAAGCCGAGAGCGAGTCCAGCTCCTCCCGGTACGTGCTGAGTAGCGCAGCCAGTTCGTGGAGGCGTGTGTCTCCATTCGACGGCGGGCCTTGCTGACCGTTCCCCGCCTGATCCGCCACGCGGCTGAACCATGTTTCCTCAAGCAGCCGCTCCAATTTCTCGTCTGCGAGGGAGGTGAGACCAAGTTCTCGGACGCGCCTGCGGCCGTCGACAGGTGTTGAGACGACGAGTCCGAGTTCGATCAGCCGTCTTACCCTGCGATAAGCCGTTGCATGCACCACACAGGCGCTTAGATGGGACCGGTTCATAGGCACCCGCTTCCCTGCCCGCCCTGCGGCGAATAAGTGGAGAAGCAGGTCCCAAGCAGGTTCGCCGAACAATTCAGGCGGGAAGAACTGCGTTCGAATACGACGCTCCCACCAAAGGCGGCGAGCAAAATCCGACGTGCCGGCTCCGAATCCGCCGCTGGGCACGGGTGGCGCCGTTACGCCTACTGATCGCACGATGGCCCTGCCCCACAGGCCGATTTAAAGGCGGTGAGCTTTACCACGGCTCCCACTCCTCGCTGTCGTTGCGACAGCACACACGAGAACGGAGGGGACTGCACTCCCCCAATCGGGGGAGTGACAGTCAGGTGGTTAGGTCCTCGATCGTCAATCCGCTCTCGAAAATGGCCCTGATTGCAGCCTGTACGCGCGTGGGGACGTCGTACCTTTCGCGCGCCAGCCGAATGTGATGTTTGACGGTCTCGGATCCAATACCGAGGATTTGGCCTATCTCCCAATCGCTCTTACCCTTGGCGACGAGCACTAGGCATTCGAGCTGGCGTCGCGTGAGCGGCGGGTGCGGGATCCGGATCGGCACGCTCCTCCCCTTTAGAATCAGGGAGCGCGCCGACTGGAAGGCGAAGGCGGCGACAGACTCAGCCATCAACAGGCTCGAGTCGGGGAAGACTCGTCCAACAGTCACTGCGAAGCTGCAGGAACCCTTCGGCTCGCCGGGCACGTTGGTGGGCACAGTGTAGCCGTCGCCGATACCATAGCGCCTAGCCTCGATGGCAATGTCATTCTTAGGTCTCCAAAACCGCACTTGGGTTGGAAGGTCTCGCCAGCGAAAACCGACGTTGCGGCGCTCACTCGCCCCCAGGATGGGGTCCTTGGCGACCCATCGACGTTCTACGTAGATGCGGGCGAAATCAGCTGGGTAGTTGTGCAGGGCTAGAAGCGAGCCCGAATCGATGTGGGAAAGGTCGGCGCGTATCGGCCGCAGGTCGACATGGTGAAGGAGCGCAAAATAATCGAACCCCATTGACCGGCCAGTGCGCGACATCAGTTCGCGGAGCTCCGCCGCAGTGGAGACTCGACTGCTTCGCGCGACAAACTGTTCTAGATCCGCAAATGAAACCACGGCACAGCCCCCACTGCACAGCCCCACGGCGGAGCACGTTAACGCCTCCTCTCGGAACATCAATCCCGCAGAATCTGTCCGAGGCCGGCGCGGTCGAGCCCCCTCCTTAAGGAGGATAGCTGTCGCGCCCCGTCGCGACGATCATCCCTCTTGAGCAATAAGCAGGCGAGGGGGCTCCCGTTGGTCGAGTTGGTCACCACTGAGAATCGCGACGCGCATGAGCAGTTGCTGCACAGCATGTTCGAGGACCGTAAGGCAGTATTCGTTGACTTGCTCAAGTGGGACGTCCCTCACGACGGGCGGTGTGAGCGTGATCAGTTCGACGACGCTTACGCAGAGTATCTCATTGTTACCGATACGGAGACGTCGGTACACCTTGCCTCATTGAGAATGCTGCGGACAGATCGTCCACATATTTTGGGGTCTATCTTCCCTAACCTTTGCGATGCTAGCGTACCTGCAGCGCCGGACATTCGTGAGGTCTCACGTATTTGCCTTTCGCCTCGGCATCGCGACCCCGAACGTTGCCTCTACCGTGACCTGCTTGCGAGCGCGATGACCGAATATGCGCTCCTCACCGGCATTCGAGCCTACACGGCGGTGTCGGAAATGGGGCGACTCAGTCGGGTGCTGTCCGCCGGGTGGCGCTGCGAACCTCTCGGAATGCCGCGAAAAATTGGGCCGACGATGGTGGGCGCGCTGATGATCCACATCGATACGGACACAATTCGCCGGCTCCAGGCCTTTGGCAGGTATCACTCGGGAGCCCTTCGCGTCGAAGAGCGCTCCAACTTGGCAGCCTGAAACGGCAGGGGGAACAAACATGGCAACGACGATGCATCAGCTACCTGCCCTCGAAGCGGAGATCGAGCGGCACGTTGCCCAGCTGTTCGCAGACGGTTATGTCATTATTTCAGGGGCGGAAGAGCCTCAGGTCATGGGTTCGCTCGACGAGGATCTGGGCGAGCCGTTTCGGCGGACGCCTTTCAGCCGCGGAAACTTTTCGGGAGAGCGAACGGTTAGATTCGGCCGCGCGCTTTTGCGCTCCGAGCAAGCCGGCAGGGTCATACAGAGTCACCTGATACTCGGCATTGCCGAACGTGTGCTACTTCCCTGGTGTGAAAGTATTCAGCTGAATCTCACGCAAGGGATCGCGGTTCATCCGGGCGCACCCGCTCAGCTTCCACATCGTGATCAAGACATGTGGGGCGGTCCGAAGGGCGAGTTCGAATACATGGTCAACGTTATTTGGCCGCTGACCCGCTTCACGCGGGATAACGGCGCCACGATGGTATGGGAGGGAAGTCATCGGGAGGAGAAGGATAGATACCTTGTGGACGACGGCGTCATTTTTGCGGAGATGGAGGTCGGCGACGCCCTGATCTTCCTCGGCTCGACGCTTCATGGCCAAGGGACAAATCACAGCGACGAGATTCGGCGGGCGCTCGTCGTTGGGTACTGCCTCAGCTGGTTAAAACCGTATGAGAACAATATGCTGTCGTACCCGCCCGGAATCGCTCGCCACTTTTCAGAGAAGCTGGTCGACCTGATCGGGTACCGTCAGCTCACCGCTAATCTGAATAACTTTGAGGGCCAATGCCCCACAGTGCTGTTACAAGATGAAGTGCCAGAGTATTTCGGTGTAGTTGACGTCTTCCGCCCCGAGCAGGTGGAGGCGATCAATTATTATTACGAGAATCGTAAGCCGCGGCTCGTGTAGGCGTCGGTCGAATGACCACTCCTCTGTGAAGCACTGCGCATCCCGAAACCTCTCGTTGGAAGGTGCCCTCGCCCGTAAACGGCTTGCGCAGCGGCGGCAACGGGAGCACGTCTTTGGCGAGAATCTCTTCTCGGACGCGGCTTGGGACCTCCTCCTCCTGCTCTTCATCGCGGAGGAGGAGGGGCGGCACGTTACGGTTTCCACGCTCTGCTCGGAAGCACCCGTGCCCGCCACGACCGCGCATCGATGGATTTTGGCTCTCTTGGAACGAGGCTTGGCGACGCGCTCGCAGGATTCGGCGGACTGCCGGCTTCGGTACATTCGCCTCACGTGCGAATCTCATGAAGCGCTAAGATGCTACCTCTGGACCTGCGAGGGCGTGTGGCCTTTGCCGCGGCCGGCGCGGGCTGAAACCAGGCGGACGTAAGGCAATCCTCCGGTGCAGGGGAGAAGCTACCCCTCAGCGATGGTTCGCGACGTCCATTCCTCGCCTTCGTAGGTGAAGCGGACATGGTTGCCGCGCTGGAAGGCGCTGCCGTCCCACGCCACCACCTGCAGCTCGATGTCGTTGTTGCGGTGGACGTGGAGCCAGTTGAAGCTCTGCAGCTCGGCGTTGCGCAGCCGCGTCGACGTCGCCGTCCCCGCCTGAATGACGAGGGCCCGGCCGGCCGCCTCGACCATCTTGCGCGCCGCCGCGGCATAGGTGCGGTGGTAATGGCCGGCGAGCGCGATGTGGACGCCGGCGCGGCAAACCGCCCGCACCGCATCGTCGTGCCGCCCCACCGCCTCGGTGAGCTCGCTGCCCTCGCCGATCGGCAGCGAATAAAGCGGGTGGTGGGTGACGAGGATGCGGGTCTTGTCGGCCGCCACCGGCGCGAACCTCTGCTCGATCAGCGCCATCTGCGCACGGTTGATCCGGCCTTCCTTGAAGGTCAGCGCCCGCGCCGTGTTGATGCCGAGCACGGCGACATGATCGTCCTCGAACCATGGATTCAGATCGTTCGAGATGTAGCGTTTGTAGCGCCGCAGCGGCGCCGCGAAGCGTCGGGCGACGTCGTAGAGCGGCACGTCGTGATTGCCCGGCACGGCGAGGATCCGGTGCCCCGCCGCGCGCAGCCGGTTGAGCCAGGCGGAAGCGTCGCGGAACTGCTCGCGCCGCGCCCGCTGGGTGAAGTCGCCGCTGATGATGACGAGGTCGGGCTGCGCCGCCTCCAGCCACGCCTCGGTCCCGGCGACGACCTTGAGGTCAATCGCGCCGAAATGGATGTCGGAAAGGTGGGCGATCCGGGCGGGCATGAGCGGGGTGAACGAGCCGGAGCCGTTCCGGTTCAGCGCCAGATCCGCGCGTGGCGTCCGCCGAGCGTCGTCAGCAGCTCATATTGCGACAGGCCTGACTCCGCCGCCGCTTCGGGGAGGGCATAATCCACCTCCACCCAGTCGCCTTCGGCAAGACCTGGCGCCGCGTCGCAGCGGACCGCGGTGAGGTCCATCGACACCCGCCCCGCCACCGGCAGCTCGACACCGTCAAACCGTCCCCGTCCGCGGCTGGAGAAGCTACGCAGATAGCCGTCCGCATAGCCGATGTTGAGGATGGCGAGCTCGCACGCCTCCCGCGCCGTCCAGGTCGCATTGTAGCCGACGCTCGCCCCGGCCTCGATGCGCTTCCTCTGCACCACCTGCGCCTCGACGCGGACCACCTGCCGCACATGCCCCTCCGCCTCGCGGCGCGGCACCCCGCCATACAGAGCCAGCCCCGGCCGCGTCAGGTCGAACGCATATTTGTGCCCCAGGCAGATGCCGGCGCTGTTCGCCAGGCTCCGTCGCCGCGCCGGGATCGCCTCCGCCAGCCCGGCAAACGCATCGCGCTGCCGCGGGTTCATCGGTGCATCCTCGTCCGCCGACGCGAGGTGGCTCATCAAAGTGTCGATCTCAAGCCCGTCGAGCAGCCCCGAACGCGCTTCCTCCGGCGAGAGGCCGAGCCGTCCGATGCCGGTGTCGATCATCACGTCGCACGGCCGAGCGCCCGCCGCCGCCTTCCACCGCCGCACCTGCGCCGCCGAATTCAGCACCGGCCGGGCAGGGGAGACCTCCGCCGCGGCCAGATCCTCTTCCGCCACCCCGTGCAGCACGGCGAGCGATACGCCTGCGGTCTCCTCCCGAAGCGCCGCCGCCTCCGCCCAGGTCGCGACGAAGAAGTCCCGGCACCCCGCATCCCGCAGCCGGCGCACCACCTCCTGCGCGCCGAGCCCGTACCCGTCCGCCTTGACCGCCGCCCCGCACGCCGCCTCGCCGCTCCGCGCATCGAGCCACCGCCAGTTCGAAACGAGCGCGTCCCCGTCGAGGATCAGGCGAAGCGGGCTGTGCGGCATGGCTGGGGCGATAGCGGGGGAGGGGGGCGGAGGAAAGCCGCCTCGCACACGTCGTCCCAGCGAAGGCTGGGACCCCAGGGGGTGAAGAACGCAGGCGCATTTCACCCGCTGGGGCCCCAGCCTCCGCTGGGGCGACGGGTCACTCCAACTCCTTGCCCGCGGTCTCCGGCAGCCATAGCGCCGTCACCACCAGGGCCATCGCCACCACCGCGATCGTGTACCACAGGCCGGCGAACGGATCGCCCGTCTTGGCGACGATATACTGGCTGATGAACGGCAGGAATCCGCCGAAATAGCCGGTGCCTATGTGGTACGGCACCGACAGGGAGGTGTAGCGCACCCGCGCCGGGAAGAGCTCAACGAGCAAGGCGGCGACCGGCCCGAACGTCATTCCCGAGAGCATGCCGATGACGACGATGGCAAGGACGATCTGCCACGCCCGCCCCAGCGGCGGCACGATCTTCTGCAGCGGATAGCCCGCCCCCTTGAGCGCCGCGTCAAGCGCCTGCGGGTCCGACCCATCCACCCGCGTGGCGCCGACCGTCACCATCGGCGCGGCTCCCGCCGGCGCGTCGGCCTTGCGGTACCCCACGCCTTTCTTCGACAGCGTGTCGAGCAGCTTGCCGCAGGCGGTCGGCTGCACCTTGGCGAAGGGCTGGTAGGCGCAATCGCTGCCGCTCACCACCACCGGGCTCCTCTGCATCGCCGCCGACAACTCCGGGTTCGCCGCCGCCGCCATCCAGTGGAACAGCGGAAACATGAGGAGGATGGTGAGCGCATAGCCAATGACGATCGGCTTTTTGCGGCCGACCTTGTCCGAAAGCCAGCCGAACAGGATGAACCAGAACAGGCTGAAGATCGCGGCGACGCCGATCATCAGCCGCGCCGCATTGTCCTCGATGTGGAGCGCGTTCTGGAGGAAATAGAGGCCCTGGAACTGGGCGGTGTACCAGATCACCGTCAGCCCCGCCGCGATCCCGAACAGGGCGACGAGGATCAGCCGCCACTTGGCGCCGGTGTTGAAGCTCTCCTTAAGCGGATTTGCCGCGGTCTCGCCCGCCGCCTTCATCGCTTGGAAGACGGGGCTCTCCTTGAGCTTCAGCCGCACCCATAGCGAGACGCCGAGCAGCAGCAGCGAGAAGACGAACGGCACCCGCCACCCCCACGCCTCCCACGCGGCCGGGTCGACGAAATAGTTCGCCACCAGCACCACGGCGACCGACAGCAGGAAGCCGCCGATCACGCCCGCCTGGATGAAGCTGGTGTAGAAGCCCCGCCGGTGCCGCGGCGCATGCTCGGCGACATAGATGGCCGCTCCGCCATATTCGCCGCCGAGCGCCAGCCCCTGGAAGAGGCGCAGCACGACGAGCAGTGCCGGCGCCGCCACGCCGATGGCGGCGAAGGTCGGCAGCAGCCCGACACCGGCGGTGGCAAGGCCCATCACCGTGATGGTGACGAGGAACGTATATTTGCGCCCGAGCTTGTCGCCGAGCCAGCCGAACAGCACCGCCCCGATCGGCCGCACGCCGAAGCCCGCGCCGAACGTCGCGAGGGTCAGCAGCAGCCCCGCCGTGGCGCTCGCGGAGGGGAAGAACAATTTGGCGATGACGGTCGCCAGCGTCCCGTAGACGAAGAAATCATACCATTCGAACACGGTGCCGAGCGTCGACGCGAAGATGACCAGCCGGTCCCTCTTCGCATCCATCACATACTCCGCATCCACCCCCGCCATGCATCCGCTCCCGCTCGGCTTGTTCTGGCGCAAACCCTAGGCGGCACGCGGGGCAGGGGGCAAGCGGATCGACCTTGCGAGATTGCGGATGTTGCCAAGCGGGTAGAGGATGCGGAAGACCGCTCCCGAGGCACGCGGCCGGGACACGAGGCTTGAGAAATGAGGGTGCAGAAATTCTCCCCGATCGATCGCGAAAATCCGGTTTTTTAAGTCGTCGACGACGCGGGCAATCCACTCTTCGACGTTTCCCGCTCGGATGCAGGATTCCTCGAAATCGGCTTCGCACGAGCCGTGGCGAACCAAGTCTTCCTCCTGGAAGATTTCCAGCGGGCGCTCGGGGAGGCGACCGCCCGTGCGCTCTCCGGCGGAGATTCAAACTGATCTGACCGTCGGGGACAGTCTATTGACTGTCCCCGTGACCACCGCCGAATGGGCCTATGCGATCCCCGCCACCGGCACGCCCAGCTCCGGCGCCGCCATCGCCATCCGCTCGTCGAGCGTGACGAGGGCCAGCCCTTGGGTGCTTGCGACGGCAAGGTGCAGGGCGTCGCCGGCGCGGAGGCCCAGATCGTGCCGCCCCGCGTACGAGGCAGCGAGATCGAACGCATCTGGGGTAACGTCCATCACGGTAATTTCGTCGTTCACGAAATGCGTCCAGTTCGCCAAGACGCGGGCGCGTTGCTCGAGCGTCAGCGCTCCGGTGCGGACCTTGAGCGACAGGGCACTCGAAAATTCCGTCAGCACCCAGCGGCTCACTCTCAGCGCACCGGGCGCCGCATCGCCAAGCCATGCCTGGACGCGCTCGGTCGCGACTTCGCGCGTGTGCGCGGCGACGGCCGCGGAGGTATCAAGATAATAAATCAATAGCCGGAGTCGCGCATCTCTCGGATCAGCTCGGCAGCGCTCTTTTCCTGGCGGGGAAGGCTATCGGTGAGGCGCTTGAGCCGCTCGACATCGACCTTCCTCGGCGTCTTCTCGATCGCTGTCACTTTGACTACGGCCTCACCGCGCCGGGTGATCTCCACGGCCTCGCCGGCCTCGGCCTTGCCGATCACTTCCGAGAATCGCGCTTTGGCGTCCGCTACGCTGTAGCTGTCCATGGCCTGCTCCTGACTATCAGGATGACCATATCACGTCCGCCCCGCTCGATAAAGTGCGCTGCCGCCTTTCTCCCATGTCTCCGCCGTCCCTGGGCAAGGCTTCGGCGCCGATCGCCCGGATGAGGAGGGGACATCTGCGGCAATGATCCCGCAGCCGCACCGCAAGCGCCCAGCAGCGCTACGGTAAGGCGGGCGCAAAGTACTGCTTTGCGACGATAGCCCTACAGGCAGCTCTCGAGATACGGCTGGTCGAAGCCGAACTGCTTGGCCTTCTCCAGCGTGTACGGCCTCAGCCCCATCGAGCGGTACTCGCCGATGATCTTTCCGTCGGCGGTCTCGTCAAGATACTCGAACTTGAACAGCTCCTGGGTGACGATGACGTCGCCCTCCATCCCGATCACCTCGGTGATGTTGGTGGTGCGGCGGGAGCCGTCGCGGAGGCGCTTCACCTGGACGATGAGGTCGACCGAGTCGGCGATCTGCCGGCTGATCGCTTCCTTCGGCACCTTGATGTCCGACATCATCACCATGTTCTCCATACGCGCGAGGCATTCGCGCGGGGAGTTGGAGTGAAGCGTCGCCATCGAGCCGTCGTGGCCGGTGTTCATGGCGGCGAGCAGATCGAAGCACTCGCTGCCGCGGATCTCGCCGAGGATGATGCGGTCGGGACGCATACGCAGGGCGTTGATGACGAGGTCGCGAATGGTGATCGCGCCCTGGCCTTCGAGATTGGGCGGACGGGTTTCGAGCGGCAGCCAGTGCGGCTGCTGCAGACGAAGCTCGGCCGCGTCCTCGATCGTGATCACGCGCTCGCCCGGGTCGATCAGCTTCGACAAAGCATTGAGCATCGTCGTCTTACCCGAGCCCGTGCCGCCGGAGATGATGATGTTGAAGCGGCTGGCGCCGGCGATCTTGAGCACCGTGCCCATCTTCTCCGACATCGAACCGAAGTTCTTCATCATGTCGACGGTGATCGGCTTTTCGGAGAATTT
>NZ_DASWQI010000018.1:0-1514 GCF_036403745.1 Allosphingosinicella sp.
GCGTAATCTCGACGCGCGAGCGGCCCGGCGGCCTCGGTGAGCAGGGTGGCGAGCGTGACCGGGCCGACCCCAGGCAGCGAACGAAGGATAGTCGCGTCGCCAGGTCCGCTGTCTTGGGCAGCGGGGTCGGTCTCGCTCAGGGCTGTGCAGAGCTCATCGAGCTTGCGCGCGGCCTGATGGAGCTCCTGGTTGGCCAGGCGCAGCCGGGCGACGAGGGAGCGAAGGTGGAGGACGGCCGCCTCGGTGACACCCGCGCCCACCGTGATCGCGGGCTGGCGGAGGATGCCCAGCGCCGCTTGGGCATCGAGCTTGCGAATGCGGTGCTGCCGGAGCAGCCGCGCCAGCATCGCCGCGCGCAGGCGCGCCGCCTTGGCCGGGGTCGGCGCCATGCTCCACAGCGCCAGGACCCACTCGGCTGTCACGTCATCGCTCAATTCGAGAAGCTGCGGGTAGTAACGCCAGAGCTGCTGGCGAACCCGGTTGCCCAGGCGCACGCGCTCGTGCTGGAGCTCCTCGGCCAAGCGCGACCACTCGCGGAGCTCGACCACGCTCGGGTCGCCGGCCAGCACGCGGCGGAACAGATGCCGATCCGTACGCAACCCAGCCGCTGCGACCCGGGCGTCGCGCCGGTCGTCCTTGGCACCGGCGACGCTGATGCGGTCGCGCAGGCGCTCGAGCTGCTTGGGATTGATCGCATAAACAGCGAAGCCGCGGTCCAGCAAGGCATCCACCACCGGTCCGTGCGGCACCTCGAGGGCCACCGCGACCGAACCCGGGTCGCCGGCCATTGACACGAGCCAGTCGCACAGGGCCGCCAGGCCCGCACCGCCGTGCGCGAACGCCCGCTCGCCCACGACCGTGCCAGCCCCATCGAGCAGGCAGGCCTGGTGCTTCGCCGAGCCCCAGTCGATGCCGGCGAACCAGCGTATTGTCTCCTCAGCCATTGCCTCGTCAGCCATGGTCCTGTCCTCTCATGTCCCACGAGCCATCACGACGCCTGCCGGAACCTGTATGGGCGCTCGCGGGCGCGACTTCCTACTGGGCATCCGTCGTGGCCAGTCTGCCGGGGCACAGATCCACGTTTGGTGCTCGTGGCACGAGTGCACGGATGGTCGCTCCCGACAGGCCGACTCGCACGATCAGCTTACACAGGCACTGATCGCGCCCTCCCAGATACAGGTGCACGGATCAGGGGTGGGGCCGCACTGACCCCAACCCCGTCCGGGGTCAGGCGACGCGGACGTACTTCGGGCGCCCCAGTTCCTGCATGCGGTTGAGCACGTAGACCGCCACGTCCACCTCGGTCGCCCGACGCTCATCCGTATGCGCGCGCAACCGGTCGCCGATCACCTGTTTCCATCGGCCAATGGCGGCCTCGGCCTTGGCGCGTTCCGTGTACCCGGACGCTGTCTGCCAGGCCATGCGCCCGTGGTCGGCCATGTGCTGGAGGTGGCGGTCGCGCTGCGTCGGCTCGCTCTCAGTCGTCGTGCTCGGCACGGCAGTCGCGCGCGGCG
>NZ_DASWQI010000019.1:0-3903 GCF_036403745.1 Allosphingosinicella sp.
CAAAATCACTGTGCAGAGGAACTAGGGCCATTCCACGTATCGACCCAGAAACGCACCCCGCGGCAGTCAGCCGGGCCGTCCTGTGTGGTATCGAGCGGCACCGGAAGGTGCTGTGGCCGGCTAATCGTAGTCATCCTGGGGTGCCTAACTGGCCTGCTGCATCAGATCGCGTCAGAAGTCAGTTGGAACCCTACGAGGTCTGCGGTGAATGGACGCGATATGCGGAACGGCAATGTAAATTGTGTCACCGCCTGGACTTGTAGTAAGTTCTACTGATAATTCATCATAATCAAGATTTATGTACCCTTCAAATTGATGGCCGTTCGTCAAAGTTATATTCACAAAACCTTTTCACCTCTTTTAACATTCTTTTCCACGTAAGTTTTTAGCCGATCGATGACACTTCGCATGAGGATACCTCCGATGCTGGATGTAAGAGGTAGAGAGTTCCGCTGCACCTGGAGCACCGCATCGAGGGCGCGGGGCCGCCTGCCAATCCCCTGACAGATCAAATGCGACGGAGGGTGCCTGGGTTGCGACGGATCCGGTCCAACTCCGCCGATCTGAGACAATATGCCGACCCATGCATTCAGGCACCGGTCATGGCACTCGCCATGCGTCCTGCATCTGGATCATCGTTGCCCTCTCAAAAGGCTTCTGGAACGGAGGGCTCCCCTGGTTACGAATAGCCGTTGCTAAACCCAATACCGTTCAGTGGTATTTGATGGAAATATGATTTTCATAATTGAGGCGTTGTCCGGGAGGCAGGAGCGGCTGGGCGCGGGATTTGGTTGGGAAGTTGCTCATCTTACGCTTGACGGCGCGCGGGTTGTGTCGACCTCGGCTGCGGTCCGCCGGCCGGAGCGTGATCTCGATCAGAAGGGTCTGCTCCATGTGGGCGCGGTCGTCAGGGGGGAAAAGCGGCATAAAAGGGAAGGTTGCGCCGGACGATCTCGATCGTGTGCTTGAAGGAGAGCGTGTCCGGATCACACGCGGCTTGTCGGCTGGCCTCGTACATCAGGTGCCGAATGGCAAAGTGGGTCAGGAGAAGGCCGTAGACCTCCTGCAGGATCAGATCCGGGCGGCGCGAGCGGAGCATCAGCCGCTGGCCGGGCATCGTCACCTTGACTTCGGCCAGCACCCCTTCGTCTTCCCAGCGCTCGTGATAGAGAGCCGCCAGGTCGGCGGCGGGGGCGATCCGCGGATCCAGAACCGTGGTGACCAGGCGATAGATCCGGTCACCCCCGGGGACCCCCGGCATCTGGTATTCGATGATCCGCACCGTCAGGCCATCGCGCTCGCGTCGGCGGTGGTCGGGAGAGGGATACAGACGGCTCAGGTAGGAGCCATCGGCCAGACGCTCCAGACAGGGAAAGATCGCGATGCCGCGGGCGCGCCAGAGCAGGTCGGCGCCGGTTGCCGCCGCGTCCCGCCACAGGCTGTAGCCGACAAAGGCGCGGTCAGCCAGGCACAGCATGCCCGGCCGGAGATCGGCCACGATCCGCCGCGCCAGGCTGACCTCTCCGGTCGAAAATCCGGCGATGACCGCGGCGAAGATAGCATGGCTGCCGGTCTCCAGCAGCGCCAGCAGGCGCAGCTGCGGAAAGCCGCTGCTCCCACGCGCGGCCGCGGGACGGCCGAAGTGCTGCTCCAGCGCCGGCAGATCGGGGACATCGATCGTTGTCCCGTCGAAGCTGACCAACCGGCGCCCCTGGTACCACGCGCCCGGTGCTCCCGGCTCGGCCAGCGGCCGGGCGAGACGGCGGAACAACTCCCGCAACGGCGCTTCGCCCAGACGCACCCGGGCCTGGGTGATGGCCGACTTGCAGACCAGGTCGAGGGCCGCGCCCTCCCACCGCAGCCAGCGCAGCCCTTCCACCAGTTCGCGCAGCACGGCGTCATACGAGGCGTGCGCGTAAAGCGTCAGAGCCATCACGTAATAAACCATGACGCGCGGCAGCAGGTGCCGCGCTCGCCAATTCTGCCGCCCGGTCTGCTGGAGAACCTCGTCCACCACGGCCACTGGCACGGCTTTGGTCAGAACTCCAAGTGTCACATGCTCGCTGAGCTGCCGACCCTCAACACGACAGCAACCCTTCTGGCCCATGGCCGCTCACTCCATCCCCAAGCACCTCCAGTACTGCCCTTTCAACAAAATATTCTCCTCTGCCAACATCCAACATATCTGGACCACCATATTAGATAAAATGCTGCTGAACGGTATTGCGTCTAAACCCAATACCGTTCAGGAGCATTTTCGGGAAGCTGGTGTGATGAGGGGTGATGGCTTGTGGGCCTGATCGGTTGATGGCGTATCAAGCGCGGTGGGCGACAGGGGAGGATCGCCATGGGCAGGACACGGTGCGGCGTGCGCGAGGGCCAGCGGCTTGGTGAGCATGTGACGCTGGGGGTACTGACCCGGTTCGTCCCGGCCGACGTGGTGGATGCGGTGCTGCGGGACACCGGGCGGGTGGCATGGCGGGCGCGCCAGCTGCTGCCGCGCGTCATGGTCTACTACGTGATGGCCCTGACACTCTATGCCCACGCCTCCTACGACGCGGTGCTGCGGGAATTGGTGGAGGGACTGCGCTGGCTGCACTGGGACGGCACCGCCCTGGGCCTGGCGTGCAAGTCGGCGATCACCCAAGCCCGGGTGCGCCTGGGCGAAGCCCCGATGCGCGAGCTGTTCCGGCGCCTTGCCCGGCCGCTGGCCGAGCCGGGCACGCCGGGCGCCTGGTACCGCGGACGCCGCCTGGTCAGCTTCGACGGGACGACGCTCGACGTGCCTGACCTGCCGGATCTGGAGCGCGCGTTCGGCCGGCCATCGGCTCCGCGCGGTCACACCGGCTTCCCTCAACTGCGCCTGCTAGCGCTGCTGGAGACCGGCACCCACGCCATCTTCGCGGCGGTCCCCGCCGGCTACGCGAGTAGCGAGGTCCACTTGGCGCGCGAGGTCCTGGCGCAGCTCGGGCCGGGCATGCTGTGCCTGGCTGACCGGGGCTTCCTCGGCTACGCCCTGTGGCGCGACGCCGTGGCGACTGGGGCCGACCTGCTCTGGCGCGTGCGCGGCGGGGACGTTCTGCCCTGCTTGCAGCGCCTGGACGATGGCTCCGGCCTGAGCCGGCTGTACCCCTCGCCCCAGCATCGCCGGCGCGACCGCGACGGCCTAACGGTGCGCGTCGTCGAGTACCGGCTGCCCGGTGTGCCGGGTGGCGACCAGCTCTACCGGCTGGTCACGACGATCCTCGACCCCGCGGCGGCGCCGGCGCGCGAACTGGCGGCGCTGTACCATGAGCGCTGGGAGGACGAGACCGTGCTGAAGGAGGTCAAGGTGACGCTGCCCGGCGGTCCCTTGATGCTGCGCTCGCGCCGCCCGGACCTGGTTCGGCAGGAGCTCTACGGCCTTTTGCTGACCCATTTCGCCCTCCGCCAGCTGATGTACCAGGCCAGCCGCCGGGCGGACTGCGATCCCGACACGCTGTCCTTCGTGCACACGGTCGAGATCGTCCGGCGTAACCTTCCCTTCTATGTCGCGTTTTCCCCCTGAAGGCCGGACGCGCATGGAACAGGCGATCCTCCTCGAGATCCTGGTGCGACCCGCCGACCAAAGCCGGGGGCGCCACAACCCGCGCGCCGTCAAGCGCAAGATGAGCAACTTTCCAACGCGGGCGCGCGCTCAGCCGATCCTGCCCCCAAGACAACGCCTGATCTATGCCGATCACATTTTGATCGAAACCCACTGAACGGTATTGGGGCTAAAGCCCCAGGAACGCCCGTAGCGACCGCTCGATCGGTTCCCGCGCAAGCCCCCGCACGATGAAGACGATGCGGGAGCTACGATCCCCGTCCGACCACGCATTCAGATGGATAGGCGGGTGAATAACGTGCTGCACGCCATTGATA
>NZ_DASWQI010000020.1:0-29235 GCF_036403745.1 Allosphingosinicella sp.
AGGGGGCCGTCGAGATGGAAAGTGGTTTCAAGGGCCCATGCGCGGCAACTATCACACCTTCCGCGCTGTCCTCGACGGTCAGCCCGGCTTCTTCGAGGCTGGAGAGGATCGACGGCATCGTGTCCCGCCGCGCCCCGACCAATTCGAGCGACCCGCCGGTAATCCCCGCCGCACAGGCATAGCTTCCCGCCTCGATCCGGTCGGCCATCACCGAATAGGTCGCGCCGTGGAGGCGGCCGACGCCCTCGATGGTCAGCGTGTCGGTCCTGAGGCCGTCGATCTTCGCGCCCATCGCGATCAGGCATTTGGCGAGGTCGGTGATCTCCGGCTCGCGCGCCGCATTCTCGATGATTGTCGTGCCCTTGGCGAGGACGGCGGCCATCAGCGCATTCTCGGTCGCACCGACCGAGACGAGGGGGAAGCGGATCGTGCCGCCCTTGAGCCCCCCCGCCGGCGCCTTGGCGCGGACATAGCCCGAGGCGATCTCCAACTCGGCGCCCAAAGCCTCCAGCGCCTTCAGATGCAGGTCGACCGGCCGCATGCCGATCGCGCAGCCGCCGGGCAGCGACACCGTCGCCTCGCCGGCCCGTGCGACGAGCGGGCCGAGCACCAGCACCGAAGCGCGCATCTTGCGGACGATGTCGTACGGCGCGACGCTGGAGGTGAGGTTCGCGGCCCTGAGCGTCATCACCCGCCCGAACTCGTCGCGCTTCGACCCTTCGATGGTGGTCGAGACGCCGAGCTGGTTGAGCAAATGCCCGAAGCTGTCGACGTCGGCCAGGCGCGGCAAATTCCTGAGCGTCAGCGGCTCGTCGGTGAGCAAGGCGCAGGGGAGGAGGGTCAGCGCGGCATTCTTCGCCCCGGAAATGGGAATGCGGCCGTGGAGGGGCTTGCCCCCCCGGATAACGATGCGGTCCATGACGCGCGCTTTACCCTTTCACGGCGCGCGCGCAAGCGAGGTGGGCTTGGGAGCTAGGACATCTCCTGCCAACGTTCGAGCCGGTAGATCCGCTCGCCGTCGAAGAAGACGTTCCACTCTTCGAAGGCGGGAGAATAGCCGGCGTCATGCTGGACGGGGAGCACGTTCATATGGCTGTCATGGGCGGTGTCGTCGATCCAGGCGTCCGACCAGACCGATCGCGAGACCGCGGCGCCGAAGATCCATCGCGGCGCGGGCCGCGCCTTGTGGCCGAAATCCTTGGGATCGAGCCAGGGAGGCTTTTCGTCGAGTTTGCCATTGGACGTCCGCAGCGACTCGAAGAAAGCGGGAAGCGCGGCGCGCGCGACGGGCGTGCCGTGGTCGATGAGCAGCGGCGGCCCGTAGGCGAGGAAGCCGGCAACGTCGCCGGCGTTGAACAGGGCGAGGATCTTCAGGAATTCGCCCCGCGCCGCCTGCGTGTCGGTCGCGCGCGATCCGCGCGCGGCGGCGGTCATGAACGGTAGCGCGAGCGTCAGGCCGAGCAGGGTGCGGCGATGGATCATTGACGAGCCTCCGGGGCATCTGAGCATCTTTGGCCGGGGGGGGCAACCGGTCGTGGGCGGACGGCGGCAGAGGGCGTGTGCGCGCCTTCACCCGAACACCCCGTGCAGGTACCAGCTGAGGTCGCCTGTCGCGGGGTCGACGCCGTCGCCGCGGCGGTAGAGCCAGAAGCGGGCGCCGGCTTCGTCCTCGACCTGGAAATAGTCGCGCACGGCCTCGGCCTCGCCGGCGCGGCGCCACCATTCGCCGTGGATCCGTTCGGGCCCGTCGGCACGGACGATGCGGTAGCCGCGGCCGCGCCAGGTGAAGCGCCGCGGCGGCTGGTCGGGAAGGAGGGCGACGACATTCTCGACCCGCTCGGGCGGCGAGAGCAGGCAGACCGGGCGGGGCCAGGCCGGCCATTCCGCCGCGGGGGCGAGCGGGGCGACGCGGGCGACGCTGCGCTCGGGGACGTCGCTCTCGCGCGCGCTCCAGCGGTAGAGGCGGCGGGCGCCGAGCCGGCCGGCGAGCCGGTCGACCAGCGGCGCGAGGTCGGGCGCGGGTGTCTCCCCGGTCAGCACCCCCTCGATCGCCTCGGCGCGGAGCGGCTCGCAGCGGCCGGCGACGAGGCGCATCGTCTCGATGCCGAAGCCGGGGTCGATCGCCTCGATCTTCATCGCGAGGAGGCGGTGGAGGTGCTTCGCGTCGCGCGTCGGGCGCGAGGTGCCGATGGCGATCCGCTCGGTGCGGCCGTCGACGCGGTCGCAGAAGAGGGTGAGGGCGCGGGCGGCGAGGCCGGCTTTCTCGAGGCCAGAGAGGAGATCGGCGAGGAGCCGCGCCAGCCCCTCCTCGATCGCCTCCGCCGTCACCAGCGGCTCGAAGAGGCGGAGGGTGGCAGAGGGCGGTGTTTCCGGCACGACCGGCTCGATCGCCTCGGCGGCACGGCCCAGCGCCTGGTCGAGGCGGGCGAGCAGCGTCTTGCCGAAGCGGCGGCCGAGCGGCCCGCGCGGCAGGCCGATCAGCTCGCCGACATTTTCCAGGCCGACGCGGCGGGCGGTGGCGAGCGCCGCTTCGTCGAGACGCAGGCAGGCGAGGGGAAGGGGGGCGATTGCGTCTGCCTCGCCGCCTGGGGGGCAGAGGGTGAGCGCGCTGCGGCCGTAGCGGGCGAGGGCGTGGGCGGCGCCCAATGTCCCGGCGACGGCGATGCGGGCGGTGAAGCCGGCGCGGGCGCAGAAAGCGAGGATGCGCCGGCACATCTGTTCCTCGCCGCCGAACAAATGCGCGACGCCGGTGAGATCGAGGAACAGCCCGTCCGCGCCCGAGACGCAGGCGCGCGGCGTCCAGCGCCGGGCGGCGAGGAGGGCGAGCCGCTCCAGCACCGCCTGGTCGGCTTGCGCATCGTGATCGGCGACGTCGAGCTCGGGCACGATGGCGCGGGCGTGGGTGACGGCCATGCCCGGCTCGAGGCCGAGCGCGCGGGCTTGCCGCGAGGCTGCGGCGACGAGGACGCGGTTGCCGATGCGCTGGGCGAGGAGGAGGGGAAGCTGTGCCTCCCCATCGCCAGATGGGGAGGGGGACCACCCGAAGGGTGGTGGAGGGGTGATGGGATGACGGTTCGTGATTCGCGCGCGAACCTCGGCTTCCGCGCCTTTTACCCCTCCACCGCCATTCTGGCGGTCCCCCTCCCCATGGCGATGCCTTGGGGAGGCAAAAGCTACCTCCGCGGCTTCCGTCCTGCGCCCAAGCTCGCGCACCGTCGGCCGTTGATGGGGCGGCAGCGCCTCCTCCTCCCGCGCCCAGCGCGCGCCGGGGCGCCAATGCCCCTCGCGCGGGCACGAGCAGGCGGGGCGGGCTTGTTCCTCCCCGTGCGGAGCATGGGGAGGGGGACCACCGGCACGGTGGTGGAGGGGTAGCTGCACCGCAGTCGGAGGACCGGTCGCGGATCCGCGGAAGGCGGCGCCTTTCACCCCTCCACCAGCTTCGCCGACGGCTGCTTCGCAGCCGGCTCCGGCTCTCGGCAGTCCCCCGGACTGCCGACCCGCCTGCACCCCCCTCCCCATCCTAGCGGATGGGGAGGCACTAAGCCGCCTTTCTCTCCGCACCCGCTCGATGCGCAGCTCCGGCAGGAAGAGCGAGGCGAGCCTCGGCATTTGCAGCCTCCAATATCCAGTCATGGGGTTCGCCGCCGCGCTGGCGGGCGAGGGCGACGTGCCAGCGGGCGCGGCCGATGCCGGCGGCGGGGAGCGGCGCCGAGGGTGCGCTCGCGATCCGCCAGCGGGTGACGGCGGCGGACGGGGCGGCGAGCGGATCCTCGTCCGCCTTGCGCCGGCGGCGCAGCAGCAACGCCGGCGTCCCGCCTTCCTCGGCGGCGAGCTGGAGGCGGCGGGTGGCGGCCATCGGCACGCGCCGCGCCTCGCCGACGATTGCGGCGAGGCCGCCATGGCGCAGCCCCTCCTCCATCACCGCCAGCACATCCTCGTCGCGCCCGCATTCCGCATAGAGCAGGCGGTTGGGCTTGAGCCCCGCCCCGGCCAGGCCCGGCGCGAACAGGTCGCGCCGGCCGAGCGCCCACAGCACCGGCCCGTCGCGCCGCGCCGCGATAGCGGCCAAGAACAGGGTCGCCGCCGCTTCGTCGGGAAGCCCGCCGCGCGCCGCCGCCGCCTCGTGCAGCGCCGCCACGGCGAGGCCGCCGTCCGCCAGCCGCCCATCGACAGCGTCGATCCCGAACGGCAGGACGGCCCCCGCGCCGCGCCCCGCCGGTGATTCGAGCGCCTGCACCGCCGCGCGGAGCGACGCCATCGTCTCGATACGGGCGGTTTCAGGGTTCATGCGACTCGCGACTCGTGTGTTCCATTTATGTTCCGCCGATGCGCCCGCAGAGTCAAGTCGCGTCCTCCACTGGCCGTTCCCGTCCCGAGCCGCTAAAGCCGGTCGCGGTGTCAACGAATGCGATCCAGGCCGCCGCCCCCGCGCGGGCGCCCCAGGCTCAGGCCAAACGAAGCTGGCAGCCCTTCCGGCTCGGCCAACAGCCCTTCTTCGCCGACAAGAACCGCGCCTTCTGGATCCTCCAGTCGCTCGGCTGGGCAGGTTATTTCGTGCTGCGGACCCTGTCCGGCATCGCCAATTCGATGGGCTGGAGCTTCGTCCTCCACACCGCTTTGCTCACCGCCACCGGCTATTCGATCACCCTCCTCATGGGCGCGATCTACCGCCGCCTGATCCGCATCCGGCCGGTTTTGACCTGGCTGCTCTCGGTGCTGCTCGTGATCCTCGCCGCCGCCGCCTTCTCGGCGATCGAGACGTGGAGCTGGGCGACCTTCCTCAGCCCCGGCTCGCACCCGCAGGGGGTGCAGTTCTTCGGCTCGATCGTCCTCACCTTCTCGCTGCTCGTCGCCTGGTCGGCGCTCTATTATTCGATCAACTATTATCTCCTCCTCGAGGAGCAGAGCGACCGCCTGCTGCGGCTGGAGAGCCAGGCGAGCCACGCCCAGCTCGCCATGCTGCGCTATCAGCTGAACCCCCACTTCCTGTTCAACACCCTGAACTCCATATCCACCCTCGTGCTCCTGAAACAAACCGACCAGGCCAATGCGATGCTGTCGCGCCTGTCCTCGTTCCTGCGCTACACCCTGGTCAACGAACCGACCGCGCAAGTGACGCTGGCGCAGGAGGTGGAGACGCTGAAGCTCTATCTCGAGATCGAGAAGATGCGCTTCGAGGACAGGCTGCGGCCGAAATTCTACATTGAAGCCGCCGCCGCCGGGGCGCGCTTGCCCTCGCTGCTCCTCCAGCCCCTGGTCGAGAATGCGATCAAATATGCGGTGACGCCGCAGGAGGAGGGGGCCGACATCAAGGTCGTCGCCCGCCGCGTCGCCGATCGGGTGATCATCGAGGTTGACGACACCGGCCCGGGCTCCGAGGACGTGTGGGTGAAGGCGCAGCAGTCCACCGGCGTCGGTCTGGCGAACATTCGGGACCGTCTGTCGCAAGCCTATGGCGCCGACCATCGTTTCGAGACGGAATCGAACAAGCAGGGGGGCTTTAGCGTTACCATCGAGATTCCCTACCAGTCCGAACCTGCCGAGGAGCCGAAATGACCATCCGCACGATTCTCGTGGATGACGAACCGCTTGCGATTCAGGGGCTGCGTCTGCGCCTCGAAAAGCATGAGGACGTCGAGATCGTCGAGACCTGCTCGAACGGCCGCGAGGCGATCCGCGCGATCAAGACCAACAAGCCGGACCTCGTCTTTCTCGACATCCAGATGCCGGGCTTCGACGGTTTCTCGGTGATCCAGGGCCTGATGGAGGTGGAGCCGCCGCTCTTCGTCTTCGTCACCGCTTATTCCGACCATGCCATCCGCGCCTTCGAAGCGCAGGCGGTCGATTATCTGATGAAGCCGGTGGAGGAGGACCGCCTCGCCGACACGCTCGACCGGGTGCGGCTGCGCCTCCAGGAAAAGCGCAGCGCCGAGGAAGCCGGCAAATTGAAGGAAGTGCTCGCCGAAGTGGCGCCGGACGCGATGGACAATGTCGCGCCGAGCGACGACACGCCGCTCTCCAACCGCTACGAGAAGCTCATCAACATCAAGGACCGCGGCCAGATCTTCCGGGTCGACGTCGATTCGATCGAGAAGATCGACGCGGCCGGCGATTATATGTGCATCTACACCGGCGACAACACGCTGATCCTGCGCGAGACGATGAAGGATCTGGAGAAGCGCCTCGACCCGCGCCGCTTCCAGCGCGTGCACCGCTCCTGCATCGTCAACCTCGACCAGGTCCGCCAGGTGAAGCCGCACACCAACGGCGAGTGCTTCCTGGTGCTGGAGAGCGGCAGCCAGGTGAAGGTGTCGCGCTCGTACCGGGACGTGGTGGCGCGCTTCGTACACTGAGCGACGGCCGCTTCAGAGTCTGCCCCCCAGTCCCTGGATCAACCCAGGGCGCTCGAGTCCGGCACCACGTCGAACGCGACGCTGATCCGGTCCGCGTCGAGGCCGCTCGGGATCGTGCGGTGCTCGTAGTGCGACGGGGAGAGGAGCAGCATGCCCTCGCGCGGCACGTAGCGCAGCGGCGGCGCCAGATCGGGGAAGGCCTCGGCGATCGCTCGAGGCGGCCCGAACTCGATGCACCCGGCGCCGTCGCGGCCTATCCCCGCCGGCACGCGCACATAATAGACGCCGGTCAGCCAGCCGCCGGGGTGGATATGCCGTTCCTCATAGTCGCCGCCGTGCTGGATGAGGCCCCAGGGGCGCAGCCGCGCGGCGCCCGGGCGTGCCGCCGGCCACGGATCCGGTCCGTCCAGCGGCGCGGGGGAATAGTCGGCGACCGCGTCCTGGAGCCGCTCGATCAGCGCCCCGATCAACGCGGGGCGGCGACCGGAGAAGAGATTGTCGACCCGGCTGCTGCCGCGATTGGCATCCTCCTGCTCGGCGAAGCGCGTGACCCGGTTCGGGTTGGAGAGGATTTCCTCGGCCAGCGCGTCGTTGAAGGCGCCGACGCTCGCGAAGCCGGGCGGTGCGTCCAGGTCGATGGCGACGATCCGTTCGCGCAGGGGCAGCAGGCGCCGGGCCGCCACAGTCTCACCGAGGAGCGCCAGCGCCCAGGCCCAATTGTAGAGGAGCTGGGCATTGGCCGCGCCGCGCGCCGCGAGCTGTTCGCAGAGCGCGGCCGTCTCGCCGTGGCGACCCTCCCGCCGCAGCAGCCGGCAGAGCATGCGGCAGGCCTGCGGATCGTCGGGCCGCGCGTCGAGCACGGCGCGCAACTCGCGCTCGGCGCCGGCCGCGTCTCCTGCCGCGAGCAGCGCGCTTCCGCGCTCGAAACAAGGGCGATCGACTGGCGCGAGAATCGCGAGCGCTTCGTCGTGGCGGTGGAGGAGGTTGCAACAGCGGGCGAGGAGTGCGCGGACTTCGGGGGTGCCGCCGCCGAGGCGCACCGCCTCCCCGAGGCTTTCCGCCGCCTCGGGATAATCGTGACGGTCGTAGCGGAAATAGCCGAGCTTGGCGTGGAGCAGCGGATTGTCCGGCGCGCGGGCGAGCGCCTGCGTGAGCAGCGCCTCCATCGCCGCCGGCGCCGCGACATCGTCGGGAAGGGGAGGGCCCCAGAGCATGGCGCGAGAGGTGGCACATCCCCGCGCCGCCGACAACGCGTCCGGCGTGGACGCGCGGCGGCGCCTGCCATAATCCACCGCTTATGAACGCCGCCGTTTCCGCAGCCGTATGACCGTGCTCGCCGTCCATTGGGACCGTCGCGGCGGTGCCGGGGCGGCGAATTGCGAAGCGATGCTCCGCGCGCAATGGCCGCGAGCCGCCGTGCGAAGCGTCGCTGCGGACGGAGCGATCGGCCTCGACGTCGCCACGGCCGAGGCGGGTGCGGCGGGGCTCGCTCACGGCGCGGGCGGCCGTCTCATTCTCGCCGCGGATGCCCGCATCGACGGCCGCGCCGATCTCGTCCGGCAGCTCGGCCTCGACGCCGCGCAGAGCCGCGACCTTGGCGATGCCGCGTTGATGATGCTGTGCTTCGAGAAGTGGGGCGCCGAGGCGGTCGATGCTTTCGTCGGCGACTACGCCCTCGCCCTCTGGGACGGGGGGTCGGGGAGCTTGCTGCTGGCGCGGGACATATCGGGGCAGCGGCCGCTCCACTTTCACGCGGCCTCGCACCGCGTCGCCGCGGCGAGCATGGCCAAAGGCCTCCATGCCCTCGACTGGATCCCGCGCGGCGTCCACGAGCGGCGCATGCTGGAGACCCTCGCCGGCCTGCCGCACGAGGGAAGCTCGACCTTTTTCCGCGGCATCGAGCGGGTGGAGCCGGGCCAGGCCCTGACGCTGACGGCCGGCGGCCGCTCGGCGCGCGCCGTCTGGGTCCCGCCGCGGACGCCCTTGCGCTTCTCCAGCCTGGGCGAGTGCGCGGAGGCGCTCCGGGACGCGCTCGATACGGCGGTCGCGGATCGGCTGCGGGGCGCGGGCGCCGTCCTTGGCACCCATCTCAGCGCCGGGCTCGACAGCTCCGCCGTCGCGACGTCGGCGGCCCGGCAGTTCGGCGGGCGCGTGGTCGCCTTCACCGCGGTGCCTTCGCACCCGCTGCCGCCCTTGCCGGACGGCCGTTTCGGCGACGAAGGCGATTACGCGGCCGAGACTGCGTCGCTCTACCCGAACATGGCGCACCGCAGGATCGCGGCGCCGGCCCGGCTGCCGCTCGAGGATCTGGCGTGGCAGCTGCCCTTGTTCGAGCGGCCGGACCTCAACCTCCCCAATCTCGCCTGGTCCAACCGAATCAACGACGCGGCGGTGGCGGAGGGGATAAGGGTCATGCTCGTCGCCACCACCGGCAATGCGACGATCAGCTATGGCGGCGCCGAGGCGATCGAGGCCCTGCTGGTCGATGTGGGCATGGCCGGGATGCTGCCGCTCCTCGCCCAGCTGCGGCGCGCCGGCATTCCGGTGCGGACGATCCTCGGCCAGGTGGCGCGGCGGCTGCTGCCTGCCGGGGCGGTGGCCGGGATCGAGCGGCTCCGGCGCAGGCCCAGCGACCCGCGGCTCGGCGTGCTCAATCTTTCGGCGCCGGGCGCAGCGGCGGTACTGGCGCGCCACGACACTGCGGTTGCGGCCAGCGAAGCCTCGATCCCGCAGCGGCTGGGGATGATCGGCCGGCCCGATCCGGGCACCTATGCGAAGGGCGTCTACCTGCACTGGGGCCTCGAGCTTTGCGATCCGACCGCCGACCGGCGCGTCGTTGACCTGTGTCTGCAGATGCCGCCGGCATTGCATTTCAGCGGCGGCCAGTCGCGCGCGCCGATCCGGGCTGCGCTGCGCGGCCGCGTGCCTGAGAGCGTCCTCGGGGAAGGCCGCCGCGGCCTGCAGGCGGCGGACTGGTTCGCGATGCTGACCGCCGCGCGGCCGGAAGCGGCGGCGTTGCTCGACGACGTCGCAGGATGCGAGGCGGCCGGCCGGCTGGTCGACATGGCGAAGCTGCGCCGTCTGCTCGACGAATGGCCGGGGCCGGACGCCGGCTTCGGCCCGCTCGCCTATCGCTTTGGGCTGCTGAGGGGGCTGTCGGCCGGCCACTTCGTCCGGATCAATTCGCCCGATGCACCGGCGGGGATCGATTGACCGGCACGGGTTTCGATCATAGACCTTGCGGAACGGCATAACGACCAGGAGACCGCCAGGTGGCACGAGATCGCACGCACGAGGCCCAGGCCCATTCCTGCACGGCCCAGGGCCGCAAGACATGGGCCCGCCCTGTGTGCCGTCGGCTGCGCGCCGGTCTCGCCGAGAGCCGGCCGGGAGTCAGTGTCCAGGACGCTACGCTGGAGACGATCGGCTCCTGACCGGGAGCGATTTTTTTTGCGGTCGCGTCTCGGAGATTGGCTCGTCCGGAGGAGGAGGCAGGGTGACCGACAAGGCCCGCGCCTTCGCCGCGCTCCACCGCCCCGGCGCGCCGCTGATCCTCTTCAATGTCTGGGACGCCGGCACCGCCCGGGCGGTCGCCGAGGCCGGAGCGCCCGCGCTCGCGACCGGCAGCTGGTCGGTGGCCGCGGCGCAGGGTTTCACCGACGCAGAGTCGCTGCCGCTCGACCTCGCCATCGCCAATGCCGAGCGGGTGGTGCGGGCGGTGGAGGTGCCGGTCAGCATCGACTTCGAGGGCGGCTACGCGGTCGAGCCCGACCGTCTCGCCAGCAACATGAAGCGGCTCGCAGCCACGGGCGCGGTCGGCTGCAATTTCGAGGACCAGGTGATCGGCGGCGAGGGCATCCACCCGCTCGCCCTCCAGTGCGAGCGCATTCGCGCCGCCCGCGCCGCCGCCGGCCCAGATTTCTTCCTCAACGCCCGCACGGACATCTTCCTGAAGGCGCCGCGCGAAACGCACGACGCCGCCATGGTCGAGCAGGCGCTGGAGCGGGGCCGCGCCTATGCCGAGGCGGGGGCGAGCGGCTTCTTCGTCCCCGGCCTTGCCGATCTCGACCTGCTCGGCCGCGTCTGCGAGGGCTCGCCGCTGCCGGTCAACTTCATGGCCTTTCCCGGTGCACCGTCCACGGCTGAGGTCTCCGCGGCGGGGGTGGCGCGGATCAGCCACGGCCCCTTCCCCTATCGGGCGATGCTGAACGCGCTTAAGCAGGCGGCGGAGGTGGTCTATGGCTGAAGTGACGGGGCTGGGCGGCGTCTTCTACAAGGTGGAGGACCCGGCCAAGACGAAGGCCTGGTATCAGGAGATGCTCGGCGTCGGCGGCGAATGGGGCATCATGTTCCCTTATTCGGCAGCGCCGGACGGCTTCGGCATCGTCTCCACCTTCGACAGCGGCAGCGGCTATTTCGCCCCGAGCAACAAGCCGTTCATGATCAACCTGCGCGTCGACGACCTCGAGGCCTTTGTTGGCGAGCTTCAGGCCAAGGGCATCGAGATCCTCGGCCGCCAGGACGAATCCTACGGCCGCTTCGCCTGGATCCTCGACTGCGACGGCATCAAGCTTGAGCTGTTCGAACAGATTGGCGGCGCGCCCTAGGCGCAGGCCTCACAGCTCCGGCTGGTGGACGAACACTTCGGGCGGGGCGAAGGCGCGCTCGGCCTCCAGGGCGGCGATGATCCAGTCGCGGAAGGCGCGGATCTTGGCGCGGCCTCTCTTGTGCTCGGGATAGACCAGCCAGTGCGCCCGCGGCTCGCAGGCGATGAGGCCGAAGGGCTGGACGAGGCGACCGGAGGCGAGCTCGGCCTTCCAAAACATCGGCGTCAGCATGCCGAGGCTGTGGCCCGCCATCGCCGCCTGCCCCTCCGTCGCCTGCGAATCGAGGCGGATGCCGGGGAGCGCCTCCTCGGGCGCTGTCACGCCGGCCCGCTTCAGCCACAGCGGCCACCATTCGTCGTCGGGCGTCAGCCGCGGCACCGCCAGCACGTCCGCCGGCTCGCGAAGGCAGTGCCGGTCGCGGAATTCGGGCGTGCACATCGGCGTGAAATGGTGGTGGAAGAGGAAGTGGGCGCGCAGCCCGGGCCAGTTCCCCGCGCCCATGCGAATGGCGACGTCGGCTTCCGCGCGCGCGAAATCGACGAGGCCGTTGCTGGTCTGGAGGCGCACCGCCAGCTCCGGCCGGGCGATCTGGAAGGCGCCGAGGTGGCCGGCCAGCCAGTTCGACGCGAAGGTCTGTGCGGTGCTGATGACCAGCACGCTCTCATCCTCGTCGACGAGGTCGGCGAAGCCCTCGCCGATCCGGTCGAAGGCGTCGCTCACCACCGGCGCCAGCCGCCGCCCCGCCTCCGACAACGTCACCCGCCGCTTCGAGCGCACGAACAGCGGCACGCCGAGCCGGTCCTCGAGCAGCCTGATCTGATAGCTGACCGCCGCCTGGGTGAGGCCCAGCTCTCCCGCGGCGAGGGTGAAATTCTCGTGCCGCGCCGCCGCCTCGAAGGCACGGACGGCGGCAAGGGGCGGCAGGCGTCGCATCGCTGCATATCATAAGCTGAGCTTGTTACCTCTGTCATCCGTTTAGTTGGACGGTGCCGCGCTCCTCCTCCTATTTTTGCGTCACCGACCGGCGGTTGCCGGCCGCAGACAGGAAAGGAGTGATAAAATGCGCGATGCTATGGAAGCCCGGATGTGGGCGGAGCACGGCCACGCTTTCTCCGATGCGGTGGCCGCAATCCTCGCCGCCGCCTGGGCGGCGATGAAGGTCCTCAACCGGATCGAGTTCGACGCGCCGTGGCAGCATGGCGGCGATCACGCCTGATCCTCAACCAAACACCGACCAGGGAGAATGACAATGTACGGACTGAACCTGAAGTTTGCCGGGCTGGCGATCGCCGCCGCCCTCACCGTCACCGGCGGCGGTGTCGCGGCGGTCACCACGCCCGCCCATGCAGCGGGGCTTGCCGCCCCGGCGGTGGTCGCCGCCACGGTGCGCTACGACGATCTCAACCTGCGCAGCGTAGCGGGCATCGAGCGGCTCAACGCCCGCATCCGCGCCGCGGCCGACCGGCTCTGCATCGTGCCGGGGGTGAAGGGTCTCGACGCCAGCCTCGCCGGCTTCGAGTGCCGGGATGCTCTCGTCGCCGCCGCGGACAGCCGGGTGCGCACCATCGTCGCCGGCCGGGATTATGCGGAGACCGGCGTCGTCACCCTTGCGCGCGGCCGGTAACCGCCCCCTCCGCCGCGCCAATCGAGCGAGCGCTCCCCCGTCCCGGGAGCGCTCGCTCGAACCTTTCCGCGGGGACGCCGCCGGTCTAGACCCAGCGCCGTGATCCTCACCCGCCTTGCCCTCGCCCTTGCCGGGGCGCTAGCCGTTCCCGCGATGACCGCGCCAACCACGCCACCGCCGCCGACTGCCGACGGCCTGCTCAAATGGCCGGACCTCCTCCAGCGGCCCCGTCCCGAGCCCGACGCGACCGTCCATTACGGCCCAGGCTCGCTCCAGATCGCCGACGTCTGGCTGCCGAAGGGCGGCAAGCGCCACCCGGTGGTGCTGATGGTCCATGGCGGCTGCTGGCAAAGCGACGTCGCCGATCGCCGCATCATGAACTGGATCGCCGACGATCTCCGTAAACGGGGCATCGCCGTCTGGAACATCGACTATCGCGGCGTCGACCGCGATGGCGGCGGCTATCCAGGCACGTTCGCCGATGTCGCGGCTGCGGCCGATGCGCTCCAGGCGCACGCCGCGGAGTACAGGCTCGACACCTCTCATGTGATCGCGGTCGGGCATTCCGCGGGCGGCCATCTTGCACTCTGGCTTGCGGCGCGCACCGATCGTTCCCTCGCGCCCTTCGCCATCCACCTCGCCGTGTTCGCTCCATCTGCGCAACAAGCATCCCTCGCAGCATTGGCGGAGGTCCTGGAGCCGCTGGTGCGGTCACCGGATAAGGAAAGCAGTGCCGGCCACGGCCGGTTTACCGCAACCTTCCGGTTCCCTGCGGGCACCGACGCCGACGCGGCGCTGGAGGAGGTCCGAAGGGCTCTGCCGGAATTCGATCGCCACTTGCCGGCCGGCGCCTCGGAACCGGAGCTTGCACTCTTCCGCCTCCCGCCGGAAACGCCGCTCCGCGCGGACCGCCCGCTGCAAATATGGGCGGTCGTCGCATCCGGGGCGCTGCCGGATCTCAGGCTGACGCAGGTCCCTCCCGGAACGGGCTGCGGGCTGGAGGCGGTGCCGAAGCTGGTTGGAACCCCGACAGCCGAGCGGAGCGACGTGTTCCAGGATACGTCGGCTGCCGAACTGCCGCGGATATACGCCCGCCAGATCCTGGTGAACGGCGAGAACGACAAGATCGTGCCGCTAAGCTTCGCCGGCGCCTACCGCGCCCGCCGCGCCGAACGAGGCGAGGAGGTCCGGCTGGAGACGGTGCCGCGCACCGGCCACGTCGAGCTGATCGCTCCCGAGAGCGAAGCGTGGCGGCGGCAGGTCGCGCTGATCGAGGAGATCCTCCACGAAAAGCCGATCAAGGTGAGGCTCGATGTCGCCAAGCCTTGATGAAGTACGCGCGATGGACGCGGCGGACCCGCTCCGCGCGTGCCGCGAGCGCTTCTTCCTGCCCGAAGGGGTGATCTACCTCGACGGCAATTCCTTGGGCGTGCTGCCCATGGCCACGATGGGGCGGCAGCGCGAGGTGGTCGAGAGCGAATGGGGCGAGGAGCTGATCCGCAGCTGGAACAGCCGCGGCTGGATCGAGGCGCCGCAGCGCGTCGGGGCGAAGATCGCGCCGCTGATCGGCGCCAAGGCCAATGAGGTGATCGTCGCCGATTCAACCTCGGTGAACCTGTTCAAGCTGATCGTCGCCGCCGCCGCTTTGGCGCCGGACCGGCCGGTGCTGCTGTCGGAAGCCGGCAATTTCCACACCGACCTCCACATCGCCAGCGGCGCGGCCGAGCTTGCCCGCCTCCGGCTCGATATTGCCCCGCGGGGGGAAATCGAGGCGCGGCTGGGGGCGGACACCAACCTACTCCTCCTCACCCACGTCCACTTCAAGGCCGGCTTCCGCTTCGACATGGCCGAGATGACCGCCAGGGCACGCGCCGTGGGTGCGCGGGTGATCTGGGACCTCAGCCACAGCGCCGGCGCTGTGCCGCTTGATTTGAACGGCAGCGGGGCGGAACTGGCCGTCGGCTGCGGCTATAAATATCTGAACGGAGGCCCCGGGGCGCCGTCCTTCCTGTACGTCGCGGAGAGCCTCCAGGAGCGCCTGATGAGCCCTTTGCGGGGCTGGATGGGCCACGCCGCCCCCTTCGCGTTCACGGACGATTACAGGCCCGCCCCCGGCATCGCGCGCTTCCTCGCCGGCACGCCGCCGATCCTCGGCCTCGCCGCGCTCGAATGCGGGGTCGAGGCGTTCGCCGGCGCGCCGGTCGATCGGCTCTGGGCGAAGTCGATCCGCCTGTTCGACCTGTTCGCCGCCCTCGTCGAGGCGCATTGCCCGGCGCTTACCTGCATCTCCCCGCGCGAGCCCGAGCGGCGCGGCAGCCACATCTCCTTTGCCCACCCCCACGCGTTCGAGATCTGCCAGGCGCTGATCGCCGACGGCGTCATCGGCGATTTCCGCGCACCCGACGTGATCCGCTTCGGCCTCACGCCGCTCTATCTCGGCTTCGAGGATATATGGGAGGCCGTGCAGCGCATGCGCTCGATCCTCGACAGCGGGCGCTGGCGCGAACCCCGCTTCGCGGTGCGCGGCAAGGTCACCTGAGCTATTCCCCCTTGTGTGTTATGTGAATAACACACATGATGCGGTCATGGCCCGGGCGAGTCGCTCGTCCGGAGAAGTGGGGAGACCAGAAAATGAAGACCAGGATCGTGCTCGCGGCGGCGGCGGCCGCCATCTCGTTGGGCGGTGTCGCTTATGCCGCGGGGCCCGATGCCCCGCTCATCCCGCGCGAGAAACTGTTTGGCAATCCGAGCCGCGCCGCAGGGCGGCTCTCGCCGGACGGGAAATATTTCTCATGGATCGCGCCGCGCGACGGGGTGCTCAACATCTGGGTCGCGCCGGCGGGGAACATGGCGGCGGCGAAGGCGCTCTCCGCCGAGACCAAGCGCCCGATCCGCTCCTATTTCTGGTCTCCGGACAGCCGCCAGATCCTCTACATCAACGATCATGGCGGCGACGAGAATTTCCAGCTCTACGCGGTCGATGCGGCTTCCGGCGCCCAGCGCTCGCTGACCCCGTTCGACAAGACGCGGGTCGAGGTCGTCGCCATCTCGAACCATGTCAAGGACCGGATGCTGGTCGGCCTCAACAACCGCGATCCCAAGTGGCACGACGTCTACAGCCTCGATTTCGCCACCGGCAAGCTGACGCCGGTGATGACCAACGAGGGCGGCTATGCGAGCTTCCTCGCCGACGACCAACTCAACCTGCGGATCGCCGCCAAGGCCAGGCCGGACGGCGGCAGCGACTATTTCCGGATCGCGAACGGCAAGGTTGAGGCGCAGCCGTTCGAGCAGGTCGCGCTCGAGGATAGCCAGACCACCCAGCCCGCCGATTTCACCGCCGACGGCAAGACCCTTTACTGGGTCGACAGCCGCGGCCGGAACACGGCGGCGATCTTCGCGCAGGACGTTGCAACGGGGAAGAAGACGATCGTCGGCGAGGATGCACGTGCCGACGTGAGCGGCGGCCTCGGCGACCCCGCCACCGGCCGCATCCAGGCCTATGCCGTCAATTACCTGCGCAACGAGTGGGTGCCGGTCGGCACGGCCATCAAGGCCGATCTCGACTTCCTCAAGGCGAAGCTGCCGGGCCAATTCTCGATCGTCTCGCGCACCGACGCCGACGACAAATGGGTGGTGGCGGTCGATCCGGTGACCGCTCCGTCCTCGGCCTGGCTCTACGATCGCAAGGCTAAGTCGCTCACCCAACTCTACGTCGGCCGTCCCGAGCTTTCGGGCGCCACGCTGGCGCCGATGCGGGCGGTCGAGATCCGCACCCGCGATGGGCTGACCATGGTGTCCTACCTGACGCTGCCGCCCGGCACGCCCGTCGACGCCGCGGGACGCCCGACGCACCCGGTGCCGATGGTGCTGGTGCCGCACGGGGGCCCTTGGGGCCGCGACAATTACGGCTATAACGGCACCGCCCAATGGCTCGCCAACCGCGGCTATGCGGTGCTGATGCCGAACTTCCGGGCCTCCACCGGCTTCGGCAAGAAGTTCATCTCGGCCGGCGATCTGGAATGGGGCCGCAGGATGCACGACGACCTCCTCGACGCGGTCGGCTGGGCGGTGGCGAACGGCGTCACGAAGCCGGATACGGTGGCGATCATGGGCGGCTCCTACGGCGGCTATGCGACGCTCGCCGCGCTCGCCTTCACGCCGGACAAGTTCGCGTGCGGAGTGGACATAGTGGGCCCTTCCAACCTCAACACATTGATGAAGACGATCCCGCCTTATTGGGAGGCGATCCGCGCCCAATTCTACAAGCGCATGGGAGATCCGACCACGCCGGAAGGGCTGGCGATGCTCAAGGAGCGCTCGCCTTTGTTCAAGGCGGACCAGATCCGCCGGCCCCTGCTCATCGGCCAGGGCGCCAACGATCCGCGGGTCAACGTCAACGAGTCGCAGCAGATCGTCGATGCCCTGAAGGCGAAGGGCATTCCCGTCACCTATGTCGTCTTTCCCGACGAGGGCCACGGCTTCGCGCGGCCGCAGAACAACATCGCCTTCAACGCGGTGGCGGAGAACTTCCTCGCCAAATGCCTCGGCGGCCGCGCCGAGCCGATCGGCGCCGCCTTGAAGCCCTCCAGCGCCCAAATCGCCTACGGCGCCGAGTTCGCGCCCGGCCTCAAGGAAGCGCTGGGCCAATAACCGCCGCCTCCTCTCCCCTCCCGAATTTCCGGGAGGGGCCGGGGGTGGGCTCTTGCCGGTCCAGCATTGCCTCTTCCCCTGCTCGAACCTGTAATGTAACAATATTACATCTACAGAGGGAGAGCGTGTCATGCGGTATTACGTCCTGCTCCTTGCGGCACTGACGGCCGGGTGCGGCAGCCAGGTCGTGCATCGCGCCGCCGCCGACCTTCGCACCCTCAACGTTGAGGAGCCGCCGCCGCCCGCAATGGTAGCCCCCGCTGCGGCGGACAGGGGGGAGGGCGTCGGCCAGTCCGCGACCGCGGCCGCGCCGCAGATCGCCTATAGCTACTCGCTCGGCTACCGCCTCGACCGCGATCAGGTCCCCTCCGTCCAGCAGCGCCACGTCGCCCTGTGCGACAGGCTCGGCGCCGCGCGGTGTCGCATCGCTTCGATGAGCCGCGACGCCGGCGATGACACTGTCTCGGACGCAGCGCTCGTCCTCATCGTCGAGGCGCGGCTGGCGCGCGCGATCGAGGATCGCCTCGACGCCGCGGTCGCCGGGGCCGGCGGCAGCATGTCGAGCCGCGGCGTCGAGGCCGAGGACCTGTCGAAGAAGATTGTCGACACCGCCGCCAAGGTTCGCGGCAAGGAAGCGCTTTCGCAGCGCCTTCTCGCCCTGATCCAGAAGCGGGACGGCAAGGTCGGCGAACTGGTGGAGGCCGAACGCGCTTATGCGCAGGCGCAGGAGGAGCTGGATTCCGCACGTTCGTGGCTCGCCGAATTGCGCGGTCGCGTCGCGATGTCGAAGGTCGAGATCCACTATCAGGGCAGTGCGCCCGCCGTGAGCAGCGCGTGGCGGCCGTTGCGCGACGCCTTCGGGTCGGCCGGCGAGGTGCTGGGCGCCAGCGTGGCGCGGCTCGTGACGGTGGCTCTTGCGGTGATGCCATGGGCGCTCGTCCTGGCACTGATGGTCTGGCTCATGCGACGCCGTGGTTGGCGGCTGCGGCTTCCCCGCTTGCGCCGGGCACCTGCCGCCTGAGACCTGCCCCGCCGCGTTGCGCGGGGCCGCCCCTTCCACTATAGGCTGCGGCCTCCGCCCCGCCCGCGCGTCCCGCCAAGGGGGCGATGCGCCGGGGCGCACCTTTTTACCGAGCCGGAGCCGCCATGTCCCGCCGCCGCCAGATTTACGAAGGCAAGGCCAAGATCCTCTACGAGGGTCCGGAACCGGGCACGCTCATCCAATATTTCAAGGACGACGCGACTGCCTTCAACGCCCAGAAGCGCGGCACCATCTCCGGCAAGGGCGTGCTCAACAACCGCATCTCCGAGCACCTCTTCACCCTGCTCGGCCAGATCGGCATCCCCACCCACTTCATCCGCCGCCTGAACATGCGCGAGCAGCTGATCCGCCAGGTCGAGATCATCCCCATCGAGGTGGTGGTGCGCAACGTCGCTGCCGGCACGCTCTCCAAGCGGCTCGGCATCGAGGAGGGGACGCCGCTCCCGCGCGCGATCATCGAATATTATTACAAGGACGATGCGCTCGGCGACCCGATGATCGCCGACGAGCATATCGCCTGCTTCGGGTGGGCGAGCCAGGAGGAGATGAACGACATCGCGGACATGGCGGTCCGCGTGAACGACTTCCTCTGCGGCCTGTTCGCGGCGATCCACATCCGTCTCGTCGACTTTAAACTGGAGTTCGGCCGGCTGTGGGAGAATGACTATGCCCGCACCATCCTCGCCGACGAAATCAGCCCCGACGGCTGCCGGCTGTGGGACATGACCACCAACGAAAAGCTCGACAAGGACCGCTTCCGCCGCGATCTCGGCGGCGAGGCGGAGGCTTACCAGGAGGTCGCGCGGCGGCTCGGCCTGCTCCCCGAAGGCGACACGAATTCGGTCCTCGACCTCGACCAGCACCGGCAAAAAAGGGGCAAGTGATCGCCGGCCCCCGCTTGCACGTCGGCGGCGGATGAAGCCTCCGACCTTGCTCATCGGCCCCGATTTGGCAGCGGTCCCTACTTGTAGCATCATGCACGCTGCGACTCGGCCGCGAGTCGCTTGGGGGAGGGCTGAATATGAATCCGAGTTCAAGCTGCACGAAGCTGATCCAGCAATTCGAAGGGTGCGCGAAGAAGAATCCGGACGGCACATTCGCCGCCTATCCGGATCCCGGAAGCGGCGGGGATCCGTGGACGATCGGCTGGGGCAGCACCGGCGCTGACATCAAGAAGGGCGTCGTCTGGAGCCAGCAGCAATGCGACGACCGCTTCGCGACGCACGTCGGCGATTTCGCCTCGAAAGTGGCGGCAGCCATTGGCGGCGCGGCCACGACCCAGCACCAGTTCGACGCAATGGTGAGCCTCGCCTACAACATCGGGGTGGGTAATCTGAGCTCGAGCACGCTGCTCAAGAAGCACAAGGCCGGCGATTATGCCGGGGCTGCTGAAGAGTTCGCCAAGTGGAACAAGGCCGCGGGCAAGGTGATGGCCGGCCTCACCCGGCGGCGGGCGGCGGAGGCGGCGCTCTACGCGAGCTGAGCACCGCCGGCCGGCTGGCTACAGAACCTCGAACAGCCCCGCGGCGCCCATGCCGCCGCCGACGCACATCGTCACCACGACCCACTTGGCGCCGCGGCGCTTGCCCTCGATGAGGGCGTGGCCGGTCATGCGGGCGCCCGACATGCCGTAGGGGTGGCCGATCGAGATCGAGCCGCCGTCGACGTTCATCCGGTCCTCGGGAATGCCGAGCTGGTCCTGGCAGTAGAGCACCTGCACCGCGAACGCCTCGTTCAGCTCCCACAGGCCGATATCGTCGACGCTGAGCCCGAACCGCTTCAGCAGCTTCGGCACCGCGAAGACGGGGCCGATACCCATCTCCTCGGGCTCGGTTCCCGCCACCGCCATGCCGACATAGCGGCCGAGCGGGGTGAGGCCGCGGCTGGCGGCGAGGCCCGCCTCCATCAGCACGCAGGCCGAGGCGCCGTCCGAGAGCTGCGAGGCATTGCCGGCGGTGATCATCGCCTCCGGGCCAAGCACCGGCTGCAGCTTGGCGAGGTCCTCATAGGTGGTGGAGGGGCGGTTGCCCTCGTCCTTCGTGAGCATAACCTCCTGCATCGTGCTTTCGCCGCTCGCCTTGTCGGTGACCTTCATCTTGACCGTGGCGGGGACGATCTCGTCGTCGAACCTGCCCTCGGCCTGCGCCTTGGCGGTGAGCTGCTGGGAACGCAGCGCATAACGGTCCTGCCGCTCGCGGCTCACCGTGTAGCGCTTGCCGACCACTTCGGCGGTTTGGATCATCGGCATGTAGACGCCGTTGTGGAGCGACAGCAGCTCCGGGTCCGAGCCCAGCCGCATTTCCGGCGTCTGGACGAGGCTGATCGATTCGACGCCGCCCGCAACCATCACGTCCATCCGGTCGACGATGATCTGCTTGGCCGCCGTCGCGATCGCCATTAGCCCGGACGCGCACTGCCGGTCGATCGACATGCCGGATACGGTGACCGGGAGGCCCGAGCGCAGCGCCGCGGTGCGGCCGATCGTCGTCTGCACGCCCTGCTGCAGAGCCGCGCCCATGATCACGTCGTCGACTTCGGCCGGGTCGATCTTCGCCCGCTCCACCGCCGCCTTGATCGCGAAGCTGGCGAGGGTGGGGGAGGGGGTGGCGTTGAACGCGCCCCTGTACGCCTTGCCGATGCCGGTACGGGCGGTCGAGACGATCACGGCTTCGCGGGTCATTGGACTTCCTTTCTTCTTGTTCCTCCCTGCCGCGAAGCGGTGGGGAGGGGGACCACCAATAGGGTGGTGGAGGGGTATTCACACGTCAGGTGCCCGTCGAAAGACCCCTCCACCAGGCTTCGCCTGGTCCCCCTCCCCATCGCCGATGGGGAGGCACTCACGTGAAGATCATCCCGATCCAGTCGGCGATCAAGGCGGGCTTGTCCTCCCCCTCGATCTCGACGCTCACGGCATGGACGAACTGGAGGCGGCCGGGGCCTTTCTCCTCGATGCTGGACAAAGTGAAGCGGCCCCGCACCCGCTTGCCGGCGCGGACGGGCGCGAGGAAGCGCACCTTCTCGAACCCGTAATTGACCGCCATCCTGGTTGTCTCGGGGACCTGCATCACGTCGGCGGCCATGCGGCTGAGCAGCGACAGGGTCAGGAAACCATGCGCAATCGTGCCGCCGAACGGGGTCTTCGCCGCGCCCTCCGGATCGACGTGGATGAACTGCCGGTCCTCGGTCACCTCGGCAAAGGCGTCGATCCGCGCCTGGTCGACCAGCAGCCAGTCCGAAACACCGATCTCGGTGCCGATGCGGGCGCGGATATCGTCGAGGGTGGCGATGGGCATGGAGGGGGTCTAGAGCGCTGGCGCTATGAGACTCAAGACCGTTGAAGCGGACGCTACGGCATCCGCGCGCGCCGACATCAGCCGCCTCCACCGCGCGCCCGAGCCCGAGGTGCTGAAGCCCCTCCTCAAGGACGCGGCGCTCGACGGCGATTCGCGGCGCAGGGTCGAAAACCGCGCGCTCGCCATGCTCGCCGAGCTGCGCGCCGCCCAAGGTTCCGGCTGGGTCAACCAGTTTCTCCAGGAATATCGCCTCAACACCTCGGAAGGCATCGCCCTCCTCTCGCTCGCCGAAGCGTTCCTGCGCGTCCCCGATCCTGAAACCGCCGACCAGCTCATCGCCGACAAGCTCGGCAATGCCGACTGGCGCGCCCACAAGGGCAAGTCCAATTCGACCCTCGTGAACTCGGCGACCTGGGGCCTCGTCATCGGCCGCGCCCTCGTCAGCGAGACCGAGCAGGCGAGCGCCCTAAAGCGCCTCGTCGGCCGCATGGGCGAGCCGTTCGTGCGCCAGGCGGTCGGCGCGGCGATGCGGCTGATGGGTGAGATCTTCGTCATGGGCCGCACCATCGACGAAGCCGTGCGCCGCATGGAGAAGCGCGAGAATGCCGGCTTCACCGCCAGCTTCGACATGCTCGGCGAGGCGGCCCGCACCTTCCCCGACGCCCGCCATTATTTCGCGGCTTACGAAGGCGCCATCCGCGCGGTCGGCAAGGTGGCGGAGCGCGGCCATTCCATCTCGGTCAAGCTCTCGGCCCTCCACCCGCGCTACGAAGTCGCCCAATATGAAAGCTGCGTCCCCTCACTGATCGAGCAGGTCGAGGCGCTGGCGGTGCTGGCCAAGAACAAGGGCATCGCCTTCACCATCGACGCCGAGGAGAGCGAGCGGCTCGAAATGAGCCTCGACATCATCGAGACGGTCGCCGGCCTGCCGTCGCTGCGCGGCTGGGACGGGCTCGGCATGGCCGTCCAGGCCTATGGCAAACGCTGCCGCCCGACCCTCGCCTGGGCCGACGCGGTCGGCGCCGCCACCGGCCGCCACATCGCGGTCCGGCTGGTGAAGGGCGCCTATTGGGACAGCGAGATCAAGCGCACGCAGGAACAGGGCCTTGCCGATTATCCGCTGTTCACGAGGAAGGCGGCGACCGACGTCTCCTACCTCGCCTGCGCGCGCGACATGCTGGCGGCGAAGAACATCTTCCCCGCCTTCGCCACTCACAACGCCCTCACCGTCGCCACCATTCTCGAATGGGCGGGCAACAGCCGCGACTTCGAGTTCCAGCGCCTCCACGGCATGGGCGAAGGCCTGTACGAGAAACTGGTCCGCGAGGAAGGCTACCACACCCGCATCTACGCGCCGGTGGGCGGGCACCGCGACCTGCTGGCCTATCTCGTCCGCCGCCTGCTGGAGAACGGCGCCAATTCGAGCTTCGTCCACCAACTCGCCGACGAGCGGCTGACCGACGCCGACATCCTCGCCGACCCGGTCGCGAAGATCGCCACCGTCGGCGGCTCGCGACACCCCGCCATCCCGCGTCCCAGGGACCTGTTCGAGCCCACCCGTGGCAACAGCCAGGGGCTCGACCTTGCGGATCGCGATGAGCTGGCGCGGGTGGCCACCGCGGTCTCAAAGCCCCTCCCCTTCAGGGGAGGGGTTGGGGTGGGGTCTGTCGCCACGAAGAAAAGCGCTAACGGCTTCCCCTCCACAGGCCCCACCCCCAACCCCTCCCCTCAAGGGGAAGGGCTTGAGAAGCCAGCCATCACGTCCACCGGCGACCATTGGCAGGACTGCGCGTCCGAAGCCAAAGCCATGGTCTCCCGCGCCGTCGCCGCCTTTCCCGCCTGGGACGCCCAGCCCGTCGAACACCGCGCCCAATGCCTGGACCGCCTCGCTGACCTCCTCGAGCAGGAACGCGACGCGCTAATGCGCATCTGCGTGCAGGAGGCGAAGAAGACGATCTCCGACGCGCTCGCCGAAGTGCGCGAGGCGGTGGATTTCTGCCGCTATTACGCCAACCAGGCGCGCTCCGGCCTGCAGCCGCTGGAGCTCCCCGGCCCGACCGGCGAGAGCAACGTGCTGCGGATGGGCGGCCGCGGCGCCTGGGTGTGCATCGCGCCGTGGAACTTCCCGCTCGCCATCTTCCTCGGCCAGGTCTCGGCCGCCCTCGTCGCCGGCAACAGCGTCATCGCCAAGCCCGCCCCGCAGACGCCCGAGATCGCCGCCTATGCCGTCGGGCTCGCCCACGGTGCCGGCATTCCCGACGACGCGCTCGTCCTCGCGCCTGGCGGCCCCGACATGGGCGCCGCCCTCGTGGAGGACAGCCGCATCGCCGGCATCGCCTTCACCGGCTCGACCGCGACGGCCAAGCGCATCGCCCGCGCCCTCCTCGACGACGACGAGCGGCCGATCATCCCGTTCATCGCGGAGACGGGCGGGATCAACGCGATGATCGTCGATTCGACCGCCTTGCCTGAGCAGGTGGTGATGGACGTCGTCACCTCCGCCTTCCGCTCCGCCGGCCAGCGCTGCTCGGCGCTCCGCGTGCTGTTGCTTCAGGAGGAGATCGCCGAGCGGACGCTGGAAATGCTCCGCGGCGCGATGGACACTTTGGTGGTCGGCGATCCCGCCGATCCCAGGACGGACGTCGGCCCGGTCATCGACCAGGGCGCCTATGACCGCCTCATGGCCCACCGCGAGGAAACGCGTGCCCAGTGGGGCCACAGCATCGCCGTGCCCGCGGACGGCCTCTTCGTTCCCCCCACCCTGATCCGCGTCCCCGCCGTCGAGGACGTGAAGAAGGAATGGTTCGGCCCGCTCCTCCACGTCACCACCTGGAAGGCCGGGCAGCTCGCGGAGACGGTGGCGCGGATCAACGCGTCCGGCTTCGGCCTTACCATGGGCCTCCACAGCCGCATCGCCCGCGCCGCCGAGACGGTCGAGGAGGTCGCCACCGTCGGCAACCTCTACGTCAACCGCTCGATGATCGGCGCCATCGTCGGCTCCCAGCCCTTCGGCGGCGAAGGGCTGTCGGGCACCGGCCCCAAGGCCGGCGGGCCGCACTATCTGCCGAGGTTCTGTGCGGAGCGGGTGACCAGCACCGACACGACGTCGGCCGGCGGCAACGCGACGTTGCTGAGCTTGGAGGACGTGGGGCTCTGACCTCGTCCTCCCCGTGATGCACAGCATCATGGGGAGGGGGACCGCGCAAAGCGCGGTGGAGGGGCCTTCCTCTCGTGCCGGCGACCCCTCCACCGCCCTGCGGGCGGTCCCTCTCCCCATCGCCGCGCGACGGGGAGGACTAAGTGCTTGCCCGCGACGGAAAGCTGCGCAAGCATCGGCCGATGATCCCTTTCGCAGCCCTTGCCCTCGCCGCCTCCTCGCCCGCCGACGAGGCCCGCGCCTGGGAGCCGGCCCTGCGCGCCGCCGAGCGCGACCTTTGCGGCAAGCAGGTCGCCCTGCTCGGCGAGAACGGCTTCCACGGCGAAGGCAAGTCCGTGGCTTTCCGGGCGCTGCTCATCCGCCGGCTGGTGACCCGCTGCGGCTATCGCGCCGTCTTCTTCGAAGGAAGCCACTACGACTTCCTATCCGTCGGGCGCGCAGTGCGCGGGCGCCGGCCGGTGACCGAGGCGATGGTCCTCTCCTCGATCGGCGGCAAGTGGAACAAGGACGAGGAGCTGGCGCCTCTCGCCGCCTTCCTCACCGCCGAGGCGCGGGCGCGGCGCGTGACGCTCGGCGGCCTCGACGACCAGCTTGGCGGCATCGGCGAATTTTATTCGCTCTACGCCATGCCGCCCGAGCTCGCGCAGCCTCTCCCTTCCGGGCGGCGCGAAGCCTGCGCCGCCGCCCTCGGGCAGCGCATGCGCTGGGAATACTCAGAAGGCGCCCGCCACGACGCGGTGAGCGTCTCCCGCCTCCAGGCGTGTCTCACCGAGATGCGTGCCGCCGTCTCTGCTTCGCCGGCCGATGCCACCTTGCGCGCGGAACGGCTGGAGATGCTCGCGAGTGCCGAGCGCGCCCTCTCGCGCGATTTCCTGCCGGTGCAGGCCAATATCGCCGGCCGAGACCGCTCCATGTATCTCAATTTCCGGTGGCTCGCCGCGCGGCTGCCGCGCGACACGAAGATCATCGTCTGGGCCGCGAACCAACACGTCGCCAAGGACGCTGCGCTCGACCCGGAATTCCCGCCCGGCGGCAATCTCGGCGCCTATATCCACCGCCAGTATGGCGCCCGCGCTTTCGCGGTCGGCTTCACGTCCGCGTCCGGCTCGTTCCGCTGGACCCGCGGCGTGACGAAGGCGATTCCCGTAGCTGTGCCCGGCGCTCTGGAAGCTTCGCTCATCGCCGGAGCGGGCGAGGCAGCCTATGCAGGTCCCGCCCGCCTGCGCGCGCTGGGGACGCGGCCGGGTTCGCTCTTCAATCTCCAGAAGCCCCTGTCGGCAGACTGGACCCAGCTCTTCGACGGCGTGGTGGTCTTTAGGGCTGAGCGGCCGCCGGTCCGGACCGACGAGCCGCACTAGCCAGCACCGGACTCCCGCGGCTACCGTCGGACCATGACCGACCTTACCGCCTTCATCGCCGGCCTGCCCAAGGCCGAGCTCCACATGCACATCGAGGGCAGCCTCGAACCCGAGCTCATGTTCAGGCTCGCTCAGCGCAACCAAGTCGACATCCCGTTCAAGTCGGCGGAGGAGGTGCGCGCCGCCTACAGCTTCTCCAACCTGCAGGACTTCCTCGACATCTATTATCGCGGCGCCGACGTGCTGCGCACCGAAGAGGATTTCCGCGACCTCGCCATCGCCTATTTCGACCGCGCCGCCGCCGACGCCGTGGTCCACGCCGAAATCTTCTTCGACCCGCAGACCCACACCGCCCGCGGCATCCCCTTCGACACGGTGACGAACGGCCTCCTCGCCGGCATGGACGAGGCGCGCGCGAAGCACGGCCTCACCTCGAAGCTCATCCTCTGCTTCCTGCGCCATCTCGACGAGGCCGACGCCTTCGAAACCCTTCGTGCCGCCGAGCCCTGGCTGGACCGGATCGAAGCGGTGGGGCTGGACAGCTCGGAGATCGGCCACCCGCCGGAGAAGTTCGCCCGCGTCTTCGCCGCCGCCGCCGCGCAGGGCCTGAAGCGCGTCGCCCATGCCGGGGAGGAGGGCCCGCCTGAGTATGTCTGGCAGGCGCTGGACCTGCTCCACGTCGACCGGCTCGACCATGGCAACCGCTCGCTGGAGGATCCGCGCCTCGTCGCCCGGCTGGTGGCGGAGCAGACCACGCTCACCGTCTGCCCGCTGTCCAACCTCAAGCTCTGCGTCGTCGACGCCATGGCGTCGCACCCGATCGACCGGATGCTGCGCGAGGGCCTGCGCGTCACCATCAACTCGGACGATCCCGCTTATTTCGGCGGCTACGTGAACGCCAATTACACGGCGGCGGCGGAGGGGAGGGCGCTCACCCGCGACGACCTCGTCACCCTCGCCCGCAACAGCTTCCTCGGCTCCTTCCTCGGCGAGGAGGAGAAAGCGGCGCACATCGCGAAGCTGGAGGCCTACGCCGCCTGAGCCGCTCTACGCTTGCCCCTGCGGCTCCTTGCCGTCCGCCGCCGGGGGGCGCGGCTCTGCGTACGGCATGATCAGCCGCCCGTCCGGCGCCGCGGTGAAGGTGGTCTGGCTCGGATAGGCCATCTGGATGTTCGCCTTGTTGAAGGCGTCGAGGATGGCGATGCAAACAGCGCTGCGGGTGCCGTAAACTGTGTCCCAGTCGGTCGACTTGACGTCGAACTGCAGGTCGAAATCGAGCGTCGAGGCGCCGAAGCCCACCATCCCGCAGCGCACCAGCTTGGTCTTGGGCTGGCCCTCGACGATCTCCTTCAGCATGTCCGGCAGCCGGGCGCAGACTTCCGGCGGCGTTTGGCAGATGAGGCCCAGCGTCAGCGTCACCCGCCGCCGGTCCAATCGCGCGAAATTGTGGATCTGCTGCTCGAGCAGCTTGGCGTTGGCGACGACGATCTCCTCGCCGTTGACCGAGCGCAGCCGCGTCGTCTTGAGGCCGATATTCTCGACCTTGCCGTTGACCGTCCCGAAGCTCACCGAATCGCCGCGGCGGAACGGCTTGTCGAAGATGATCGACAGCGCCGCAAACAGGTCCTGGAAGATGCCCTGCGCGGCCAGGCCGATCGCGATGCCGCCGACGCCGAGGCCGGCGACGAGGCCGGTCACGTTCACCCCGAGATTGCTGAGGATGAGGACGATGGCGATCGCGAACAGAGTGACGGTGACGAGCAGGCGGATGATGCTGATCGCGGAGCCGAGCGTGCCGTGTCCCTCGCTCGCTCCGACCCGGTGCTCGACATAGCCGAGCACCAGTTCGCGCGCCCAGATCGCCGCCTGCAGCGCGAAGGCGATGACGAAGCCGAAGCGGATCAGCGTCATCAGCCCCGGCGGCGTGTAGGCGTGGGAGGCGACCAGCTCGGCCGACAGCAGGATGATGAAATAGACCTTCGTCTTCGCCAGCACCCGGACGAAGATCGCAGGCCAGTGCGGATCGCCGTCGAGCCGGGCGAGCAGCCTGCAGCCGACCCCGCGTATCGCCAGCAGCACCAAAGCGATGCCGATCCCCGCCGCCGACGCGATCAGGACGTCGAGCAAATGCCCCGACACCCAGGCCGTGGACTCCGCCGCCAGGCGCCCGGTCTTCTGCGTGAAGTTCAGCCCGCTGCCGTCGACCAGCGGCGCATGCGCGGGCGCGGCGCCGCCTTTCGCGGCGGAGACGATCTTCGGCACCGGCATCAGGCCGCCGCCGCCACTTTCGCTTGCGCTTCCTTCGCCAACTCCGCCTCCGCCTGCGCCTTGGACTTGGCGCCGGCTTTTGCACGGATTTGCGCCTTCTCGTCCACCCTTGCGGTCTCGCAGGGCAAAGCGTCGAGGAATTCGATGAGGCCGCGCTCGGCCGCGGAGAGGTATTTCCCTGCCCGCGGCAGCTTCCGCTCGCCGATCGCGCCGGCATCCTTCGCCGCCTCGATCAGCGCCGGGTGGACATAGGATTTGCGGCTGATCGCCGGCGTGTTGCCGAGCGCCTCCGCGACCGGCTCCAGCATTGCATTGAGGCCGATTCCTTCCTCGCCGGCGGCGCAAATCTGTTCGAAGGCGATCGCGCTCGCGCTCCAGGTGCGGAAATGCTTGGCGGTGAAATCCTCCCCGGTCGCCTCCCTGATATAATCGTTGACGTCGGTCGAGCTCACCGGATGGGGCTCGCCGTCGCCGTTGATATATTTGAAGAGGTGCTGGCCGGGCAGGTCCTGGCAGCGGCGGACGATGTGCGAGAGCCTCTTGTCGGTGATGGTCAGCTCGCGGTCGACGCCGCTCTTCGCCTTGAACCGCATCTTCACCGTGCGCCCGGCGACCCTGGCGTGGCGGCGGCGCAACGTGGTCGCGCCATAGCTCTTGTTCGCCTGCGCATAGGCTTCGTTGCCGACCCGGATGCGGCCGATGTCGAGCAGGCGGATCACCGCGGCGACGACGGTGTCGCGGCTCAGGCTGCGCTTGGCGAGGTCGGCCTCCACCCGTCTGAGCAATTTGGGCAGCGCCTTTCCGAAGCTGGAGCAACGATCATATTTGGCCGCGTCCTGCTGCTCGCGAAAGCCAATGTGGTAGCGATATTGCTTGCGGC
>NZ_DASWQI010000021.1:0-1868 GCF_036403745.1 Allosphingosinicella sp.
AGACACTCCTGCAGGGCGGCCGCCGGATTGTCTCCTTCGCCGTGCCGGGCGATCTCTGCCGCATGGACGTCTCCGGATCCACCGCACGCGATCTGCGTCTGGGCGCCCTCACACAGTGCTCCGTCGTCGACATTCCGCGCGCCAAGCTCACGGATCTGATCGAGACGCACCCCGGCGTTGCCCGCGCGATGCGCTGGCTGACGTTGATGGAGTTGAGCCGGGCGCGCGAATGGCTCGTGAACGACAGCCGGCCAGCGGAGAAGCGCTTGGCCCATCATGTCTGCGAACTGCTGGTCTGCCTGCAGGCGGTGGGCCTCGCGGGCGAGAACAGCTTCCCATTGGGGATCTCACAGACGGATCTGGCGGACGCGATGGGCATCTCGCAGGTCCACATCAACCGCGTTCTGCAAGCTTTACGGGCGGAGGATTTGATCGTCTGGAGCAAGTCCGTGCTGACCATTCCCGACGTGCTACGGCTGAAGGTCTTCGCCGAGTTCGACCCGGGATACCTGGACCTGCGCGCTGCCAGGGCCGCTTAGTGGTGCATCCGGTAGGTAGAGGGGTATAATGGCAGCCCCTTCTGACCTGCTGGCGGAGGCGACCCATGGCACCGGTCTGCTTACGGGAAATGACTGTTGCTGAGCATGCGGCGATCCAAAAGCTGGCCCACTCCCGCACGGCTCCGGCCCACCGCGTGCAACGCGCCCAAATCATCTGGCGCGCCAGTCGCAGCGAGAGCGCCTCGGCGATTGCAGCCCGGGTCGGCCTTGATGGCGAGACCGTGCGCAAGCGCATCCACCGCTTCAACCGGGAAGGAGTGGAAGCGCTCAAGGACCGGCACCGTTCAGGCCGCCGGCCGACGTATTCGGCCGAGCAGACCGCCACCGTGATCGCCACCGCGTTGAGCAAGCCTCAAACGCTCGGGCTGCCGTTTGCCGCCTGGACGCTCGACCGGTTGGCGGCCTACCTGCATGAGGCAAAGGGCATCGCGATGCAGCGCAGCCGGATCGACGGGATCCTACTTCACGAGGGCTTGCGCTGGCACAAGCACGAGACCTGGTTCGGCGAGAGGGTTGATCCGGCGTTCGCCGAAAAAAGGGGAAGATCGAAACCCTCTACACCGCACCGCCTGCGGGCAGTTGTGTGATCTGCCTGGACGAAATGGGACCGGTGAGCGCCAAGAGTTATGCCGGGCGGGCCCTGGTGCAGACAAAGACGCGACCGGCCGAGCGCGCGAAGCAGGAGATCGACTATGGCCGGCGCGCCAAGGGTTATGTCTTTGGCGCATTCTGTCCCGCAACGGGCGAAGCCTTCACGCATCCCTATCCGGGACGCGGCGGCGCACATTGGGTCGACTTCCTCGGCCAGGTTGAGACCTGGATCCCGAGCACGACCAAGCGAGTGTACGCCATCATGGATAACCTGAGTTCCCATCGCACGACAGACGTGCTGCTGTTTCTGCTCGGGCATCCACGCTGGGAGATGGTGTTCCAGCCCAAGTATGCGGCCTATCTCAACCTGATCGAGCCCTGGTGGAAGATCCTGCGTTCGCTGGCGTTAGCGGGCCGGCGGTTTGAGACCTGGGACGAGATCACCGATGCGATCCCCCGCTCCACTGTCTACTGGAATGCACATCGCCATCCCTTTGTCTGGGGCAAGCGCCGCCGACACCGGCCGCGTCGCTCTCCCGGAATCGCCCTGCTGCCGAGGGCGGCATGACTTCCCGGATGAACCACTTAGCGGGTCGTGCTAGCCAGCAGCCCAACGAAGAGGCCGCGGACTAGAAATCTCAACGACGTGCGCGGACCATTGGCCTCGCACGCCACAGGTCTTTAAAACGAGAAAAGCCGCCCGGAGGCGGCTCTCGA
>NZ_DASWQI010000022.1:0-2627 GCF_036403745.1 Allosphingosinicella sp.
GAAACCCTCGCCGCAGAGACGGGAGAATTGTCCATGGATGTGAGGCGAACACAGTCCGCATGAACGCGGAGCCACGAGATGAGGATGTGAGTGAGTGAGCACGACCGTTAGCGGCTCGTCGAGCCGACTGAGCCCACTCTCTCAGGCAAAAAACTAGGACGGCAAAGCCGGCTGTCTGATAGGGTATGGAGCTGGGGGCGCCTGATGGGAGGCGTGCCATGTCTCGCACCCAGGTCCGGATCCCGGATCGCGAACGGATGCTGGTTCCAGTCCGGCGGCTCTGCCCGGCCTGTGGCCAGCCCATGCGGATCCGCTACGAGAACCGACGCACGCTCGTGACGCTGTCCGGCACGGTGCGGGTGCGTCTGAAGATCCGCCGCTGTGAGGCGGTGGGCTGCGCCCGCTTCCACAAGCCCTATCGTCCCGAGGCCGAGGGCGCGCTCGCCCTGCCGCAGCACGGGTTCGGCCTCGACGTCGTGGCGCTGGTTGGCGCTTTGCGCCACCGCGAGCATCGCTCGGTGCCGGAGATCCACGCGATCTTGCGCGGGCGCGGCGTGCCCATCGCCGCGCGCAGCGTCACCAACCTGCTCGACCGCTACGACGAGGTGCTGGCCGCCCAACTCAGCAATCCGCAGCACCTGCGCCGGCAGCTGGCCGGGCAGGACCGGATCATCCTGGCGCTCGATGGCCTGCAGCCGGACGTCGGCCACGAGGTGCTGTGGGTCCTGCGTGACTGCCTCTCGGGCACGGTGCTTCTGGCCCGCAGCCTGTTGTCGAGCACGGCCGAGGATTTGGCCGTCCTGTTGCGCGAGGCCATCGACGCTGCCGGCCTGCCGGTGACCGGTGTGATCAGCGACGGCCAGCACTCCATCCGCAAAGCGGTAGCCGCGGCCCTGCCGGACGTGCCCCACCAGCTCTGCCACTTCCACTTCTTGCGCGAGGCCGCACTGCCGGTGTTCGAGGCCGACCGGCACGCCAAGAAGGAGCTGAAGAAGGGCGTGCGCGGGGTGCGCCCGATCGAGCGTGCGGTGGAGAGCCGCTCTGATCCGGAGGCGGAGGTCGTGCGCGGCTACGCGGCTGCGGTGCGCAGCGCGGTCACGGACGATGGTCGTGCGCCGCTCGACGCGGCGGGCCTGCGCCTGAAGCGCCGACTGGAGAAGATCGCCGGCAGCCTGGAGCGCGTCACCGCCAAAGGGGGGCGCCGCGCCCGCTCGCACGGCTCAAGCACCTGATCGACCGGGCTCTGACCGGCACGGCCGCACTCTGGCCGGCGGTGGAGCAGGGCTTCATCTTCGTGCATGCGGCCGCGCGCCTGCTGGCCAATGCGGCTGGGGAGACGGGCACCAAGGTCCGACGGCGCTTCGACGGCCTGTTGGCGGCGATGCAGCGCCACCACCATCGTGTTGGCAGTCTCGGTCCGGCCGTCGACCATTTTCGCAAGGTGGCACATAGCTATCGGCCTGGGCTGTTCCACGCCGCCGATCTGGTCGACCTGCCGCGCACGAACAACGCCCTGGAGCAGCTGTTCGGCTCGCAGCGCTACCACGAGCGGCGCGCCACCGGGCGCAAAACAGCCTCGCCCGGTGCGGTGTTACGCGGATCAGTCCGGCTCGTGGCCGGCATCGGCACACGGGCTCAAACCCTGTCTGGACGCGACCTCGGCCGGATTGATCACGCACAGTGGCGCGAACTGCGCCAGTCCCTCAACCTCGGACGGCAGGCCCGCACTGCACGAACCCGCTTCCGACGTGATCCTGACGCCTACCTCACCGCTCTCGAACAGCAAGCCCAACAGCCGACTTTGCCGTCCTAGAAAAAAAGACGATCGAAGCTGTCCGGGACGGGCTGACGCCGGGCTCGGTCTTCTACTACGCTGATGAGTTCAACATCAGCTGGCATCCGACCCTGCCGGCGATGTGGAGCCCGACAGGCCAGCAGGTGATGATCTCCACCCCCATGCAGCCGACACGGCGCTACGGTCTGGGAGCGGTCAACTGGTACACTGGCGAGACGGTCGTCCTCACCCGTCACCACAAGCGGCGGCGCGAAGTCGCCGAACTTCTCGAAGCCTTGCTGACGAAGCACCCGAGCGGGACGGTGTACGTCGCCTGGGATAATGCCAGCACGCATCAGGACGATGAGATCGAGGCGGTGCTGCGTGGCGCCGCTGGGCGTCTCGTCCTGTTGTCGCTGCCGACCTACAGCCCCTGGCTCAACCCCATCGAGATGCTCTGGCGCCAGTTCCGGCGCGAGGTCACCCATTGCGAACTGTTCGCCAGCATCGACGCGCTGCTCGATGCGGCCCGGGACTTTTTCGGCCGCTACAACAGCACCCCGGGCGGCGGGCGCTCCGTCATTGGCGCACATTCCACATGAGTTCTGAGGACGTACTTAGGGCAAGCCCTATTGGACCGATGATACCTTACGGCGCGGCAATGAGATCCCTAATGCGGCTGGCCAGCGTCTCCATCACGAACGGCTTGGTCAGCACCTGCATGCCGGGCTCCAACTGTCCGTTGCCGACGATTGCGTTCTCCGCGTAGCCGGTGATGAACAACACCTTCAGCCCAGGCCGCACCGCCCGGCCTACATCCGCCACCTGCCGACCGTTCATCCCACCCGGCAGG
>NZ_DASWQI010000023.1:0-1594 GCF_036403745.1 Allosphingosinicella sp.
CGGACGGTATCCGCGGACAGGGGTGATGAGCATGACACCAGAGACGACGGCGGACGCGGATGCGGCAGGCCTGGGCCGAGGCGGTCGGATGTCGCGGCAACGCAAGCGCGAGGCGGTGTTGCGCCTGCTTCGGGGCGAGGATTTGGAGCTGGTATCGCGCTCGCTGGGGGTGACCGCGGCGACGCTCTCGGGCTGGCGTGAGGCCTTTCTTACCGCCGGTGAGGCGAGCTTGGCCACCCGGCCCACTGACGGCGAGGCGCTGGCGAGTGGTCGGCTGAAGGCGCGCTTGGGCGAGATGCTGCTCGAACGCGAGCTGCTGGAGGCCAAGATCGCAGCCCTGGAGGCGCGTGATCCCGGCCCTTTGGCCCGGCGCAGGTCGAGGCGATGAGCCGGACCACGTCGCCCGGCAGCGGCACCCCTTACGGGCTGGCCCGCGTGTGCCGGGTGTGGCGCACCTCGCGGGCCACGCTCTACCGCCACCGCTGCCCGGCGCCGGCCGACCCGGCGCGCCGGCGGGGTCCTTCGGGACCGATGCCGGACGCGGCGCTGGTTGCGGCGATCCGGACCGTCCTCTCCGACAGCCCCTTCCATGGCGAGGGTCATCGCAAGGTCTGGGCCCGGTTGCGTATGGCCGGGGTGCGCACATCCAAGCGCCGCGTCTTGCGGCTGATGCGTGAACACGGGCTGCTCGCGCCCTCGCGCGTCGGCACGCCGCGGGGTCCACGCAACCACGATGGCACCATCATCCCCGACCGGGTGGACGAGATGTGGGGTACCGACCTGACCGCGACCTGGACGGCCGAGGGACAGGCCGCCGTGTTCGTCGCCATCGACCACCGCTCGGCCGAATGCGTCGGCATCCATGCCGCACTTCGGGCCAACCGCTTCGAGGCCTTGGAGCCGATCCGCCAGGGCGTCCGGCGTCACTTCGGGGCGTTCGCGAAGGGCGCGGCCCGAGGCCTGTCCGTCCGCCACGACCACGGCAGCCAGTACATGTCCGACGCCTTCCAGAAGGAACTCGCCTTTCTCGGCATCGAGAGTTCGCCCGCCTTCGTGCGAGCGCCGGAGGGCAACGGCTGTGCCGAGCGCTTCATCCGTACCCTGAAGGAGAACCTGCTCTGGGTGCGGAGCTTCGACACCGTCGAGCAGCTCCGCCACGCGCTGATCGCGTTCCGCGAGGTCTACAACACCACTTGGCTCATCGAGCGGCATGGCTTTCGGCCGCCCGCTGCCATCCGAGCCGAGCAGCTTCCTCCCGCGGCCAAGGCCGCGTAGGTTCTAACCAGGTGTCTCACCAACCGCGGGCGGTACATCCGCTCGGACTCATCGGCGTCCTTCGTGCGCGCCGCCGGGTAGTTTAATCGGGGCGCACCAGGATCGCGCCTTGAAGTCGAGATCAGATCGCGGCGCCGTAGCTCATCCAGGATATCGTCGCGGTCGCAACCAGCGTGACAGACGGCGATCAGCCCGTAGTCACCGTCGCGCAGTGCAAGGCTCGCACTGCGGCCGGTTCGCGACCGATGCACCGGGCAAGGACAGCGATACCATTCGCCGGATCGCTGCATAGGGCCGAGTGCCGTAGCGACAATCTCTG
>NZ_DASWQI010000024.1:0-1533 GCF_036403745.1 Allosphingosinicella sp.
CGCATGCCTGCAACCGAGTACCGCGCCGCCCGGACCCAGGCCTTCGAGGCGTGGCATGAAGTCTGCGGCATCAAGGTGGCTGCATAGCCCGTATCACCCCTGTTCGCCGTCCAGCTCGCCCAGCTCTCGTCTCGCGCCCAACAAGTTGACGGTGCCAAGCGGGATCGTGCACGAAAAACGGCTCACGTCGCATCCGCTAGGCGACGCGTGATAGTAGTGATATAGCTTTCTCCTCTCGCGATGCATTTTCACAGAAGCGGATTCACCATGTCGAAGAGCATTGGTTTCGAGGAGATCCTGGCCGGGGCGTTGCGGCTATCGTCCGATCAGGTCGAGCAGCTTCACCGGGCGCTGGATGCTGCGACCTCGGAGGAGGCGGTTCTGGCGTCCTTGGACGGGTTGATCGGCGCCGACCGCACTTGTCCCTGGTGCGCAACACCGGGCGCGGTGAAGCGCGGCCGGCTCAACGGGCTGATGCGCTATCGCTGTGAGGCCCCCGCGTGCGGCAAGACGTTCAATGCGTTGACGGGGTCGCCCCTGGCGCGGCTGCACATGCGCGGCAAGTGGGTGCTGTTCGCCCAGGCGCTGCTCGCCGGCGACACGATCGAGCGCGCGGCCGAGCGCTGCGCGATCGACCGCACCACGGCGCTGCGCTGGCGCCACCGGTTCCTGGGCACCGCGGCGCGCAAGGCCAAGGGCGAGACGCTCGGCGGCGTCATCGAAGCCGACGACATGGTGGTGCGGGTCAGCCGCAAGGGCAGTCGCAAGCCCCTCGGCCGCGAACCGCGCCGCCGCGGCGGGACCCAGGAGCCGGGCGGCAAGGACCACGCCTGCGTCGTGACCGCGTTCGGCCGCGACGGCGGGGCGGTCATGGCGGTGTTCGAGCGACTGCCGGCCGGCGCGATCCGCTACACGCTGTCCCACCGCCTGCGCCAGGGCGCGGTGATCGTCACCGATGCCGCCAAGAACTTCATGTCCGCCATACGCAAGATGGGCGTCCGCCATGTCCGGCTCAACATTGCCGCCGGCGAGCGCACCCGCGGCATCTTCCATCCTCAGGGCGCCAACAACGCCCACGGCGCGATCCGCGATTTCCTACGCCCATACCGTGGTGTTGCGACCGTGCATTTGCCGCTCTATCTCGAACTCTATCGGTTGATCAAGCGCGAGAAGATCAGAACTCCATCCGATCTTCTTGCCGCAATCTTCGCTGGTGCGCGAATACTTCATGCCTAGCGGATGCGGCGTGAGCCTAAATATGAGGGGAGGCAGCAGCCTCCCCTTTTCGTTCTGGACGTCGTTCTGTCAGATCATGTCGACCTACTAACTACACCCCGTCGTCCCCCCGCAGGTGTCGCATTTCAGGCAGGTCCCGTTCCGCACCAGGGTCAGGTTCTGGCATTCCGGGCAGGGATCGCCCTCGTAGCCGCGGGCGCGGGCTTCGCGGATCGCTTCGATCCGGCGCTCGTGCGTGTGATTGTGATGAGTTTGCGGCTCGGCATAGGCCACGGCGACGGCCTCGCTGCCATAGGC
>NZ_DASWQI010000025.1:0-2150 GCF_036403745.1 Allosphingosinicella sp.
GGAAACGGCGAAGAGCACGCTTGACAAATCTTCGGTTGCGGGAGCGTCTTCAACGCCCGAAAAGCGGCATGGATCGGCGCAACGCGGAACGGGCGGTCTTGGCCGAAAGCCGCTTTGGAGACCAACGCGGGGGAAACCTGCTGTTCGTTGGGATCGTGCGCCGGATCTCCGTGCCCTGTCTCAGGTGAAGATCGCGCGAGAATGTGCCAAAAGGCGTTGAGATGGCGCCAGTTCACGCACTCTGACGCCGCGTCTCCACGAAGGCTTCGAAGCGACCCTGCAGCTCTTCGAGAGCGTCAATGCGTTTGCCCACCGTCGGGCCGAAGAGCCGAAGCGCGTCATCAAATGGCGCTAGCGGGCAGTTAATCTGATCTGAGAAAGCGTTTTTCGCATCGCGCTGAGTGACATTCCAGCGGGTTACCGCGGTCGTGTCCCGAGGAGTGGTGTAGCTCGGCGGTAGCGAGATCGCCCGGCCGCGCGCTTTCCACAGCGCCGTAGCGGGCGGGCGATGTCGCGGGGGTGGCCATCGGCGGTGCCCCGGTAGGGTCGGGTTGCGAACACCAACCCCTATCGAGGATTCGCCGATGACCAGCGAGATGATGGACCTGCGCGCGCTCGTGGAGAAGACCCCGGACGCCGATGTGTTGCGCGAGATGATCGGGTTTGCGGCCGAGCGCCTGATGGAGCTGGAGGTCGCCGGGCTGACCGGGGCCGGATACGGCGAGAAGAGTGCCGAGCGTCTGGCACAGCGCAATGGCTATCGAGACCGCAGCTGGGAGACCCGGGCCGGCACGGTCGAGCTGCGCATCCCGAAGCTGCGCAAGGGCTCGTACTTCCCGGGGTTCCTGGAGCCGCGGCGGTTGGCCGAGAAGGCGCTGACGGCCGTCGTGCAGGAGGCCTACATCCAGGGCATCTCGACGCGCTCGGTCGACGACCTCGTCAAAGCACTCGGCATGAGCGGCATCTCGAAGAGCCAGGTGAGCCGGCTGTGCGAGGAGATCGACGGGCGCGTGAAGGCCTTCCTCGACCGCCCGCTCGAGGGCGACTGGCCCTACCTGTGGATCGACGCGACGTACGTGAAGGTGAGGAGCAACGGACGCATCGTCTCGGTGGCGGTGATCGTCGCCGTCGGAGTGAACGGCGATGGGCGACGCGAAGTGCTCGGCATGGACGTCGGCCCATCGGAAGCCGAGACCTTCTGGACCGCCTTCCTGCGCAAGCTCGCCCGCCGGGGTCTGCGCGGGGTCAAGCTCGTCGTCTCCGACGCCCATGAGGGCATCAAGGCGGCGGTCTCGAAGGTGCTCAGCGCGACTTGGCAACGCTGCCGCGTGCACTTCATGAGGAACGTCCTCGCCCATGCCGGCAGGAGCGGTCGGCGCGTCGTCTCAGCCTTTATCGCCACCGCCTTCGCCCAGGACGATGCGGAAGCTGCAAGCGCACAGTGGCGTCGCGTGGCCGACCAGCTTCGCCCCAAGGTCCCGAAGCTCGCCGCGCTGATGGACGAGGCCGAGCCCGACGTCCTCGCCTACATGACCTTCCCAGCCGCCCACCGGACCAAGCTGCACTCGACCAACCCGCTCGAGCGCGTCAACGGCGAGATCAAGCGCCGCACCGACGTGGTCGGGATCTTCCCCAACGAGGCCGCGATCACTCGCCTCGTCGGCGCCATCTTGCTCGAGCAGAACGACGAATGGGCGGTCCAACGCGCCCGCTACATCACCCTGGAAACTATCGCGCCGTTGAGCGATGATCCCCTCGTCGGTCTGCCAGCCGTGGCAGCCTGACCGGCCCGGCCTACACCGGACACCGTGGTGGCAACGCCTCAGCTACACCACCCGACGGGACACGATCAGGGGGAGCTTCCATGCAGCGCGGAACGACACGACTGGACCGCAACTCGCTAGCCGGTCTTAGCGAAACCGGCTTCCACTCCGTTCAAGTCATTTGCCATTCGTGCTGGCATCGCGGCGCGCTCCGGTGGGACGCAGCTCTGTCAGACAGGACGGGAACTGGTCTTGACCGGCAAATCCGATGCGCTGCATGTCTGAGCTCGGACGTGGATGTCGGGCCACACATGCTTGACTACGACATCGAGTAGCGCCAGAGCTCCGTTCGCCTGTGGCCTCACTGAATGACCTCGTCGGCCTGAT